>NZ_JBQQBP010000007.1:0-451640 GCF_052245875.1 Actinomadura sp. 3N407
GGTCCCATCCCGAACCCGGAAGTTAAGCCCTTCAGCGCCGATGGTACTGCACGGGAGACTGTGTGGGAGAGTAGGACGCCGCCGGACTCATATTGCAGGAAGGCCCCGCCGTCACCGGCGGGGCCTTCCTCATTTCTCGGGGGAGGAATTGCGGGCGCCGGCGAAGGTGTCCCAGAGGATCGCGGCGGGTTCGGCGGTGCTGAAGAGCGATTCGATGCGAGCGCGGTCGCCGTCCAGGTGGGTGAGGGTCTGGATGCCGAGGAACATCGCGACCGCGATCATGCCGAGGTCACGGGACGGGACGAGATGTTCCAGCGCCGTTCCGTCGACGAGACGCTCCACCGCGGCGGCGGCGAATCGGGACCATGAGTCGACGTGGGCGAGCAGTTCCTCCCGCAGCAGGGGCGAGGTGGCCGAGGCGGTGAAGAGTTCCTGGACCGCGTCGATGTGCCCTTGATCGGTCATGTCCTCGGCGTACAGTTCGCGGAGCCTGGAGAGCAGTCCGGTGGCGTCCGTGCAGGAGCCGAGCGCCTCCTCGTAGCGCGCCATCCGGGCCTGGCTCGTGTGGCGGAGCGCCGCGACGAGCAGCGCCTCCAGGTCCTCGAAGTGGTAGTAGATGACGCCCGGTGCGAAGCCGCCCGTCCTGGCGATCGAACGTGCCGTCGTCCCGCCGTATCCCTCGACCGCCAGCGTCCGGATGGTCGCTTCGAGGAGACGTTTCCTGGCCTCCGCGCGTGGCGCCATCCGCTCAGATCACTTTCCACGGTTTCACACCGGCGTCGGCGAGGACGGGGTCCAGCCGCCGTGCGAGCCGCGCCAGATGGTGGCTCGGCACCTGCGGGTACAGATGATGCTCCAAGTGGTACGTCAACTCCAGGAACAGTGCGGGGACGACCCGGCCGCGCAGGGTGTGGGTCTGCGTGAGCGGCGTGTCCCCGTAGTGCCGGTGCGGCAGGTGGACGGTCAGCAGCGGGTAGACCCAGCTTCCCACGATCATCATGAGGGCGTACACGAGGACGCCCCGCGAGAACAGGACGCCGCCGCCGATCACCGCGAAGGGCAGCGCCGCCTCCGCCAGCAGCCATGCCCGCTGACCGGCCGGGCCGCGCCGGTACGCCCACCACCAGAGGCGGATGAGGAAGACCGGCCCGTAGAGGATCGCGCCGAACGCGGACAGGTTCGCCGGATATCCCTCGGGGTCTTCGTCGCTGGGGAACGTCCGATGATGCTGCAGGTGCGTCGCGCGGTAGGCGTGGCCGCTTTCCAGCAGCACGGTGCCCAGCAGGAACAGGGCCCATTCCGTCGCCCGCTTGCCGAGACCGAGGGACCGGTGGACGACGTCGTGCGTCGCCGTCACCACCGCGACGAAGATTCCGAAGGCGATCAGCGGCGTCAGCCATCGCCATCCCGCGACCCATGCGGCGGTGAACAGGGCGATCCCCGCGTAGGGGAGCGAGAGGGTGAGGATGCGCCGTGGGCGGGTGGTGACGAGCAGGTCGGGGCCGAGTTCCGACAGCTTGGGCACCGTCATCGCGCCACCGCCGTCCGGCGCGCGGATTTGAGCGCTTCGTCCGCGACGATCCTGCTGCCGAGCGCGCACGCGACGGTGCCGAGGCCGGGCCAGGTGGAGTCGCCGACGAGCCACAGGCCGGGCACGCCCAGCGAATGGGGGACGGCGTTCTGGTTGGCGTTGCCGGGCGACTGATGGGCGCCGCCGACAGCGCCGCCCGGCCGGAACGCGAAACGTTCGTACGAGCGCGGGGTCCCCACCTCCCAGACGCGTGCGTGTTCGCCGAGGGCGGGGTGGACGCGGCGGGCCAGGCCGACGAGACGCTCCCCGATCGCGTGCTTGCGGGCCTCGTAGTCGGCGTCCGGCAGTCCCCGCCACTCCGCGAGCCGGGTGTGCGTGGAGATCATCACGGCGCGTTCGCCCGGCGGTGCGCTTTCGGTGTCGCCCCGCGCGGACACCGAGACGAACATGTTGTTGCCGTCGCCGAGCGGCCGTTCGTAGTCGTGCAGCAGCTGGTGGTGGGTGAACTCCTGGCCGTCGACCTCGCCGTCCGGCACGCCGAGGAACACGACGATCGCGCCGCCCATGTCGTGCTCGTCCCGGTCCAGGTAGGGCTTGAGCGGGCGTGAGAGGTCGGGGACGACGCGTGCGGTCGTGGCGGCCGGCAACGCGCTCACCACCTGCCGGGCATGGACGACGCCCCGCCCCGTGTGGACGGCGAACGCCCCGGCCCGCCCGGTGACCCGCTCGGCGTGGCAGCCGACGTGCAACTGCCCGCCGATTCCGCGGTAGTGCGCGAGGAAACGCCGCCAGAACCCGCGCATGCCGCCGTCCGCGCGGGTGAGTCCGGCGCCGCGGATGGTGACGCCGAGGGCGGCGTTGATGAGCGGGGCGCGGTCGACGGTGCTGTGCACGGTGTCCTCCACCAGCATCGACAGCAGCCCGACGAGCGGTGCGTCGCCGCGGAGGCGGTGCCGGACGAGGACGTCCCCGAGGGTGGTGTTGAGGTGGCGGGTGAGCGGGAGGCCGCGCGGCCCGAGGGCCCGCAGGTTGTGCATCGCGTCCGCGGGACGCCGGATCGGCAGCCGCACGCCGGCGCGGCTCGCGTTCCAGAACACGTGCGCGAGGCGGTCGAGCTGTGCCCAGAACGCGCGGTGCCGGGGGCTGTCGCCCAGCGCGTATAGCCTTTCGCGGTGCCAGGCGCGGGTGTCGCGGTGGAGGGTGACCTTGCGGTCGGGCAGCCAGCCGACGTAGCCGGGCAGTGCCTCGCCGGGGACCGGGTCCATCCCGACGCTGTCGAGGAGTTCCGCGCCGACGCCGCCGGGTTCGAAGTCGACCATCGTCGTCGCGCCCACGTCGAAGGAGAAGCCCCGCCGCCGGTAGTAGCCGGCGCAGCCGCCCACGTGGCCGTGCGCCTCGATCACGAGCGTGGACACTCCCGCCGCCTGCAGCCGGGCCGCCGTCGCCATCCCGGCGAGCCCGCCGCCGAGCACGGCCACCTCGCACGACGCCGGGAAACGCGCCGCTCTCCGTGGACGATCCATCTGAACACTTGTTCTGAACATGAGTTCAGATTCCGCCTGGTATTGGATGCGGTCAATGCGCGGAGGCGGAAATGGCCGGAGGCGGCCCCGCTCCCGCGTGGAACGAGACCGCCTCCGGGCGGTTCAGGTGCGGCCGGCGGATTCGCGCAGGAACTTCAGCGACAGGACGGCGGCCCACGTCCAGATGGCGGCGCCTCCGGCGAGCATCAGCCGGAAGTCGCCCGCGGGGAACGCGGCGAACCCCAGCACGAAGTACGCGGACGGTGCGGCGGCGCTGTAGATCGTCCAGCCGGGCCGTCCCTCGCGGAGGAACCGGCGGGCGAACACCACGCACGCCGCGCTCAGCGCGAGGCCCATCCCGACCGGGGCGAGGTTGTGCAGCATGCCGTGCCAGGTGACCTCGGCGGCACCGCCGGGCGTACCGGCCGGGAAGCCGTCGGCCGGGTCGGTGCGGAACACACCGGCCCACACCAGGCTCGCGCCGTAGACGGCGATGAGGGCGGTGCCCCAGGTGCGGCCCATCGTGCCCGGTTCCAGGACGCGGCGCAGCCCGGCGGCGGACGCCGCGACGAGGACGCCGCAGACCAGGAAGTTCGCGGTCTGGATCCACCCGTGCTCGCCGAGCGCGAGCATGCTGAGCGGATGGCGCGCGGCGTCATGGCCGTCGCGGGTGAGGGCCTGCGCGACGATCAGCAGCACGAACAGCGGCCCGGCGGCGACTCCGCCGGCGAGCAGCGCGCGGGCGGAGGCGGGCGATGTGTGGGAACGGGAGCGGCCGGCGGCGGTGGGTGCGGTGAGCATGATGACTCCTTTTCGGGGGCGGCGGCGGGGCGCCGGACGGGTCCCGGCCGCCGCCTTTCGGGGCAGGACAGGGGGGACGGGGGACGGAGACGATCAGGCGAAGAGGGGCTCGCCGGTCTCCAGCAGGGTCTTCAGGTCGCTCAGCGTCTGGCTCCAGCCGCCGCCGGCCTCGGGGATCTCGCCCGCGCCCTGCGCCGCCGTCTGCGGTGCGCCGGTCACGTCGTGGGTGACGGTCAGCCGTGAGACGCCGGCGCCGTCGTCCTCGATCTCATAGGTGAGCCGCGTGTGCGGCTCGCCGAGGAACAGCGCGCGCCACGTCTGGACGAGCCTGCGCGGCGGGTCCGTTTCGATGACCTCGCCGTCGAGCACCACGTCCGGGGCGCCGTGCTCCTTCATCACGTCGCTGGCGAGCCCGCGGAAGGCTCCGCCGGGGCGCAGGTCGTACTCCACCGGCGCCTGGTAGCCGAACTTCACCGTCCACTCCGGCGTGGTGATGGCGTCCCAGATGGCCTGGGGCGTCGCCTTGATGTACACCCGGTACACCTGGACGGTCCTGTCGCCACCGGTCTCGGTCGTCGTCATGTCGGACTCCAGTTCTCTCTTGAGGTCGGCGAGCGCCGCGACGGGCTGCTCGGTGTACTTGCCGATCCACCGGTCGTGGATCAGCCGGATCGGCACGGGGTTGAGGAAGTGCAGCTTCTCCCGGCCCGAACGGCGGGTGATCACCAGTCCGGCGTCCTCCAGCACGCGCAGGTGCTTGGCGACCCCGAACCGCGTCATCTCCACCTCCGACTCCAGTTCGCCGAGCGTCCGCCCGTCCCGGGCGAACAGCAGGTCGAGCAGGAACCGGCGGGTCGGGTCCGCCAGCGACTTGAACGCCAGATCGTCGTCGTCCACACCTGCAAGATAGGTGACCAAAAGGTCACATGTCAACCATGGTCGAGGAAAGATCCGGTGGGGAGATGTCCTATCGTCGGCCCATGACGCTCTCGCCCCGGCTCGCCGAGATCGTGGGCGCGCTGCCGCTCACGCCGGACATGCGCGTCCTGGAGATCGGCTGCGGCCCGGGTGCCGCCGCGCGGGCCGTCGCGGCTCGGCTCGGCACCGGCCATGTACTGGCGATCGACCGGTCCGCCAAGGCGATCGCGCAGGCGGAGGCCGCCTCGGCCGCCGAGATCGCGTCGGGGCGCATGAGCGTCCGGCGCACCGCGATCGAGGACTTCGCGCCGGAACCCGGCGAAGGCCCGTTCGACCTCGTCTTCGCCGTGCGGGTGGGCGCACTCGACGGCCGCCATCCGGAGGCGGGCCGGGAGGCCGCGCGGCGCATCGCCGCGGTGCTGGCGCCCGGCGGCCGCGTCTTCGTCGACGGCGGGCGCCCCCTGCGGGAGATCACCGTCTGAGCCGCGGCCCGCGGCCGGGCGGGGTCAGCCGCGGAGGGCCCGGTCGAGGGTGGCGGCCCACTGGTTCAGCAGGCGGGTGCGGCGGGCCGAGTCGTCGGTGAGGAGGTCGGCCAGGCCGAGGCCGCGCACGAGGTCGAGCGTCGCCTGGACGGTCTCCCGGACCCCGGGCACGCTCTCGTCCGCGCCGAGCGCCTCGATGGTGAGGCGGTGCGCCTCGCGCCCGACCCGAGTCTCCAGGGGGACGACCTGCGCGCGGAGCTGCTCGTCGGAGCTGGCGGCGACCCAGAGCTGCAGAGCGGCGCGGAACAGCGGGCTGGTGTACATCTCGCCGAGCAGCGCGACGACGTCCAGGGTGGACGGACGCCTTCCGGCCAGCGCGTCCAGGCGCTCGCGCATCTGCGTCATCCGCACGTCGGAGCCGTACTCGACCGCCGCCGTCACCAGCTCCTCGCGCGTCCTGAAGTGGTGCTGCGCGGCGCCCCGGGAGACGCCGGCGCGTTCGGCGACCACCGCCACGGTCGTCCCCGCCCAGCCCACGGAGGCGAGGCAGTCGACGGCGGCCTCCAGGAGGCGCCGCCGGGTCGCGCGGCTGCGGTCCTGCTGCGGTTCGCGGGGGACTGCCTGCGTGGTCATGTGGTCCTCGGCTCGGTGGGTCTCCAGTCAACCAAAGCGCCATCGAAGAAACAATCATGCATGATTGATTTTTTCGGTCCGGGCTGGCAGGGTTCAGCCATGAGACAACCGCTGCGGGTCGGTAACGCCTCGGGCTTCTACGGCGACCGCTTCTCCGCGGTCCGGGAGATGCTGGAGGGCGGGCCGCTGGACGTCCTCACCGGCGACTACCTCGCCGAGCTGACGATGCTGATCCTCGGGCGCGGCAGGATGAAGGACCCGGACGCCGGGTACGCCACCACGTTCCTGCGGCAGATGGAGGAGTGCCTCGGGCTCGCCGTGGAGCGCGGCACGGCGGTCGTCGCCAACGCCGGCGGACTCAACCCGCGTGGCCTCGCGGACAGGCTGCGCGAACTGGCCGGACGGCTCGGGCTCGAGGTGCGGATCGCCCATGTCGAGGGCGACGACCTGCTGGCGCGGGCCGGGGAACTGGGGCTCGCGGCCTCGCGCTACGGGCCGCCGCTCACGGCCAACGCCTATCTGGGGGCGTGGGGGATCGCCGAGTGCCTGCGGCGCGGCGCCGACGTGGTGGTGACCGGCCGCGTCACCGACGCGTCCCTGGCCGTGGGGCCGGCCGCCGCGCACTTCGGCTGGGCGCGGGACGACTGGGACGCGCTGGCCGGCGCCACGGCCGCCGGGCACGTCCTGGAGTGCGGGGCGCAGGCGACGGGCGGCAACTACGCCTTCTTCGAAGAAATCTACGATGTAAAGGCGCCGGGCTTTCCGGTCGCCGAGATCCACGCCGACGGCTCCAGCGTGATCACCAAGCACGACGGGACGGGCGGCGCCGTGACCGTCGAGACCGTCACGGCCCAGCTGCTGTACGAGATCGGCGGGCCGTCCTACGCCGGTCCGGACGTCACGACGCGCTTCGACACGATCGAGCTGGCCCAGGACGGCCCCGACCGGGTCCGCGTCAGCGGCGTCAAGGGCGTCCCGCCGCCCGCGACCACCAAGGTGTGCCTCAACCACCTCGGCGGCCACCGCAACGAGATGACGTTCGTCCTCACCGGGCTCGGCATCGAGGCCAAGGCGGAACTCGCCGAGAGGCAGCTGGAAGCGGCGTTCGGCGACGCCCCGCCGGCCCGCGTCGAATGGACGCTCATCGGCACCGCCGCGCCCGACCCCGCCACGCAGGGGGAGGCCACCGCCCTGCTGCGCTGCGCCGTCCTCGACCCCGACCCGGAGAAGGCCGGCCGCGCCTTCAGCGGCGCGGCCGTGGAACTGGCCCTCGCCGGCTACCCCGGCTTCACGATGACCTCCCCGCCCGGCAAGGCCGCCCCCTACGGCGTCTACACGCCGGCGTTCGTCCCGAACGAGGCGGTCGAGCACGTCGCGGTCACGCACGGGGGCGAGCACGTCCCCATCCCGCCCGCGACCGAGACGGCCGCCCCTCCCGCACCGGAGGAAGCCGCCCACCGGGAACCGCAGGCGGCGCAGGGACCCGTCGCCCGCGTGCCCCTCGGGCGGGTCGCGGGGGCGCGGAGCGGGGACAAGGGCGGGGACGCCAACATCGGCGTGTGGGCGCGGACCGACGGGCAGTGGCGGTGGCTCGAACCGTTCCTCACCGTCGAGCGGTTCCGCGAGCTGCTGCCCGAGACCCGCGACCACGCCGTCCACCGCCATGTCCTGCCCAACCTCCGTGCGGTCAACTTCGTCGTCGAGGGGCTGCTGCAGGAGGGCGTATCGGCCTCGACCCGGTTCGACCCGCAGGGCAAGGCCCTCGGCGAGTGGCTGCGGTCCCGCCTCGTCGACATCCCGGAGGCAGTCCTTTGACGCTCAAGAGCACACTCGACCCGCGCGGCCCGGAGTACCGGGAGCGCCGCGCGGCCATGCTGGAGAAGATCGCCGCCCTGGACGCCGAGCACGCCAAGGCGCTGGAGGGCGGCGGCGAGAAGTACGTCGCGCGGCACCGCGAGCGCGGCAAGATGCTCGCGCGGGAACGCATCGAGCTGCTGGTCGACCCCGACTCGCCGTTCCTGGAGTTGAGCCCCCTCGCCGCGTGGGGCAGCGACTTCCCCGTCGGCGCGAGCGTCGTCACCGGCATCGGGGTCGTCGAGGGCGTCGAATGCGTGATCGTCGCGAACGACCCGACGGTGCGGGGCGGGGCCAGCAACCCGTGGACCATGAAGAAGAGCTTCCGGGCGTCCGACATCGCGCTGGAGAACCGGCTGCCGCTCATCAACCTGGTCGAGTCGGGCGGCGCCGACCTGCCGACGCAGAAGGAGATCTTCATTCCGGGCGGGCGGATGTTCCGCGACCTGACCCGGCTGTCGGCGGCCGGGATCCCGACGATCGCGCTGGTGTTCGGCAACTCCACCGCGGGCGGCGCGTACATCCCGGGCATGTGCGACTACGTCGTCATGGTGAAGGAGCGCGCGAAGGTGTTCCTCGGCGGGCCGCCGCTGGTGAAGATGGCGACGGGGGAGGAGGCCGACGACGAGGAGCTCGGCGGCGCGGAGATGCACGCGCGGATCTCGGGCCTCGCCGACCACATGGCCGTGGACGAGGCGGACGCGCTGCGCCTCGGCCGCCAGATCGTCAAGAACCTCAACCACCGCAAGCTCGGCCCGCCGCCCGGCCCGGTGGAGGAGCCGCTGTACGACGCGGACGAGCTGGCCGGCATCGTCCCCGAGGACCTGAAAATCCCGTTCGACCCGCGCGAGGTCATCGCCCGGATCGCGGACGGCTCGCGGTTCGACGAGTTCAAACCCCTGTACGGGACGAGCCTCGTCACCGGCTGGACGCGCGTCCACGGCCACCCGGTCGGGGTGCTCGCCAACGCGCAGGGCGTCCTGTTCGGCGAGGAGGCGCAGAAGGCGGCGCAGTTCATCCAGCTCGCCAACCAGAGCGACACGCCGCTGCTGTTCCTGCACAACACGACGGGCTACATGGTCGGCAGGGACTACGAGCAGGCCGGGATCATCAAGCACGGCGCCCTGATGATCAACGCGGTGGCCAACAGCACGGTCCCGCACCTGTCGATCGTGATGGGCGCCTCGTACGGGGCGGGCAACTACGGCATGTGCGGCCGCGCGTACGACCCCCGGTTCCTGTTCACGTGGCCGAGCGCGAAGTCGGCGGTGATGGGCCCGCAGCAGCTCGCCGGCGTCCTGTCGATCGTGGCGCGGCAGGCCGCCGAAGCGCGCGGGCAGGCCTACGACGACGAGCAGGACCGGGCGATGCGGGAGATGGTCGAGACGCAGATCGAGGCGGAGTCGCTGCCGTTCTTCCTGTCGGGGCGGCTCTACGACGACGGCGTGATCGATCCGCGCGACACCCGCACCGTCCTCGGCCTGTGCCTGTCCGCCGTCCACAACGCGCCCGTGCGCGGAGCCGATGGCTTCGGCGTCTTCCGGATGTGAGGCTGATGATCAGAACAGTGCTGGTCGCCAACCGCGGTGAGATCGCCCGCCGCGTCCTGCGGGCCTGCCGGGACCTCGGCATCGGGACGGTCGCCGTCCACTCCGACCCGGACGCGGGCGCGCCGCACGTCCGGGAGGCGGACGTGGCGGGACGGCTGCCCGGAGCGTCCCCGGCGGACACGTACCTGTCGGCCGGGCGGCTCCTCGCCGTGGCGCGGAGCGCCGGGGCGGACGCCGTCCACCCGGGGTACGGGTTCCTGTCGGAGAACGCGGACTTCGCGCGGGCCGTCCTCGACGCGGGCCTGACCTGGATCGGCCCGCCGCCCGAGGCGATCGCCGCGATGGGCCTCAAGATCGAGGCCAAGAAGCTGATGGCCGCCGCGGACGTCCCGGTGCTGCCGGAGCTGGACCCCGCCCAGGTGACCGGCGCCGACTTCCCGCTGCTGGTGAAGGCGTCGGCGGGCGGCGGCGGGCGCGGCATGCGGATCGTCCGGGCGCCGGGCGAGCTGCCGGACGCCGTCGCCGGGGCCCGCCGCGAGGCGGAGTCGGCGTTCGGTGACCCGACGGTGTTCTGCGAGCCGCTGCTGGAAGGCGCCCGGCACATCGAGGTGCAGATCCTCGCCGACGCCCACGGCACGGTGTGGGCGCTCGGCGAACGCGAATGCTCGATCCAGCGCCGCCACCAGAAGATCGTCGAGGAGGCGCCGTCGCCGGCGGTCGGGCCCGCGCTGCGCGCCGAACTGTGCGGGGCGGCGGCGAGCGCGGCCCGCGCCATCGGCTACACGGGCGCGGGCACGGTCGAGTTCATGCTGGCCCGCGACGGCCGCTTCTCCTTCCTGGAGGTCAACACCCGCCTCCAGGTCGAGCATCCGGTCACCGAGTGCGTGTACGGGGTCGACCTCGTCCGGCTGCAGATCGAGATCGCCGAAGGGGCCCGGCTCCCGGACGCGGTGCCGGAGCCGCGCGGCCACGCCATCGAGGTCCGCCTGTACGCCGAGGACCCCGCCCGCGACTGGCGTCCGGGCAGCGGCGCCCTGCACACCTTCGAGGTGCCGGACGTCGACGCCGAGTTCGCCGTCCCCGCGTCCTACGGGCTGCGGCTCGACAGCGGGGTGGAGAGCGGCGGCGAGATCGGCGTCCACTACGACCCGATGCTCGCCAAGGTGATCGCGTGGGCGCCGGACCGCCGTGCCGCGGCCCGCCGTCTCGCGGCCGGGCTGCGCGGCGCCCGCGTCCACGGCCCGGCCACCAACCGCGACCTGCTCGTCCGGATCCTGGAGGAGCCCGGCTTCCTGGACGGCGACACCGACACCGGATACCTCGACCGGATCGGCCTCGCCGACCTCGCCGCGCCGCTGGCGGGCGAGGCCGCGGTCCGGGCGTCAGCGCTGGCCGCCGCGCTGGCCGGGGCCGCCGCGGACCGGGCCGCCGCGCCGACGCTCGGCGGGCTTCCGTCCGGGTGGCGCAACGTCCGGTCGCAGCCTCGGCGCAGGACGTTCGAGGGCCCGTCCGGGACGGTCACGGCCGACTACCATCTGCACCGGGACGGGCTGGTGTCGGAGCTGTGCCCCGGCACCTCGCTGGTGAGCGTCACACCGGAACGGGTCGTCCTGGACCATGACGGCCTGCGCGAGACGTTCAGGGTGACCACGGCCGGCGGGTCGGTCCATGTCGACTCCCGCCTCGGCCCGGTGACGTTCAAGGCCGTCCCGCGTTTCACCGACCCGAGCAGCCACATCGCACCCGGCTCGCTCCTGGCGCCCATGCCGGGGACCGTCGTGCGCGTCGAGACGGAACAGGGGGCCGCCGTCACCGAGGGGCAGACCCTCGTCGTCCTGGAGGCGATGAAGATGGAGCACCGCATCGCCGCCCCCGCCTCCGGGACCGTCGCGGAACTGAACGTCTCGGCGGGGCGGCAGGTCGAGTCCGGCGCCGTCCTCGCCGTCATCGAAGGGATTCCCGAATGAGCTTCGTCGAGACCGAGGAACGGCGGGCGTTGCGCACGGCCGTCGCCGAGCTGGGGGCAGCGTACGGCGCCTCGTACTACGTGGAGAAGGCCAGGGCGGCGCAGAAGACCGACGAGCTGTGGTCGGAGGCCGGGCGGCTCGGTTACCTCGGCGTGAACGTGCCCGAGGAGTACGGCGGCGGAGGCGGAGGCATCGGCGACCTCGCCGCGGTGTGCGAGGAGCTGGCCGCGGCCGGCTGCCCGCTGCTGCTGATGGTCGTGTCCCCGGCGATCTGCGCCACGATCATCGCGCGGTCCGGTACCGACGACCAGAAGAAGCGGTGGCTTCCCCGTTTCGCCGACGGCTCGGTCAAGATGGCGTTCGCGATCACCGAGCCCGACGCGGGCTCCAACTCGCACCGGATCACCACCACGGCACGCCGGGACGGCGACGGCTGGGTGCTGAACGGGCAGAAGACGTTCATCTCCGGGGTGGACGAGGCCGACGCCGTCATGTTCGTCAGCCGCAGCCAGGACCAGAAGGGCAACCTGCGGCCCTCCCTGTTCATCGTCCCGACGGACGCGCCGGGCTTCTCCCGGACGCCGATCGACATGGAGATCGTGTCGCCGGAGAAGCAGTTCATCTGCCACCTCGACGACGTCCGGCTGCCCTACGACGCGCTCGTCGGCGACGAGGACGGCGGCCTCCTGCAGCTGTTCGCCGGCCTCAACCCCGAGCGGATCATGGCGTCCGCCATGGGCGCCGGAATCGGCCGCCTGGCCCTCGGGAAGGCGACCGCCTACGCGAAGGAGCGGCAGGTCTTCAAGACGCCCATCGGCGCGCACCAGGGCCTCGCGCACCCGCTCGCCGCCGCGAAGATCGAGCTGGAACTGGCGCGGCTGATGGGGCAGAAGGCCGCCTGGCTGTACGACGAGGGCGACGACACGGGCGCCGGGGAGGCCGCGAACATGGCCAAGTACGCCACCGCCGAGGCCGCGATCCACTGCGTCGACCAGGCCATCCAGACCCACGGCGGCAACGGCCTCACCACCGAGTACGGCGTCGGGATGCTCGCCGGGGTCGTCCGGCTCATGCGCATCGCCCCGGTCAGCCGGGAAATGATCCTCAACTACGTCGCGCAGCACTCCCTGGGCCTCCCCAAGTCCTACTGACCGGCCAGCGCGTCGAGCTGCTCCTCCAGGGGGACGGGCGCCGCCAGCCGGTTGTCCACGGCCGTGTGGGGGACGGGCGGCGGCTCGTCCGGGCGCATCCGGGCGGTGAAGGCCTCGAAGTCGGCCAGCTTGCCGGTGTCGCGGGGCGAACCGCGTTCCTCCAGGCGGCGGCGCAGCGTCGCGGCGTCGGTGCGGACCCACACGAGACGCACCGGCGGGCCGCCCAGGGACCGCGTCCACTCCGCCCAGCGGGACACGTCCCGGATGTGGCCGGTGAACGGGCCGCTGAGCAGTACCGGGCAGCCGCGGGCGCGGATCTCCCGGGCCGTCGCGGTCATCCCCGCGTACTCGTGCGCCTTGACGTGCTCGTCGTACCACGGGCCCTCGCGCTCGCCCGGATCGCGGGCGGACGCGGCGAGGGCGGCCTCGACGAACGGCCCGTACATCGTGTCCTTGTCCAGCAGGGCCGGGACGGGACGCAGCCGCGCCAGCAGCAGGTCCGCCACGGTGGACTTGCCGCAGCCGGGCGGGCCCGCCACCACCCAGACCGGGGCGGGCATCATGTCGACAGGCGCAGCCGGCGGGTCGCCAGCCGCTCGATGCGCGCCTCGTCGATCTCGTGGCCGAGACCGGGCTGGGTGAGCGGGACCCCGACGACGCCGCCGGACGAGCGGACGGGCGGCGTCACGAACACCGGTCCGCCCGCCGGGTCGGACACGTCGCTCGGGAGCGTGCAGCCCGGCAGGGACGCCAGCGCGACGGCGGCGGCCTGGCCGATGCCGAACGCGCCGGAGCCGCTGCACCACACGTCCCACCCCGCCGCGTACGCCAGGTCGTGGGCGCCGCGGGCCGCGGTCAGCCCGCCGAGCCGGTCCAGCCGCAGGTGCAGGGCGCGGCCCGCCTCCAGCGACAGGGCCGCATCGAGGTCCTCCAGGTCGCCGATGGCGGGGGCGAGGGCGGCGCCCACGCGGAGCTGGAGCCGGGCGTGCGCGGCGAGGTCGCCGGCCGGGAACGGACGCTCGATCGCCGCCAGGCCGTAGGCGTCCAGCCCCTCCAGCACGGCCATGTGCTCGGGCGACTCCGAGTAGGCGTGGCCCGCGTCGGCCACGAGCGCCAGCGCCGGGTACGCCTGCCTGACCGTCCGGACCGGCTCGATGTCCCAGCCGGGACGTATGTCCAGGGTGACGCGGGTGTGGCCCGCCCCGACGGCCTTATTGACGCGGCCCGTGAGCGTGTCCAGCGCCGGCTCGGGCGAGATCCGCGCACCGGTCACGATGGACGTGCGGGTGCCGCCGAGCGCGTGCGCGAGCGGCAGGCCCCTCGCGCGGCACCACAGGTCCCAGCAGGCGGTGTCGACGGCGGCGGCCGCCTCCGGGGCGCCGAGGTCGGCGGCGGCGGACACGTCCTCGGGACGGTCCAGGTCGAGCCCGACGAGCGCGGGACCCATGCGCTCCTCGATGTCGGCCCAGGCCGGGCCCGGACCGGCGGAGCCGCCGGTGACGGCCATCTCGCCCCACCCGACCGCGTCGCCGCCGGTGAGGCGGACGAGGACGCTCTCCGGCCGCCGCCCGCGCGGCATCGTCACGCGGAAGGCGTCGCAGCCCTGGATCCGAGGCACCCGCACCCGCCCTTCGAGGAAGTGGTCTCCTCCAATGATCCCCCCTCCGGGAACGTGCGAAGACACACCGCGCGGGTCAGGCCGGACCGGGCGGCCCCGACGAACCGCCGCCGAGACGGCGCAGGACCGGCCGCAGCGGGCGCCGCTCGTAGCCGCCGTCGGCGAGGCCCGCGAGTCGCTCGAACGGGTTGTAGGACGACCAGTCGCCGCACAGCAGCATCGACACCCCCGCGCACACCCCGTACAGCGGGATCATGAGCAGGCCGAGGCACCAGGCGTACTGCGTGCAATGCCGCGCCTCGTGCCGCAGCAGCGGGGATCCGTCGGCGAGGCCGGACGCGTCGCCTCGCAGGAGGACGACGTTGCCGACCGTGAACACCGGCGCGACCGGCAGCGGCGGCCGGTAGCCGCCGGCCACCAGCAGCCCGTCCGGGGCCCGGCGGACGCTGCGCGGACGGCGTGTGGCGGTCAGGGCCAGCAGCAGACCCAGACCCGTCGACAGGTTGACCGCATTGACGGCCTGCCGGAGCCGGTGCACCCGTGTCACGCGTACGAGTGTCCCGTGCCGGCGCCCCCGCCGGGAGCGGCTAGGGGCAGTTCGCCTCCAGGGACACCGGCTCGCTGGTGGGCGCCCGCGTCGCGCCGCCGCCCGGCTGCTGGCCCGTCACCGGCGGGGACACGCTCGGCGACGCGCCCGCAGCGCCGCCCGGATCGCTGCTCAGCCGGCGGGGATCGGTGGTGACCGCCTCGGACGCCAGCTTGCGGATGAGGTCGAAGTCCGGGTTCCCGGTGTAGATCAGCGGCGGCACGAACTGCAGGCTGTTGATCTGCGCACCGTCCTTGACCTTGTTCGACAGCTTCATCAGCGCGGGCAGCAGCTCGTGCGGGATGTCGGTCGACAGGGTCCGCTTGGCGGCCGCGGCGAGCTTGTCGAAGCTGGTGAGGACGGTCCGCGGGTCGGCCTGCTCGGCGATCGCGGCCATCAGGCACTTCTGCCGCGCCATCCGCACGTAGTCGCTGCTGCCCGTGCGGGACCGGCCGTACCAGAGCGCCTCCTTGCCCGACAGCGTCCGGTAGCCGGGCTCCAGCACCGCGCCCTCCAGCCCGTACGGGATGGGCTGCTTGATCATGATCTTGACGCCGCCCATGGCGTCGACGATGTCGGCGAAGCCGAACATGTCGACCAGGATGTAGTAGTCGACCCGGAGCCCGAGGATGCCGGCGATGGTGGCCTTCAGCAGTTCGGGGCCGCGCTGGTTCTTGGGGACGCCCGGCACCACGTCGGGGTGCTCCTCGGCGTACTGGTACACCTCGTTCAGCAGGCCCGGCGTCTGCGGGCCGTCCCCGGTGAAGCCGTAGGGGAAACGGTCGCGGGCCGGTCCGGGCGGCAGCTGGAAGCTCTCCAGGTTGCGGGGGAGGCTCAGCAGCACCGTGTCGCCGGTCTCGGTGTCGACGCTGGCCACCGTCATGCTGTCGGTGCGCACGCCGGTGCGGTTCTCGGCGGAGTCGCCGCCGAGGAGCAGGATGTTGACCCGGGCCTGCCCGTTGAACGGGTCGTCGGCGTCGACCTCCTTGCCGTTCTCGCTGCCGCTCTGGAAGATGCTGGTCAGCGCGTCCCGGTAGACGTAGGTGCCGTGCGCCGACCAGGCCACGGGGACCGCGACGGCGAAGCACATCACGGCGACGGCGGCGGCGCCGAGCGTGCGGGCGGCGGCCGACAGCCGGAGGGGGCGCAGCACCTGGTAGGAGCGGATCACGATGAAGACCCACACCACGCCGAGCGCCAGCAGCGCGGCGGACAGCCGCTGCAGCACGTCCGGCTGGACGGCCAGGTGCATCAGGTCGGAGCGGTAGAAGGCGGCGGCGACCGCCACGGTGGCGGCGAGCGCGGCGTACAGTGCGAGCAGCAGCCACCCGGCGAGGCGGCGGCCGGCGACGATGTGGGCGATGCCCCACACCAGGGCCGACGCGAGCGTCAGCGCGAGCGCCCTGGGGAGCCCGCCGGCGCCGCCGGGGGGGCGATCCCCGCTCCCTTCCCGGGCGCGCCGACTCGCCGATCGACCCATGTACGCTCCGATTCCCACCCACGGTGAAATAAGCCTGGCTCACAATTAACGACGCGCGAAACCGGTCAAAAGTTGCGTGGGAGTCGACCGCGTGCGAGCGCGTGTTGCCCTAGGTGCAGCTGTTGCTCAGGATATGCAATCCGGCCGTCTTATGGGAGCCGGACGCGGAGTCGCGGACCGCCCGCGCCGCCATCCGCCTGATCTCGGCGTAGTCCGGGCGCCCCGTCGAGATGAGGGGCGGGACGAACTGCAGGCTCGTGATCTCGGCGTTCCTGACCTTGGCCGCCAGCTCGACCAGCGGCGGCAGCAGCCGCCGCGGCAGATCGGTGCTGACGGAGTCCTTGAAGACGCGGGTGAGCCGCTCGAAGCTGCGCAGCACCGTGAGCGGCCCCGCCTGGTGGGCGAGCGCCCACATCAGGCATTTCTGCCGGCCCATCCGGTCGAAGTCGCTGCTGCCCGTCCGCGACCGCCCGTACCAGAGGGCCTCCCGGCCGCTCAGCGTGCGGCATCCGGGTTCGAGGACCCCGGACGGCACCTGCTGCCTGGGGACGGGGACGGCGTCGGCCACACAGACCCGGACACCGCCGACCGCGTCCACGATCTGCCGGAAGCTGCGCATGTCGACCATCGCGTAGTAGGGGACGGGACGGCCGAGGATGTGCGCGACGGTCCGCTTCAGCAGCTCGGCGCCGGGATCGCGGACGTGCCCGTCGCCCGCGAGGACGCCGGGACGCCGTTTGCCGTCCAGGTAGACGGCGTTCAGCAGCGCCTCGGACGGGTACGGAACCCGTTCGCTGCCCGACCACACCGGCACGTGCTGCAGATTGCGCGGCAGGCTCAGCAGGACCGTGTTCCCCGTCCCGGTGTCGATGCTGGCGAGCGTCATGCTGTCGGTGCGGATGCCGGGGCGGCCCACGTCGGCGTCGCCGCCGATGAGGAGGACGTTGAGGCGCGGGATCCGCGCCCACGGGTCGTCGGCGGCCCGCGGGGCGGCCGCCCCGCCTCCGGCGCCGGCGGCGTCCCGGTCGTCGGTGAACAGGCTGGTGACCAGGCCGCGCTGCAGATGGCCGTAGTGGGCGGCGGTCAGCGGCGGGACGATGACCAGCAGGCACAGGACCGAGACCGTGGTGCCTCCGGCGAGCCGCCACAGCGGCGGCAGCCCGTCCGGCGCCAGCACGGCGTAGGAGTGGACGATCAGCCCTGCCCACAGCGCCGCGAGGACCGTGGAGCCTGCCGTCAGGGCCAGCAGCCAGCCGGGCCGCACCGACAGCTCCAGGAACAGGGAACGGCCGTGACCGGCGCAGATCGCGGCGGCGGTCAGCAGCACCGCCTGCGCGCCGATCAGTGCCGAGCCGAGCCGCACGCGCCCCGCCCGCAGGTGCGCGACGCCGGGCAGCGCCGGCGACGCCGCGGCGATCAGCAGTGCCTCGGCCAGCCGCCGCAGCGCCGCGTCCCGCCGGTCCCGCTCGGCCCGCCTGCTCCGCTCGTGCCGCTTGTCCCGCCCGCCGTCCTCCGGCCGCGTGTCGTCCGGCAGCAGCGGTGTCCGGCCCCCGATCGGCCCGCCGTCGAACATGCTCGCCCCCCTCGGGGACGCAGACCCCCTTCTCCGTCCCTGGGTCAAAGCGTGCAGGTCAGCGTGCCGAATGTGCCGCGACGGCGGCGGCGTGTCGCGAAATGCCGCGCCGCGAGGGCGGCTAAACCGGGAGGTTCACCAGCTGCTGGACAGCGGCATGCCCTCGGCGTAGCCGGACGAGCCCTGGATTCCGACGGTCGCCCGCTCGTGGAACTCCTCCAGCGTGCGGGCGCCCGCGTAGGTGCACGAGCTGCGCAGCCCGGCGACGATCGAGTCGATCAGGTCCTCCACGCCGGGGCGCCGCGGGTCCAGGAACATCCGGGACGTGGAGATGCCCTCCTCGAACAGCGCCTTGCGGGCCCGGTCGAACGGGGAGTCCTCGGCGGTGCGCAGCCGCACGGCCCGCGCGGACGCCATTCCGAAGCTCTCCTTGTAGAGCCGCCCGTCGGCGGCGCGCTGCAGGTCGCCGGGCGACTCGTAGGTGCCGGCGAACCAGGAGCCGACCATCACGTTCGCGGCGCCGGCCGCCAGCGCCAGGGCCACGTCGCGGGGATGCCGGACCCCGCCGTCGGCCCACACGTGCCGGCCGAGGCGGCGGGCCTCGGCGGCGCACTCCAGGACGGCGGAGAACTGCGGGCGGCCGACTCCGGTCATCATCCGGGTCGTGCACATCGCGCCGGGGCCCACGCCGACCTTGACGATGTCGGCGCCGGCCTCGATCAGGTCGCGGGTGCCCTCGGCCGTCACCACGTTCCCGGCCGCGACCGGGACGCCGGGGTCCAGGCCCCGGACGGCGGCGAGCGCGCTCAGCATCTTGTCCTGGTGGCCGTGTGCGGTGTCGACGACGAGCAGGTCGGCGCCCGCCTCCAGCAGCGCCTTCGCCTTGCCGGCGATGTCGCCGTTCACGCCGACCGCGGCGGCGATGCGCAGCCGCCCGGCGCCGTCCACGGCGGGCCGGTAGAGGGTGGCGCGCAGCGCGCCGGTGCGGGTCAGGATGCCGGCGAGCCGGCCGGCGGCGTCGACGACGGGGGCGAGGCGGTGGCCGCGTTCGTGCAGCCGGTTGAACGCCTCGCGCGGGTCCACGCCGGCGGGCAGCGTGACCAGGTCGCGGGACATGATGTCGCGGAGCTGGGCGAACCGGTCGACGCCCTGGCAGTCGGCCTCGGTGACGACGCCCACCGGCCGGTCGTCCTCGACGACGATCACCGCGCCGTGCGCGCGCTTCGGCAGCAGCGCCAGCGCGTCGCCGGCCGTGCTGGACGGATCCAACCGGATCGGGGTGTCCACGACCAGGTCGCGTCCCTTGACCCAGCCGATGACCTCGGCGACCACGTCGGCCGGGATGTCCTGCGGAAGCACCGCGATGCCGCCGCGCCGGGCGACGGTCTCGGCCATCCGGCGGCCGGAGACGGCGGTCATGTTGGCCACCACGAGCGGCACGGTCGTCCCGCTGCCGTCCGAGGTCGCCAGGTCGACGTCCAGGCGCGACGCGACCGAGGAGCGGCGGGGGACCATGAAGACGTCGTTGTAGGTGAGATCGTGAGCGGAACGCTCACCGTTCAGCAGGTGCACGGCAGTACTACACACCAATCGCGGATCCGGGTGGCTGGGCCACCGTACATTGTCGGCCATACCCGCCGATGCTCCGGCCAAGCCGTGCCCGGGCCCCGCCCAACGCGCCGGCCGCCGCCTCGGCGGGGCCGTACCCAGGGGTGATGACTCTGTGTCCCCGCGGAGTGGCCGGGTGATCTCCGGTGGCGCGCCCGTCCCCTGCCGCGCGTGACGGAAGTGAACGCGATGACGGTGGTGGAAAACGGTGCAACGTGGGGCTTGGCTCTCTGTAAAGTTACCTCTTGACGTAACTGCGCCCCGGATGCACTTTTCTTACATGTGCCTCACGCGGACGGCGAGACCCGCCGTTGGGGCGTGACAGCAGAACACCGGGAGAAGCGCATGCAGGTCACGCACTTGAGCCCGGTCAGCCGCGCTCGCCCGCGCCGCGGGCCGCCCCGGCCGGGCGGCGATCGCCGCGGTGATCATTGCCATTCCGCGCGGCCGCCGCCGGCGCCGCTCCGCGCCGGTCGCGCGGCGCGGGCCCGGCATCGTTGCGCTCTCGCGGGGGTTTGCCCGGCGTCGGAAACGGCGCCGCGCGGAACCCGGCACAGACGCATCGACGGCCGCCGGGCATGGCGAACACGAGCAAGATCAATATTTGACGTCATACCGTCCTGAAATGGAATGATCTTGCAGTTGCTGGCAAAACGATTCATCACATGTCGAGGAGGAGAGCCGTGCTGGATGCGGTCGACGCCGTGCTCGTCCGCGAGCTCCAGCGGGATGGCAGGGCGACGTTCCAGGCGCTCGCCGACCGCGTCGGGCTTTCCCGCACGGCCGTGCGGGCACGGGTACAGCACCTTCTCGAGACCCGGGTCGTCCGCGTCGTCGGCATCGTGCACGCCGCCGTCGTCGGCGCGGAGGCGATCGGGCACCTGTCGGTCACCGTGGACGGCTCGGCCAGGGAGGTGGCCGCGGCCATCGCCGAACGCCCCGCCGTCAGCTTCACCGCGCTGACCGCCGGCCCGCACGACCTGGTCGCGCAGGTGCGCACCCGAGACGACGCCGCGCTCGCGGCCGAGGTGGACCACATCAGGTCCGTCCCGGGGGTGCGCTCGGCGGAGGTGTTCCGGTCGGTGTCCACCGTGCGCGACACGCACGCGGTGGTGCGCGAGCTCGGCGAGGTCAGCCTCGACGACATCGACTGGCGGCTCCTTCAGGAGCTGCAGCGCGACGGGCGCGCCCCCTACACCCGGCTCGCGCACATCATCGGCCTGTCGCAGGCCGCGACCCGGGCCCGGGTGGTCAGGCTGATGCGCTCGGGCGTCATCCAGGTCACCGGCCTGGCCGACCCGCTGGCCCTCGGCGCCGCCGAGCTCGGCGGGTTCGGGCTGATGGTGACCGGAGGGCTGCGCAAGGTCGCCGAGGCGGTCGCCGCCCAGGACGGCGTCCGCTACCTGGCGACGGGCTTCGGCCGCTACGACATCGTCGGGCAGGCCGAGGCGACCTCCCGCCGCGAGCTGGTCGCCGTGCTGGACGCGATCCGGTCGGTGCCCGGGGTGACGGTCAGGGAGTCCTGGCACCACCTGGACGTGGTGAAGGAGTCCTACGCCGTCGAACTCCCCGAACACCCGCTCAACGGGTCGTCCTGACCGGTCCCGCCCCGGCCGCGGCGCGAACCGCGGCCGGGGCGGGACCGGCGCGCCCGGGACGCGGGCCGTGCGGCTCAGTGGTCGTCGCGGCCCGTTTCCTTGGCGAACGTCAGGAAGTCGCGCGCGGCGGGCGGGAGCCTGCGGTGCGCGTGGACCAGCCCGATCATGCGGGTGATCGGCGGCATGAACGACCGGACGGTCACCCCCTCGGTGTCGTCGATCTGGTTCCGGTACCACAGCAGCGACCCCATCCCGGCGCGCACCCAGCCGAGCCAGGCGCCGCGCTCGTCGGACTCGACGGCGGCGACCGGGGTGGCGCCGATGCGCCGCAGCATCAGGTCGATCTCGGCGCGGCGGGCGCTGCCGCGGGCGGGCAGCACGAGCCGCATCCCGTTCAGCGCGGCCGGCGGCACCGGCTCGCGGACCTTCAGCGCGGGCGGCGAGATCAGCACGACCTCCCGCTGCTCGAACGGGTGCGCGGACATGTCGCCGGGGACCGGCAGATCGGTCAGCGCCAGGTCGGCGCGGCCCGCGCGCAGCGCCGCCGCGACCTGGTCGCGGTCCGCGCAGCGGACGACCCGGATCCGGACGGCCGGCTGGTCGCGGGCGAAGCGGGGGATGAGCCGGCCGGTCAGCTCCGGCTCCAGGGACGCGGTGACGGCGATCCGCAGCTCCGCGCCCCGCCCGTCGGCGCGGGCGACTGACAGCGCCTCGATCGCCTCGACGGCGCCCAGCGCGACGCGGGCCTCCCGGACCACCCGCTCGCCGGTGGGGGTCAGCACGACGCCGCGGCCGGAACGCGCGAACAGTTCGACGCCGAGCTCGCGCTCCAGTTCGCGGACGGCCCGCGAGAGCGCGGGCTGGGCCACGTAGAGAGCCTGGGCCGCCGACGTCATCGTGCCGTGGTCGGCGGTCGCCACGACATAGCGCAGCTGCCGCAGATTCATGCCTTGACCGTATGACAACGAACCGATCCGGTCCTGGACATAGCCGGAATCGGACCGAGAATCAGCGGCGGCGGACCCCCGCCGGCCTGATGATCAAGGGCGCGGCCCGGGTGCGGGCCCCCCGTCCCGGTCGGCCGGGACGGTCTCCGGCTCGGGCTGCAGCTGCGGGGCGCCGACGCCGCAGTGGCTCCTGCACTCGGGCTCGACCTGCTCCCCGGACGGGGTGCGCAGCGCGTCGTCGCCGATGGTCAGGAAGCTCAGCAGCGCCCCGGAGACCAGGATCACGGCGCATGTCACCATCGCGATCCCGAACCCGCGGGAGAAGGCGGCGGGGTTCTCGTAGGCGTCACCGGTCAGCCCCGCCAGCGGCGGGATCGCCGCCACCGCCAGCAGCCCGGCGGCCCGCGCCACCGCGTTGTTGACGCCGCTCGCCACGCCCGCGTGGCGGACCTCCGCGGTGGCGAGCACGGTGGCGGTGAGCGGCGCGACGACCGCCGACAGGCCCAGCCCGAACACGATCACGGCGGGCAGGACTTCGCGCACGTACGAGGCGTCCGCGCCGATCCGGGCGAGCATCAGCATCCCGGCGGCCGCCACCAGCAGCCCGCCCGTCATCGGCAGCCGCGGGCCGATCCGCTGCGCGAGCGCGCCCGCCCGCGCCGACAGCAGCAGCATCAGCGCGGTGACCGGCAGCAGCGCCGACCCCGCCGCGATCGGCGAGAACCCGCCGACGACCTGCAGGTGCAGCACGAACAGGAAGAACATCACGGCCATCCCGCCGTACATGATGAACGTGACGACGTTGACGGCGGAGAACTGCCGGGAGGCGAACACGTCCAGCGGCAGCATCGGCCGCGGCCGCTCCCGGCCCGCCCGCCCGCCGGCCGGCGGCCGTGCCCGGCCGCGGAGCCGCTCGACCACCACGAAGGCCACGGCCGCCGCCAGGCCCGCGACGATGGAGGCGCCGATGACCGTGGGCTCGGCGTCGCCGCCGGGCGCCTCGGTGAGCGCGTACGTCGTGCCCGCCAGGGCGAGCGCCGCGAGCGCCGCGCCGAGCACGTCGAAGCGGCCGCGGGCGTCCGGGTCGGCGCTCTCGGGGACGTGCCGGGCCGCCACCAGCACCACCACGGCGGTGAGCGGCACGTTCAGCAGGAACACCCACCGCCAGCCGGCCGTCTCCACCAGCCAGCCGCCCGCGAACGGCCCGATCGCCCCCGCGACGCCGCCGAGGCCCGACCAGGCGCCCACCGCGCGGGGACGGTCGTCGGGGGCGAACGACGACTGGATGATCGCCAGCGAGCCGGGGGTGAGCAGCGCACCGCCGACCCCCTGCAGCGCCCGGGACACGATCAGCATCTCGACGTTGAGGGCGAGGCCGCACAGCGCCGACGCCGCCGCGAACCACACGACGCCGATGAGGAAGATCCGCCGCCGTCCGAACCGGTCGCCGAGCGAGCCTCCGAGCAGGATGAACCCGGCGAGCGTCAGCGTGTAGGCGTTCACCGTCCACTGCAGCCCGGACATGTCGGCGCCCAGGTCCCGCGCCAGCGCCGGCAGCGCCACGTTCACGACCGTGGCGTCGAGCATCGCCACGCCCGATCCGAGCACGGTCGCCAGCAGGATCCAGCGCCCGGGCCCGGTGCCCAGCCGTACGTCCGGCATCAGATGATCGGTTCGTCGACGACCATGCCTGCATCGTGCCACGTCCCGCCCGGGTCACGCCTCCCCGGCGGGACGGGTCACCAGTGGTCGGGGCTGAACGGCTCGTCCTCGGGACGCGCGGACCGCGACAGCAGCCGCAGGTCCGACTCGACCATCATCGTCACCAGGCCCTCGAACGTCACCTCGGGCTCCCAGCCGAGCTGCTCGCGGGCCCTCTTCGGGTCGGCGCACAGCAGGTCGACCTCGGCGGGACGGGTGTAGCGGGCGTCCAGGACGACGTGGTCCTCCCAGTTCAGGCCCGCCGTCCGGAACGCGAACTCCACCAGTTCGCGCACCGACTGCGTCTGGCCCGTTCCGATGACGTAGTCCTCGGGGGCGTCCTGCGTCAGCATCAGCCGCATCGCGCGGGCGTAGTCGCCCGCGTAGCCCCAGTCGCGCCGCGCGTCGAGGTTGCCGAGCCGCAGCTCGGTCGCCAGGCCCAGCTTGATGCGCGCCGCGCCGAGCGTCACCTTCCGGGTCACGAACTCGGCGCCCCGGCGCGGCGACTCGTGGTTGAACAGGATCCCGCTGACGGCGAACATCCCGTAGGACTCGCGGTAGTTCTGCGTGATGTAGTGCCCGTAGCTCTTGGCCACCCCGTACGGGCTGCGCGGGTGGAACGGCGTCTTCTCGTTCTGAGGCGTCTCCCGCACCATCCCGAACATCTCCGACGACGACGCCTGATAGAACCGGATCTGCTCGCGGCCCGGCGTCCGGGACGGGCTGATGCCCGACACCACGCGGATCGCCTCCAGCATCCGCAGCACGCCCATGCCGGTCACCTCGGCGGTCAGCTCGGCCTGCTGCCACGACATCGGGACGTAGGAGATCGCGCCCAGGTTGTAGACCTCGTCGGGCTGCACCCGCTCCACCGCCGAGATCAGGCTGCCCTGGTCCAGCAGGTCTCCGGTGGTGATCTGAACGTCGCCGATGTGCTTGCGCAGCCGCGACACATGGGGGTTCGCCTGCCCCCGCACCAGGCCCCAGACCTCGTACCCCAGCCCAAGCAGATGCTCGGCCAGATACGAGCCGTCCTGTCCGGTGATGCCGGTGATGAGTGCTCGCCTGGACAGCGGATCCTCCATGGCTGAAATAGGTCCGACGCGGGCCCACCACGGGTGGAACCCGCAACGAGCGTGAAATATGAGATTACCGACCACGTTACGTCGATGACGAGGGAGGGCACCGTTTGAACCGAATTCACTTCTGGTTCGCCCGGCGGCCCGCAGGTGTGCCACGGTGAGGGCATCATGAGCTCAGCGCAGGTGCCGCCGCTGCGGCTGAACGGCCGCGCGATCGGCCCGCACGCCATCATGGCCGTGGTGAACCGCACACCCGACTCGTTCTTCGACCGGGGCGCCACCTACGGCTTCGACGCGGCCCTCGACGCCGCCGGCCGGGCCGTGGCCGGCGGCGCCGACATCGTCGACATCGGCGGGGTGAAGGCCGGCCCCGGCGAGGACGTCGGCGTCGACGAGGAGCTGCGCCGGGTCGTCGACCTGGTCGCCGCCGTCCGCGACCGCCATCCCGGCGTGGTGATCAGCGTCGACACCTGGCGCGCCGAGGTCGGCGAGGCGGTGGCGCGGGCGGGCGCCGATCTGCTGAACGACACCTGGGGCGGGCCCGACCCCCGGCTCGCGGAGGTCGCCGCCGCGCACGGCATCGGCCTGGTCTGCTCGCACGCGGGCGCCCTCGCCCCCCGCACCCGTCCGCACCGGATCGGCTACGGCGATGTCGTCGACGACGTGATCGGGCACATCACGGCCGAGGCCGAGCGCGCCGCCGCCCTGGGGGTGCGGCGGGACGCGATCCTCATCGACCCCGCCCACGACTTCGGCAAGAACACGCGGCACTCCCTGGAGATCACCCGGCGGCTCGGCGAGCTGACCGCCACCGGGTGGCCGGTACTGGTCGCGGTGTCCAACAAGGACTTCATCGGGGAGACCCTCGGCCTCCCGGTCGACGCGCGCGGCGTCGGCACGATGGCCGTCCTCGGCGTCTCCGCCCTCCTCGGCGCCCGGGTCTTCCGCGTCCACGACGTCCCCGCCGCCCGCCACGCCCTGACCGCCGTGGCCGCCCTTCGCGCCTGAACATCGAAATCATGCGCACCCACACCGGCCACCACCGCAACCACGCGACAACCCGAACCGTCGCGATCGCGTCCGAAGGCAGGTTTCGAGCCTGCGAGAAACCTGATCGCGCAGCGAGCCGCAAGGCGAGCCGGAGCGATGCAGCGATCGCACCGCAGTGCCCGCCGAAGGAGGGCCTCCAAGGCCCGACGCCAAGGGCAGTGCTAATAAACACGGGCAGTGCTAATGAACGCTGCGTTGGCGGGCTCGGTAGGCGGCGACGTGCATGCGGTTGCCGCAGGTGCGGCTGTCGCAGTAGCGGCGGCAGCGGTTGCGCGACAGGTCCACCAGGACCCGTGAGCAGTCCGGGGCCTCGCAGGTGCGCAGCCGGTCCAGTTCGCCCGCCGCCACCACGTAGGCCAGCGCCATCCCGCAGTCGGCGGCCAGGTGCTCGCCCAGCGGCGCGCCGGGCGCGAAGAAGTGCACGTGCCAGTCGTAGCCGTCGTGGTCGGTCAGGTGCGGGGTGGTGCCGATCTCGCCGACGATCTCGTTGATCTGCCGCACGGCGGACGGGACGTCGCCGGCGCGGAACACCGCGTGGAACCGCGCGCGCAGGTCCAGGACGCGCAGCAGGTCGGTGTCGGTGAGGTCGCCCACGTCGCTGAACGTGTTGCGCTCCACGAACGAGCGCAGGCCGGGCAGGCCGCCGAGCCGCTCGGCGCCGGACGCCGCCGCGGCGGTGTTGATCAGGTCGACGACGACGGCGAGCGCATGCTCGGTGTCATGAGTGAAAATCACAATGACTCCAGTCTCCGGGACCGGGGCGGCCGTGTGCCCGGCGGCGCAGCCGGGGCCGGAACGCGGCCCGTGGTCCCCAACCATATGACGCCGAACGCGCACGTCCACGCGCACCCCGCCAGGACGCGCTGGCGCGTCGTGCGGCCTGATCCGGCCGGAACGTTCCACCGGCGGCGCGTGCCGCGGTCCGCCGCGGCGGCGGGATCGGCGCCGGTCAGCGCTCGTAGTTGGGGTCGGCGACGACCGGGTAGTAGGCGTCGGTGTGCTGGATCCGCATCGTGACGGTCGAGCCGTCCAGCGTGTAGTCGGCCTTCACCTGACGGAACATCGAGTCGCTCGCCCACGGGTTGTAGAGCCTGCCCACGGTCGCGCCGTAGCGCAGATGGACGACGTCGTAGCCGCCGGACGGCATCGACTCCAGCGTGAGGCCGTCGGCGAGGGAGACGGTGAAACGGAACTCCGAGGGGGCGTCGGGCCCGTGGACCACCGTCAGAAGCCGCACGCCGCCGGCCGTCGTCTGCGCGACGATGTCGGTGTCGACGTCCACGCCCACGAACACCCGCAGGCTGGGACGCAGCACCTGCGCGACGGTGTCCGCCGCCGCCACGTCGATCCCGAGGTGGATCCGCTGCCCGTCCCTTGTCGGCACCCACACGCCGTCACGGGCGCGCTGGCCCCAGGCGACTTCCGGATTCTCCATCTCCTGGGGCTCGTTCTTGCCCCGCGCGACCAGAATCCTGGAGGCGGCGCTCATCGCCGCGGCAGCCCCGTCCCGTGCATGCCTCATGGCGGGCCCCCTCGCCTTCTTCATCACTTGCGTGACTTCGTGCTCATCTTGGGTTTACCACGGGCAAGGCGGGCCGGATGCCGCTTGGCTTGCCGTTGGTCGATGCGTGACGTTCGCCCCGTGCGTCGTTGGACCTTACACCACGCTTATACGTGCCGGTCGGGCCAGGCTGTGATCCTCCGCACGGCCGCTCGCGGCACCGATGACGGTGCGCATCCGGCCCTTCACGCAGAAAATACATTGTGCCCTGCCGGAACCCTCCGCATCATTGGACACGTCGAACAGACGCGAAAGCACGATGGGGTGAGCCACCGGATAGGCGACCGGCCTCCAAAACCGGCGAAAAGTGGGTTCGACTCCTACCGCCCCAGCTGAGACGGATCACGGGCTTGTGGTGTAACGGCAGCACACTTCCCTTGCAAGGAAGCGATCAGGGTTCGACTCCCTGCTGGTCCACCGACGGTTCACGCGGCGGTCCGTCCGGTCGCCCGGACGGACCGCGCTTTCGCACGGAGGGTTGGCCGAACGGTAAGGCAGCAGTTTCGAAAACTGACGTCGAGGTGACACTCGAAGGGGTTCGACTCCCTTACCCTCCGCCATTCCCGCCGCCTTTTCCCGTCAGGCCGGAACCGGCTCGCCCGCGGTGACCGTCACGCAAAGGTCGGCGAGGACGTCGCCGAGGTGGTCCAGCGCGCCCGCGATCCACGGCAGGGCCGCCGGGGCGGGGGAGGCCAGGGCCGCGAGCCGCTGCTCGTCGTCCTCCCCGTAGAGCAGGCTCGGCGCCACCCGCATCCGCAGGGCCGCCGGGGCGTCCCCGAACGAGCTGCCGGGCAGGACGCCGACCCCGTAGCGCTCCAGCAACAGATCCGTCAGGTCTCCGGCCGTCCGGACGCCGTGGTTCTCCCGCAGCGCCTCCCGGACCGGGCCGAAGTCGGGGTAGACGTAGAAGGCCGCCTCCGGCCGGGTGACCCGGGCGCCCGCGGCGGCGAACCGGTCGGCGACCGCGCCGGTGATCGCGGCGTGCAGCCGCCGGCTGCGGTCGATGTGCTCGACCAGCTCCGGCGGCTCGGCGAACGCGTACGCGGCGGCGTGCTGCATGGGGGCCGGGGCACTGGACCAGATCTCGCTCGCCACGCCCAGCAGGCTGTCGCGCAGGGCACGGCCGAACGGGCCGTCGGGCAGGCGCGCGACGCCGAGCCGCCAGCCGCCCGCGGCCAGGCTCTTGCTCAGCGCGGTCGTCACGACGGTCCGCTCCGGCGCGTACCGGGCCGGGCTCGGCACCTCGCCGCCCGGCACGTGCACCAGGTCGCGGTAGATCTCATCCGAGATGATCACAAGGTCGTGCTCGCGCGCCACCGCGCACAGCCGCCGCACGGTGCCCGCGGAGGCGATCGTCCCCGTCGGGTTGTCGGGAAGCGTCACCACCACGGCCCGCACGTCCCGGCCCCGCGCCCGCGCCCGCACCACGGCGTCGGCCAGCAACGCCGGGCTCGGCACGCCGCCCTCGCCGGGCGGGGTGGCGACGCGGATCGGCTCGGCGCCCACCAGCGACGTCTGCGCGGCATAGGTCACCCAGCTCGGCGCCGGCACGACGACGTCGCCGCCGAGCGCGGTGAGCAGGGCGTACAGCAGCGGCTTGCTGCCGGGGCCGGCGACGACCGTGGACGGGTCGGTGGGCAGCCCCCGCCGCGCCCAGTAACCGGCGGCGGCGGCGCGCAGCGCGGCGGACCCGGCGACCGGCCCGTAGCCGCCACGGCCCGCGGCCGCGCCGAGTTCACGGGTCAGGGCGGGGTGTATCGGTATCCCGGCCTCCCCGAAGCCCAGCGGGAGGACGCGCCGGCCCTCCCGGCGCTTGCGCGCGATCGCCTCGTTCACCGCGAGCGTCGCCGACAGCGGAACGGGACGCGGGGTGAAGGGCAATGGCCGGACGGGTGCGGGCTCTTCCAGGGCAGGCATCGATGCTCCAAAGGGCATGGCGAAACAGGCAAGACGAAACGGGCATGGCGAAACAGCGGTGGGTGACTGCAGAATCCCCCTGTGCGACCCGGCCGGGCTCGATCTCATACTTGCCCGCATTTAGCATCATCACAAGCGAGTCTCATCGATGGTGACCGTAAGATGGACTGATGCTAGAGTTGCGCCGCCTCCGCCTTCTCGCCGAATTCGCCCGCCGCGGCAGCATCGCCGCGACCGCCGCCGCCCTCGGGTACACGCCGTCGGCGGTCTCCCAGCAGCTGTCCGCGCTGGAGCGGGAGGCCCGCGTGCCGCTGCTGGACCGGACCGCCCGCAGCGCGGAGCTGACCGACGCCGGGCGCCGCCTGGCCGAGCGCGCCGAGGAGATCCTCGGCCTGGTCGAGACCGCCGAGGCGGAGCTGTCGGCGCATTCGGAGACCCCCGTGGGACGCGTCGTCGTCACCGCGTTCCCCACCGCCGCCGTCGCCTTCGCGCCCGCGCTGGCGCAGAGCCTCGGCGAGCATCCCGGGCTGACGTTCGTCCTGCGCCAGACCCGGCGCGGCGACGGCATCCGGCAGGTGCAGAACGGCGAGGTGGACATCGCGCTCATCGACGACTGGACGGGCAAGGTCCCCGATCAGTCTCCCGCCGCCCTGGAGTTCTTCCATCTGCGCCGGGACCCGCTGGTCCTCGTCGTCCCGGCCACGCACCCCATGTCGGATCCCGCGCTCCCGGTGGACCTGCAGCGGCTGCGGGAGGAGCCGTGGATGGCCGCGCCGCCCGGGGAACTGTCCCGGCAGGCCGTCGAGCGGCTCCTGGACACCGTCGGCGGAGCCCGCCCCGTCCCGTGGGAGTTCGAGGGCCTGCACACGATCCTCAGCCTGGTGGCCCGGGGAATCGGCATCACCGCGGTGCCCGCGCTGGCCCTCGCCGCCGGCGACCAGGGTGTGGCGGTGCGGCGCATCCCCGAGTGCACGCTCGCCCGCGAGGTCTACGCCGTCACCAGGAGCGCGAGCGTGCGCAGGCCGTCGGTGGCGGTCACGCTCAGGGCCATCTACGCCGCGGCTCGCGACGCTCAGCCCGCCCCGCCGGAGAGCTGAGCGAAGGGGGCACTAAAGTCGGAATCAGGGCCGGGGCCGCACCGGTTCGACTCTGGCCGATTCCGGACGCCACCCGCACCGAACGGGACGCGGAGCCGAACTAAGGAGGAACGGCCGCGGAACCCCGGGTCATTTCAAAACGGACATACGGGTGCGGATCATCACGTACGGTGGGGCGAATCGTGAGCACATCCGAGTTCATGCACACCGATCGGGGAGCACAGCGCTCGATGGATCGACCGGCGACCATGCCCGCACCGCCCCTCTGGGCGGCGGGAACCTCCACGCCCACGGCGCAGATACCTACGGCGGAGCCTCGAACCGTGGAGACCCGTCCTGTGGAGACCGCAGTGGCGGTGACCGCCTCGGCGGAAGGCGCCACCGCTGAGACCCCCGCCGCGGAGGCCCCGGCTGCGGAGGCCCCCGCGGGGATCACGCGCGCGGCCGGGTCCGAGGAGGCGCACGGCGGCGGGCACATCGTCTTCGAACTGCCGCGGGTGCCCGCGCTGCTCATGCACGCCCTCCCGCGGTTCGTCGAGGGCGTCATCGCCCCCGTCGTGGTGTTCTACGTCGCCCTCATGCTCCTCGGGCTGACCGGGGCGCTCGTCGCCGCCGTCGCCTGGGTGTACGGCGGCATCATCTACCGGTACGTGCGCGGGCATCCGGTGTCGGGGATGCTGGTGCTGGCCGCGGTCGGCGTGACCGTCCGCGCGGGGCTGGCGGGCGCGACGGGCAGCGCGATCGTGTACTTCCTGCAGCCGACGCTCGGGACGCTCTGCGTGAGCATGGCCTTTCTCGCCTCGGTACCGCTGGGCAAGCCGCTGGCCATGAAGCTCGCGAGGGACATGGCGCCGATCCCCGACGCGTTCTACAAGCACGCCCGGGTCCACCGGTTCTTCCTGCGCATCTCGCTGCTGTGGTCGGCGGTCCTGCTCACGAACGTGGGCGTCAGCCTCTGGATGCTGTTCAGCCAGTCGATCGGCATGTACCTGTGGATCCGCACCGGCATCGTCGCCGGGCTGGGCGCGATCGGCATCGCCGTCTCGGTGTGGGGCTTCAAGCGCGTCGTGCGCCATGTCAACCGCGAGCCCGCCGAGGGCGTGCCCGCCGTCTGAGCGGCCTCATCCGGCCTGAGCAGTGATCATCCGCCCGACGGGCCGAACTTCTGGCCCGTCCGGGGCGTCTCCATTCTCAGATAGTCCGACACGGGGCGAAATTTCGAGTTTGGGGGAGTTGTGGCGACTAGGGGCCGTTTCAGGCTGGTGCTGACCGGTGCGGCGAGCGTGGTCGCGATGCTCGCGGCCGGCTGCACGGTCGGCGGCGGGGGCAAGCTGGCGGCGGGGAGCTCGGGCGAGCCCGTGACGATCACCCCGGCCAACGGGACCGCGCAGGTCAAGCCGGACGGGAAGATCCAGGTCAAGGCCTCGGACGGCAAGCTGCAGAAGGTCACCGTCCAGGGCGAGGGCGCCACCGTCACCGGGAGGTTCGGCGACGACCGCAAGACGTGGAGCTCCACCCGGACGATGACGCCCGGAACGTCCTACACCGTCACCGCCCAGGCCCGCGACGACGGCAAGACCCGCACCGTGACCAGCTCCTTCAGCACGCTCAAGGCGGCCCAGACGCTCTCGATCGCCGACGTGACCCCGAACGTCGAGGGGGAGAAGGTCGGCGTCGGCATGCCGATCATCGTCCGGTTCGACCGGCCGGTCACCGACAAGGCCGCCGTCGAGCGGGCCCTGCGGGTCACGCCTGACGAGCCGGTCGAGGGCGCGTGGCGGTGGGTCGCCCCCGACCAGGTCATCTACCGGACGAAGACGTACTGGCGGCCGCACCAGAAGGTCGACTTCCACGCGGCGCTGGCCGGGGTCAACGCGGGCGGCGGCGTCTACGGGGCGAAGGACGCGCAGGCGACCCTCCACATCGGCGCCGCGCAGATCACCACCGGCGACATGGGCAAGCACCACATGACCGTGACGCGGGACGGTAAGAAGCTGCGGACCATCCCGTTCAGCGCTGGCAACGGGGAGACGCGGGAGTACACCACCACGAGCGGCGTCCACCTGCTGATGGGGAAGGGCAACCCCGTCACGATGACGGCCCCCGGCCGCAAGCCGGGCGACCCCGGGTACTACAAGACGGTCGTCGACCACGCGGTCCGCTTCTCCAACAGCGGCGAGTTCGTGCACTCGGCGCCCTGGTCGGTCGGATCGCAGGGCTCGGCGAACGTCAGCCACGGCTGCATCAACGTCAATCCCGCCAACGCGCGCTGGTACTACGACATCATGCAGCGCGGCGACGTCATCAAGCTGACCGGCACCGACCGGCAGATCGAGTGGGACAACGGCTGGGGCTACTGGCAGCTGTCCTTCGACAAGTGGCGCCAGGGCAGCGCCCTGCGCTGACCTTCCACCCGCGGCGTGCGGCCCGGTGCGGACCGGGCGGCACGCCGCTCTGCAACGCTTTGATCTCGGCCGCCTGTAAAAACCCTGTGACGTGGCATGATCGACGACTTTTGTCGCTAATGTCTCTCTGGTACACGGCGGGGTTACTGGAGGTTGAGGTGCAGCGGAGACTTTCCGCAGGAGTTCGGGTGGGTACGGCGCTGGCGGGTGTCGTGTTGCTCCTTACTACGGCCTGCAGCGGGGGAGAGAAGGACAACGGCGTCACCGTCGGCGAGAAGGCCGCCGCCAACGTCCCGCAAGTGACGATCGACCCGGGCAACGGGAACGTCAAGGCCAAGCCGGAAGAGGGCGTCAAGGTCACCGCCGTGGGAGGGACGCTTGACAAGGTCACCCTCTCCCTCAAGGGCAAGCCGGTCGCCGGCGAGATGGCCGCCGACAAGACCACCTGGCAGTCGCGCACGCTGCGTCCCGGCTCCAGGTACCAGGTCACGGCGGTCGCCACGAGCCCGCAGGGCAAGTCGGCCACGGTCAACGCCGCGTTCGCCACGCACAAGGCGCCGCGGGAACTCGGCATCGCCGACGTCACGCCGACCAAGAACGAGAAGGTCGGCGTCGGCATCCCGATCCAGGTCACCTTCAACCGGGGGGTCGAGGACAAGGACGCCGTCGAGAAGGCCCTGGAGGTCAAGTCGACCAAGCCCGCCACCGGTGCGTGGCACTGGGTGAACGACACCACGGTGATCTTCCGCACCAAGAACGGCCAGTACTGGGAGCCCAACCAGAAGGTCAGGCTGCGCGCCAGGCTGGCCGGTGTGAAGGCGGGCAAGAAGACCTACGGCGTGTCCGACTTCACGCGCACGTTCCGCATCGGCGACGAGCACATGGTCTACGTCAGCACCAAGAGCAAGAAGGCCGTCGCCAAGGAGAACGGCAAGAAGGTGCGCAGCTGGCCCATCAGCGCCGGCAAGGGCGGGCGCGTGGTCAACGGCGTCGACACCTACCTGACCACCAGCGGCATCCACCTGACCATGGGCAAGGAGAATCCGGCGATCATGACGTCGGAGTGGATGGGCGTCGACCCGGAGGACAAGGAGAACGGCGGCTACAAGGAGGTCATCCCCCACGCGGTGCGGATCTCCAACAGCGGGGAGTACATCCACTCGATGGCCGCCACCGTGTGGGCGCAGGGCCGGCAGAACGTCAGCCACGGCTGCATCAACTCGCCGCCCAAGGACGCCCGCTGGTTCTACAACTGGTCCTACCGCGGCGACCCGGTGATCGTCACCGGGACCAAGCGTGAGGTCGAGTGGAACAACGGCTGGAGCTACTACCAGATGTCCTGGAAGCGCTGGGTCAAGGGCAGCGCGCTCGATCGTTCCGTGACGACCGGCTGATGTTGACCGGGCCCGTGTTAACCGGGCTCGTCCCCGGGAAGGAGCCGTGCACGGCCGCCTTCGATAGGGGACCCGGTGAACGAGCCACCAGTGCGCAAGCTGAGACTGAAGCGCCGCGTCCGGCGCAGGGCACACCGTGTTCTGCGCCGCGCGGCGTTCTGGGCGTTGCGGCCGATCCGATGGAGGCGCGTACCGCCGCCGGGTGAGCGGCTCCGCGTCCGCGTCCTCCTCCAGAACGCGCACGGGACGGGCGGCACGATCCGCACCGTGCTGAACCTGTGCGGGTACCTGACCCGCGACCACGACATCGAGATCGTCAGCGCTCTGAAGGGGAACCCGAAACCGTTCTTCGCGCTCCCCGGCGACGCCGCGATCACGTACGCCGACGACCGTTTCGCCCCCAAGGGCAGGACGGCCCGCCTCCTGGGCCGGTTCCCGAGCCTCCTTATCCCGTCGGAGGAGTCGTCCTTCCGCTTCATGAGCCTCTGGACGGACGTGTGCCTGCTGCGCGCCCTCCACCGCACACCGTCCGACGTGCTCATCGCGACCCGGCCGTCCCTCATCCTGCTGGCCGCCGAACTCACGCCGCGCGGTACCGCGACGATCGGGCAGGACCACATGAGCCTGGAGTCCTACCAGCCGCCCCTCCGGCGGCAGGTCGTGCGCGCCTACCGCCGTCTCACCGCGCTCACGGTCCTCACCGGACCGGCCCGCACCGGCTACGAGGCGGCCCTCGCCGGCTCCGGCGTGCGCATCGTCCGGATTCCCAACGCCTCGCCTGCGCTGCCGGGCAGGCCGTCCCGGCGCGAGCACAAGGTCGTGCTCGCGGCCGGCCGCCTCGTCAGCAACAAGGGCTTCGATCTGCTGATCCGCGCCTACGCGCCGATCGCCGCCGAGCGGCCCGACTGGACGCTGCGCATCTTCGGCTCCGGGGTGCAGCGGGACCGGCTCGGCGCGCTGATCGCCGACCTCGGCCTGACCGGACGGGTCGAGCTGGGCGGGTTCACACGCGACCTGCACGGCGAGATGGCGCGCGCGTCGGTCTATGTCCTGTCGTCGCGCCGTGAGGGCATGCCGATGGTCATCATCGAGGCCATGGGAATGGGCCTGCCGGTGGTGTCGTTCGACTGCCCCTTCGGCCCCCCGGAGCTGATCACGCACCGCAGCGACGGCCTGCTCGTCCCCACCGGGGACGTGGACGCGCTCACCGCCGCGCTCCGCGAGCTGATCGTGGACCCCGGCCTCCGTGACCGCCTCGGCGAGCAGGCCCGGCGGTCCGCCTGCGCCTACGACCTGGAGCACATCGGCGCGCGGTGGTCACGCCTCATCTCCGGGCTTGATCCGTCCGCACCGCGCCACATCACCCGCAAGCCGGACAAATCGCGGAAGATCCCGGCTTGAGCGTTCCCGGCGGCGACCGGTGACCGGGCGCGGCTCAGCCGCGCCGCAGGAGACCGCGGACGAAGGCCGCCTGGCCGGCGTGCTGCAGGTCATCGGAGATCACGCTGATCAGCCGCACGGCCAGCGTGACCGGCGGATCCCACGCGCGGTCCACGACCCGGCGCAGATCGTCGTCGGTCAGCGAACCCACGTACTCGACGGTCCGGTCGTGCACGGCGTCGTGGTAGCCGGTCAGCAGGTCCGCCGAGTCGACCTGGACCGCCGCGACCTCGTCTCCGGTGTGGCCGTAGCCCGTGTCGGACGGATCGAGCGGGAGCCCGAACCGGCCGGCCCAGCCGTCCCGGATCCAGACCTGCTCGGTGCCTGCGGCGTCGGCGATGTGATCGTCCTGGACGCGGGTGAGGTGCCAGACGAGCCAGCCGATCGAGTTGGCCTCGCCGCCGGCGCGGTGGGCGAGCTGCCGTGGGGTGAGCCCGCCGGCCGCCTCGCGGACCGTCTCCCGGATCCGGCCGAACGCGTCCGTGAGCAGTTGCGCGCTGGTCATTGACATGACGCTACCCGAACGGGCCCGCACGACCGGGACCGCGCCCGGCGGCGGCGCGGCGGATTCCGGCGTTCCGCTTGATACTCAAAGTGATCCATACGATCCTTAGCGTAGTCGGCGAGGGCGGCTCCGCGGCCGGGACGACGCGGACGCTCGGGGGAGAAGGGGTGCGGATGCCGGTGACGTGCGTCCCCCCGGCGGCGTTGGGCGGATCATGTCCGGCGCCGTGACCTCGGTGTTCGGCATCGAGCCGGGCGACCACGCGTACCTGCGGTACGCCGGGGACGACGAGCGCCGCCTGCTGCGGGCCGCGCACGTCACCGCCGCCGCCGGACGCGGTGAGCGGGCGGTGTTCGTCGACGCCGGCGCCTGGGGCGGCCACGATCCCCGCGCGCTGCCCGGAGGCGGGCAGGTGTTCGTCCTGACTCCCGGCGAGGCGGGGTTCGCCGGCGGGCGGCTGGACGTCCCCCGGCTGATGCGGGTGCTGGACGCGCAGGCCGACGAGGCCGCCCGGCTGGGACTGCGGGGGCTGAGGGTCTGCGTGGACCTGGACGAGGTCCTGGCGGTCACGCCGGAGACCGCGCCGCGCGGCGACGGCGGCGGGCCGGGGCGCTGCCCGCTGGCCGTCCTGCGCGGCCGGTCCCGCCCTCCGGCGGTCATCTGCCACGGTGACCGCGCCCGGCTGCCCGAGGCGATCCTGCCCGCCCTGGCGGAACGGCACCCGCTGACGCTGGACGCGGCGACGGCCCTGACACGGCATCCGCTGCTGTGCGTCCGTCCGGTCCGCGACCCGGCCGGGCTGTGCCTGGAGGGGGAGATCGACGACTCGAACCTCGGCCTGCTCGCGAGGGCGCTGGAGACGGCGCCGCTGGACGGCCGGGACCTGCGGCTGTACGTCCGGCGCCTGCGGTTCGCCGATGTGGGGGCGGTGCGGCTGCTGGCACACGCGGCCGACGCGATGCCGGACGGCCACCGGCTCGTCCTGCACGCGCCCGGCCCGGTGATCAAGGCCGTCCTGCGCCACTACGGATGGGACCGCCGGCTCGTACTGGAAGAGGGGGACCGGGGGTGAGCGGTTCGGCGTTCGTTCATCAGGGCTGCGTCTACGCCGGCGACGACGAGTTCCTGCGGATGGCCGTGCCGTTCATCGACGAGGGACTGCGGCGGGACGAGCCGGTGCTGGTCGCCACCACGCCGGTCAACCTCGACCTGGTGCAGACCGCCCTGGGGAGGCACGCCCGGAAGGTCGACTACGCCGAGACCGCGTTCTTCGGCCGCCGCCCGCCGCAGCGCGTCGCCGCCTTCACCGGCTACCGGCACCGGCATCCCCGCGCCGGCCGGGTCCGGATCCTCGCCGAACCCGTCTGGGCCGGGCGGTCCGCACGGCAGGTCGAGGCGTGGGAGTGCATGGAGTCCGCCCTCAACGCCGTCCTGGCCGGCACCGGCATCCACATGATCTGCCCCTATGACGCTCGCACCGCCGGACCGGAGATCGTCGGCAACGCGCTGCGCACCCATCCGCACATGGTGGAAGGCACCGACGTGGCCGCGAGCCCCCGCTACACCGAGCCCGTCTCGTTCGTCCGCGCCCGGGCCGCGCCGCTGCCCCGCCGCCCGGACGACGCCGTCACGCTGACGTTCACCGGGAACCTCAGCCGGATGCGGCACGCGGTCGTGATGGAGAGCGCGATGCTCGGGCTGGCCGGCGAACGCCTGATGATCTTCTCCGCCGCGGTCGGCGAACTGCTCACCGGAGCGGCCGGCGCCGGGACGGAACGGCCGAGCGTCGCGCTGTGGGCCCGGCCCGGCGAGGTCGTGTGCGACATCCGCCTGCCCGCCACCACGTCCCTCGACCCGTTCATCGGGCTGCACCCGCCGACGCTCGACCCGAGGCCGGGCGACGGCTTCTGGCTCGCCCGGCAGATCTGCGACCACCTCGACGTGCGGCCCGCACCGGGCGGAACCACGATCCGGCTGCACACCCCGAACCTCCGAGCCGCCGAAGTGCGCCAGGGCGGGTCACCCTTGGACGGGTGAAGCGAAGTCCGCGCCGTCCGCGCCGTCCGCGCCGTCCGCGCCGGCGGACCGGCGGGCCGGCTCGCGGCCGGGCAGCCGGACGGTGACGACCAGTCCGCCGCCGGGACGCGGCACGGCGGTCACGGTGCCGCAGTGCGCGATCGCCGTGGCCCGGACGATCGACAGCCCCAGCCCCGACCCGCGGTCGGAGCGCACCCGGTCGTTGCCGAGCCGGCGGAACGGCTCGAAGATCGTCTCGACCTCGTAGGCGGGCACGACCGGCCCGGTGTTGGTGACGACGACCTCCGCCCAGCCGTCCCGCTCCCCGGTGGCGATCGCCAGATCGCCGCCGTCGTGGTTGTGCCGGACCGCGTTCTCGACCAGGTTCTGCACGAGCCGCTCGACGAGGACGGGATCGCCCGAGGTGGGGGCCGGGGCGAGGCCGCGCACGGCGATCACGCCACGGGCCTCGGCCTCGGCGGTCGCCTGGTCGAGGACGTGGCCCGCCACGTCCGCCAGGTCCAGCGGCCCGGCGTCGGTCACGGCGTTCTCGGTGCCCGCCAGGGTGAGGAGCCCGTCGATGAGCCGCTCGTGCCGCCCGTTGACGACCAGCAGCGACTCCCCGAGGCGTTTGACGTCGTCGGTGGCGTCCGGGCGGCGCACCGCCACGTCGACGAGCGTCCGGTTGATGGCGAGCGGGGTGCGCAGCTCGTGCGAGGCGTTCGCGACGAACCGGCGCTGGCCGTCGAACGCCCTGGCCAGCCGGCCGAGCATGGTGTCGAAGGCGTCGGCCAGCTCCTTGACGTCGTCGCGCGGCCCCTCGTAGGAGATCCGCTCGGTGAGGTCGTGGCTGCGCGCCACCCGCCCCGCCGTCTCGGTGATCTTGTGGACGGGACGCAGCGCCCGGTCGGCGAGCAGCCACCCGAAGCCCAGCCCCGCAGCGCCCACCACCCCGAGCGCGATGCCGCCCTGGGTCAGCAGCGCGCTCAGCGTCTCGCGCTGGTAGTCCTCCCGTCCCTGGATCAGGGCTCCCTCGACCCTCTTGACCGTGGCCACCGGCGCTTCCCCGGGGGGCGGCGCGACGTGCCTGCCCGTGGGCCCGTCGACCGCGAACACCCGCTTGGTGTCGACGGACGGCTCGCTCTGCCGCCCGAGGTTGTTCTGCACCAGGATGTAGGTCAGCCCCAGCAGCACCACACCGGCGCACAGGAACATTCCGGTGTACAGCAGCGTGAGCCGCATCCGGATCGTGGGCCGCAGCCGTTCGGTGAACCCCGTCATGTCGGTGAGCCCCTTCATGGAATCCGGTACCCCACTCCCGGGACGGTCTCGATGACCGGGGGGTCGCCGAGCTTGCGGCGCAGCTTCATCAGCGTCACCCGGACGGTGTTGGTGAACGGGTCGGCGTGCTCGTCCCACACCTTCTCCAGCAGCCGCTCGGCCGACACGATCGTCCCGTCCGCGCGCAGCAGTTCCGCCAGCAGCCCGAACTCCTTGCGCGCCAGATGCACGTACCGGCCGTCCCGGTACACCTCCTGGCGGGACGGGTCGAGCCGGATGCCGGCGCGGTCCAGGGCCGGCGGCGACGCCGGGCGGGCCCGTCGGCCGAGCGCCTGGACCCGCGCCACCATCTCCTCGAACGCGAACGGCTTGGTCAGGTAGTCGTCGGCGCCGATCCGCAGCCCGTCGACCCGCGCCGGGACGGTCACGGCCGCGGTCAGCATCAGCACCCTGACGAGCGCGCCGGACTCCACGACCGCGCGGCACACGTCGTCGCCGTGCACGACCGGCAGGTCCCGGTCCAGGACGAGCACGTCGTAGTCGTTCACGCCGAGCCGTTCGAGCGCCGCGTCCCCGTCATAGACCACGTCCACGGCCAGGGCCTCGGCCCGCAGCCCCTCGGCGATCGAATCGGCGAGCATCCGCTCGTCCTCGGCGATCAGTACCCGCACGTTCGCCCTCCCTGCCGTCCTGCCCCCGCCCAGCTTCGGGCAGCGGGCGTAACGCCGGCATAACGCGATCTGGTTACGCCGGGGTTATCGGCCCGCGGCTGAACTTGCGGTCGCCGCCGGCGCACCGTCCGGCGGAGACGACAAGGAGACCGACCGATGCGACGACGGACGTTCGCGGCGCTGGCCCTGGTCCCGGCTCTGGCCCTCGGGCTGCCGGGGTGCGGGGGCGACGGCGGTGGCTCGGGAACCGCCAAGGCGGCCGACGACCAGGAGAAGATGCGCGAGTTCGCGCAGTGCATGCGCGACAACGGGATCGACATGCCGGATCCGACGGGGGACGGCAAGGTCACGATCCGCAGAAGCGCCCGCCCGGGGGAGGGCGGCCCCGGGGAGGGCGGCGGCCCGGGCGCGGACGACGAGGTGGCTGCGGCGCAGAAGAAATGCCGGCACCTGATGCCCAACGGCGGCAAGCCGCAGAAGATGAACCCCGAGGACGTGGCGAAGCTGCGGGCCTTCTCCAAGTGCATGCGCGACAACGGCATCAGCGAGTTCCCCGACCCCGATTCCGACGGCAGGATCCTGATGGAGGCCGGGCCGGGCACCGGGCTGGACCCGGAGAGCCGGAAGTTCAAGGACGCGCAGAAGGCGTGCGCGAAACTCGCGCCGGACGGCGGCGGGGGCCCGAGCGCCGACGGCAAGGACGGCGACTAATGGCCAGGGCGCGCACCGCCGTCCTGGGTGCGGCGGGACTGGCCGTCGTCGGCGGCGCGGGTCTGGCGACCGCCGGCCTCGGCGGCGGTGGCGGCGGCCCCGCCGCCGCGCACAGCGCACTGCCGCCCGCGACGGCACCGATCGAGCGGACGACGCTGGTCGAGACACAGGACGTGGAGGGCACGCTCGGGTACGGCGCCGCCGGCACGGTCGCCGGTGCCGGCCACGGCATCCTCACGTGGCTGCCCGGCGCCGGTTCCGTGATCTCCAGGGGGCGGCCGGTGTACCGGGTCGACGACACGCCGGTGCCGCTCCTGTACGGCAGGCTCCCCCTGTACCGGACGCTCTCCGCGGGGAAGGAGGGCGCGGACGTCAAGCAGCTCGAACGGAACCTGCGGGCGCTCGGCTATACCGGATTCACCGTCGACGACACCTACAGCGCCGCGACCGCGGCGGCCGTGAAGCGCTGGCAGGACGACCTCGGCGTCGAGGAGACCGGCAGGGTGGAGCGGGGGGCGGCCGCCATCGCCTCCGGGCGGATCCGGGTGGCCGAACGGAAGGCCCATGTCGGCGACAGGCTCGGCGGACCCGTCCTCACCTACACCGGCACCACCCGCGTCGTGAGCGTCGACCTCGACGTCCAGTACCAGCGGCTTGCGAAGAAGGGCGCGGAGGTGGAGATCGAGCTGCCGTCCGGCGACACCACCAAGGGAAAGATCACCTCGGTCGGGAAGGTCGCCGAGGACGGCGGGAACGACCAGCCGACCACGATCGAGGTCACGGTCGCGGTCGGCAGCCAGAAGTCCCTCGGCTCCTACGACAAGGCGCCCGTCGGGGTGCGCCTCACCGCGAACCGGCACCGCGACGTCCTCGCGGTGCCGATCGGCGCGCTGCTCGCGCGGGGCGACGGCGGCTACGCCGTCCAGGTCGTCCAGGACGGGCGTGTCCGCACGGTGCCGGTGGAGACCGGCGTGTTCACCGAGGGCCAGGTCGAGATCTCCGGGTCCGGCCTGGCGGAGGGCGTGCAGGTCGGGGTCCCCTCATGAGCCCGGTCGTGGAGCTCCGGGAGGTCACCAAGACCTACCCGGGCGGGGTCACCGCGCTGGACGCGGTGTCGCTGACGGTCGGGGCGGGCGAGTCCGTCGCGATCGTCGGCCCGTCCGGGTCCGGGAAGTCGACGATGCTGCACATGCTCGGCACGCTGGACCGGCCGAGCGCCGGCACCGTCCTCATCGAGGGCGGGGACGTGTCGCGGCTTCCGGACCGGCGGCTGTCGGCGCTGCGCGCCCGGCGGATCGGGTTCGTGTTCCAGCAGTTCCACCTCGCCGCCGGCGTGAGCGCGCTCGACAACGTCGCCGACGGGCTGCTGTACGGGGGCGTGCCGCCGGCGGAGAGACGGCGCCGGGCCCGCCGCGCTCTGGAGCGCGTGGGGCTCGGGCATCGCCTCGATCACCGGCCGCACCAGCTGTCCGGCGGCGAGAAACAGCGGGTCGCGATCGCCCGCGCGGTGGTGGGGGAGCCCCCGCTGCTGCTGGCCGACGAGCCGACCGGCGCGCTGGACTCCGCGTCCGGCGCGGGCGTCCTGGACCTGCTGCGCGAGCTGTCCGGCTCCGGGACGACCGTCGTCCTCATCACGCACGACCGGGACATCGCCGCGCTGCTGCCCCGGCAGGTGCGGATGCGCGACGGCCGGATCGTCCACGACGGCGCACGGATGGAGGCCGCACGGTGAACGCGAAGACACCGCCCGGGGACGCGCCCGCCCGGCTCGGCCCCGGGGACGTGCTGCGGGTCGGCGCCGCCGGCCTGCGCTCCCGCCCGGCGCGGGTGTTCCTGTCCGCCCTCGGCATCGCGATCGGCATCGCCGCCATGATCGGCGTGGTCGGCATCTCGACGTCCAGCCGCGCCCAGCTCCAGGTCACCCTCGACCGGCTCGGCACCAACCTGCTCACCGTCGGGCCGGGCCAGGACTTTTTCGGCGACACCGCGAAACTTCCCGGGGAGTCGGTCGGCATGGTGGGACGGATGCCCGACGTCGAGTCGGCGTCGGCCACGGCGAAACTGGAGGACGTCAACGTCTACCGCAACGACCACATCCCGGAAGGGCAGAGCGGCGGGATCAGCGTCCTCGCGGCCCGCCTCGACCTGCCCCGCACCGTCGGCCTCACCATGGCGGCCGGTACCTGGCTCAACGCGGGCACGGCGCAGTACCCGGCCGTGGTCCTCGGGTCGGCGACGGCCGACCGGCTCGGCGTCGCGGCACCGAACGTCCAGGTGTGGCTGGGCTCCCAGTGGTTCACCGTCGTCGGCATCCTGAACCCCAACGAGCTGGCGCCGGAACTGGACGACGCCGCGCTCGTCGGGTGGGACGCCGCCGCGGCCCACCTCGGCTTCGACGGCCACCCGACCACCGTCTACACCCGCGCCCGCGAGGACGCGGTGGCGAAGGTGCGGGACCTGCTCGCCGCGACCGCGAACCCGCGGTCGCCGAACGAGGTCCAGGTCAGCCGCCCCTCGGACGCGCTCGCCGCCGAGAACGCCACCGACCGGGCGTTCACCGGCCTGCTCCTCGGCCTCGGCGGGGTCGCGCTGCTGGTCGGCGGCGTCGGCGTCGCCAACACGATGGTGATCTCGGTCCTGGAGCGCCGCGCCGAGATCGGGCTGCGCCGTTCCCTCGGCGCGACCCGCGGCCAGATCCGGCTGCAGTTCCTCACCGAGTCGCAGCTGCTGGCCGCGCTCGGCGGCGTCGGCGGCGTGGCCCTCGGCATCGTCGTCACCGCGGTGTTCGCGGTGACGCAGAGCTGGCCGACCGTCGTCCCGGTCTGGGCGATGGCCGGCGGCATCCTCGCCACCTTGGTCATCGGCGGCGTCGCCGGCCTGTACCCGGCCGTCCGTGCCGCCCGCCTGGCCCCCACGGAGGCGCTGTCCTAGCCGAGGTGGCGGGACGCTGGGGCCGTCCTGACATGCGGAAGCCCGCCCCCGGGAGGAGAGGGCGGGCTTCCGGGCCAGGGACGTCTAGGAGCGGACGCCGTAGAGGTGTTCGAGGGCGAGCTGGTCGAGGTGCTCGAACGCGGTGCGGCGGGTCGCGAGGGCCTCGATGTCGGGCGAGGCGTCGCGGACGGAGCGCCAGTCCTCCCCGTCGGCGAGGGTCGGCTGTGCCAGTTCCTCCAGCTTGGCCTCGCGCAGGGCGCTCTGGACGTCCGGGTCCGCGCGGAACGCGCGGGCCTTCTCCCGCAGGATCAGCCAGTTGCGCATGCACGCCGCCGCCGACTCCCACACGCCCTCGTCGTCCTCGGTGCGCGGCGGCTTGAAGTCGAAGTGGACCGGGCCGTCATAGTCGCTCTGCTCGATCAGGTCGACGACCCAGAACGCGCCGCGCGCGTTGCCGGCGCCGAACCGCAGGTCCTGGTCGTAGCGGGGGCCGTGCTGCCCGTTCAGGTCGATGTGGAACAGCTTGCCCTGCCACAGCGCCTGCGCCAGCCCGTGCGCGTAGTTCAGCCCCGCCATCTCCTCGTGCCCGACCTCGGGGTTCAGGCCGACGTTGTCGGAACGCTCCAGCGTCTGGATGAAGGCGAGCGCGTGGCCGATGGTGGGCAGCAGGATGTCGCCGCGCGGCTCGTTCGGCTTCGGCTCGATCGCGAACCGCAGGTCGTAGCCCTGGTCGGCGACGTAGGCGCCGAGGACGTCGAACGCCTCCTTGTAGCGGTCCAGCGCCGCCCGGACGTCCTTGGACGCCCCGGACTCGGCGCCCTCCCGGCCGCCCCAGCACACGTAGACCCGCGCGCCCAGCTCGGCGGCGAGGTCCAGGTTGTCCATGACCTTGCGCAGCGCGAACCGGCGCACGTCGCGGTCGTTGGCGGTGAACGCGCCGTCCTTGAAGATCGGGTGGCCGAACAGGTTCGTGGTGGCGGTGGTGACGACCAGGCCCGTCTCGTCCAGCGCCTTGCGGAACGCGTCGATCCTCCCCTGCCGCTCGGCGGGGGCGGCGTCGAAGTCGAACACGTCGTTGTCGTGGAAGTTGACGCCGTAGGCACCGAGCTCGGCCAGCTTGCGGACGGCGCGGTCGGCGGGCATCGGCGGCCGGGTGCCGGGGCCGAACACGTCGACGCCCTGCCAGCCGACCGTCCAGATGCCGAACGAGAACCGGTCCTCGGGTACGGGCGTGTAGTCGCTCATGGGAGACCTCCTCAGATCTGCGGGGCGGAGTCGCGCAGCGCGGCGTAGCGCTCGCGGATCTCCTGCCCGGTGTGCTCGCTGGTGTGCTCGGTCGCCGGCGGCGCCGGCCAGGAGGGCGGCTCCGCGGACCCGGCGAGGGCCCACGCGGCCTGGCGGGCGGCGCCGAGCGCGACGTACTCGGCGGGCCCGGGGACGGTCACGGGCGTCCCGAAGATCGCCGGGGCGAGGGCCCGGACGGCCTCGGAGCGGGCGCCGCCGCCGATCAGCAGGGTGCGGCGGGGCCGGATGCCCTGCGCGGCGAGATGGTCCACGGCGTCGGCGAGGGAGCACAGCAGCGCCTCCACCGCCGCCCGCGCCACGTTCTCCCGCGTCGCGTTGGACGAGGTGAGCCCCGCGAGGACGCCGGTCGCGTCCGGCCGGTCGGGGGTGCGCTCGCCGTCGAGGTAGGGGAGCAGCGTCACGCCCCCGGCGCCGGGTTCGGCGGCGAGGGCGAGCGCGGACAGCTCGTACAGCGCGGCCCCGGTCATGGCGGCGGCGGCCGACAGGATCCGCGCGGCGTTCAGCGTGGCGACGAGGGGCAGGAACCGGCCGGTGGCGTCGGCGAACCCCGCGACCAGGCCGGACGGGTCGGCGGCGGGCTCGTCCGCGACCGCGAAGGCCGTGCCGGACGTGCCGATCGACACCACGATGTCGCCGGGCCGCAGCCCGAGGCCGAGCGCGGCGCCCATGTTGTCGCCGGTGCCGGGGCCGAGCACCGCGCCCCAGGCCGTCTCGCCGACGCGCTCGCCGGGCGCGGCGAGGCGCGGTGTCTCGGCGTCGTGGCCGAGCGCGGCGCGCAGCAGGTCGGGCAGGTAGGCGCCGGTCGCGGGGGACCAGTAGCCGGTGCCGGACGCGTCGCCGCGGTCGGTGACCGGCTCGGGCGCGCCGAGCCGCAGCGTCAGCCAGTCGTGCGGGAGCATCACCCGCTCGGTGCGCCGGGCGTTGTCCGGCTCGTGCTCGGCCATCCAGCGCAGCTTGGTCACGGTGAAGGAGGCGGGCGGGACGCTGCCGGTCCGCTCCGCCCACGCCTTCGCGCCGCCGAACTCCTCGACGAGGGCGCGGGCCTGCGGCGCCGAGCGCGTGTCGTTCCACAGCAGGGCGGGCCGGACGACCTCGCCCGCGGCGTCGAGGGCGACCATGCCGTGCTGCTGGGCGGCGACGGCGACCGCGTCGGCCCGTTCGAGCAGGTCCCGCACCTGCGAGAGCGCGCCCCACCAGTGGCCGGGATGGCATTCGGTCCCGTCCGGATGCGGTGCCGACGCCTCGGCGACCACGGTGCCGTCCCCGGCGCGGCACAGGACGACCTTCGTCGACTGCGTCGAGGAGTCGACGCCCGCGACCAGGCTCTCGGCCATCCGTCCCACCCTTCGTGAGGAGCCCTTTCGTAAAGAGCATGGACTAATTAACGTAGCAGAGGGGTACCGCCCTGCCTATACACGCGAATCATTTAGGGTTCATTCATGACGAAGTCCGCGAACGCCCCCGTCCGGCACGCGACGATGCGCGAGCGGAACCTCGCCGTCGTGCTGGAGCACATCGCCCGCCACCAGCCCGTGACCCGGGCGCGCCTCGCGGAGCTGACGGGCTTCACCAAGACGACCGTCTCGAACCTCGTCTCGCTCCTGGAGAGCGCGGGCCTGGTCCGGGACGGCGCGCCCGTCCACGAGGGGGAGCGCGGGCGTCCGGGCGTGGGGGTGTCCGTCCACGGCGAGGGCGCCGCCGGGCTGGGCCTGGAGGTCAACGTCGACTACCTCGCCGCCTGCGTGATCGACCTCGGCAAGCGGGTCCGCTACCGGCACGTGATCAGCGCCGACAATCGCGGACGCGAACCCGGCGCCGTCCTCGCCGCCCTCGCGGCCCTCGCGGCGGAGGCCGTCTCCGCCGTCGCCGGGCAGGGACTCACCGTCGCCGGCGCGGCTGTCGCCCTCCCCGGCCTGCTCGACCGCGAGAACGGCGTGGTGCGCCACGCGCCGAACCTCGGCTGGACCGACGTTCCGGTCACCGGCGCTCCCGGTCTCGACGCCGCGCTGCCCGCCGAGTACGACAACGAGGCCAACCTCGCCGCCCTCGGCGAGCTGTGGTTCGGCGGCGGGACCCGGTTCGGCGACTTCGTGCACGTCTCGGGCGAGATCGGGATCGGCGCCGGCATCGTCGTGAACCGCCGGGTGTTCCGCGGGGCCCACGGCTTCGCCGGCGAACTCGGGCATCTGGTGGCCGAGCCCGCGGGCCCGCCCTGCTCCTGCGGCGGCCGCGGATGCCTGGAGCAGATCGCCGGCCAGGACGCGATCCTGCGCGCGGCCGGACTGCCCGTGACGCGGCCCGCGGCCGGGGCCGCGAGTCCGGTCGCCACGCTCATCGACCGGCTGAACTCCGGCGACGGGGCCGCCCTGCACGCGGTGGACCGGGCCGGCCGCGCGCTCGGCGGGGCGCTCGCCTCCGTCGTCAACCTGATCGACCCGGACACCATCGTGCTCGGCGGCGTCTTCTCCCCGCTGGCCGACTGGGTCCGCCCCCCGCTCCAGGCGGTCCTGGCGGACGGCTCCGGCTCGCTCCGCCGGGGAGTGCCGCCGGTGGAGATCTCCGGCCTCGCCGAGGGCGCCGCCGTCCTCGGCGCCGCCGGACTCGTGATCGAACGCGTCATCGCCGACCCCGCCCTGCTTCTCTAGAGCCGTCCTTCTTAGAGCGGGACGTATTCGAACCAGGCGAAGTCGGCGTGGTTGGTGCCGGCCCGGCCGTTGGCGGTGGCGTAGAGACCGATGTAGGCGCCGGTGAACCCGCCCGCGACCTGGCTGCTCAGGAGGTCGCCGTCGACGGGATCGCCGAGCGGCGTCCAGCCCCCCGGCTCCACGGAGCCGCCCGCTTCCAGGGCGTAGGACGCCTGGTACCAGCGGCCGTGGGCCTCGAACCCGAGCCGGACCGGCCCGGGATGGGCCTGCGCCTTGGCCAGCACGGTCTCGAGCCCCTGCTCGCGCTTGACGAGAAGCAGCCCCTGGCTCGTCGACACGAGCAGGACGTGGAAGTCGTTGTTCTGGACCAGCGCGAGACCCGCCCACTCCTCGTTCGCGGGCACGAAGTCGAGCGAGGTGAAGGCGGCGAAGTCCGGGTGCTGCTGGCGCCGCCCGACGAACGAGGGATTGGCGACGTCGGCGAGGCTCTCCGGCCGGACGCGCAGCCGCAGATGCCCGGGACGCTCGTCCAGGCTCCACCAGCGTTCCCGCGGAGTCCGCAGCATGTTCCAGGCGGGGGCCAGCTCCGGCCCGTCGAACTGGTCGCACATCGGGGCGGCGGGCCAGGGACGCGGAGGCAGCGCCGGAACCGGATGGCTCGGCTCGACCCGGCCGCCGGTGACCGGCCACCCGTCCTCCCACGCGACGGGCGTCAGGAACGTCTCCCGGCCGAGGACGCACCGGTCGCCGTGGTGCGGGCGCATCCCGAGCAGCACCATCCACCATTCGCCGTCCGGCGTCTCCACCAGGTCGGCGTGGCCGGTCCCGACGATGGGGTGGCCGGTTCCGAGATTGCGGTGGGTCAGCACCGGGTTGCGCGGGTTGCCCGCGTACGGGCCGGTGACGGCGTCGGCCCGCGCGACCATCACGGCGTGCTCCAGTGCGGTGCCGCCCTCGGCCGTGAGCAGGTAGTACCGTCCGCCGACCTTGTAGAGGTGGGAGCCCTCCGACCAGATCGAGCCCTTCAGGGCCCCGTCCCAGAGCACGTGCTCCTCGCCGGTCAGCGCCAGGGCGGACGGGTCGAACTCGCGCAGCCAGATCTCCGTGTGCCCCTCGTACCGCCCGGTCAGGCGGGTGCCGGTGCACCAGGCGCGGCCGTCGTCGTCGAAGAACAGGGACGGGTCGATGCCCTCGCCGTCCAGCCGGTGCGCGTCCGACCACGGCCCGGCGGGATCGGACGCGGTCATCACGAAGTGCCCGGACCAGTCCGTGCCGTCCACCAGCGTGCAGACCAGGTAGAAGCGGCCCGCCTGGTTCGGGGGCGCGTGGTGGCGCAGCGTCGGCGCGTACAGGCCCCCGGACGCGGGGACGCCGTCCAGCGGGAGCTGCTCCGGCCGGTCCAGCGCGTGCCCGGCGTGCCGCCAGTGCACCAGGTCGCGGCTGTGGAACACCGGCATGCCGGGGAACCACTCGAACGTCGACGTCACGAGGTAGAAGTCGTCGCCCACCCGGCAGATCGACGGGTCGGGATGGCAGCCCGGCAGCACCGGATTCCGAAACAGGGTCATAGGAGCGTTACCTCAACGGGGACGGTCAGCACCCGGTCCGCATCGAGGACACGGACGGGGCCTTCCAGCGTGAACGAGCCGCGCAGCGGAACAACCGCGCTCGACGGCCCGACGGAGACCTCGATCTCGCCCGGCTCGACGATGCGCCGCAGATCCGGTCCGGTGAACGAGGTGCGGTCGGCGTGCACGTCGAACTCGATCCGCGCCGCGTCGCCGGGCTCCAGCCGGACCCGGGCCCACCCGGCGAGCCAGCGCCCCGGCCGCACCACCGACGCCACCGGGTCCGACAGGTACAGCTGGACGACCTCCGTCCCCGCGTGGTCCCCCGTGTTGCGCACGACGGCGCTGACCGTGACCGACCCGTCCGTGGCGGCCGACTCGTCGACCCGCAGGGCGCCGTACTCGAACGTCGTCCAGGTCAGGCCGTGGCCGAACGGGTACAGCGGGACCGGATCGACCTCGCTCCAGTCGTGCCCGCCGTCCATCTTCGACCGCAGGTAGGTGACGGGCGGGCCGGATCCGCGGCGCGGCACGCTGATCGGCATCCGCCCGGACGGCTCGACCCGTCCCGACAGGACTCCGGCGACCGCCCGTCCGCCCTCCTCGCCCGGGAAGAACGCCTGCACGACGGCCGCGGCCCGGTCGGCGATGCCCTCCAGCGCGTACGGGCGGCCGGTGAGCAGCACGATGACCGTGGGCGTGCCGGTGTCGATCACCGCGGCGGCCAGCTCGGCCTGCCGGCCGGGCAGCGCCAGGGTCTCGGCGTCGCAGCCCTCCCCGGACGTGCCGCGGCCGAAGAGGCCGGCCCGGTCGCCGAGCGCCAGCACGCACAGCTCGGCGTCCCGCGCCGCCGCCACGGCCGCCTGGATGTCGGCGTCGTCGGTCACGAGCACGTCCTTGGAGCCCGCGACCCGCACGTCGGGAAGCTCGGCGTGCAGCGCCTCCGCCAGCGTCGGGATCTCCACCCCGAGCGGCAGTTCCGGATGCTGCCGGCCGACATGGCTCGGGAACGTGTAGCAGCCCATCATCGCGAACGGATCGTCGGCGAGCGGCCCCGCCAGCACGACCCCGGCGCCGGAACGCAGCGGCAGCGTGCCGTCATTGGCCAGCAGCACGACCGACTCCTCCGCCAGCCGCCGCGCCAGGGCCCGGTGCTCGGGCGGATCGAAGTCCAGCGCCTCGCCGTCACCGTCGCCCGGTACCCCGTCCAGCAGGCCGATCTCGGCCTTGAGGGTCAGGACGCGGGCGGCGGCGCGGTCCAGCAGCTCTTCGGGGACGGCGCCCTCCCGGATCTTCTCGATCAGGGGAGTGCCGTAGCAGCGCACGGTCGGGAGCTCCATGTCGACGCCGGCGCGCAGGGCGAGCGCGGCGGCCTCGCCCCGGGAGCCGGCCACGTGGTGGCGGGTCTCCAGGAACGAGATGCCGAAGTAGTCGGCGACGACGATGCCCTCCAGGCCCAGCCGGTCGCGCAGCAGCCCGGTCAGCAGCCGCTCGTCGGCGGCGGCCGGCATCCCGTCCACGTCGGTGTAGGAGTGCATGACCGAGCGGGCGCCGCCGTCGCGCAGGGCCATCACGAACGGTTCGACCAGGACGTCGGCGAACTCGCGCGGCCCGATCGGCGTGGGGGCCATGTTCCGGCCGGCGCGGGAGGCGGAGTAGCCGGCGAAGTGCTTGAGCGTCGAGACGACCCCGGATCGTTCCAGGCCCTGGACGTAGGCGGTGCCGAGGACGCTGACGAGATACGGGTCCTCTCCGATGCACTCCTCCGTCCGGCCCCAGCGCGCGTCGCGGACGACGTCCAGCACGGGTGCGAGGCCCTGGTGGACGCCGGCCGCCCGCAGGCTCCCGCCGATCGCCGCGGCCATGGCGCCGACGAGGTCGGCGTCGAACGACGCGCCCCACGCGGGCGGGCTGGGGAAGACGGTGGCGCCCCACGTCATGAAGCCGTTGAGGCATTCCTCGTGCGCGATCGCCGGGATGCCGAAACGGTTTCCGGCGGCGACGCGCCGCTGCAGTTCGCGGAGCCGGGCGGCGCCCTCGGCGGCCGGGACGGGAGCGGTGCCGAACACGCGGGTGAGCTGGCCGAGGCCCCGGTCCAGGATCTCGTCGAGGGACGGGGCGTTCTCGTGGGAGTCGTCCTCCATGGGGGCCACGGGCCCGCCGGGCTCGGCGGGCAGCGCCCAGTATCCGGCGAGCTGGCCCGCCTTCTCCTCCGGCGTCATCCGGGCCAGCAGGTCGGCGACCCGCTCGGCGACCGGCAGCCCGCGATCACGCCAGGGCTCACGGGTCGCGCTCGCGGCCGGGACGGCTTCGGTCATCGCTCCTCCGATGGTGGTGGTGCGGTGGAGGCGCGGACACGCAGATCGGTGGCCAGCTCCACGCGGGGGGTCAGGGGCGGCCGCCCGTCGAGCAGCTGGAGCAGGGTCCGGGCCGCGACCCGGCCCATCTCCTCCAGCGGCTGCCGGACGGTCGTCAGCGGCGGCGACAGCCACTCGCAGGTCGGCAGGTCGTCGAAACCGACGACGCTCAGGTCCTCGGGGATGCGCAGGCCGGCGAGGCGGGCCGCCTGGTAGGCGCCCATCGCCTGCTCGTCGCTGCCGGCGAAGATCGCCGTCGGCGGATCGGGGAGCTCCAGCAGTTCGCGCGTCCGGGCGAAGCCGCCCTGGTGGTGGAAGTCGCCGTACCGGACGAGGTCCTTGTCGACGTCGATCCCGGCGCGCTCCAGGGCCGTCCGGTAGCCGTCCACCCGGGCCTGGGTGCACAGCATGTCCGCGGGGCCGCCGATCATCCCGATGCGGCGGTGGCCGAGCCCGAGCAGATGCTCGGTGGCGGACATCCCGCCGGCCCAGTTGGTGGCGCCGACGCTGGCGATGTCGTTGTCCGGCAGGTTCACCGGGTCGACCAGGACGAGTCCCACGCCGGCGCGGGCCAGCTGGTCGCGCTGACGGCGCGTCATCCGGGACGTCACCAGGATCACCCCGTCGCTGTGGTGCAGCGCGGGCAGGTTCTGCCAGCTCGGCGGGCGGGCGTCGTCCTGGCGCACCAGCGAGACGACGACGCCGGTGCCGTGCTCGGCGCACTCGGCCTCCACGCCGCGCAGGATCTCCACCGCCCACGGGCTGTCCAGACCGGCCAGGACGAGGTCGATCAGGCCGGACCGGCGGGCGCGCCGGGCGCCGCCGGGGCCGGGATAGTTGTGGGTGCGCAGCAGCGCCTCCACCCGTTCACGGGTCGCGGCGGCGACGTCGGTCCGTCCGTTGAGGACCTTGGACACCGTGGCGGGGGAGACCCCCGCCTCGGAAGCGATGAGCGCCAGCGTCGGCCGGGACGGCGGATCTGGCATCTCGTCGGTGGTGCGCACGGGCACGCTTCTCTCCTCCCCGAGGAAACGATTGCGAACAGTATCGCAATGTTTCGCCCACTCCTAGCCCCCGAGGGCGGTAACTCTTCCGCACATAATTGCGGTCAACCGGCGCTCAGGTCTTGACCACTGGGGGTCGCGTTCTTAGAGTTCCACGGCAACGGAGCCCCGAAGACTTTCGAAATGTTTCGAACGGGAGCGAGATCGTTCCCACCGTTCAGGCCATCGCCCACCACCCCCGGATCCAGGAGACCACCATGGGCATCCCACACCTATCGCGACGTTCGTTCCTGACCGCAGTCTCCGCGGGAGCCGTGCTGGTCACGGCCGCGCCCATGCTCGCCGCGTGCGGCGGCGACTCCGGATCGGACGGCAAGGTCACGGTCGAATGGATGAACATCGCGACCACCGAGCCGTCGCAGAGCCTCTTCCCGAAGATCGCGAAGGCGTACGAGGCGCAGAACCCGAACGTCGACATCAAGGCCACCAGCCTGGAGAACGACGCCTTCAAATCGAAGATGACGGCGCTCGTCGCCTCCGGCGACCTGCCCGACATCTACGTGACCTGGGGCGGCGGCGTGCTCAAGCAGCAGATCGACGCCGGGCTCGTCAAGGACATCACCTCCGACGGGGCCGAAGTGCTGGGGACCATGACCGACGTCTCCAAGAAGCCGTACCAGTTCGACGGCAAGACCTACGCCGTGCCCTACGACATGGGCATGGTCGGCTTCTGGTACAACAAGAAGCACTTCGAGAAGGCCGGGATCAGCGGCCCGCCGAAGACCTGGGCCGAGTTCATCGACGCCGCCCGCAAGCTCAAGGACGCCGGCATCACGCCCATCGCCCTCGGCGGCAAGGACAAGTGGCCCGGCCACTACTACTGGGCCTACCTGGCGATGCGCATCGGCGGCATGACCGGGATGGAGCAGGCGGCCAAGAGCAACGACTTCGGCGGCGCCCCGTTCGTCCAGGCCGGTGAGAAGCTGAAGGAGCTCGCCGACCTGCAGCCCTTCCAGCAGGGCTACCAGAACGCCGGCTACGACACGCCCGGCGGGCAGGCCGCGACGATGGGCGCCGGCAAGGCCGGCATGGAGCTGATGGGCCAGTGGGCGCCCGCCGTCCAGAAGGACGCCTCCGGCAAGGACCTGGGCGAGGACCTGGGCTGGTTCCCCTTCCCGACCGTCGAGGGCGGCCCGGGCGCCGTGACCGACGTGTTCGGCGGCGGCAACGGGCACGCGGTCAGCAAGGACGCGCCGCCCGAGGCCGTGGACTTCCTCGCGTTCCTCATGAACGCGCAGAACGAGCGCGAACTCGTCTCCTCGGGCGCGTTCATGCCGGTCGTCAAGGGCGCCGAGAGCGCGCTGACCGACGAGAACCGCAAGATGGTCGCCGACGCGCTGAACGGCTCCACCGGGTTCCAGCTCTACCTGGACCAGGCGTTCCCGCCCGCCGTCGGCCAGGAGGTCAACGACAGCGTCGCCTCGCTCATCGCGGGCAAGAAGTCGGCGCAGGAGGTCGCGCAGTCGATCACCAAGGTGGCCCAGAGCCAATGACGCTGTCCGCCCCGACCGATGATCGGCCGCGGCACGCCGCACGGGCCCCGCGAAAGCGGGGCCCCGAGGCGTCGGCGGGGAGACGGCTGCGCGGCTGGCTGTCGAGCACCTGGTTCCTCACGCCGGCGCTGGTGCTGTTCGCCTGCTTCGTCCTGATCCCCATCCTCGTCGCCTTCTTCACCAGCTTCTTCAAGTGGGGCGGCTTCGGCTTCCCCGACGACTTCGTCGGCCTGGAGAACTACCGGAACCTGGCCGGCGACGAGGTCTTCCGCGGCGACCTGTGGCGCGGCTTCCTGCTGGTCGTGCTGTCGCTGGTCGTCCAGCTGCCGCTCGCCCTCGGCACCGCCGTCCTGCTCAACCAGAGGATGCGCGGCAGGGCGGTCTACCGGGCGGTCTTCTTCGCGCCCTACATCCTGGCCGAGGTGATCGCCGGAGTGCTGTTCGGCATCATCTTCCTGCCGGGAAGCGGCCTCGCCGACGCCCTCGTCGAGGACCTGCCGCTGCTCGGCGGGCTCGCCGGCAAGTGGTTCTCCGACCCCGCCACCGCGCTGCCCACCCTGATCGCCGTCATGACGTGGAAGTACTTCGGCTTCCACATGATGATCTACCTCGCCGGGCTGCAGGGGATCCCGAAGGAGATCCTGGAGGCCGCGTCGATCGACGGGGCCGGGGCGTGGCGGCGGTTCCGCAGCGTCACGCTGCCGCTGCTGGCGCCGACCCTGCGGATCAGCGTGTTCCTGTCCGTCATCGGCTCGATCCAGCTCTTCGACCTCGTGTGGGTCACCACGACGGGCGGGCCGACGCATGCAACGGAGACGATGGCCGTCACCATGTACGAGTTCGGCTTCAAGCGGTACCAGATGGGCTACGCCAGCGCGATCAGCGTGGCCATGTTCCTCATCAGCATGGTCTTCTCCCTGCTGTACCAGCGCTTCGCGCTCCGCCGCGACCTGCGGGGCGCGGTCACTTCCGCGGGGGGCCGCCGATGAGCCGCCAGGCGATCGTGCGGAGCATGTCGCGGCACACGCTGGTGTGGGTGCTCGGCTCGTTCATCGTCGTCCCGCTGCTGTACGCGGTGCTGTCGGGCCTCAAGACCACCGGCGCCCTCACCACCGATCCCATCGGGCTGCCGGACGAGTGGAAGTTCTCGAACTACACCGGCATCCTGTCGTCCGGCGCCTTCTGGCGGCAGATCGGCAACAGCGTGATGATCGCGGTCGCCACCACGCTGATCACCGTCGCGGTGTCGGCGATGGCGGCGTTCGCGTTCGCCCGCTACGCCTTCCGGGGACGCGAGATCTTCTTCACCGCGTTCGCGGCGGGCCTGATGTTCCCGCCGGCGGTGGCGGTGCTGCCGCTGTTCGTCCTGCTGCGCTCGCTCGGCCTGCTGGACAACCCGCTCGGCGTGATCCTGCCGCAGGCCGCGTTCGCGCTGCCGATCACGATCATCATCCTGCGCTCCTTCTTCCGGACGATCCCGGCGGAGCTGGAGGAGGCGGCGATCATGGACGGCTGCACCCGGTTCGGCTTCTTCTGGCGCATCCTGCTGCCGATGGCGCGCCCCGCCCTCGGCACCGTGTCGGTCCTCGCCATCGTGACGAGCTGGAACAACTTCTTCCTGCCGCTGCTGGTGCTGGCCGACGAGAAGTGGCACACGATCCCCGTCGGCATCCAGCAGTACCAGGGGCAGTACTCGACGGACTACGCCCTCGTCCTGGCCTACATCGTGCTGGCCATGATCCCCGCCCTGCTCTTCTACGCCGTGGCCGAACGCCAGCTGATCGGAGGACTCACCGCGGGCGCGAGCAAGGGCTGAGCCGCGGGTGATTTCCCGACCCGCCGGCCTTGACCGGCGCAGGGAACAACTGTCAAGCGCCGATCACTTCACGTGATCAAGCATGCGCGTTATGGTCGATTCCCCGTCCCGCCTGCGGTTTCGCGCCCGTTGCCCCCGGCGCGCCGCCGCGGGCGGGACAAACGAGGGGTGACCCCGGCTCCACACGGCCGGGGAACAACCAGGCCGCCGGGGTCCATCCGGGTCGGCGATTCTTCCTCGCGCCCCGGCCCCGGCGGCCGCCCGCAGGGCACCGCGGTGAAAGGGTGAAAGGGCCGTTCACGGGCTCGACCAGCCGGAGTTAGCGTCCGGTTGGGACAGATGTCCCCCGACCCGTGAACGGAGGACGATGGCGACCCGAAGGCGGACGACCCGAAGGCGAACCACCCGAAAACGCAAGGCCCTGGTCGCGGGCGCCGTGCTCGGCCCGGCGATGGTGGCCGGATCCCTGCTGGCGGCGGTGCCGGCGGCGGCGCACGGCGCGGCGATGGTGCCCGGCAGCCGCACCTACCTGTGCTGGAAGGACGGCCTGACCCCCACCGGGCAGATCATCCCGAACAACCCCGCCTGCGCGGCGGCGATCGCGCAGAGCGGCACCAGCTCGCTCTACAACTGGTTCGCGGTGCTGCGCTCGGACGGCGCCGGCCGCACCCGCGGCTTCATCCCGGACGGCGAGCTGTGCAGCGGCGGCGCGGTCGTCTACGACTTCAGCGGCTACGACCTGCCCCGCGACGACTGGCCGGTCACGCACCTCACGTCCGGCGCGAACCTGGAGTTCAGGTACAACAAGTGGGCGGCCCACCCGGGAACGTTCCGCACCTACATCACCAAGGACTCCTGGAGCCCGACGAGCCCGCTGTCCTGGGACGACCTGGAGGCGGAGCCGTTCTACAGCGCCACCGACCCGCCGAGCGTCGGGTCGCCAGGCAACGAGGACTCCTACTACCACTGGAACGCCCGGCTCCCGTCCGGCAAGAGCGGCCGCCACATCATCTACACCGTGTGGGAACGCTCTGACAGCGCCGAGACCTTCTACGGCTGCTCCGACGTCGTCTTCGACGGCGGCAACGGCGAGGTCACCGGGATCGGCGACGGAGACGGGGAACCGACGGACCCGCCCACCGATCCCCCCGGCGACCCGGGCATGGTCTGCACCGCCGCCTACCGCTCCGTCAACAGCTGGGACGGCGGCTACCAGGGCGAGATCACCGTCACCAACACCGGCACGCTGCCGATCAACGGCTGGATGGCCCACCTCACCTTCGCCAACGGCGAGACGATCGCGAGCCTCTGGAACGGCACCTACACCCAGTCCGGCCCCGACGTCACCGTCGGCAACGCCGCCTGGAACGGCGCGCTGGACGTGGGCGACACGGCCACGTTCGGGTTCACGGTGAACACGTCCGGTGCGGCGACCGATCTCGACCCGCACTGCATGACCTCATGACCTCATGACCTCATGACCTCCTGACACGGCACGGCTTCCGGAACGACATCCGACTGGAAGGCTCCCGACAACAGCTGAAGGCTCCCGACAACAGAACGTGGCCCGCGGCGTCCGGACAGGGGACGCCGCGGGCCGCTTCGTTTCCCACGAGTTCCTCCTCGGCGCCGGGTCGTCCCCGGACAGGGAGAGGCCCCGTGACCGGAGCGGATCACGGGGCCCTTTTCCCTTGTGGCCGGTTACCGGCTACCGGTATCGGTCACCGGTTACTGGACGGGCGGGTTGGCGTTCCGGAGCAGCTCCTGGAACTGGGCGGAGAACCAGTGGCCGGAGATCGGCGCGTCCGGCAGGGCACCGCTCGGGTTGCCGCCGTTGCGGGGGTTGCCGCCGTACGCAGGGTCGCACATCTCGTCGAAGCCCTTGCCCTCGTCGTTCGGGATCTCTTCGCTGGCCCCGTCCGACTCGCCCGGAGGCTTGATCCAGACATAGGCGTCGATGCCCGGCTCGGGGGCCGCCGTCGGCCGCTCGCCGAGACCCGCGCCCGACTGGTTGCACCAGTTGCCGAGGTGGATGCGCCGGTCGGTGCGGCCGCCGTCGACGTAGGCGTCCACGTCCGTCGTCGGGCCGGGGCCGGTCGGGCGGTCGGCACCGCCCCAGCCGTTGCGGCTGGTGTCGATGAGCATCCCGATGCCGTCGTCGAAACCGTTGCCGACGAGCTCCTGCCGGTACGCCTGCGCGTACGACAGCTCGTCGACGTAGCGGTTCCAGTCGACCCACGAGGACTGGCGGACGGACGTGCCGTTGACGGAGTCGTTGATGGAGAAGTACGGCTCCGTCAGCGCCCCGTAGTTGGCGGTGTTGGTGATGAAGCCGGTGATGTTGCCGAGCGAGCCGGACATCTGGGCGACCTCGGTGAGCAGGTCGGCGGACGAGGAGAAGTTGTCGTCCCAGCCGAGCCAGCCGTGGTGGCCGATGTCGATGTAGTTGTAGACGTTCGGGATGGCGCCGAGCTCCTGCAGCGCGTAGGCGATGCCCTCCTGGTAGTTGCCGTTCTCCAGCATCTCGTTGCAGTTCTCGGTGGCCACGTCCCCGTCGCCGACGTTGGTGATGAGGTTCGGCAGCGAGTCGATCTCGACGACCGTGACGATCCGCAGGCCGGCGTACTTCTCGTCGCCGAGGATGTCCGCGATCGGGTCGATGAACTCGGTCTTGTACCTGCCGATCTCGTCCGGGCCGAGCTCGCCGTTGGACGCGAGCGCCGCGCAGTCGCGTCCGGGCAGGTTGTAGACGACGACCTGGACCAGGTCGTCGCCCTGGTCGAGCGCGGTGTCGAGATGGTCGCGCAGGCCCATTTTGCCGTTCGCGCCCTCGATCGCGGCGATCCGGTCCATCCACACACCGGTCGGCTCGTCGGCGATCGCGCCGCCGCCGGGTTCGGCGGCGGCATTGGCCGCCCACTGGGGGTTCACGTACACCTCTGCCCCCGCGTACGGGTTATCGGCCCGGTCACCGGGCGGATCGGTCGGCGGGTCGGTGGTCGGCGGGTCGGTCGGTCCCGTGGACCCGGTGCAGAGGACCCCGTTCAGGGTGAACTCGGCGGGAGCCGCGTTGTCGCCCGAGTAGGTGGCCTGGAAGCCCGGGCTGACCGTCGCGTCGGTGCCGAGCGTGCTGCTCCAGCCCGGGTTCGTCACCGTGACGTGGCTGCCGGACTGCGAGAACGTCCCGCTCCAGCCCGAGGTCACCTGCTGGTTGCCGGCGAAGTCCCACTCCAGCGTCCAGCCGCCGGTGATCGGGTCGCCGAGGTTGGTGACCGAGACGGTGGCGGTGAAGCCGCTGTCCCACGAGTTGGCGGTGTAGTCGACCTTGCAGCCGGCGGCCGCGCTGGCCTGGGCCTGAGCCAGCGCGACCGTGCCTGAGGCGAGCAGGAGGGCGGCCGACGCGGCCGCCACGCCGCGGCGGGCGCCGCGTCTCCTGCGCACTGGGGGGTGTCTCATCCGGTGTTCCTCCTCTGGTTGGGGCGGATGTCTTTCCGGTGGGGGTCAGGGAGCGGACAGCAGGTGGTCGCGGAGCCCGGCGCCGTACGGGGTCGGCGTGCCGTCGTAGGAGCTGATCAGCGAGGGGCCGGCGGCGCAGTCCCAGGTGTTCCACGTCCAGCCGAGATAGGAAGCGCCGTGCGCGTCGAGCCACGCCATCAGGGTGTCGACGTAGCCGTGGGAGCAGGTGTCCTCGCCGAACTCGCCGGCGACGAGCGGGACCTGCGCGGCGACGGGCGCGATCTGCTCGTCCCAGCAGGACGCGTCGCTGCAGTAGTTGAAGTTGTAGGAGTGCCAGGAGGCGGCGAGGTTCCCGGTCGGGTCCGACGGCTTCATCGCGAGCCACCGGCTGAGGTCGTTGGAGTAGCTGTTGCCGCCGACCATGACGACGTTCGCGGCGCCGGTTCCCCGGACGGCGTCGAGAAGGTCCTGCATCCCGGCCGCCTCGTAGGTCAGGCCCGTGCAGGCCGGGCCGCCGTCACGCCAGCACTGCCAGGACCGGTCGTAGTCCATGACTTCGAGGTTGTTCGGGTACGGCTCGTTGAACAGGTCGAAGACGACCGCCGTGTCGTTCTTGAACGCGTCGGCCATCTGCCTCCAGAACTCGGGCGCGTACTCGGCGTCCGGCATGGGCTTCAGGCATTCGGCGTCGGCCGTCTCGCAGTGGCTGTCGTGACCGGTCCACAGTCCGTGGCTCCAGTGCAGTTCCAGGATCGGCGTGATGCCGTTCTCTTCGAGCAGGGCGACGTAGTCCTTGACCGCGTTCTGGTACGCGGTGCCGCGGTAGGCGGGTTCGACGTTGTCCAGGCCCAGCCAGCAGTCGGAGTTGAGCGGCACCCGGACGGCGTTGGCGTTCCAGCTCCTGATGGCCGCGACGGACGCGGCGTCCATCGGGCCGTCCCAGATCCCGTTGCCCTGGACGCAGGCGAACTCACCGCCGGACCTGTTCACCCCGCGCAGCCGGACGGCGTCGCCGTCGGCGTCCACCAGGGTGTTCCCCGAGACCTTCAGCTCGGGAGCCGTCCCGCCGGGCGGGGGAGTGGTGGGCGGGTCGGTCGGTTCGTCGCCGTCGCAGGCCGTCCCGTTCACGGCGAAGCCGGCGGGGGCCGCGTTGGCGCCGCTGTAGGTGAACTGCGCACCCACGTTGACCTCCGCGCCCGTGGCCAGGGACCCGTTCCAGTTCTCGTTGACGACCGTGATCGTGCTTCCGGACTGGGACCACCGCCCGTTCCATCCGTTCGTGAGGCGCTGGTTCCCGGCGTAGGAGTACGTCAGCGTCCAGCCGTCCATCGCCGATCCCCGGTTGGTGATCGTGATGGCGGCGGTGAAGCCCGTGCCCCAGTCGTTCGTGGAGTAGTCGACCTGGCAGCCGACGGCGGCGTGGGCGGCGGGCGTGCCGAGTGCGTCGCCGGCGGTGACGAGCGAGCCCGCGAGGCAGAGGGCTCCGGTCAGCGCGGCCACCGCGGCGGTGCGCGGGGTGGGCGATCTCATGCGATCTCCGCTTTCACTGATTCCGCTTTCACTTCGGTGCGTTCGGCTTGGGAGCGCTCCCACTCCTGGACTGACGGTGAACGTAGAACGCCCCGGCGTAGAGGGAGAAGCCTTGTTTCATTACTTTCACGAATTTTCACCGCCCCTCGCGCGCGCGGTGAGGGGACTCGGGAGCCGGGTCGAATCGGTCGCCCGGCGACCCTTGACACGGCACGCGTCCGAACGGATTCTTGGGAGCGCTCCCACTACTCCCCGACCCGGCCTACCCCCCGCACGGCCGGGAACCCCCGAAGGGAGTGCCTAGCGTGACCGTCACCCACCCCCCAGAAGACCCCGTCCTCCCAGAAGACCCAGTCCTTTCCGGAGAATCAGCCCTCCCCAGCCGCCGCCCCCCCACCCTCGCGCACGTCGCGCAGCTCGCCGGAGTCTCCCCGGCGACCGCGTCCCGCGTCCTGAACGGCTCCGCCCGGGTGAGCCGGACCGCCCGGCTCCAGGTCGAGGCCGCCGTCGAACGGCTCGGCTACGTCCGCCGCCGGACCGGCTCCCCCGACCGCGTCTCGTCCGGGACCATCGCCGCCGTCATGTGCGAGGACGGCTGCCGCGTCCTCGGCGACCCGTACTTCGCGCGCCTGCTGTGGGGCGTGCGGCGGGAACTCGCCGGCCGCGCGCCGCTCGTCGTCCTGATGGCCGGCCGCGCGGAGGAGTGGCGGGCCACCACCGGCTACCTGCGCGGCGGGCAGGCCGAGGGCGTCCTGCTCGTCGGCGCCCGCCGCGCCCACCTCGCGCCGCTGGTGCAGGCGGCCGCCGGCGCCCCGGTCGTGCTGGCCGGACGGCCCCTGGAGGAGGTGGCGCTGCCGTACGTCGACGTCGACAACCTCGGCGGGGCGCAGGCCGCCGTCCGGCACCTGCTCGCCTCCGGGCGCCGCCGCATCGGCACCATCGCCGGCCCCGCCGACATGGGCGCCGGCGTCGACCGGCTGGCCGGCTACCGGCTCGCCGTGCAGGAGGCCGGGATGGGCGTCAACGGGCTGGTCTGCCAGGGCGACTTCGGGCGGCTGTCCGGTGAGCGGGCGATGCGCCGGCTGCTGGAACGCCGCCCGGACCTCGACGCCGTCCTCGCCGCGTCCGACCAGATGGCCGTGGGCGCCCTCAGCGCGCTGCGCCGCGCCGGGCGCCGCGTCCCCGACGACGTCGCCGTCGTCGGCTTCGACGACGCGCCGGTCGCCCGGCAGGTCCGCCCCCGGCTGACGACCGTCCAGCAGCCGGCCGAGGACCTCGGCGCCCGGCTGGCCCGCGAACTGCGGGCCTGCACCGGCGGCCGGCCCGCCGGCGATCGCGCCGTCGTGCTCCGCACCAAGTTGATCATCCGAGAGTCCGGCTGACACTCCCCGGACCAGCGCGCCCGCCCCGGGCGCGGCCACCCGAACGCCATCGCCGGACTCCGCCGGTGGTGGAGCCCGGTATGCCCGGACTCGGGCACGCTAGGAAGGAACGAAGGTGTGAGAAGACGGCAACGATGGCGCGCGTTCACCGCCGTGAGCGCCATGCTGACCCTGCTCTGCGGCGGCCTGGGGGCCGTGGTGCCCGCGCAGGCCGCCGCGGCGTCCTGCAAGGTCGTCTACGAAAAGAACGACTGGGGCAGCGGCTTCACGGCGAACATCGGCATCACCAACCAGGGCGACCCGGTCGACTCCTGGGAGCTGGTCTATTCCTATTCCGGGAACCAGCGGCTGACCAGTGGCTGGTCGGGCAGGTGGTCACAGTCCGGCTCCGAGGTCACCGTCCAGAACGAGAGCTGGAACGGGTCCCTGGCCACGGGCGCGACGATCAGCGTGGGCGCGCAGTTCACCTACAGCGGGACGAACACCGACCCCACCTCGTTCACCCTCAACGGCACGCCCTGCAACGAGAGCACGCCCGCCCCGACGGTCGTGCTGACCAGCCCGTCCGCCGGTGCGACGTACTCGGTGGGCGCCTCGGTGCCGCTGGCGGCCACCGCGGAGGCCGCGGACGGGGCGTCCATCACCGAGGTCGAGTTCTACGACCAGGACGGGCCGCTCGCGGACGGCGACACCACCGCCCCCTACAGCCTGGACTGGACGCCCTCGGAGGCGGGTGACTACTCCGTCTACGCCAGGGCGACCGACAGCAACGGCGCGACCGCCCAGTCCACGCCGGTCGGCATCACCGTCACCGCGGAGGCGAGCGTCGTGGCGAGCCCGGCGGCGCTGACCGTCGCGCAGGGCGCCACCGCCACGTACGGCGTGAAGCTCACCGAGGCGCCGTCCGCGAACGTGACCGTGACGACCACCCGCACCGCGGGCAACAGCGGCCTGTCCGTCACCGGCGGCGGGACGCTCACGTTCACGCCGCAGAACTGGTCCGCCGCGCAGGACGTGGAGATCACCGCGAACGACACCGGCACCGGCACGGCGACGTTCACCTCGACCGCGCCCGGCTACGCGGACGCCGAGGTGACCGCGACGCAGGTGGAGACCGGCGGCACCTACACCCAGCGTTTCCTCGACCAGTACAACAAGATCAAGGATCCGGCGAACGGGTACTTCAGCCCCGAGGGCATCCCGTACCACTCGGTCGAGACGTTCCTGGTCGAGGCCCCGGACCACGGGCACGAGACCACGTCGGAGGCCTACAGCTACCTCATCTGGCTGGAGGCCATGTACGGCAGGGTCACGCAGAACTGGGAGCCGTTCAACGACTCCTGGGCGCTGATGGAGAGGTACATGATCCCGACGAGCGAGGATCAGCCGACCAACTCCTTCTACGATCCGTCCGCGCCCGCCACCTACGCCGCCGAGCACCCCGAGCCGAGCGACTACCCGTCGGCGATCGACGACGGCGTCCCCGTCGGGCAGGACCCGATCGCGGCCGAGCTCGAGTCCGCGTACGGGACCGACGACATCTACGGCATGCACTGGCTGCAGGACGTGGACAACGTCTACGGCTACGGCAACACGCCGGGCGGCGGCTGCGAAGAGGGGCCCGGCGCCGACGGTCCCTCGTACATCAACACCTACCAGCGCGGCTCCCAGGAGTCGGTGTTCGAGACCGTCCCGCAGCCGACGTGCGACAGGTTCGAGTACGGCGGCACGAACGGGTTCCTCGACCTGTTCATCGACGACGACTCCTACGCCGAGCAGTGGAAGTTCACCAACGCGCCGGACGCCGACGCGCGCGCCATCCAGGCCGCGTACTGGGCGAACGTCTGGGCCGAGGACCAGGGCAAGACCGGTGAGATCTCGGCCACCGTCGCGAAGGCGGGCAAGATGGGCGACTATCTGCGCTACGCCTTCTTCGACAAGTACTTCAAGCAGATCGGCGACTGCCATCCGGCCTCGTCCTGCCCTGGCGCGTCGGGCAAGGGCAGCGCGCACTACCTGCTGTCCTGGTACTACGCGTGGGGCGGCGCCCTGGACACCAGCGCCGGCTGGGCCTGGCGCATCGGCGACGGCGCCTCGCACTTCGGCTACCAGAACCCCCTCGCCGCGTGGGCGCTGGTGAACGATCCGGCCCTCGCACCGGACGGCGCGACGGCCAAGGCCGACTGGGAGACCAGCCTCACCCGGCAGCTGCAGCTCTACAAGTGGCTGCAGTCCGCCGAGGGCGCGATCGCCGGCGGGGTCACCAACAGCTGGGAGGGCAGCTACAGCACACCGCCCTCCGACCTGACGAAGTTCTTCGGCATGGCCTACGACTGGCAGCCCGTCTACCACGACCCGCCGAGCAACCAGTGGTTCGGGTTCCAGGCGTGGTCGATGGAACGCGTCGCCGAGCTGTACCAGGTCACCGGTAACGCCGACGCCGAGGCGATCCTCGACAAGTGGGTCGGCTGGGCGCTGTCGGAGACGACGGTCGACCCGTCCACGGGCAGCATCCAGATCCCGTCCACGATGACGTGGTCCGGGGCTCCGGACGCGAACTGGTCGTCCTCGACGGGCATGCCGCCGGCAAACACCGGCCTGCACGTCACCGTGGAGGAGTACACCAACGACGTCGGCGTCACCGCCGCGTACGCCAGGACCCTGGCGTACTACGCCGCCAGGTCCGGCGACGAAGCCGCCAAGCAGACCGCCAAGGACCTCCTCGACGCTCTGTGGCGGCACACCGACGCCAAGGGCATCGCGGTCGAGGAGACCAGGGCCGACTACGACCGCGTCAACGACCCGGTCTACATCCCGCCCGGCTGGACCGGGACCATGCCGAACGGCGACCCGATCAACTCCGAGTCGACGTTCATGTCCATCCGCTCCTTCTACGAAGACGACCCCGACTTCGAGCGGGTCTGGGCCTACGCCAACGGCACCAGCTCCACCCCGCCGGTGTTCACCTACCACCGGTTCTGGGCGCAGGCCGACATCGCACTCGCGATGGCGGACTACGGCCGCCTCTTCAACGAGTGACCCTTCGGGGCCTGTGGCGGGCGATCCCCGCCGCAGGCCCCGCCGGGGCCGCGAACCCGGAAAGGGCATCGGCGAGCAGCGCCGGATCCTCCAGCATCGCCATATGCCCCTGACCGGGAAGGACGGCGACGTCCGCGCCTGCACGGAGCCGCTCCATCACCTCCGGTGAGGCGACCTCGCCGAAGACCCTGAACCCGATGACGCTGCCGTCCCCGGACTCCACATGCCGGCTCCCGTCATACCGGACCTCGTCCATTCCGGGAGCGTACAGCGACACACGGCGGCGACTATGCGAACATATGTTCGTGTCCGGAAGCGCCACGATCCTGCACGCCGACCTGGACGCGTTCTACGCGTCGGTCGAGCAGCGCGACGATCCCGGTCTGCGGGGACGGCCGGTGATCGTCGGGGCGGGCGTGGTGCTGGCGGCCAGCTACGAGGCCAAGGCGCACGGGGTCCGCACCGCGATGAGCGGCGGGCAGGCCCGGCGGCTCTGCCCGCGCGCGATCGTCGTCCGGCCCCGCATGAGCGCCTACACCGAGGCGAGCAAGGCGGTGTTCGCCGTCTTCCGCGCCACGACGCCGCTGGTGGAGGGCCTGTCGATCGACGAGGCGTTCCTCGACGTGGACGGGCTGCACCGGCCGCCCGCGGGCGTCGCCGCGCGGCTGCGCCGGGAGATCGCCGAGGAGATCGGGCTGCCGATCACGGTCGGCGTGGCGCGCACCAAGTTCCTCGCCAAGGTCGCCAGCGGCGTCGCCAAGCCCGACGGGCTGCTGGTGGTGCCGCCCGACGGTGAGGCGGAATTCCTGCGCCCCCTCCCGGTGCGGCGGCTGTGGGGGGTCGGCCGGGCCACCGCCGCCAAGCTCGCCGGGTACGGCGTCACGACCGTCGGGGACGTGGCGGACATGCCGGAGGCGACGCTGGTGTCGCTGCTCGGCCCCGGCGCCGGCCGCCACCTGCACGCCCTGGCGCGCAACCGCGACCCGCGCCCGGTGCGCACCGGCGTCCGGCGCCGCTCGATGGGCGCGCAGCGGGCGCTGGGACGCCGCCGGCGGTCCCCCGAGGAACTGGACGCGATGCTCGTCGGCCTCGCCGACCGCCTCGGGGGCAGGCTGCGGGGCGCCGGGCGGGTGTGCCGGACGGTCACGCTCCGGCTCCGGTTCGGCGACTTCGCCCGCGCCACCCGCTCGCACACCCTGCCGCAGGCCACCGCCGAGACCCCGCGGATCCTCGCCGCGGCGAGGGCCCTGCTCGCGGCCGCCGCGCCGGTGATCGAGAGCCGTGGCCTGACCCTGATCGGCGTCTCGCTCGGCAACCTGCACGACGACCGGGCCGTCCAGCTCGCGCTCCCGTTCGAGCAGGCGCCGTTCGAGGGGGGCGGGGCCGTCGACGAGGCGGTCGACGGCGTCCGCGGCCGCTTCGGCTCGGCCGCGATCACCCGCGCCGTCCTGCTCGGCCGCGACCAGGGGACGTCCGTCCCGATGCTCCCCGACTGAGCGCGGTCCGCGCGTGCCCTGGTGCTCCGTGCTTGCTCCCGTGCTTGCTTCCGTGCTTGCTCCCGTGGTTCCTGCCGTGGTTCCTGCCGTGGTCGCGGTCGGCGAGAATGATGGGCCGGTACGGGGAATCGCGAACGACCGGGGGTTCGGCCGAAGGATGAGGAGAACCGGGTGAGTTCCGCGAGGAAGCTGGACCGGACCAGGGAGAGCAAGGTCGAGTTCTGCTACGGGCTGCTGCGGTCGCGCATCCTGGAGGGCACTTACGTGCCCGGGTACCGGCTGGTCATCAACCAGCTCGCCCAGGAGACCGGGGTCAGCACGATCCCGCTGCGCGAGGCGCTGCGCCGCCTGCAGTCCGACGGGCTCGTGGAACTGGTGCGCAACGTCGGCGCCCGCGTCGCCGTGTTCGACGCCGCGCAGGTGGAGCACACCCTGCAGCTCCTGGCCCGGATTGAGGGCTACGCCACCGCGATCTCCGCCCCGTGCATGACGGCCGCGGCGGTCGGCCGCTCCCGCGCGATCAACGACCGCATGATCGAGGCGCTGGAGGCGTTCGACCCCACCGCGTTCACCGCGCTCAACCGCGAGTTCCACTTCTCGATCTACGAGCACTGCCCGGACGCGCACCTGCGGTCCCTGCTGGAGGCCGAGTGGACGCGCCTGGACCACATGCGGCGCCCCGCGTCCGGCTACGTCCCCGGCCGGGCCCGCCGCTCGGTGGCCGAGCACGGGCGGATCCTCGACCTCATCGCCGGGCGCGCCCGCCCCGACGAGATCGAGCGCGTCGCCTGCGCCCACAAGAACGCCACCGCCGGCGCCGTGCACGGCGCCCCGGCCGTGTCGGACAAGTGATCCGCCGGGCCCGGCGGTGCCGATTTGCGCTCCATGAGACGATCGTTTCTCCGGGGACGAGTGGAGTCACGATGGCTGATGAGGAGTGGTCGCCCGCCGGCGTCGACCTGACGACGCCCAACACGGCGCGGATCTACGACTATCTTCTCGGCGGCAAGGACAATTACGCCGCCGACCGCGAGGTGGCCGAACAGCTGATCGAGGTCATCCCGGAGGCGCGGATGGCGGCGCGGGAGAACCACGCCTTCATCGGGCGCGCGGTCCGCTTCCTCGCCGGTGAGGGCGTCCGCCAGTTCATCGACATCGGCACCAAGCTTCCCGCGCGCGGGAACGTCCACGAGATCGCCGCCGAGGTCGCACCGGACGCGACGGTCGTGTTCGCCGACGGCGACCCCGTCGTCCTGGTGCACGCCCGGGCCCTGCTCGCCGGGACGCCGCGCACGGCCGCCGTCCGGTGCGACCCGCACCGCCCCGAGGCCGTCACCGCCGACCCGGAGGTCCGCGAGCTCATCGACTTCGAGCAGCCGGTGGCGTGCGTGCTGGACCGGGTCCTGCACTTCATCGGCGACCCCGCCGAGGCGGCCGCCGCCGTCCGGCGCCTGCACGAGGCCCTGCCGGCGGGCAGCCACCTGGTGTTCACGCACATCACCCACGACCCGGAACCGGAGTCGGGCGGCGACGTCGGCGAGGTGTTCAAGCCGACCAGCGGTCACTTCTGGGGCCGGAGCCGCGCCGAGATCCTCGACATCGTCGGGTCCTTCGAGCTCGTCGAACCGGGCCTGACCTACACCTCGCTGTGGCGGCCCGTCCCGTCCCGCCCGGCCGTCGCGCACCCGGAGCGCACCTTCACCCTGGCGGGCGTCGGCCGCCGCCGCTGACGGGCGCGCTCACACGGCGAGCCTGTTCAGCAGCCGTCTCGTCCTGGCGGCCAGCCCCGGGGACGCGTCCGGCCCCGCGGGGGCGAGGGCGGCGGTGGCGTCGTGGACCCAGCCCTGGTGCGCGCGGCCGGTGACCCGCAGCTGCACGAGCGGGGCGTAGGAGTCCGCCCGGATGCCCTCGTAGCCGTGCCGCACGATGGAGTGGTAGATGTCGTCGGACACCACCAGCACCAGCGGCGCGCCGGTACGCCGCAGCGCGCTCTTCGCCGCCGGCGAGTCCAGCAGCCGGAAGGCGACGTCGAGGGCCTCGCCGAAATTGCCGCGGCCGTCATTGTGCACCTCTCCGGCGTGCACGACGACGCGAATGCGAATTCGCCGGTCGCCGCCCGCAGCGATCACCGGCTCCGAATTGTATTCGGCCATCAGGGCGGACAGGATCGGCACGACCGGGTACAGCAGCAGCGTTTTGGGGACCTCGTCGAAAGGATGGACGAGAACGAGCATCCCGTCGCCGCGGTCGACATACGCCTCCCGGTAGCGCTCCTCGATTCCGGCGCGGTTGAACGCCTCTTCCAGCAGCCGGTACAGCACCTGCCGCAGCTCGGCCTTCACCGCGTCGGTGCGGGTGGTGGAGCTCTCGATGTCCACCGCCAGGATGGTGCGGTAGCGCGGCCGGAGCCGGGCCGGGTCCACGACCGGGAGCCTCGGGCCGGACGCGTCGACGAGCACGGGCCGCCGGGCCGCCGCCCGCGTCCATCCCGGCCCCGCGTCCGGTGCCGTGCCCTCTGCCGTGCTCGGTGCGGTGCCCTCTGCCGTGTTCGGTCCCGCCTGCGGTGCCGTGTCCGGCTCGGCGCCCGGCCGCGGGCCCGTCCACGCGGCCGTCTCTCGGTTCATTTCCCCCGTGCCCCTTTCCCGGGAAGTCCCCCACCATCGCCGAAACGATCCTCGCAGTGCGGGGCCGAAACGGCAATCCAGATGTTCCCGGTGGCGGACCCAGGGTTTTCCCGGTGAATGTGAATTCCTTTCACTGGACGGCGAAAGGGCCGAATGGAGCCCTCCACGGATTCGGTCCCCGTGTCAAGGGCGGCGCGTCCCGGATGAGCCCGGTCGCGCGGGGCGTCCGTCCCGCATGATCGGGACGGAGACGCCCCGGGAGGGGCCGCATCGATCGGATAACGCCACTACAGGTCCGCGGCGCGGTCCGGGAAACTTCCCGTGCGCCCGGCGCGGCCGGCCGCGCGGCGGCGCCGCGTCCGGGAAAGCACGGACCGCCGCCCCGTGGGTTTCCGGTGGCAGGACGTGTCCGCAGGTCCGAGCATGGAGAGGGTGGCCGTGGTGATTTCCGCCCCGCGGCGGCGCAGGTCGCCGCCGTGGTTCGGCGCGGAGACGAGGCGCGCCCTCGCGGCCGGGCTCGCGGTGGCGGGGCTGGCGCTCCTCGCGGGCTGGCCGTACTGGCGCGACCACCCGGCCGCCGCCGCGATCACGCTGGTGAGCTGCGCCGCGATCGCGGTGGTGGGCGTCCTGCTGGCGACCGGCGGGCGGACCCGGCGCACCGGGCTGCTGTTCGTGACCGCGTCGGTGTGCTGGGCGGCCAACTGGGCGGCGAGCTGGGACGCCGGCATCGGGCCGATGATGTCGCCGTACGCGCAGGCCGAGTTCTACCTCGCGCTCGCCGTGGGCGTCCTGCTGTACCCGAGCGGACGGCTGGAGTACCTGGCCGACCGGATCTGGACGGTCATGGCGTGCGTCATCCTGCTGGGCTGCCCGACGGCGCTGTGGATGACCTCGGAGCCGGAGTGGGCCGCGTTCCGGGGCGAGTCGGTCTGGTGGCCCGCGCCGTTCCCCGACTTCGGCGTGTTCCAGGTCGTCCTGACGGTCTCCGCGGCGCTGTACCTCCTGCTCGCCCTGTCGTTCGCCGTCGTGCTGCTGCTCCGGCTGCCGCGGATGGACCGGCTGCGGCGGCTGCTCACCCTCCCGGTGACCGGCGCGCTGGCCTTCGTCGGGATCTCCGCCGCGCTGACCCAGAAGCCGATCATGGAGACCTCGATCCCGCTGGACGACCTTCTGGAGGTGTACGTCGTCCAGGGCGCGGTCGTCGTCCTCGTGCCGCTGACGCTGCTGGCGTCGGGGCTGCGGGTCCGCATCAGCGAGCTGGCCGTCGCCGGCCGGATGCTCCGGCTCACCGCGCCGGTGTCGGTGGAGCGGGTCCGCGACGCCCTGCGGGACGTCCTGCACGACCCGACCCTGGAGCTGTGGTTCTGGGCGCCGATGGAGGAGACCTACGTCGACACCGCCGGACGTCCCGTCGACATCGATCCCGTCGGGGACACCGGCGCGGGGGAGCGGGCCGGGGGCGAGGGACGGTGGCGGCACCGGGTGCTCAGCGCGTCCGGCGACCCGCTCGCCGTCGTGGAGCTCGGCGGCGCGCTCCGCGACCACGGGTCCCTGGTCGAGGCCGCGCTGGCCGCGGGCGGCCGGGCGCTGGAGACCGCGCGGCTGCAGGCCGGCGTGCACGCGGGCCTCGAACAGGTCCGCTCCGCCTACCGCCGCCTCGTCCGGGCCGAGACCGTCGAACGCGAGCGTCTCGCCCGCGACCTGCACGACGGCGCGCAGCAGCGGCTGCTGGCGCTCGGAGCGATGCTCGGGACGCTGGAGGCGGTGACCGCCGACCAGGTGGTGAAGGAGCACGCCCGGACGTGCCGCGCCGAGCTGATGGAGGCCCTCGCGGAACTGCGGGCGCTCGCCCGCGAGGTCCAGCCGGCGCTGCTCGTCCAGGACGGTCTCGGGCCGGCGCTGGAGGTCGTCGCGGAGCGGCTCGGTACCCGCGTCAAGCTCGACGTCACCCCGCGGCGGTTCTCCCGGGAGATCGAGTCCACGCTTTACTCCGTGCTTTGCGAGACGTTGTCGTACGCTGTCGAACGCGCGCGTGCGACAGAGGTGTCCGTGCGGGTCGGCGCCGAGGACGGCCGGCTCGTCGCGGAGGTGAGCGAAAGCGGCGGCCCCGGCGATCCGGCCGCCGATCCCGCCGCCGATCTGGCCGGGCTGTCCGGCCGGATCAGGGCGCTGCGCGGCAACGTGGACGTCGGCGGCGGTCCCGGACGGGGCACGACGGTGAGGATGGATCTGCCATGCGAGTAGCCGTGGCGGAGGACAGCGGGATCTTCCGGCAGGCGCTGGTCACCCTGCTCACCACGGTCGGCATCGAGGTCGTCGTGTCCGCCGGCTCCGGTGAGGAGCTCCTCGCCCGCGTCGCCGGCGACCCGCCCGACGTGGCGATCGTCGACCTGCACATGCCCCCGACGTACAGCACCGAGGGCGTCGTCGCGGCGCGCCGTCTTCTGGAGCGCCATCCCGGCCTCGGCGTGCTCGTCCTGTCGGCCTACAACGAGACGCCGCAGGCGATGGAGCTGTTCCGCGACCGGCCGCGCGGCGTCGGCTACCTGCTGAAGGACCACGTCACGGACGTGGAGAACCTGCGGTCCGCGCTGGAGCGCGTCATGCGGGGCGAGGTCGTCATCGACCCGGACGTGGTGAGCAGGCTCGTGGAGGCCCGGCACCGGGAGCACGAGCTGGCCCGGCTGTCGGCGCGCGAGCGGGAGGTGCTGGCGCTGATGGCCGAGGGCCACTCCAACGCGGGGATCGGCAAGCGGCTGCACCTGTCCGCCCGGACCGTCGAGGACCATGTGCGGGCGATCTTCACCAAGCTCAGGATCACCTCGTCGGGAGGGCCGCCGGGGCCGCAGGACAGCAACAAGCGCGTCCTCGCCGTCCTCACCTGGCTGCGGGCCGCCGAGGCCCGCTGAGGCCCGCCGAACTCCGCCGGCCGGTTCCGCCCGCGCCTCCGCGCCTCCGCGTTCAGTCAGGCCCGCGCATCAATCGGATAACGGGCCCTCGCGCCCGGCCCACCCGGTGAGGAAAACTGACCGGATCGGTCGGGTCGCGTCAGGTGGCCCGGTGGTGGCCCCCGCACGCCACCGCCGCATTCACATCGGTCCCGGGCCCCGGGACCGCGCCCGGCCCGCTCCATGCTCCCGGTGCCGTCTCCCTCGCACATCCGGGAAAACCCCGTTCCCGGCCCCAGGTCGCCCGGGACGACACGGAAGGGACACCGGTGAGCCCCGTGCCCTGGCGGCCGCCCCTGTGGCTCGGCGCGCCGGTCCGCCGCGCCCTGTGCGCGGGCGCCGCCGTCGCCGCGGGCGCGCTGGCGTGCGGCTGGCCGTACTGGCGCGCGCAGCCCGCCGCCGCCGCGGTCACCCTCGCCTGCTGCGGCGGGTTCGCGGCCGCGGGCGGGCTGCTGGCCGCGGGACGGCGCGGCCGCCGGACGGGCGCGGCGTTCATCGTCGCCGCGGCCGCGTGGGCGGCGACCTGGGCGGCGGCCTGGAACGCCGGCGCGGGCCCGCTCGTCTCGGTGTTCGCCCAGTCGGTGTTCTTCACCGCGATCGGCATCGGCGTCCTGCTGTACCCGGGAGGACGCCTGGACGGTCCGGCCGCCCGGCTGTGGACGGCCGCCGCCGTCGTGATCATGGTCGGCGGGCAGGCCGTCCTGTGCGCCGTCTCGCGGCCCCGGTGGAACGGTTTCGCCGCCACCGCGGCGTGGCCGGCGCTGCACCCCGGCCATGAGGCGTTCGAGGCCGTCCAGCGCGTGATGACGGCCCTGATGATGGCCCTGGCCGGCGCCCTGGTGATCATCCTTCTGGCGCGGCTGCCGCGGATCGGGCGGCTGGACCGGACGCTCACCGTCCCGGTCGCGGTCACGGTGACGATCGGCGTCGCCGGGGCCCTGGCGATCCAGGGCACGCTCCTGCGCGCCGGGGTGGAGCTGGACGACGTCCTGCGCGTCTACCTCGTCCAGGGGATCTTCGCCACGATGGTGCCGCTCGCCTTCCTCGGCACCGCGCTGCGCACCCGGCTGGCCGAGCTGACCGTCGCCGAGCGGATGCAGCGCCTCACCGACCCCGTCTCCGTGGAGAAGGTCCGCGACGCCCTGCGCAGCGTCCTGCGCGACGACACCCTCGACCTGTGGCTGTGGGCCGGCGGCGGCTATGTCGACGTGGCCGGGCGGCCGGTGGACGCCTGCCTCGACGACACCGCGCCGGGCGACGCCCCGGGACGCTGGCGGCACGAGGTCAGGACGTCCGGCGGCGAACCCCTCGCCACCGTGGACGCCGCCGCCGTGCTCCGCGACCACGAGCCGCTCGTCGAGGCCGCGCTCGTCGCCGGGGGCCGCGCGCTGGAGACCGCCCGGCTGGAGGCGGCGGCCCAGGGCAACCTCGAACGGGCCCGCGACGCACGGGAGCTTCTCGTCCGCGTCCAGGCGGCCGAGCGCGAGCGGCTGGCCGCCGACCTGCAGCACAGCGCCCAGCAGCGGCTGCGCGCACTGGAGGGGATGCTCGCGGAACTGGAGTCCGCGGCCGCGGACCCGCGGGCACGGGAACAGGCCCGGACCTGCCGCCGCGAGCTGGCCGAGGCGGTCTCCGAACTGGACGGCCTCGCCCGCGGGGTGCATCCCGCGATCCTCGCCGACGCCGGCCTGGCCCCGGCCATGGGGCTGGTCGCCGCGCGCGCCGCCGTCCCCGTCCGGCTCGACCTGCCCGCCCGCCGCTTTCCGCCCGAGTTCGAGTCGACGCTCTACTTCGCTCTCTGCGAGGCCCTCACCAACGCCGTCAAGCACGCGCGGGCCGGCTCCATCGAGCTGAGCGTCCGCCCCGGCGCCGGCGGGATCGTCGCCGAGGTCCGCGACGACGGCGTCGGAGGCGTCGCACCGTCCGCCGGCGGCGGCCTCGCCGGCCTCACCGACCGCGTCCGCGCCCTCCGCGGCGACGTCACCGTGGACAGCCCGCCCGGCGAAGGCACCACCCTCAGGATCACACTCCCGGACCCGGGCTAGCGGCGGTGCAGGTGCGAGAGCGCGGCGCCGGCGGACGCCGCTGAAACGCAGGCGATGGCCAGCCAGGCCGACCACGCCAGGTGCTCGCCCAGCAGGACGAGCCCGGCGGCGGCGCCCGCGGCGGGTTCGAGGCTGACCATCACGGCGACCACGCGATCGGGGAGCCGTCGGAGCGCCGCCAGATCCAGCGACCACGGGACGACGGCGGAGAGCAGGGCGACACCGAGCCCGGCGAGGAGGACGTCCGGCCTCAGCAGCGCCCGGCCCGCCGCCGGCGCGAGGAGAAGGACGAGCAGCGCCGCGAACGCCGCGGCCCAGGCGAGCGGTGCGCCGTCCGTGGTTCCGGCGCGCTTGTTCAGGACGAGATAGGCCGCCATGCAGGCGCCCGAGGCGAGGGCGAACGCGATCCCGGCCGGTGGCAGCGCGGCGCCGGACGGGCGGGAGAGCAGCAGGACGCCGATGCCCGCCAGCGCGGCCCACAGCAGATCGGCCCACCGCCGCGCCCTCACGAGAGCGAGCGCGAGGGGGCCGAGGAACTGGAGCGTGGAGGCGACGCCCACCGGCAGCCGCTCCATCGCCGGGTAGATGAGGTGCATCCCGGCGATCGCCGCGCCCAGGCCGGCGATCAGGCCCAGCGAGTCGCGGCGCGGCAGGCGTGGACGGCGGACGAGGAGCATCACGAGTGCCGCGAACGTCAGCCGGAGCACGATCACGCCCGATGCCCCGGCCATCCCGAACATCGCCTTGCCGCACGCCTGGCCCGCCTGGATCGAGACGACGCTGCCGAGCACCAGCAGCGGAGCGGGGACCCGCCCGGCCGCCCCGGTGTCCGCGCGCTCCATGGCGCGGCGGTCCGTCCTGATCGCCATGCGGCCAGTCTGCGAGGCGGCGATCGTGCGGGTCCATCGAAAGATTCCGCACATCATCATGTTGAATGGCCATATGATCGACCATCGCCTGCAGACGCTCCGGGTGCTGCGGGAGCGGGGCACGGTGACCGCCGCCGCCGAGGCGCTGCACCTGACGCCGTCGACGGTGTCGCAGCAGCTCCGGCAGCTCTCCCGCGAACTCGGCGTCGACCTGCTGGAGGCGCAGGGACGGCGGGTGCGGCTCACCGCCGCCGCGCACACGGTCCTGCGCCACGCCGACGTCCTGTCCGCCCAGTGGGAGCTCGCCCGCGCCGACCTCGCCGGCCACCGGGCCGGGACGGCGGGGCACGTCCGTTTCTGCAGCGTGTCCAGCGCCCTCGCCGCGCTGGTCGCCCCGGCGGCCGCGCTGCTGCGCGAGGAACACCCGCGCCTCACCGTGCACATGAGCGAGAAGGAGAGCGACGACACCGCCCACCTGCTCCTCGCCCGGCACTGCGACATCGCCGTGGTCATCCCCACCGGGGCGACCCCCGCGCCGGACGACGCGCGGTTCGCCCAGTGGCCGCTGCTCGACGAGCCGCAGGACCTGCTCGTCCCGGCCGGGCACCCGCTGGCGGCGCGCGGGACGGCGCTGCTGTCGGACGCGGCGGCCGAGCCGTGGATCGGCTCGCCGGATCGCTCCGACCAGCACCAGCTGATGCTCGCCTCCTGCGCGGCGGCCGGCTACGCGCCCCGCATCGCGCACGAGGCCAACGAGTGGTTCGCGGTCTCGGCGCTCGTGGCGCGCGGGTTCGGCGTCGGCCTGGTGCCCCGGCTCGCCCCGCTGCCGCCCGAGGACCAGGTGGTCAGGGTCCCCCTGCGCGGCGCGGTGGTGCCGACGCGGCGCATCGTCGCCTGCGTCCGGCGGGGCAGTGACGGGCAGCGGCCCATCGCCCGGGGCCTGGAGGCGCTGCGCGAGGCGGCGCGGAACCGCGGTTAGCCGCGGGCGTCAGCCCCGCGGGTTGCCGACCATGGGGAGGAGGTAGCGGCGCGCGAAGTCGCGGGCGCCCTCGTCGTCGAGCGGGATGTGGCCTTCGGGGGTCAGCATCAGGGAATGGGTGAGGCGGATGAGGATCTCGGCGACGACCTCGGGGTCGACGTGCGGCGGGGCGGCCCCGAGGCGCTGCGCGGTGCGCAGCCGCCCGGCGAGGTAGCCGCGGGCGGCGGCCAGCAGCGGCCCGGCCTTGACCGTGGCGTGCGGGAGGGCCAGCTCGGGCTCGACGACCATCAGGCGGGTCATCAGGCGCTGCTCGCGGCTGATCCGCAGCGTGACGGCGAACCCCTCGACCAGGCGCTCCTCCAGGGTGGGCAGCGCCGCGACGGCGTCGTCCAGCTCGGCGAAGAACCGCCGCGCCTCCCGTAGCAGGACGCCTGTGACCAGGTCGCCCTTGGTGGGGAACCGGCGGTAGATGGTGGCGCGGCCGAGCCCGGACTCGCGGGCGACGTCGTCCATGGTGGTGCGGCGCGGCCCGTAGGTCTCGAACGACCTGAGGGCGGCGTCCAGGATCCGGTCGGTCTGGGGTTCGCTCTCCGCGCCGCCGGTGAGCAGGCTGCGCAGGAGTTCGTCGTCGCTCGTCGGTTCGTCGCTCGTCATGGTGCCGCCGACTCTAGTCCGGTGCCCGCCGCGCGGAGCGCATGGCGCGGGCGGCGATGGGGGACAGGAGCAGCCGGTCGGGCGTCACGGCGCCGGCGGCGCGCACGGTCCGCGCGAACAGCTCGAAGCGGAGCCGGTCGGCCGCCGTCCAGCGCAGCCCGAACCGCTCCCGCAGGACGGGCGGGAGCGTGGCGATGCCCGTCTCGCGCAGCAGCCGGGTCGGCGGGAGCGCGAGGCCCGTCCAGGCCGCCTTCGGCAGCGGCCACTTCGGGGGCGGCGGCAGCGGCGTGCGGTCGAGCCGGATGAGCAGTTCCACGGTCTCGTTGCCCTCGAGGCGGTTCTCGACCATGTCGTCGAAGTAGTCGCGGAAGGCGGCGGGACCGGACGGCAGGTGGCGCTCGGTGACGCCGAGAGCGAGCGCGAGGTCGCGCCACTCCCGGAAGAGGGCCTTCTCCTCGGCGGGGCCGATGGCGCGGCCGAACACGCGTTGCGTGTGCACCATGCCGTGGAAGAGCGTCGCGTGCACCCAGAGGTACGCCTCGGGGTTCAGCGCGTGGTACCGGCGGCCTTCGGCGTCCACGCCCTTGATGTCCCTGTGGATCTCGCGGAGCCGGGCCGCCTCGTCACGGCCGCGTCCCTCGCCGCGGTAGCCGAGGAAGTCGTTCGCCGACTCCAGGGTGCGTCGCAGGCGCCCCCAGCGGTCCTCCACGAATTCGGAGTGGTCGGCGACGCCCGCGCCGACCATGGGGTGCGCGACCTGCAGCAGCAGCGTCGACCGGCCGGTGAACACGCCGCGCCAGTCGCCCGCGTACCGCCAGGTGAGCGAGGACGGCCCCGGGATGGCGCCCGCCGGGCGGTGCGCGGCGCCGGGCGCCGGCCGGCCGTGGTCAGCGTGGTCGGCGTCGTCGCCAGGGTCGCCAGGGGCGCCAGGGTCGGCGTGGTCGGCGTGGTCGGCGTGGTCGGCGTGGGAGGTGCGGGTGTCGAGGCGTTCCATGGGAACCTCACCCTCATGAGACGTTAATACGGAATGCGTATCATCATCTGGGTGAGGCGGCAAGCGGCCCCGGCCCCTCAGGGCTCGGTCAGGGCGGCGATGGCCTTCTCCCGTGTCGGGTGGGCGATCAGATGGCGGTCCAGGCCGCTGCGCTCGATGATGGTGCGGAACCGCCGCTCCGGGCGGGCGAGGACGAACTCGCCGCCGGCCCTGTGCGCGTTCTTCCAGATGACGATCAGGGCGTTGAGGCCCGAGGAGTCGCAGAAGTCGACCTCGCCGACGTCCAGCACGACCCGCGGCGGCCCGCCGAGGCCGCGCATGTCCGCCAGGACGTGTTCGCGCAGCTGGTCGGCCGTGAGGATCGTGAGTTCCCCCTCCGCCTCCACGACCAGGCAGGCGTCGCGGACACGGCTGCGGATCCGCAGCGGCTCGCGTGGGACCCTGTCCGGCGGCCCGTCCGCTCCGAGAGACATGCCGATCACCTTCCGTCATCGCAGGCACCTCGCGTACCCGCGAACGGGCAGGTCATTCCACTTGTCCACGGAGAGGGCCCGTCGACGGAGAAGGCCTGTCCACGGAGAAGGCCTGTCCACGGAGAGGGCGGGAGGGATCAGCCCAGCCGGACGAACTCGATGGCCTCGTCGGCGAGGCGCCGGGCGGGAGCCCGGTAGCGGTCGCGCAGCTCCATCAGGACCTGCTGCCCCCGGACGGCGGGCCAGCCCGCCGGCAGGTGCTCGACGGGAAGCCGGGGATCGGCGCGGACGAGCTGCAGCCACTCGGTGGTCATCCACAGGTAGCGGGCGAGGTCGTCGGGGGCGTGGGGCAGCGGGTCCGGGCGGTCCCAGCGGTCGAGGAACGCGCGGTAGCCGCCCGCCAGGCCGTCCAGGTCGAACGCCTCCCGCAGCATGCCGGCGACGTCCGTCGGCTGCTCGGCCCGGCCGGCGAAGACCTTGAGGTGGCCGTTCAGGCCGAGGCCCGCGACGATCGGGCGGACGTCCACCCGGGACGGCGCGATCCACGTGCCGTTGCCGAGGGACCCGAAGCCGGCCCAGGTGAGCCGTGCGCGCAGGTCGTGCCGGACGCGCTGCCACGACTCGGGCATGGAGAACGCGAGCACGGTCCAGTCGCCGTCCCAGTCGGTGTTGAGCACGCCGCGGCGCCAGACGCGGTCGTCGCCGTCGCGCAGGATGCCCTCCGACCGCTGGGTCAGCCCGAAGTGCATGCGGCGGCCCTCCCGGTGCCGCTCCAGCAGGCCGCGGCCGACCATGCGGGTGAGCGTCGACCGGACGGCGTGCTCGCCGACGCCGAGCCGGGCGAAGGTGTCGATGAAGCTGCCGGAGAACACGGCGATGTCGCGGCCGAGCACGTAGTTGCCGAGATAGGTCAGCATCAGCGACTGTGGCCGGAGCCTCGGGGACGGCTCACCGGCCGCAGTCGGCCCGGCAGCGCTCTGTGCGTTCACCTGTTCGGCCACCCGTTCGGCTCCCGTCATCCCGTCAGCGTAACGACGGCGCGGGCGCCGCCCGGCCCCACCGCCCGGCCCCACCGCCGTGGCTGCCGCCACAGCTCTGGTGACACGACCCCGGCGCCACGTCGATGTTCGGCAAATCATTGACCACTGTGGAGAATACGCCTAACTTCGGCCGTACGCCCACCCCGGGAGAGGACAGCCCCGAATGCGCAACGAAGGACTCGGGTCATGGCCGGCGCGCCGCGCCCGCAAGACCCCTCGGGCGGCCGCCCTGGTCCACGACGGACGGACGCTCACCTACGCCGCCCTGCTCGGCCGCGTCTCGCGCCTCGCGCACGCTCTGCGCGGCCTCGGGATCCGGCCCGGCGACAGGGTCGCCTACCTCGGCCCCAACCATCCGTCCTTCCTGGAGACGCTGTTCGCCACCGGAATGCTCGGCGGCGTGTTCGTCCCGCTCAACACCCGGCTCACCGGCCCCGAGATCGCCTACCAGCTGGACGACTCGGGCGCCTCGGTGCTGGTGCACGGGCCGTCCCACGCCGGGCTGGTGGACGGCATCCGCGGCAGCACCCCGGTCCGGGAGCACGTCGCGCTCGACGACCCGGGGGAGCGCGGGTACGAGGCGCTTCTCACCGCCGCGGACGACGCCCCGCTCGACGTGCCCGTCGCTCTCGACGACCCCTGCATGATCATGTACACGTCCGGGACGACCGGTGTGCCGAAGGGTGCCACGCTCACCCACGGCAACATCACCTGGAACGCGATCAACGTCCTCATCGACCACGATCTGGTGGCGGGCGAGGTGGCGCTCGTGTCCGCGCCGCTGTTCCACACCGCCGGGCTCAACATGCTCACGCTGCCGGTGCTGCTCAAGGGCGGGACATGCGTGCTCGTCGCCGCGTTCGACCCCGCCGCGACCCTCGATATGATCGCCGAGCACAGGGTCACGTTCATGTTCGGGGTGCCGACGATGTTCCAGCGGGTCGCGCGGGAACCGGGCTGGGCCGGCGCCGACCTGTCCTCGCTGCGCATCCTCACCTGCGGCGGCGCCCCGGTGCCGCCGTCACTGATCGAGACCTACCAGAAGCGGGGCCTGACGTTCCTGCAGGGCTACGGGATGACAGAGGCCGCCCCCGGCGTCCTGTTCCTCGACGCCTCCCGCGCGGTGTCCAAGGTGGGCTCGGCCGGGGTGCCGCACTTCTTCAGCGACGTGCGCGTCGTCGGCCCCGACATGGCGGACGTGGCGCCCGGCGAGACCGGTGAGGTCGTCGTCCAGGGCCCGCACGTCATGCGCGGCTACTGGGGACGTCCCGACGACACCGCCGCGGTGCTCGCCGACGGCTGGTTCCACAGCGGCGACGCGGCGCGCCTCGACGAGGACGGCTACGCCTTCATCGTCGACCGGATCAAGGATGTGATCATCTCCGGCGGCGAGAACGTGTACCCGGCCGAGGTGGAGAACGCGATCCTCGCCGATCCCGACGTGCTGGAATGCGCGGTCATCGGCGTCCCGGACGACACGTGGGGCGAGGTCGGCCGCGCCGTCCTGGTCCCGCGGCCGGGCGCGGACGTGGACCCCGGCAAGGTCCTGGACGCGCTGTCGGGGCGGCTCGCCCGCTACAAGATCCCCAAGTCGGCGGTGCTGGCCGACGAGATCCCGCGCAACGCCGCCGGCAAGATCCTCAAGACGCGGCTGCGGGAGGAGCACGGCATGCCATGACGGCGTCCGACCGGCCGGCGTCCGGCAAGGCGGCGTCCAGCGGGCCCAGCGGGCCCACCGGCGGCGGCGGGGGGCGGCCCACCGTCACCAGCCGCGTCCTGGACATCCTCGAGGCGTTCTCCGCCGAGCGCACCGCGCTGAACATCACCCAGATCAGCCGGCACGCCGGCCTGCCGCTGTCCACCGCGCACCGGCTGGTCGGCGAGCTGACCCACTGGGGCGCCCTCGAACGCGAGCCCGGCGGCATGTACCGGATCGGGCTGCGGCTCTTCGAGGTCGCCGCGCTCGCACCCCGCGGGCCCGTGCTGCGCGACGCCGCGATGCCGTTCCTGGAGGACCTCTACGAGGCGACGCACGAGAACGTCCACCTCGCCGTGCTGGACGGCCTGGAGGTCGTCTACATCGAGCGGATCTCCGCCCGCGACGCCGTGCACGTCCTGTCCCGCGTCGGGGGACGCTGGCCCGCCCACGCGACGGGCGTCGGCCTCGCGATGCTCGCGCACGCCGACACCGAACTCCAGGAACGCGCCATCGCGGGACCCCTCCGCCGCTTCACCGACAAGACGATCGCGTCCGGTCCCGAACTGCGCCGCGTCCTCGCCGAGGTCCGCCGGACCGGCGTGGCGATCAGCGACGGCCAGGTCGAGACGTTCGCGCTGTCGGTCGGCGCGCCGGTCTTCGGCCCGGACGACGCCGTCGTCGCCGCCGTCGCGATCGTCGTCCCGTCCGACGGCTGGGAGGCGCGGACGCTCATCCCCGTCGTCCGCGCCAGCGCGCGCGGCATCTCCCGGGCGCTCGGCGCGCCCCGTGCCCTGCGTCCTCCGGAGACCGCGCTGCACAGCCGCTGACGAGCGCGTTCTTCCGTTGGACGGAATGGGTGTGGCCCACCTCACCGGAACGTCGAGATGGTCGACGGGACCCGTCGTCCACTCATCGTTCACCGGAGGAACGGCCTCATGGTCTTCGCACGCAACCAGTGGTACGTAGCCGCCTACAGCCAGGAGGTGGGCGACGACCTGCTCGCCCGGACCATCTGCGGCGAACCCCTCGTCATGTACCGGACGCAGGCCGGGGAGGCGGTCGCCCTCACCGACCGCTGTGTGCACAGGCGCTTCCCCCTGTCGGAGAGCAACCGCGACGGTGACCGCATCGTCTGCGGCTACCACGGCTTCACCTATGCGCCCGACGGGGTGTGCGTCGCCGTGCCGGGGCAGACCCGGATCCCGCGCACCGCCCGCGTCCCCGCCTTCCAGGTCGTCGAGCAGGACTCGCTCGTCTGGGTGTGGATCGGGGACGGGGAGGGCGAAGCCACCGCGATCCCGCGCGCCCCCTGGCTGGACGCGCCCGGTTATATGACCGTCCGCGGCATGGAGCCCCTCGCAGCACGCTACGAGCTGCTCGTCGACAACCTCCTCGACCTGTCCCACGAGACGTACCTGCACGCCGGCTACATCGGCACCCCGGAGGTGGCGCAGACGCCCATCACCACGGAGGTGGACGACGAGGCGGGCGTCGTGTACGTCAGCCGCCGCATGAAGGACGTCGAGTGCCCGTCCTTTTACGCCGAGTCCACCGGCATCGAGGGCCGTATCGACCGCTGGCAGGACATCGAGTACCACCCGCCGTGCCTCTACCTCCTGCACAGCCGCATCGCCCCCACCGGCGTCGAGCCCGGCCCGGACGGCGACGACTCCAGGGCCTGCCACGCCGAGATCGTCTATGCCATCACCCCCGAGACGGAGACGACCACGCACGACTTCTGGATGGTCGCCCGCGACTTCGCCCTGGACGACGAGAACGTCTCGGCGTTCCTCGCCGAGAGCAACCGCACGGTCGTCCTCCAGGATGTGGAGGCGCTGAACACCCTCGAGAAGGTCATAGCCACCGAACCCGAGGGCTACCAGGAACTGTCCATCAACATCGACACCGGCGGCCTCGCCGCCCGCCGCATCCTCCAGCGGCAGACCACCCGATGAGCCCACCCCGCCCGAGCAGCACGGCGCCACCGAGCAGCCCACCCCGCCCGAGCAGCGCGGCGCCCCCGAGCAGCGCGGCGCTCCCGAGCAGTACGGACCGTCCGGTGACCGCAGGCCGCCTGCGCGTTGAATGGTCACCGGGCTCCGACCGCCTCACCGGCATCTGCCACTGCGGCGCCCAGCACACCGCCGAGGATCCGGCCGAGATCTGGACGTGGCTGCTGGCGCATCCCGACCACGCGGCCGGGCTTCACCAAGGTTGTTAGCTTAGGCTAGCCTCATATTGTGTTGTCCCCCGCGCGGATACGGCCGCTGAGACCCCCGGCGCAGGCGGACGAACCGCGCGGTGCAGGCCGCCGTGCCGGTCGTCGAGCCCACCGGTGGTGGCTGGCACTGCTGGCCGGGGCGCTGCTGGCGACGGTCGTGGCCAGCCTCGCGATCGGTGCCGGGGACGTCCCGCTCGGGCGGGTGCTGCCCGGCGTGTTGTCCCCGGACGACGAGTCGCGGGCCGAGTTGATCGTGCATGAGCTGCGGCTGCCGCGCACGCTCCTCGGGATCGTGGTCGGGATGGCGCTCGGGCTCGCCGGCGCGGTGATGCAGGCGCTCACCCGCAACCCCCTCGCCGAGCCGGGGCTGCTCGGCGTGAACGGCGGGGCGGCGCTCGCGGTGGTCATCGTCATCGGCGCGTTCCAGGTGGACGACCCGCTCGTCTACGTCTGGGCGGCGTTCGCCGGCGCGGCGGGCGCGGCGGCGGTCGTCTACATGATCGGCGCGCGGGGGCGGGGCGGCGCGTCGCCCGCGCGGCTGGTGCTCGCCGGCGCCGCGGTCAACGCCGTGTTCAGCGCCCTGACGGCCGGTCTGATGCTGCTCAGCCCGCACAGCTTCAACGGCTTCCGGTTCTGGCAGGTCGGTTCCCTCGGCGGACGCGAGATATCGGTCTTCGTCCGGATCCTCCCGTTCGTCGTCGCCGGCATCGTGCTGGCGCTGCTGCTCGCCCGCCCGCTGAACGCTCTCGCCATGGGCGACGACGCGGGCCGGGCCCTCGGCTCGCGTCCGGGGCGGACCCGGGCGCTCGGGGCCCTCGCGATCGTGGTGCTGTGCGGCGCCGCGACGGCGTCGGCGGGGCCGATCGCGTTCCTCGGGCTGGCCGTCCCGTTCATCGTCCGGACGCTGGTCGGGCCCGACCTGCGGCTCGTCCTGCCCTACTCGCTGCTGCTCGCGCCCGTCCTGCTGCTCGGCGCCGACATCATCGGCCGCATCATCACCCCCGGCGAGCTGGAGACCGGCATCGTCACCGCGTTCCTCGGCGCGCCGCTGTTCGCGGTGATGGTCCGGCGGGGGAGGACGCGCGACCTGTGAAGAGCATGCGGGTGAGAGTCCTGCGGACGGGCGCGCTCTCGGTCCGGTGGGAGCCGCGCGCCGCGGCGGTGTGCGGCGTGCTGTCGGCGGTCGCCGTCGGCGCCGCGGTCCTCGTCGTCGGCTCCGGGGAGTTCCCCATCTCGCCGCCGGAGGTGGTGCGGGCCCTCCTCGGGCAGGGCGACCGCGCCACCGAGTTCATCGTCACGACCCTGCGGCTGCCGCGCGCCGTCACCGGGCTGCTCGCGGGCCTGGCCCTCGGGCTCAGCGGCGCGATCTTCCAGAGCATCTCCCGCAACCCGCTCGGCAGCCCCGACATCATCGGTTTCACCACCGGTTCGGCGACCGGCGCGCTGCTGCAGATCCTGGTGTTCGGCGGCGGCGCCGTCGCCATCACGACCAGCTCCGTGGCGGGCGCCTTCCTCACCGCGCTGGGCGTCTACCTGGTCGCCTACCGCCGCGGCGGCGGCGTCCACGGCGTCCGCCTCGTGCTGATCGGCGTCGCCGCGGCGGCGATGCTGCAGGCGCTGAACTTCTACCTCATCACCCGCGCGGAGCTGCGCGAAGGATACGAGGCCGCGTTCTGGCTGACCGGCAGCCTGAACGGGCGGGACTGGGACCAGGCCGTCCCGCTTGCCCTCGCGCTGGCCGTGCTGGTCCCGGCGGCGCTGCTGCTCGCCCGGCCCCTCGGCATGGGGGAACTGGGCGACGACGCCGCGCAGGCGCTCGGCGTCCCCGTCCAGAGGACCCGGGCGCTGCTCACGGTCGCCGGGGTCGGTCTCGTCGCCTCCGCGACCGCGGCGGTCGGGCCGGTCCCGTTCGTCGCGCTCGCCGCGCCGCAGCTCGCCCGGCGGCTGACCCGGCGGCCCGGCGCGCAGTTGCTGCCCGCCGCGCTGACCGGGGCCGCGCTCCTGACCACGGCCGATCTCATCTCGCTTCACATGCCGGTCGCGATGCCGGTGGGCGTCGTCACCGGCGTCCTCGGCGGCGTGTACCTGGCATGGCTGCTGTCCACCACCGCACGGAAGGGGACGACGTGACGAATTTGCGCGCGGAAGGTCTCACGCTGGCGTACGAGAAACGCGTCGTCGCCGAACGGCTCGGGGTGCGGATCCCGGACGAGTCCTTCACCGTCATCGTCGGGCCCAACGCGTGCGGGAAGTCGACGCTGCTGCGCGCTCTCGCCCGCCTGCTGCGTCCCAGGGAGGGAACCGTCCTCCTGGACGGCGACGCGATCGGCGCCCTGCCCGCCAAGCGCCTCGCGCGGCGGCTCGGGCTGCTGCCCCAGTCGCCGCTCACCCCGGAGGGAATCACGGTCGGCGACCTCGTCGCGCGCGGCCGGTACCCGTACCAGGGGCTGCTGCGGCAGTGGTCGCGGGAGGACGAGGCCGCGGTCGAGGCCGCGATGGCCGCCGTCGGCGTCACCGACCTCGCGAGCCGCGTCGTGGACGAGCTGTCCGGGGGGCAGCGCCAGCGGGTCTGGCTCGCGCTCGTGCTGGCCCAGCAGACCGGCATCATGCTGCTGGACGAGCCGACGACGTTCCTGGACATCGCGCACCAGATCGAGGTGCTCGACCTGTGCGCGCGCCTCCACGAGGAGGGGCGCACCCTCGTCGCGGTCCTGCACGACCTCAACCACGCCTGCCGGTACGCCACGCACCTGATCGCGATGCGCGGCGGCGAGGTGCTCGCCGCGGGCGCGCCCGCCGACATCGTCACCGCCGATCTCGTGGAGCGCGTGTTCGGCCTGCCGTGCCGCGTCATCCCCGACCCGGAGACCGACACGCCGCTGATCGTCCCGGCCGACCGGCGGCGGGCGTTGACGGCGAAAACCGTCTGAATTAGGTTAGCCTTACCTAACTTGAGGGGAGTGGCGTGTCCGATTCAGGGCTGACCTGGGAAGATCTGCACACCGCACTGGCCGAGGTGCTGGGCGAGCCCGCGGCGGCGGACGACAACCTCATCGAGCTCGGAATGGACTCGATCCGCCTCATGCAGCTGACCGGCCGGCTGCGCCGCCGCGGCGTCGAGATCCGCTTCGCCGAGCTGGCCGAACGCCCCACGCTCGCCGGCTGGTGGGACCTCCTCGCGGAGAAGGGCCAGGTCGAGGCGACCCTGGGCCCCGGCGCCGGTGGCACCCCGGCGGACCTCGGCCCGGCCGACCTCGACCCGGCCGACCTCGACCCGGCGGACATCGAGCCGGACGGGCCGTTCGCGCTGGCGCTGATGCAGCACGCGTACTGGATCGGCCGCGACTCCGGCCAGTCGCTCGGCTCCGTCGCCGCGCACCTGTACGTCGAGCTGGACGGCCGCGCGATCGACCCCGACCGGTTCGAGCGGGCCGTCCGGGCCCTGGCGAAGCGGCACCCCATGCTGCGCGTCGCGGTGTCCGACGACGGCGCGCAGCGCATCCTGCCCGAACGTCCCGAGCCCGCGGTGACCGTCCATGACCTGCGCGGTGTCGCCGACGCGGAAACCGAGCTGGAGGCGATCCGCGCGGAGATGTCGGTGCAGCGGCTCCCGATCGAGGACGGCCGCGTCTTCGACGCCCGGCTCAGCCTGCTTCCGGCCGGGACCGCCCGCCTCCACCTGGACGTCGACATGGTCGCCGCCGACGCGATGAGCTACCGCGTCATGCTGGCCGACCTCGCCGCGCTGTACGAGGGCGAGACCCTCGCGCCGATCCGCTACGGTTACGCCCGCTACCTCGCCGACGACCCCCGCGCGGAGGCCCGCGAGCAGGACCGGCGGTGGTGGGCCGAGCGGCTCGCCGCCCTGCCCGGCCCGCCCGAGCTGCCGGTCGTCCCCGAGCCCGGAGACCGCGTCGAGCGCATGCACCACTGGCTGCCGCCGGACGACAAGGACCGGCTCCTCGCCCGAGCCCACGCCGAAGGCGTCACCCCGGCCATGGCCCTCGCGGCGGTGTTCGCCGAGGTGATCGGCGCCTGGTCGGCGACACCCCGCTTCCTGCTCAACCTGCCGCTGTTCCACCGCGAGCCCGTCCACCCAGACGTGGACCACGTCGTCGGCGACTTCACCGGATCCATCATGCTGGAGGCCGACCTCACCACCGACCTCCCGTTCGTCGAGCGCGCCCGCGCCGTCCAGGCGAACCTGCACACCGCCGGCGCGCACAGCGACTACTCCGGCCTGGAGGTGCTGCGCGACCTGTCCAGGCTGCGCGGCGAGCAGGTCCTCGCCCCGATCGTCTACACCAGTGCGCTCAACCTCGGCGAACTGTTCGGCGGTGCCGTCGGCGAACGCTTCGGCGAACCGGAGTGGATCATCTCGCAGGGCCCGCAGGTGCTGCTCGACGCGCAGGTGACCGAGGTGTCCGGCGGGCTGCTGCTGAACTGGGACGTCCGCCGCCCCGCGTTCCCGGAGGGCGTCGCCGAGGCGATGTTCGACGCCTACACGGCCGCCATCACGCGTCTCGGGGCGCCCGGCGCCGACTGGGACGTGCCGCTCGGCATCGCCGCGACGCCGTCCCAGCTCCGCGTCCGGCACCGGCTCAACGCCACCCCGGCACCGCCGCCCCGCACCCTGACCGAGGGATTCTTCGACCACGCCCGCCGCCGCCCGGACGCCCCCGCCCTGCACTGGGGCGACGACGGGACGCTGACCTACGGCGAGCTGGCCGAACGCGCCCTGCGCATCGCGTCCGCCCTCGCCGCCGGAGGCGTCCGGCCGGGCGACCGCGTATCGATCGAGATCCCGAAAGGCCCGGACCAGGCCGCCGCGGCGCTCGGCGTCCTCGCCGCCGGCGCCGCCTACGTCCCGATCGGCCCCGAGCAGCCCGAGGCCCGCCGCACCAAGATCCGCGGCGCGGCCGAAGTGGCGGCGTCCCTCACCCCGGACGGGATCGTCGACGCCGAGCCTCGGGGCGGGCAGCTGGGCGAGCCGCCGGCCGGGCCGCCGGGCGGGCCGCTGGGCGGGCCGGTGAGTGAGCCGTTGGGCGGGCCGGTCGGGGTGCGTCCCGACCAGGTGGCGTACGTGTTGTTCACGTCCGGATCGACGGGTGAGCCCAAGGGCGTCGAGGTGTCGCACGGCGCGGCGATGAACACCATCGGCGACCTGGTCGAGCGGTTCGAGATCGGCCCGGGCGACGTCACGTTCGGGATATCGGCGCTCGACTTCGACCTGTCGGTGTTCGACCTGTTCGCCCCCTGGTCGGCGGGCGGCGCGATCGTCCTTCCCAGCGAGGACGAGCGGCGTGACGCCGCCCGCTGGGGGGAACTGGTCCGGCGCCGGTCGGTGACCGTGCTGAACTGCGTCCCGTCCGTGCTGGAGATGCTGCTGCGGACGGGCCCGGCGGAGAGCCTGCGGCTGGTCCTGCTCGGCGGCGACTGGGTCGGCACGCACCTGCCCGCGCTGCTGGAGGAACGCGCGCCCGGATGCCGCTTCGTGGCCCTCGGCGGGACGACCGAGACCGCGATCCACTCCACCGTGCAGGAGGTCGCGGGGGAGGTGCCGTCCGACTGGCACGCCGTCCCGTACGGGGTGCCGCTGCGCGGCGTCGCGTGCCGGGTCGTGGACGAACTGGGCCGCGACCGCCCCGACTGGGTGACGGGCGAGCTGTGGATCGGCGGCGGAGGCGTCGCCGACGGCTACGCCGCGGACGCCGCCCGCACCGCGGACCGGTTCGTCGTCCGCGACGGCACCCGCTGGTACCGGACCGGCGACCTGGCCCGCTACCGGCCGGACGGAACGCTGGAGTTCCTCGGCCGCCGCGACCACCAGGTCAAGGTGCGCGGCTTCCGGATCGAGCTCGGCGAGGTCGAGGCCGCGCTGCGGGAGCATCCCGCCGTCGGACGTGCCGTCGCGCTGCTCGCGAACGGCCGCCTGGCCGCCGTCGCCGTCGCGTCCCCGGATCTGGACCGGGACGCGGTGCTCGCGCACGTCCGCGACCTCCTGCCGCCGCACATGGTGCCCGAACTGCTCGTCCGCGTGGACGAGCTGCCGCTCACCGCCAACGGCAAGGTCGACCGCAAGGCGCTCACCGCCCTGGCCGCCGCCGAGGCCGGAGACGCGGCCGACGCCTATGTCGAGCCGAGGACGTCGCTGGAGAAGGTGCTGGCCCGGATCGTCGCCGGGGTGCTCGGGAAGGAGCGCGTCGGCGCGGACGCCGACTTCTTCGCGCTCGGCGGCGACTCCGTCCTCGCCACCACCGTGATCGCGCGGCTGCGCGAGGCGCTCGACACCACCGCGCTGCCGGTCAGGGTGCTGTTCGCCGAGCGGACCGTCGCGCGCGTCTCCCAGCGCTTCACCGAGCTGGAGGAGGCGCCGGGACGGCTGGAGGCCGTCGCCGAGATCTGGCTGGAGGTCGAGTCCATGACCGAGGACGAACTGGCCGCCCGCCTCGGATGACGGCCGCACGAGCCGGAGCCGGGATCAGCTCGGTTCCGGCCGTGGCGCCGTCTCCGGCTCGGGCTTCGTTTCGGGTCCCGGTTCGGGCTTCGTTTCGGGTCCTGGTTCGGGCTTCGATTCTGGGCTCGGTTCGGATTTCTTTTGGGGTTTCGGCCGGATGGTCGCGGTGCGCAGCCCGGTGAGGGTCAGCGCCAGCACGAGCGCGAGAGCGGCGCTGACCGCCCCGTAGACCACGATGGCCGCGCCCGGCGCCAGGTAACGGCCGAGAGCCCCGGCACCCAGCGACCCGATGGCGCCGCCGCCCGTTTCCTGCGCGGCCCACAGCGCGTTGACACGTCCCAGGTGCGAGTCGGGCGTGTGCGACTGGATCAGCCCGTACCGCAGGATCTCCTCGACCGACTCGACGAACCCGTACGCGAACAGGATCGCGACGGCGAGCGCGGGGTGACGGGCAAAGCCCAGGCAGGCGAGCGCCGTGAAGCCCGTGACGGACGCGACGAGCAGCGCGAGCCCCGGCCGCTGGAACGACCCGGCCCAGCCGCTGGTCACGGACGCCAGAACCGCCCCGCAGGCCGGCGCGGCGAACAGCAGCCCGACCGTGGTGGGCCCGCCGTCCAGGCTGTGCGTCGCGAACGCGGGCATCAGAACCGGAATTCCGCCCGCGACCATGAACAGCAGGCCGAGAAGCATGAGGGAACCGACCACACGATGCGAGGCGACGAAGCGGAAACCGTCCCCGATGGCCTTCAGCGGATTCGTCTCCGGCTCGTCGTCGACGGCCGGCTTGAGCGGCGGCAGCCCGACCAGCAGGGCGATCGTGCCGAGGGTCCCGGCCGCCGCGGCGGCGTAGTTCCACCCGACGCCGAACGCCGACACGACGAGCCCGCCGAGCGCGGGCGACGCCATCGACCCGAGCCGGACGGTCAGCGCGTTCAGCGCCCCCGCCGCCACCAGCTTGTCCGGCGCCACCAGGGACGGCGTCGCGGCCAGCAGGGCGGTGACGCTGACACCGGTCGCGAGGCCGTCCCACGCCGCCAGCACGTACAGGGCGGCGAGCGACGGGGACGGCAGGAAGGCGTTGACCGCCAGCAGGACGAATCCCACACCGGCGGCCGTCCGGGCGCGCAGCATCAGCCGCCGCCGGTCGTACCGGTCCGCCAGCACCCCGCCCCACAGGAAACCCGCGAGAAGCGCGAAACCCTCGGCGGCGGCCACCGCGCCGACGTGCACGGTCGACCCCGTCAGCGCATAGACCTGCACCGGCAGCGCGACCGCCAGCATGCCGATCCCGAAGACCGAGACGGTGCGGGCGATGAACACATTGCGGAACGGCCTGCTGTCGCGCAACGGACCGATGTCCATCACCAGTCGCCGGAGCATCGTCGGGGGTTCTCCTCTGCCGCGGTGTAGCTAAGTGCCGGGGGAAGTAGCTAAGGTAAGCCTAGCCTTAGTTGGTCTTGAGGAAGAGGGCGAACCGGTGCAGCGGATGCTGATGAACGGAAAGATCCACCGTGCGACCGTGACCCAGGCGGACCTGCATTACGTGGGCTCCCTGACGATCGACGCGGACCTGATGGAGGCCGCGGACATCGTCGAGGGCGAACAGGTCCATGTCGTCGACATCACCAACGGCTCCCGTCTCGTCACCTACGCCATCACCGGCGAGGCGGGCAGCGGCGTCATCGGAATCAACGGCGCGGCGGCCCGCCAGGTCCAGCCCGGCGACATGGTCATCATCATCACCTACACGTCCGTGGACGACGCCGCCCGGGACCGCCACGAGCCCCGCGTCGTCCACGTCGACGCCGCCAACCGCATCGTCGCACTCGGCTCCGACCCGGCCGAACCGGTCCCCGGCGCCCCGGCCCAGCTCGCCGGGCGGTGACCGTGGACGGCTTCACTCCCTGGCCAGAGGAACTGGAAGCGCGCTACAAGGCCGAGGGCTACTGGACCGACCGCCTCCTGGGCGACGTCCTGCGCGGCGACCCGGACCGGACCGCCCTGATCGCCGGCGACGACCGCCTCACCTACGCAGAACTCGACGACCGCGCCTCCCGCACCGCCGCCGGCTTCCTCCGGCTCGGCCTTCGCCGCGGCGACCGAATCGTCGTCCAGATCCCGAACACCACGGGCTTCGTCGTCGCGTTCCTCGCCCTGGTGCGGATCGGCGCCGCGCCCGTCCTCGCCCTCCCCGCCCACCGTGAGAGCGAGATCCGCTACCTGTGCGAGCTGTCCGAGGCGCGCGCCTACATCTGCGCCGACCGCGACGGCGACTTCGACTACCGCACGATGGCCCGCACCCTCCCCGTCGAGCATGTGATCGTGGACGGCGACGCAGCGGAGTTCACCGCGCTCGCCTCGATCGATGCCGACCCGGTGGAGGTCGACGGTCCCGCCCCGTCCGACATCGGCGTCTTCCTGCTGTCCGGTGGCACCACGGGCCTTCCGAAGCTCATCCCGCGGACGCACCGCGACTACGTCTACAACCTGGAGGCCAGCGCGGGCGTCTGCGGCTTCACGCGCGACACCGTCTACCTGGTCGTCCTCCCCGCCGCCCACAACTTCGCCCTGGCCTGCCCCGGCATCCTCGGCGTCTTCGCCAACGGCGGCACGGTCGTCCTGTCCCCGTCCGGCTCCCCGGACGAGGCCTTCCCGCTCATCGAACGCGAACGGGCGACGGTGTGTGCGATGGTCCCGCCGATCGCCCTCCTCTGGCTGGACGCCGTGACATGGTCGGAAGAGGACGTGTCCTCGCTCGAACTGCTCCAGGTCGGCGGCGCCAAGTTCGCCGCCGAACGCGCCGCCGAGGTGCCGGAGGTCCTCGGCTGCCAGGTCCAGCAGGTCTTCGGCATGGCCGAGGGCCTGCTCAACTACACCCGCCTGGACGACCCCCGCGACCTCGTGGAACGAACCCAGGGCCGCCCGCTGTCCCCGGCCGACGAGATCCGCGTGGTGGACGCCGACGGCAAGCAGGTCGCGCCCGGTGAAGTGGGGGAACTCCTCACCCGTGGCCCGTACACCCTCCGCGGCTACTACCGCGCGCCCGAGCACAACGCCCGCTCGTTCACCCCGGACGGCTTCTACCGCACCGGCGACCTCGTCCGCGAACTCCCGTCCGGCCACCTGATCGTCGAGGGCCGCGAGAAGGACCAGATCAACCGCGGCGGCGACAAGATCTCCGCCGAGGAGCTCGAGAATCATCTCCTGGCCCACTCCGCGATCCACGACGCCGCGGTGGTCGGGCTGCCCGACCCGATGATGGGCGAACGCACTTGCGCGTTCCTCATCATCAGGGAGGGCGGTAAGGCCCCCGCCCTTCGGGAGATCAAGGACTTCCTACGCGAGCGAGGCGTCGCCGCGTACAAGTTCCCGGATCGTATTGAGCTGGTGGATTCCTTCCCGCGCACGCCGGTCGGCAAGATCAGCAAGAAGGTGCTCGGCGCGAGTGTCGGCTGAGATTGTTCAGTGGAGTCTTCGTCGCGCGGGAATGGCTGTTGATCGGGGCGATAGCTGGTCATCAGCTGATCGCTAATCGGTTGCTGAGCGGTCGCTAGTCGGTTGCTAGTCGGTTGCTGAGCGGTTGCTGATCTTGCTGATCGGTTGCTGGCTGGTTGCTCAGTCGTCGTTCCGTTTGGTGTTTCGAGAATTGGTTATTCGGCGGTGGGGGCGGCGCAGCGTACGGGGCAGGCTACGCCTGCCCCGCCTGGTCGCGCCGCCCCCACCGCCCAGCCACGGACCGCCAAGTCATGGGCCGCCAAGTCATGGATCGCCAAGTCATGGGCCGGTCGGTTAGAACTGGCGAGGGGGAATGGTCTATTTGTGCTTTATGGCCGCTTCCCGGCGTCCCGCCGACTATCTGTTTGGTGACAAAAATCCAACCCTGATCCAGGTCGTCAGGCCGTATCGTGATGCTGGGATGCGCTATCATTCGTACATGTGTTCGATGACGATCGGCCTCGATGAAGCGTCCACCATGGAATTGGTGGACGCCCTTTCGAAGATCGCCACCGAACTCGCCGGGCGTGCCGCACCCGAATCCGCGGCGGCGTGCCTGGAACTCACCGAAACTCTCGCCGCCGCCACCGACAAGCAGGAGGCCGCCCTCGCCGGATTCATCGGCGTGGTGGACAACGGCGGCGAAGTCCGGCGATGGGGATACCCGTCAACGCAGTCTTGGCTGCGCAACCGGCTCGGCATGCGCGACTCCCGCGCCAAGGAACGTCTCACCCTGGCCCGCCAACGGCACCGCCTGGCCGAGATGACCGGCCGGTGGGCATCGGGGTCGCTGTCCTTCGGGTACGCCGCCACCATCGCCGGTGCGGTCGCCCGCCTGGACGAGACCGACTCCGCCGCCGCCGAAGAGATCCTGCTCGGCATGGTCGATCAGGACTTCTCCGCGGGAAAGGTCGCCTCGTTCGGACGCCGTATCCGTGACGTCATCGCCGAACGCGACGGTACAGAGACTCCCGATGCCGACTCCCGGCACGGGTATGAGCGGTCCTGGATCGACTCCACCCGGTCGCTGGACGGCGGCCGATACATCAAGGGCTGGCTGAACGCCGAAGACACCGCGATCTGGGACGGCACCCTCGGCCCGCTGGCCAAGCCGGCCGGTTCCGACGACCGCCGTGACCTGTCGGAACGCATGGCGGCCGCGCTGTCGAGTGTGCTGTCGGGCGGGCACAAGGCCACCAAGGTCACCGTCGTCTGCGATCTGGACACCCTCACCGGCGGTCAGGCGCCCGGGCGGCTCACCGACGGGACGCCCATTCCCGCCGTCCAGGCCCGCCGTATCGCGCTCAGCGCCGGGGTCTCGCCGCTGCTGCTGGGACGCGGCCACCTGCCGCTCTACCTCGGGCACCGGGAACGGTTCGCCACCTCGGGCCAGCGCCGCGTCCTGGAAGCCCTCTACCCCACCTGTGCGGTCCAGGGCTGCGAAGTCCCCGGCACATTGTGCGAGGTCGATCATGTGCACGGCTGGGCGCTCGGCAACAGCCCCACCGACATCGACCAGCTCGCCCTGACCTGCGGCTGGCACAACCGCTGGAAGGCTGGCAACCCAGCTCAAGTCACCATTACCAAGAACTTGGACGGCCGCTACAGCTACCGCGTCCTGCCTCCCGACGGCGCGGGCCTCACCCCTCAGCCGGTTTGGCCGTCGGCCGACGCTCCCCGGCCCGTTGCGTCACACGCCCCATCGGACAGTTCACCGGACGCCGGGCAGAGCACCCCGAACCTGTGGGACCAGCCGCCAATATCGACTACAGCCCGCGCACCCCACCGGGATCGGCTCCGTCGTCGGTACGCGCACACCAGGGGCGGGCCCACCCGCCAGCGACGGCTCCGCGGACAACGTGAAACCGGTGGTCCCTGACCAGCCCAATCCCTTTGGACCGCACCCACCACTCGCCGGCGCGGAGCCCCTGTTGATAACGGCGCCCGGTCGGTAGCGGCGCCCTGCCCAGGTCTCGGCATCCGGTGCTGTCGCCCGTGATGTTGTTCAGCCGTTGGGCTGATCGGCGACCTCGGCTACTAGCGACACGACGTCGGGGAGGTGATCCGAAGTGGTCAGGTGGCCCATGGCGGGGAAGACCCGCAGGTCGAGGTCCATGGTCCGGCGCAGTGCCGGTGCGAGCCGCCGAGGTGGGAGGAACCGGTCATGCTCTCCCGCCCCGACAACGCAGGGCTGGTCGGCGCGGCGGGCCGGCAGTTCGGCCGGCAGGGGCGGCGGGGCCAGGGTGGTGCGGCAACTGGCGGCCATGAGGGTCATCCATTTCACTTCGGTCTCAGGCGGGTCCTCACCGGGGGCGACGAACAACCGGAGCATGCGGCGGGTGTGTTCGGCCGTGGGACGCAGCAGCCACCGGGCGGAAGCCAACGCCAGTGTCGGGTCCACCGTGAGACGGATGAAACCGGCGAAAGAGACGAGCGCCCGCGCCGCGATCCGGGGTGAGTCGGCGGCCAGGGCCACCGCCGCTCCCAGCGAGTTGCCCACCAGCACAACCCGGTCCAGGTCCGCGACCTCCAGGACCTCGTCCAGGACCCGGCCGTACCAGGCCAACCGGCCGCGCCGAGGCCGGTATGGGTCGCTGAGCCCGGGCTGACCGGGCAGATCCACCACCGTGGTCGCCCAGCGCGCCGGCAGCGCCCGGAGCCACGGCAAGGCCACCGCGGCGTTGAAGCCCGTGCCGGGCACCACGACGATCCGCGGCTCTCCGCGTCCGGCCGACGCTGGTGTCCACCGTCGCAGTCGTGAGTGGGAAGTCGGCCCGCGCCAACGCGTCCGAACACCACTGCCGTACCGCGAGTCGGCCGCTCGAACTCTTGTACACGCTGGGCACTGCGCCAGCGTGCCCGACGCCACAGGGTCCGTCCAGCCTCCCGACTCCACCAGTGATGCCGGATCTCCGAGGACCGTCCACGTGTGGATCGAAGGCGCATATCCGCAAGTCGTCCCCCCGGAACCGTTGCCGACTGCGGCGGCGCCCGACCTTGCCGGGACGGAGACTCTGCCCCCGCCTTGGCGTCGGACGCAACGGCCGCCGCTGACGATGACCCGGCCGGGCCGGACGACCGCTCTCCAAGGGACGGCCCCCGGCATCTCCGGCTTCCTCGCCGCCTACGGTCTTCGGGCGCATCCGGTCGGCCGGATGCGCCCGAAGCTTGGCGTCGCGCCGACGCGCCGGGTATGGCCAGGGCGCGGGTCAGCCCCTCCTGCTGTCTTCGAGTCTTTCGAGTACTGCGAGTACTGCGAGTACTTCGACAAGGCTTCATCGGCCGTCCGGTGGCCTCGCCGCCCGACATCGCGTTGTCATCGAATGCAACGTCGGCGTCCGGGGAGGCGGCATCCAGCGGCCGGTTCGCTTAGATGAGGGGGACTACGTGGGGGGCGATGCTGGAGAATTTCTCGCAGGTTTCCTCGTATTCGCGGTCCGGGGTCGAGGCGCTGACTATGCCGGCGCCTGCGCGGAGCCAGGCGCGGCCGTCTTCGTTGTAGAGGGCGCGTAGGACGAGTGCCGAGTCGAGGGCGCCGTTGTGGGAGACGGTGACGACGGCGCCCGAATAGAGGCCGCGGCGTTCCTCCAGGCGGGTGATGGCCTCGATCGCCTCGGGCTTCGGGATGCCGGACGCGGTGACGCCGGGGAACAGGGCGTCCAGGACGTCCCACGCTGTGCGGCCGGGGGCGAGGACGCCGCTGACGCTGGAACCGAGGTGCTGGACGCTGCCCCGTTCCTTCACGGTCATGAAGCCGGTGACCTGGACGGTTCCGGGGTCGCAGACCCGGTACAGCTCGTCCTGTGAGGTGCGGACGGAGACGGCGTGCTCGTAGATTTCCTTGGGGTCGGTTTCCAGGTCGTGGCGGGTGCGCGCGTCGGCGTCGGTGCCGAGGCCGAACGCGCGGGTGCCGGCGAGTGGCTGCGTCATGACGCGGCCTTCGGCGTCGACGCTCGCGAGGACTTCGGGGCTGAAACCGGTGGCCTGGAAGCCGCGGAGGTCGAGCAGGAACGAGCGCGCCGGGGTGTTCGCGCGGCGGCCGCGCACGTAGGTCGACACGACGTCGACGGGGTAAGAGATGTCCAGCCTCCGGGACACAATGACCTTCTGGTAGCGGCCCGCGTTGATATCGGCCACCGCTTCGGCGACCCGTGCGCGGTAACGGTCGCCGTCGACTCGGACGTCGACCGGGGACGGGACGCCCGCGGGTGGTGCGTCGGCATCGGTCAGCAGCTTGGCGACCTGTTCCGTCTCGGCCGTGTCGATGCCGGTGATGGTGGCGCGGCCGTCCTGGGCCCGGACCTCGGTGCGGGGGACGATCAGGTGCGCGAGGCGCCCGGCGGGACGGGACGCGGCGAACTCGAACGCGAGCCAGCCGTAGGCGGTCCAGGTGGGGAGCGGTGCTTCGGCGAAGGTGTCGCGGAGCGCGTCGGCGGGCCGTCCCGTCCAGGAGCGGCTGGTGGGGGGCTGGTCCGGCCAGTGGGCGTGGACGGTTTCGGTGTCGAGGACGACCTCGCCGAGCGTGCCGCCCGCGAACGTCCACGAGCCGGGTCTCTCGTATACGACGTAGTCGTCGAACAGCCCGGATCCGGCCAGCCGGGACATGAGCGTGAGCGGGTCCGAGGTGTACTCGACCACCAGCTCGGTGAGTGTCGCATCAGTGCGCAGGCCATCGGTGTGCAGGCCATCAGCGCGCAGAGCAGAGGACAAGGCAGCCAACTCCCTTTCGCGGGCCGGGACGTCCCAAACTTAGGTAAGGCTAACCTTGTGTGATTTTCATAGGCAAGGCTAACCTAACCGGCGGTGGCGAAGCCGACGAACGAAAGAGTTGAGCGTGCAGGAGCAGACGACGACGGCACGGCGACGCGAACTGATGCGGCGGATGATGGCCGAGGCGGGTCTCGGCCCGGACACCGCCGGGCTCACCCCACGAAGGTCCGGCGGGCCGGCGCCCCTGTCGTACGCACAGCAGAGCATGTGGCTGCACCACCGCACGTTCCCGGACAGTCCCGCCTACAACGTGTGCCTGCTCGTCCGCATGTCGGGGCCGCTCGACACGGGCGCGTTCCGTGAGGCTCTGCGCGGGCTGATCCGGCGCCACGCCGTCCTCCGGACGACCTACGCGGATCGGGAGGACGCCGGTCCCGTGCAGGTCGTCGGTGAGGACGATTCGCTGGACCTGACGCCGGTCGAGTGCTCGGACGCCGGCGGGCGGGCGGGGGAACTGGCGGCGATGCCGTTCGACCTGCGGAACGAGCGGCCCATCCGGCTTGAGCTGCTCCGGCTCGGCGAGGACGAGCACGCGCTCGTTCTCGTGGTGCATCACATCGCGTGGGACGGCATGACGTGGGGTTCGCTGTCGCGTGACCTGTCGGCGCTCTACCGCGCGGCCGTGACGGGGGAGCCGGACGGGCTGCCTGAGCTGGACGTCCAGTACGCCGACTACGCCGAGTGGGAGCAGCGGCGGCCGGTCGACGAGGACGCACTCGCGTACTGGCGCGCCCGTCTCGATCCGCCGCCCGCGCCTCTCGACCTGCCCGCCGACCATCCGCGCGGCGCCGGGGTCTCCGAGCGGGGCGGACGCCGGGCGCGGCTCTTCGACGACGCCGTGACGGAGGGGATGAAGAAGCTCGCCGCCGAGGAGAACATCACCCCGTTCACGGTGATGCTCGCCGCCTACGCCGTCCTCCTGCACCGCTACACCGGCGCCGACGACGTGGCGATCGGGTCGGCGGTGATGAACCGGGAGCACGCCGGGATCGAGCGGCTCGTCGGCAACTTCGGCAACACGCTCGTGATGCGGACGGACCTCTCGGGCGCGCCGACGTTCCGGGAGGCCCTGCGCCGCACCAGCCGGACGTGCGCGGAAGGCTTCGCGCACCAGGCGCTGCCCTACGACCGCATCGTTCAGGAGTTGCGGCCGGCTCGCGGGAGGGGGCGTTCCGCGTTCTTCGACACCATGCTGCTGTTCCTCGCCCAGGAGATCGGCGAGCTCGACCTGCCCGGTGTCACGTCGAGCTGGACGCACGTCCACAACGGCACCACGCACTTCGACCTGTCGCTGGAGGCGTTCGTCAGGCCGCAGGGCATGACGGTCGAGGCGACGTTCCGCCGCGAGTTGTTCGACGACGAGCGCATCGACGCGCTGCTCGGGCACCTGGAGACGCTCCTGAACGACGCGCTCGCCGATCCCGACCGTCCGATCGGCGCGCTGGAGATCATGGACGCCGGTGAGCGCGCACTGATCGAGGACGCGAACGCCACCGGCCGTCCCGTTCCGGACACGAACGTGGTCGCGTTGTTCGAGGAGCAGGTGGCGCGCGCACCGGATGTGACGGCGATCGAAGCGGGAGAGGAGTCGCTCACCTACGCCGAGCTCGATGTGCGGTCGTCGGCGCTCGCGGCGGAACTCCGCGCGCGGGGCGCCGGGCCGGAGAGCGTGGTCGCGCTCGCTCTGCCGCGCACGCCCGATCTGCCGGTGGCCCTGCTCGGCGTCCTGAAGGCGGGTGCCGCGTACCTGCCGCTCGACCTGGACCATCCCGCCGACCGGCTCGCCTACATGCTGGACGACGCCGGGCCTCTGTGCGCGGTCGTCACCAGCGAGACCGCGAACCTGCTGCCAGAGGGGACCGGCCTCCTCGTTCTCGATGGTGATCGACATGACGCGCCGGCGGTGCCGTCCGCCGAACCGCGCGGGGACGACCTCGCCTACGTCATCTACACCTCCGGGTCGACCGGGCGTCCCAAGGGTGTCGCCATCCCGCACGGTGCACTGACCAACTTCCTGCTGACGACGCGCTCGCAAGTGAACCTCGGCGAGGGCGACCGGCTCGTCGCGGTGACGACGATCGCGTTCGACATCGCCGCCCTGGAGCTGTTCGCTCCGCTCATCAGCGACGCGACGGTCGTCCTCGCCGGGCGGAAGGCCGTCCGTGACCCCGCCGCGCTCGCCGTCCTGCTGGAGGACGCCACCGTCGTGCAGGGCACCCCGTCGCTGCTCGGCACGCTCGACCCCGCCGCGCTGAAGGGGCTGCGGGTGCTGGTCGGCGGTGAGGCGCTGCCCGCCGCGCTCGCCGGGTCCCTTGAGGCGTCGGCGTCGCTCGCGACCAACATGTACGGGCCGACGGAGGCGACGATCTGGGCGACGTCCGCCGACCTGCCCGCGTCCGGCATCGGCGGCCCGTTCTGGAACACCCGGGCGCACGTCCTGGACGCGTCGCTTCGTCCCGTCCCGCCCGGTGTGCCCGGCGAGCTGTATCTGGCGGGCGCGCAGCTCGCCCGCGGCTACGTCGGCCGCCCCGACCTGACGGCGGAACGGTTCGTCGCCGACCCGTTCGGCCCGCCCGGCTCCCGCATGTACCGGACGGGCGACCTGGCGCGGCGCGGCCGGGACGGGACCATCGAGTACCTCGGCCGCACCGACGACCAGGTGAAGATCCGCGGGTTCCGGATCGAGCCCGCCGAGGCGCAGGCCGTCCTGGCCGCGCGGCCGGGCGTCGCGCAGGCCGCCGTCGTCGTGCGCGAGGACCGCCCCGGCGAACCCCGGCTCGTGGGCTACTACGTCCCCGAAGGCGACCCGGACGCGGCCGGACTGCGGGACGCGCTCGCCGAGGCGCTTCCCGAGTACATGGTGCCGTCCGCCCTCGTCGCCCTGGAGGCGCTGCCTCGGACGGTCAACGGCAAGCTCGACCGCGCCGCGCTCCCCGCCCCCGAGGCCCTGCGGTCAGCAAGCGCGGCCTCCCGGGCGCCGCGCGACGCCCGGGAGGCCGCGCTCTGCGCGATCTTCGCGGAGCTGCTCGGGGTCGAGGGGATCGGCGTCGACGACGACTTCTTCGCCCTCGGCGGGCACTCGCTGCTCGCCACCCGCGTCGCGGCCAAGGCCCGCGCCGTCCTGGGCGGGTCGCTGTCCATCGCGGACGTGTTCGAGGCGCCGACCGTCGCCGCGCTGGCCCCGAGGCTGGTCGCGGCCGACGGGGTACGCGTCCGCGACGTCGAACGGCCGGAGATCGTCCCCGCGTCGGCCGCGCAGCGGGGGCTGTGGCTGGAGGAACGCCTCCGCGGCCCCTCCGCCTCGTACGCGCTGCCGCTCGGGCTTCGCCTCCGCGGCCCCGTGGACGAGGCCGCGCTGGACGCCGCGTTCGCCGATGTCGTCGCCCGTCATGAGGCGCTGCGCACGCTGCTCGTCGAAGGGCCGGACGGGCTGCCCGTCCAGCGCGTCCTTGAACCGGACATTCCCGTACACCTCGCGGTCCTCGACGTGCGGGCCGAGACGCCGCGGCGGCGCGCGGCCATCGAGAGGGACGCCACCGCGCACGTCTTCGACATCGGCCGGGACCTGCCGGTCCGGGGCACCCTCGTCCGGACGGCCGACGCCGAATGGTCACTGATCCTGCTGCTGCACCACGCCGCAGCCGACGAATGGTCGTTCACACCGCTGCTGGCCGATCTGGCACGCGCCTACGAGGCCCGGCGGGACGGCCGCGAACCCGGCTGGGAGCCGCTGCCCGTCCAGTACGCCGACTACGCGGCCTGGCAGCGGGAGGCGGCGCCCGACACGTCCTCCCAGCTCGACTACTGGGAGGAGACCCTCGCCGGGCTGCCGGAGGAGACCGTCCTCCCGTTCGACCGGCCGCGTCCCGCCGAGGCGAGCCACCGGGGCGGGCTCGTGCCGTTCCGGCTCCCCGCCGCCGGGGCGCGGCGGCTGGCGCGCGACACCGGCACCAGCGTCTTCATGGTCCTGCACGCCGCCGTCGCGGCGCTGCTCCAGCGGTCCGGCGCGGGCGACGACGTGGCGCTCGGGTCGCCGATCGCGGGACGCGCCGACGAGGACCTCGCCGACCTGGTCGGCGTCTTCGTCAACCCCCTCGTCCTGCGCACCGACCTGTCCGGCGACCCCACCTTCGCCGAGCTGCTCGACCGGGTGCGCCGCGCCGACCTCGCCGCGTTCTCCCACGCCGACGTCCCGTTCGAGCGGGTCGTGGACCGGCTCGCCCCCGAACGTTCGCTGGCCCGCAGCCCGCTGTTCCAGGTGATGATCGTCCACCAGCGGCTGGACGACGTGCGGCTCGCTCTGCCGGGCGTGCGCGCCGAGCCGTTCCTGCCGGAGACCGGCGGCGTGAAGTTCGACCTCGACCTGTACTTCGCCGAGGGCCCCGTCGGTGACGGGAGCGGGGAAGGCGGGGAAGGCGGGGAAGCCGGGGAAGCCGGGGAGGTCGGGGAAGCCGGGGAGGTCGAGGGGTTCGCCGCGTTCGCCGCCGACCTCTTCGACGCCGCGACCGTCGAGCGGCTCCTCCACGGATTGGGCGAGCTGCTCGCCCAGGTCACCGCCGACCCGGGGCGGAGGCTGTCGACGCTCGGCTCCGCCGTCGAGCACCCCGACACCGCCCGCGACTTCCCCGTGCGGACGGTCGCCGCCCTCGTCGAGGAGCAGGTCGCGCGCACACCCGGCAAGACCGCGGTGGTGTTCGGCGACACCGCGCTGACCTACGCCGAACTCGACCGCCGCGCCGAGGTGCTCGCCGACCGGCTCACCGCCGCCGGTGCCGGTCCCGAGCAGGTCGTCGCGCTCGCCCTGCCGCGCTCGGACGAGTTCGCCGTGGCGCTGCTCGCCGTGCTGAAGACGGGCGCGGCCTACCTGCCGGTCGACCTGGCGTACCCGCCCGCCCGGGTGGAGACGATGCTGGACGCCGTCCGGCCGCTGCTGGTCCTCGGCCGGGACGAGCCGCCACGGGACGCGCCGCGCCGCGCACGGCCGGACATCCGTCCCGACCACCCGTCCTACGTCATCTTCACGTCCGGGTCGACCGGGACGCCCAAGGCAGTCGCCGGCACCCAGCGGGCCCTCGCCAACCGGCTGGCCTGGGGCGCGGACCTCGCCGCGCCCGGCGTTCGCGTCGCCAAGAGTTCGCCCGCGTTCATCGACGGCACGACCGAGCTGCTCGGCGGCCTCGTCGCGGGCGACACCGTCGTCATCGCCGACGACGCGACCGCCGCCGACGCCGTCGCGCTGGCCGCCTTCATCGAACGGCACGGCGCCGGGTTCGTCACCCTCGTCCCGAGCCTGCTGTCGGCGCTGGTGGACAACGGCCTGCCCGCGTCGGTCACCACCTGGGTCAGCAGTGGCGAGGCGCTGCCCGCCGCGCTCGCCGGCCAGGTCCCGGCCCGGCTGGTCAACCTGTACGGGTGCTCGGAGGCCGCCGGTGACAGCCTGATCGCCCTGCCCGGCGAGGCGGCCGGGGGAGACGAGGGGGCCGGGGGACTGGTCCCCATCGCGAACACCCGCGCACACGTCCTGGACTCCTCGCTCCGCGAGGTCCCCGTCGGGGAGCTGTACCTCGCGGGTGACGGGCTGGCCCGCGGCTACCTCGGCGACCCGGCGCGCACCGCCGAGCGGTTCGTCGCGAACCCGTTCGGCCCGCCCGGCTCCCGCCTCTACCGCACCGGCGACCGGGTGCGGCGCCGCCCCGACGGCGGGCTCGACTTCCTCGGCCGCGCCGACGCCCAGATCAAGATCCGCGGCTTCCGGATCGAGCCGGGAGAGGTCGAGGCGGTGCTCGCCGCCCAGCCCGGCGTCCGGCGCGCCGCCGTCGCCGCGCACTGCGTCCGGCTCGTCGGGTACGTCGTGGGCGACATCGACACAGAGGCGCTGGACGACCGGCTCCGCGGACTGCTGCCCGGCTACCTCGTCCCGGACGAGCTGATCGTCCTGGACGAGCTTCCCCTCAACCCGAACGGCAAGGTCGACCGGCGCGCACTGCCCGAGCCGGGACGGCCCGCCGCCGGGCGGGCCCCCGCCACCGGACCGGAACGCGTCCTCGCCCGGCTCGCCGCGACCGTCCTCGGCCGCGCCGGCGCGGAAGAAGTCGGCGTCGGCGCCGACGACGACTTCTTCCGCATGGGCGGGGACAGCATCAGCGCGGCGCTCCTCGTCGCCCGCGCCCGCCGCGCCGGGCTGTCGTTCACCGTCCGGGACGTCTTCCGGCTGCGGACGGTCGAGGCCCTCGCCGCGGCGGCCGCCCCCGCCTCGGCCCCCGGACGCGCCGCCCCGGAGACCGGCACCCCCGGCGAACTGCCGCTCTCACCGCTCCAGGAGGGGCTGCTCTTCCACCTGATGCTGGCCGGTGAGGGCCGCGACATCTACGTGCAGCAGGCCGTGGTGACGCTGTCAGGGCCGGTCGACCCGGACCGGATGGCGGACGCGGTGCGCGCCGTCCTGGACAAGTTCCCCAACCTGCGGGCCGGGTTCCGGACGGACGGCGACCGCGCGGTGCAGTTCGTCCCGGACCACTTCGAGGTCCCGTGGACGCACGCCGAGGTGGCCCCGGGCGAGCTGGAGGCGTTCGTCGACGCGCAGCGCGCCGAGCCGTTCGACCCGGGTGAACCGCCGCTGATCCGGTTCGCCCTGGCGAGCCTCGGGGCGGACGACCACCGGCTGGTCCTGACCTCCGAGCTGATCCTGCTGGACGGCTGGTCGGGCGGCCTCCTCGTCACCTCGCTGCTCGACGCCTACACCGACGCCGCCGCCGAGGCCGCCCGTCCCGTCCCGCCGTTCCGCGCGTTCCTCGACTGGGTGAACGGACGCGACAAGGCCGCCGCCGTGGAGGCGTGGCGCCGCGCCCTCGACGGCTTCGACGAACCCGCCCTGGTCCGCCCGGGCCTCGTCGACCGGCCCGCCGACCTCACGACGGCGGGGGAGGTGCACCGTGCGCTGCCGCCGGGGCTCGCGGAACGCCTCGGCGCCGTCGCCCGCGACCTGGGCGTCACGCCCGGCACGCTGTTCGAGACCGCGTGGGGCCTGGTCCTGATGGGCCTGACCGGACGCGACGACGTCGTCTTCGGCGCCTCCGTGTCCGGCCGCCACCCGGACGTGGACGGCGTCGAATCCATGGTCGGCCTGCTGTTCAACACCATCCCCGTCCGGGTGCAGGCCGGTCCGGCGGACGCGCTCACCGCCGTGCTCGACCGCGTCCAGGCGGCCCGGTCGGAGCTGTTCGACCACTCGTTCGTCGCGCTCGCCGACGTCCAGCGCGCCACCGGCCTCGGCACGCTCTTCGACACGCTGTTCGTCTTCCAGAACTTCCCGGGCATGCCCACCGACCGCGGGTTCGGCCCGGACGGCGACCTCCGCGTCCTCGGACGCGAGGTCCGCGACGCCACCCACTACCCGATCACCATGGTGGTCGAGCCGGGCGCGGCGCTGCGCGTCATGTACCGGGGCGACGCGTTCACCGAGGCCGAGGCCGACCGCGTCACCGACCGGTACGTGCGGGTGCTCCAGGCGCTGGCGGAGTCGCCCGGGACGCCGTGGCACCGCCTCGACCTGCTCGTCCCCGAGGAACACGACCGCCTGCGGCGCGAGTGGGGCGAGGCGCGGCGCCCCGTCCCGGAACTGACGGTCGCCGAACTGCTCGCCGAACGCGCGGCGGAACAGCCGCACGACCCGGCCCTCGTGTCCCTCCCCGACGTCCGCCTCACCTACGGGGAGCTGAACGCCGAGGTCAACCGCCTCGCCCGTCTCCTGCTCGCGCACGGCGCCGGACCCGAACGGGTCGTCGCGCTCGCGCTGCCCCGGTCGGCGCAGATGGTCGTCGCGCTGTTCGCCGTCCTGCGCACGGGCGCCGCCTACCTGCCGCTGGAACTCGACTACCCGGCCGACCGGCTCGACTACACGCTCCGGGACGCGGCCCCGGCCTGCCTCGTCTCGCACCGCGACATCGCCGCCGGCCTCACCCACTCCGGCGCCACGCTCGCCCTGGACGACCCGGACGTCGCCCAGGCCCTCGCGGACCTGCCCGGCACCGACCCCGCCCCGGGCGAACTGCCCGGCTTCGCGCCCGGTACCCCGGGGCGCCTCGACCACCCCGCCTACGTCATCTACACGTCGGGCTCCACGGGACGTCCGAAGGGCGTGGTGACGCCCTACCGCGGCCTCACGAACATGCAGTTCAACCACCGCGCCAACATCTTCGACCCGGTGGTGGAATCGGCGGGGCGCCGGCTGCGGATCGCCCACACGGTGTCGTTCTCGTTCGACATGTCGTGGGAAGAGCTGCTCTGGCTCATCGAAGGACACGAGGTGCACGTCTGCGACGAGGAGCTGCGCCGCGACGCCGAAGCGCTCACCGCCTACCTCCGGCGGCACCGCATCGACGTCATCAACGTGACGCCGACGTACGCGCAGCAGCTCCTGGACGAGGGGCTCCTCGACGGGGGGCACCGGCCGCCGCTCGTCCTGCTCGGCGGCGAGGCCGTCCCCGCGTCGGTGTGGGACCGGCTCGCGCGGGCCGACGGCGTCCTCGGCTACAACCTGTACGGCCCGACCGAGTACACCATCAACACGCTCGGCGGCGGCACCGCGGACAGCGCCACCCCGACCGTCGGCAAGCCGATCTGGAACACCCGCGGGTACGTCCTCGACGGCCGGCTGCGTCCCGTCCCGCCCGGCGCGCCCGGCGAGCTGTACATCGCGGGCGCCGGCCTGGCCCGCGGCTACCTCGGCCGCGCCGACCTGACCGCCGAACGCTTCGTCGCCGACCCGTCCGGCTCGCCCGGTTCACGCATGTACCGGACCGGCGACCTCGTGCGGGTCCGCGACGACGGCAACATCGACTTCCTCGGCCGCACCGACGACCAGGTCAAGATCCGCGGCTACCGCGTCGAGCTGGAGGAGGTCGAGACCGCGCTCGCCGCCGAACCGGGCGTCGGGCAGGCCGCCGTCGTCGCCGCCGACACCGGGGTCGCCGGGGTGAAACGCCTGGTCGGCTACATCGTCCCGGACGGGACGCGGGAGGGCGCCGCCGACGAGCAGCTCGCCGAATGGCGGCAGATCTACGACGCCGAGTACACCGAGGTCGGCACCGTCGTCCACCAGGAGGAGTTCGCGGGCTGGGACAGCAGCTACGACGGTGCCCCGATCCCGCTGGACGACATGCGCGAATGGCGGGAGACGACCGTCGAGCGCATCCGTGCCCTGCGGCCCCGCCGCGTCCTGGAGATCGGCGTGGGCGCGGGCCTCATCCTCACCCGCCTCGCCCCCGAGAGCGAGGAGTACTGGGGGACCGACTTCTCCGAGCCCGTCATCGCCAAGCTCCGCCGAGATCTCGGCGGAGCCGCCGGGGGGCCGTCCCCCGAGGGATGGCACGACCTCGGCCCGGACTCGGCGGTGCGGCTGAGCCACCGTCCCGCCCACGACACCGGCGGCCTGCCCGAGGGGCACTTCGACACGATCGTCATCAACTCGGTGGCGCAGTACTTCCCGGGCGCCGGCTACCTCCGGGACGTCATCGGCAAGGCGATGACGCTCCTCGCACCGGGCGGGGCGCTGTTCCTCGGCGACGTCCGTGACCTGCGGACCGTCCGCTGCCTGCACGCGGCGATCCAGCTCGGACGCGGCGGCGGCGACCTCGGCGCGGTAGAGCGCGCCGTCCGGATGGAGAAGGAACTGCTGCTCGACCCCGCCTTCTTCACCGCCGTGGACGGTCCCGCACGCGTCGATGTGCTCACCAAGCGCGGCACCCGCCACAACGAGCTGACCCGGCACCGCTACGACGTCGTCCTCTGGAAGTCCGTGCCGCCCGCTCCGGAGACACCGGTCGTCGGCTGGACCACTCTCGACGACCTGGAGGCAAGGCCGCCGGGCCCATTGCGGGTCCGGGGGATTCCGGACCCCAGGCTCTCCGGTGAGGTCGCCGCCCTGCGAACCCTGCGCGACGGCGGAACCCCCGACGAGGCCCGCGAGGCGCTGTCCGCGTCACCGGAAGGCATCGAACCGGAGACGCTGCACGCGCTGTACCCGGACGCGGTCCTCACGCCGTCCGACCGGATCGGGTACTACGACGCCGTGTTCGGCGGGGGAGCGGCCGGCCTGCCGGCCGAACCCGGACGTGCGCCCGCGTCCTACGCCAACGACCCGGTCGCCGCACGCGACCACGGGATCCTTTCCGGACGGGTCCGCGAGGCGCTCAAGGGGCGGCTGCCCGGCTACATGGTGCCGAGCGCCATCATGACCCTGGACGCGCTGCCGCTGACGGTGAACGGCAAGCTCGACCGCCGCGCACTCCCCGACCCGGGGCGGGACAGGCCGCGCCGGGAGGGACGCGGCCGCGCGCCCCGCACACCCGTCGAACGGCTCCTGTGCACGCTGTTCGCCGAGGTCCTGGACGCCCCCGGCGCCGGCGTCGACGACGACTTCTTCGACCTCGGCGGCCACTCCCTGCTGGCGACCCGCCTCGTCGGCCGGGCGCGCAAGGTCCTCGGCGCCGAACTGGCGATCCGCGACCTGTTCGAGGCGCCGACCGTCGCGGAACTGGCCGGACGCGTCCACCGCAACGCCGGCCTCGAAGCGGACGCGGCGGCCCGGCCCGTCCTGGAACCGAGGGAACGCCCCGAACGCATCCCGCTGTCGTCCGCCCAGCGCCGCCTGTGGATGCTCGACCAGCTCCTCCGCGAGGACGACGGGCCGCGCGGCGCCTACCATCTGCCGCTCGCCGTCCGGCTCCGCGGCGACCTCGACCTCGCGGCCCTCGAAACCGCGATCGCCGACGTCACCGCCCGGCACGAGAGCCTGCGGACGATCTTCGCCGAGCATGACGGCGTCCCTCATCAGCGGATCCTCGATCCGGAGGAGGCGCGTCCCGTCCTGGAGGTCGCGACGTGCGCGCCCGAGGACGTCATCGCCAGGCCGTTCGACCTCGGCAAGGAGATCCCGCTGCGGGTCGCGGTGTTCCCCGAGGGCGAGCGCGAGCATCTGCTGCTCGCCGTGTTCCACCACATCGCGTTCGACGAGTGGTCGTTCGGGCCGTTCGCCCGCGACGTCGCCGAGGCGTACACGGCCCGGCTGGACGGGGCGCCGCCCGCGTGGGAGCCGCCTCCCGTCCAGTACGCCGACCACGCGCTGTGGCAGCGGGAGCTGCTCGGCGACCCGCTCGACCCCGCCAGCGTCCACGCCCGGCAGCTCGACCACTGGGCGCGCGCCCTGGCGGGCGTCCCCGAGGAGATCCCGCTGCCGGTGGACCGGCCGCGTCCCGGGACCGTCGGGCAGCGCGGCGGGACCCTGACCGCCGGCCTGCCGCCCGGCCTGGCGCGGCGGCTGCGCGGCGTCGCGCGGGACGCCGGCGCCAGCATGTTCATGGTCTGCCAGGCGGCCGTCGCGGCCCTCCTGCACCGCATGGGGGCCGGAGACGACATCCCCCTCGGCAGCCCCGTCGCGGGACGCACCGAGGAGGCCGCGCGGGACCTCGTGGGCTTCTTCGTCAACACGCTCGTCCTGCGCGCCGACGTGTCCGGCGACCCGGCGTTCACCGAGCTGCTCGCCCGCGTCCGGGAGGCCGACCTCGCGGGCCTCGCCAATCAGGACCTGCCGTTCGAGGCCGTCGTCGAGGCGCTGCGCCCGCGCCGTGTGCCCGGCCGCAACCCGCTGTTCCAGGTGATGGTCGGGTACGAGAACCAGGGCGTCGGCGATGTCCGGTTCCCCGGGCTCGAGCAGCGGGAGGCGCTGTTCGGGCCGGGCGCGGCGAAGTTCGACCTCGACTTCATCTTCCGGGAGGGGACGGACGTGCGCGACGGGACGGACACGCTCGGGCTGATCGTCGACTACTCCGCCGACCTGTTCGACCGGGACACGATCGCCGCGATGGCCGACGGCCTGATCGCCCTGCTGGGGGCGGTCGCGGCCGATCCGGGCATCAAGGTCGGCGCGCTTCCGTCCGTGCTGGCCGCACGTGCCGTGACCGCCGAGGCGGCCTCGCCCGCGTCCGCGGCCGCGACGGAGGCGGGGCGCGGCGGGGAGCTGGAGGCCCTCCTGTGCCGGATCTTCGCCGAGGAGCTCGGTGTGCCCGAGGCCGGCCCGGACGACGACTTCTTCGACCTCGGCGGCCATTCGCTGCTCGCCATGAAACTCGTCCGGCGGATCAGGAGGGAGCCCGGATGCGAATCCCTGAAGATCGCGACCTTGATGGAGGCGCCCACCGTGGCGGGGCTCCTCGCCCGGTTGCAGTGAGCGGCCCTGCAGTGGGTGCCCCTGTAGCGGGTCGCCCCGTAGTGGCCCTGCTGCAGTGAGGCGGCTCATACCCTCGCACCCATTGCATGGTTAGGTGAGGCTAACCTAAGATCTCGGTCGAAAACCCCTGTATTCCTGGCTCCCCTGAGAGATGTGGAAGGACACCGGTCCTCTATGCGCACCATGATGCGGCGTGTGGCCGTCACGGCGGCACTCGTCCTGAGCCTGGGCATGGTCGCCGCCTGCGGCGACGACGAACCCGCGGGCGGCGCCTCCGGCGGCGGGTCCGCCGGGGCGTTCCCCGTCACGATCACCCACAAGCTCGGCACCGCCACGATCGAGTCCCAGCCGAAGCGGATCGTCGCGCTCGGCGAGGTCGACCAGGACGCGCTGCTCGCCCTCGGTGTCACGCCCGTCGGCATGGCGGAGCTGACCGGCGTCCAGCCAGACGGCCTCGCCCCCTGGAGCGCGCCCAAGATCACCGGTGAGAAGCCCAAGCTGCTCAAGGCCGGCGAGGCCGGGTTCAACCTGGAGGAGATCGCCGCCCTGCGCCCCGACCTCATCCTCGCCGCCGGCGACTTCTACATCGACAAGGAGTACGAGAAGCTCTCCAAGCTCGCCCCGACCGTCGCGTACCAGACCGGCCCCGCCGAGGACGCCTGGCAGCAGATCACCCTGCAGGCCGCCACGGCCATCGGCCGCCCCGAGGACGGAAAGGCCCTGGTCGGCAAGGTGGACGGCCAGATCGCCCAGGTGAAAGAGAAGCACCCCGAGCTGAAGGGCAGGACGTTCGCGTTCACCAGCGTCTTCCCGAACGGGAACATCGGCGTGATGAAGTCCGAGGGGGACACCAGCGTCAAGCTGCTCAGCCAGTTCGGCATGGTGCTGCCCGAGTCGCTGAAGAAGCTTCCGGGTGAGGGCTTCGCCGCCGAGCTCAGCATGGAGAAGGTCTCGGTGCTGGACGTGGACGTGCTCATCAGCCACTACAACAACGACCCGGCCACGCAGAAGAAGGTCGAGGGCAACAAGCTGTTCTCCGGCCTCGCCGCCGTCGAGCGCGGCTCCTACGTGCCGGTCGACCTGAAGGCGTTCTGGCCGCTGCGCACCCCCACCCCCCTGGCGGTCCCCTACGTCATCGACCAGGTCGTCCCGAAGATCGCCGAGGCCGCGGCCAAGGCCAAGTCCGCCTGATGCCGGAGGTGCGCGTGCAGACCCCCGTCCATGACGTGGTGGGCATCGGGTTCGGCCCGTCCAACCTCGCCCTCGCCGTCGCGCTCGACGAAGAGCACGGCGCGGGGCGCGGACCGGGCGCGGACGCGGTGTTCTTCGAGAGGCAGCCGGAGTTCGGCTGGCACCGGGGCATGCTGATCGACGGCGCCACCATGCAGGTCCACTTCCTCAAGGACCTGGTGACACTGCGCAACCCCGCGAGCCGGTACTCGTTCCTGTCCTACCTGCACGCCAGGGGCCGGCTGGTCGACTTCGTCAACCACAAGACGATGTTCCCCACCCGGATCGAGTTCCACGACTACCTCGAATGGACCGCCGCCGCGTTCGCCGACCGCGTCCGGTACCGGTCCGAGGTGGTCGCGCTGCGGCCGCACGACGACGAGACCCTCGAAGTCGTCGTGCGCCGCGACGACGAACTGGAGACGCACCTGACCCGCAACGTGGTCGTCGGCGCCGGGCTCGAACCCGTCCTGCCCGAGGGCGTCCGTCCGGGCGAGCGGATCTGGCACACCGAGGACCTCCTCACCCGGCTGGGCGAACGGCCGGGCTGGACCCCGAAGCGGCTCGTGGTCGTGGGGGCGGGGCAGAGCGCCGCCGAGGCCGTCGAGTATCTGCACCGCACCTTCACCGAGGCCGAGATCTGCGCGGTCTTCTCCCGGTACGGGTACTCGCCCGCCGACGACAGCGCGTTCGCCAACCGCATCTTCGACCCGGAGGCCGTCGACCACTACTACGCGGCCTCCGGCGACGTGAAGCAGATGCTGTTCGAGTACTCGCGCAACACCAACTACTCGGTGGTGGACCTCGACCTCATCGACGAGCTCTACCGGCGCTCCTACGCCGAGAAGGTGGCGGGCGCCGAACGGCTCCGCATCCTCAACGTCTCCCGCGTCATGGACGTCCAGGACGACGCCGGGGGTCTGCGGGTGCGGGTGGGGTTCCTGCCCACCGGCGAGGCGGCGGACCTGGACGCCGACGCCCTCGTCTACGCCACCGGCTACCGCGAACGCGATCCGTTCGACCTGCTCGGCGAGGCGGGCGCGCACTGCCTGGCCGGGCCGGACGGACGCCCGGTGATGGAACGCGACTACCGCATCGCCACCGAGCCCGGCCGGGAGTGGGGCGTCTACCTCCAGGGCGCCACCGAGCACAGCCACGGCATCGCGTCGTCGCTGCTGTCCATGACCGCCGTGCGCACCGGGGAGATCGTTCGCTCCATCGCCCGCCGCTCCGCCCGCGTCGCCTCCGGCGTCCTTCAGAAAGGGGCATGATGACCAACCCGTTCGACGACGCCGACGGGACGTTCCTGGTCCTCGTCAACGACGAGGGCCAGCACTCCCTGTGGCCGGCGTTCGCCGACGTCCCGCCGGGCTGGACGACGGCGTTCGGCCCCGCGTCCCGGCCCGACTGCCTGGACCACATCACGCGGAACTGGACGGACCTGCGTCCCCGGAGCCTGACGGCCTGACGCGTGACGGCCTGACGTGCGGCGGCCCGACGCGTGGCGGGCGGCGTGCCGCCGCGCCGCCCGTCAGGTCCCCTTCGGCAGCGAGGGGCGCGCGGTGAAGAACTCCGCTATCAGCTCGCTGGCGTAGCCGGGCCATTCGTGACCGCCCTGCTGTTCCGTGCAGAGCGCGACGAGCAGAGGCCCCGGGCCGGTGCCGACGCAGCCGTCCGGTCCGCCGGGCACCGGCCACGACAGCGCGGGCAGCTTGTTCATCCACCGCCAGAACTCCATGGTGACCTGGACGGAGAAGAACGGGAAGTCGACGTCCGCGTCCATGTTCCCGCCGCCGTGGTAGGGGACGGACGGATCCCATGTGCCGTGGAACGCCAGGACGGACGTGGGATGTCCGGGCGTGCAGCCGATGGCGAGCGCGCCCGACACCACGGCGATCCCGGCGACCTTCGCCGAGCGCTCGCACGCGTACCGGTAGGCCATGCCGCCGCCGTTGGAGAAGCCGGTCACGAAGACCCGGCGCGGATCGGCGATGCCCTGCTCCACCAGCGTGCCGATCAGCTTGTCGAGGAACGCGACGTCGTCGACGCCCGCCCAGCGGGCGAACCAGCAGCACGCTCCCGCGTTCCATGTGCCGAGGAGGCCCTCGGGGTAGGCGACGACGTAGCCGGCGTCGTCGGCGACCTCGTCGAGCCCGCTCTGCTCGCGGACGTATTCGGGATCGTTCAGGCCGCCGTGCAGCGCCACGATGAGCGGCAGCGGCCGGCCGGGCCGGTGTTCCGGCGGGACGTGCAGGAGGTAGGGGCGATCCCAGTCGCCCATGGTGATGGTGTGCTCGGAGGTTCCTGGGGCGTCGTCGGACGCCCCGGCGGGCAGGGGGTGGGCGATGAGCGTCGCGAGGAGGGTCACGACGACCATCGCCGCCCGCGCGGCGATCTTCATAGCGCAGATCCAACGCCCGGGGCCGCCTCCCGGCAATACGTCCGGGCGCGAAAAGATCGGCGCGTTTTGGTGGCCGGACGCACACCGGGTGAACGTTCTGCGAATCTTGTCCAGGTCCGCCCCGCTCTATGTCCGTATCGACGCGCCCGGGGGTTCGGCCGAGACGCTGGACCCGGAAACCGGAGTCGGCGCATATGCCCTGGTGGACCATGTGTACTCACTGGTAACGGTCGGGTGGGTGACACATCACGGCGTGTAGGCGCTGTACATGGTGAGAGCCGGATCGCGATGGTGCCGACGGGCCGTGTGCAGGAGGGGGGCCCGCGCGTCAGCCGTACGCGCCGGCGACCTGCCGGCGGGCTGGACGGTCCCGCGGTGCCGGGGCGGACGCCGCGGGGCCGTCCCGCTCGCCGGCCGGGATCGCTCCCGGCCCACGAGCAGCTTCATCCCGGGCATTGCATACCAACTGGTCGGTATGTTGTCATCGTGCCGTTCACGGAAAAGTCGTCGTACGGAGGTCACGACCGCATGCGGACGTTCAGCGGAGTCGACGAGTTCGAGAAGGCCGTCGGAAGCCACCTCGGCCACAGCGAGTGGCACACGATCACGCAGGAGCAGGTCGGCCTGTTCGCCGACGCGACCGGCGACCATCAGTGGATCCACGTCGACCCGGAACGGGCGGCGAGCGGCCCGTTCGGCGGGACGATCGCGCACGGCTACCTCACCCTGTCGCTGCTGCCCATGCTCGCCGCGGAGATCTACCGGGTCGAGGGCCTGAAGATGGGCGTGAACTACGGCGCCGACAAGGTGCGGTTCCCGGCGCCGGTGCCGGTGGGCTCGCGGATCCGCGCCGGAGCCGAACTGCTGTCGCTGGAACGCGGCCCCTCCGGCGCGCGGGCCGCGGTGCGCGTCACGATCGAACGCGAGGGCGGCGACAAGCCGGTCTGCGTCGCCGAGACCCTCTCCGTCCTCGTCGGCTGACCGGCGGACCGGCGGACGGAGACTGTTGACCCGCACATTGACGGGTGCGCGGCGTTGAAATTAGTGTGAACCGACCGGTCGGTATGTGCGATTGCCAATGCCGCCGGTCTTTCCCCCGGCGCGGTCTTCTCGGAGAATTGCCATGATCCCCAGCACGATGCAGGACTTCCCGCTGTCGGTCGCCGCGATCCTGCGGCACGGCGCGCGTGTGTACGGCCGCAGCGAATGCGTGACCTGGACGGGCGGCGGGACACCGAGGCGGGCCACGTTCGCGCGGATCGCCGAGAACGCCGAGCGCCTCGCGTCCGCGCTGGCCAGGCTCGGCGTCCGGCGCGGCGACCGGGTGGCGACCTTCTGCTGGAACGGCCAGGAGCACCTGGAGGCGTACTTCGCTGTGCCGGCCATGGGCGCGGTGCTGCACACGCTGAACATCCGGCTGTTCCCCGAGCAGCTCTCGCACATCATCAACCACGCCGACGACCAGGTCGTCATCGTCGACGACTCCCTCGTCCCGCTGCTGGCCGGGGTCGTGCACGAACTGCCCGCCGTCGAGGCGTTCGTGGTCGTCGGCGACGGCGACGCCGCACCGCTGCGCGACAACGGCAACGGCGCCCCCGTCCTGCGCTACCACGAACTGCTCGCCGCGGAGGAGCCCGGCTACGACTGGCCCGAGGTGGACGAGCGGGCCGCCGCGTCGATGTGCTACACCAGCGGCACCACGGGCGACCCCAAGGGCGTCGTGTACTCCCACCGCTCGACGTTCCTGCACGCGATGGCCGTGCAGTCGGCGTCGCTGATCGGCATCACCGAGGCGGACCGGGTGCTGACCATCGTCCCCATGTTCCACGTCAACGCCTGGGGCCTGCCGTACGGGGCCTTCCTGTCGGGCGCGACGCTGCACATGCCCGGCCCGTTCATGCAGCCGGAGCACCTCACGGCGTTCATCGCCGAAGAACGCAGCACGCTGGCGTCCGCCGTCCCCACCATCTGGAACGCGATCCTCGCCTACGGGGAGCGGCACGAACTCGACCTCTCCTCCCTCCGGGCGGGCACCTCGGGCGGCGCCGCCGCACCACGCGTCCTTCTCGAGCGGTTCGAGGAGCGCTACGGGCTGCGCATCGTCCAGGGCTGGGGGATGACGGAGACCAGCCCGCTCGGCGGCATGGCGTTCCCGCCGCCGGGCGTCGCGCCCGGCACCGCGGAGGACCTGGACTGGCGGCTGAAGTCCGGCCGTGTCGCCGCCGGCGTCGAGATGCGCATCGTGGACGAGTCGGGCGCGGAACTCCCGTGGGACGGCCGGGCCGTCGGCGAGATCGAGGTCCGCGGCCCGTGGATCACCGGCGCCTACCACCGGGACCCCGCTCCGGACAAGTTCGACGGCGGCTGGCTGCGCACCGGCGACATCGGCACCATCGACGACCGCGGCTTCTTCCAGATCACCGACCGCGCGAAGGACGTCATCAAGTCGGGCGGCGAATGGATCTCCTCGGTCGAGCTGGAGAACCACCTCATGGCGCATCCGGCGGTGGCGGAGGCGGCCGTCATCGGCATTCCCGACGCACGGTGGGACGAGCGTCCGCTGGCCTGCGTCGTCCTCCGCCCGGACGCCGACGCCACGGCCGCCGGCCTCGCGTCCTTCCTCGCCGGCAAGGTGGCGCGCTGGCAGGTCCCCGAGTACTGGACGTTCCTGGACGAGATCCCGAAGACCACCGTCGGCAAGTTCGACAAGAAGCCCCTCCGCGCCCGCCACCGGGACGCCGCCCTCAAGGTCGAGCACGTGGAGAAGGCGAGCCCGGCCCGCTAGGTCTTCAGCCCGTTCAGGAAGAGGTCCACGTAGTGCTCGCTGATGGCGGCCGGTTCCAGGCGGCCGCCGGGGCGGTACCAGGTGCCGATCTGGTGGACGGTGCCGAAGAAGAAGTGGACGGCGATGTCGGCGGGGGCGCGGTCGCGGAACGCGCCTTCGCGCTGGCCTTCCTCGACCAGGCCGCGGAAGCGTTCGTGGTAGCGGCGGCGCTCGGCGCGGACGGCCTCGCGGCGGTCGCGGGGAAGCAGATGGGTGGAGCGGAAGAAGACGGTGAAGTCGTCCAGGTAGCGGAACGAGGTGTCGAGGACGTCGACGGCGGCGGCGCGGAGCCGTTCCTCGGCGCCGCCCGGGCCGTCCGCGATCTGCTCCAGGCATGACATCTGCAGGCCGATGAGCCGGTGGTAGATCTCGTAGAGAAGGTCGTCCTTCGAGCCGAAGTAGTGGTACATGGCGCCTTTGGTGACGCCGGCGGCGTTGACGATCTCCTGGACGGAGGTGTTCTCGAAGCCCTTGTCGGCGAACATGCGCGTCGCGACGGCCAGCAGCCGGTCGGGGAGGGAGAGGGGGCCGGCCGCCCGGCCCGCGGGCGCCTGCGTCATCGCTCCACCTCCGTCCGGGATCGGCCGGAGTGTCCCGCCGCCCCGGCGCGGCGCCCGTCAGCCTACCGGGCCGGGCGCCGACCCGACGAAGCCGACCCGACGAAGCCGCGCCGCCGTCAGGCGCGGACGATCTCGGGGCCCTCGGCGGCGAGGTCGGCGGCGAGATCGGTGTCCAGGCCGGTGTCGGTGATGAGCACGTCGATGTCGGACAGGCCGCCGAACCGCACCAGATGGTCGTGCCCGATCTTGGTGCGGTCGGTGAGCAGCACCCGCCGCCGCGACGAGGCGATCATCGCCCGCTTCACCGCGGCCTCGGCCTGGTCGGAGGTGGTCAGCCCGCGCTCGACCGAGCAGCCGTTGGTCGCCATGAACGCCACGTCCACCCACAGGTCGGCCAGCGGGCGCAGCACCCAGTCGTCCACGGTGGCCAGGGTCCGGCCGCGCACCCGCCCGCCCAGGATGATCACGGTCAGGTTGGGGCGGGTGGCCAGCACCGAGGCGTGCGGCGGCGAGTTCACGATCACGGTCAGCTCGCGGTCGGACGGCAGCAGCTGGACGAACCGGGCGGTGGTCGTCCCGGCGTCCACGATGATCGAGCCGTCGGCGGGCAGCTCCTCCAGCGCCGCCTTGGCGATGCGCTGCTTCTCCTCGGTCATCACCGCGTCCCGCGCCGCCAGCTCGGGCTCGAAGCCGAGCCGCTCGACCGGCATCGCGCCGCCGTGAACGCGGCGGATCGTCCCGGCCCGTTCGAGGACGGTCAGGTCGCGGCGGATCGTCTCGGTGGTGACCGAGAACTCCTCGGCCAGCGCGACGACGTCCACCCGGCCCTTCGAGCGCGCCAGCGCGAGGATCGCCTGCTGTCGTTCTTCGGCGTACATGACCGTCGTCTCACCCGTCCCGCGTCCGCTCCGGTTCATCCCCATTGTGGTGCGTGCGGGCGAGGGCGCGGGCCTCCGCCGGGCCATCGGCGGCCGGCCCGCGTTCGGCCAGGTCCGCGCACGCGGCGCCGATGTTCACCATCAGGTCGACCGGGCGCCCGCCGGCGGTGCGGCCGGGCGCCGCGGGCACCGCCGCCTCGGCCGGGCCCGCCGCCGTGCCCGGGCTGACGCCGAGGCCGCGCAGCTCGGATACGGGCGGGTCAGACATGGTCGGGTTCCTCGGCGTCCAGGTCGCCGGCGAGCAGCTCGGCCAGCTCGTCCAGCGCGGCGGCCGCCCCGTCGCCGTCGGCGGACAGGATCACCTCCGTGCCCTGGGCCGCGCCGAGGGACAGCACGCCGAGGATGCTGCTCGCCGGGACCGCGGCGCGGTCACCGACCCGGATGGACACCGGGACGGGCTGCCGCGCGGCCATGTGCACGAAGATCTTCGCGGGGCGGGCGTGCAGCCCCTGCGCCGAGCCGATGATGACGGTGCGTTCGGGCACGGCTGCCTCCTTCGAATCAGGGTTCGGCTCGGGTCAGGGTTCGATCGTGACCTTGATCGCCGCGCCCCGGGTGACGAGGTCGAGGGCGGCGTGCAGGTCGTCCAGGGGAAGGCGGTGGGTGATGAGGTCCTCGACGGGCACCCGCCCGGAGCCGATCAGGTCCAGCGCGCGGGCGTTGTGGGCGGGGCTGGACCCGTTCGCGCCGACCAGGGACAGCTCCCGGTAGTGCACGCGGTTGGCGTCGACGGAGATGACCGGGTCGTCCTTGGGCAGCCCGCCGAACAGGCTGACCCTGCCGCCGGGCGCGACGAGCCGCTGCGCCTGTTCCTGCGCGGCGCCCGACGCGGCCGCGGTGATCGCGACGTCGGCGCCGCGGCCGCCGGTGCGCTGGAGGATCTCCTCGACGACGTCGGTGACGCTCGCGTCGATCGCGGCGTCCGGCTTCACGATCGCCGCCGCCTGGCCGAGCCGCTCGGCGTTGACCTCCACGAGGAACACGCGGGCGGCGCCGCGTGCGCGGGCGACCCGCACATGCAGGCAGCCCACCGGCCCGGAGCCGAACACCACGACGTCGTCGCCCTCGCCGACGCCCGCCAGCTCCTGGCCGTTCAGGACGCAGGCGAGCGGCTCGGCCACCGACGCCTCGGCGAACGAGACGCCGTCCGGGATCCGGTTCACCCCCTCCACCGCCAGCACCTTCGCCGGGACGATCATGTATTCGGCGAACGCGCCGTCGTAGTGGTATCCCATCGACTCCTGAGCGGTGCAGACCGTCATCCGGCCGCGGCGGCACTCGGCGCACTTCCCGTCCGGGATGGCGGCGATGACCTGGACGCGGTCGCCCGCCGTCCAGTCCCCGGCGCCCGCGCCGGCCTCGGTGACCTCGCCGGCGATCTCGTGACCCATCACGCGCGGCGGGACGATGTGGTGGTGCCCGAACCTGGAGATCTTGACGTCGGTGCCGCACGTCGAGCAGTTGCGGACGCGGATCTTCAGCTCGCCGGGGCCGGGCGCCGGCTCCGGAGCGTCCTCCAGGCGGATGTCGCCGGGTGCGTAGAAACGGGCGACCTTCATACGGAGTGTCCCTGTCCTGTCTGTAGCGGATCTGTCGGTTCTTCGGTCTGCGGGTCGAGGAGGGCGAGGATCCGGTGCGGATCGGCGGCCTCGCGCAGCTCGCGGGCCTTGTCCGGGTCCATGAGCGTCTGGGCCAGCTCGGCGAGGATCTCCATGTGCCCGTCGCCGCGCGCCGCGATCGCGATGCAGACGGTGACGGGGCTGCCGTTCCAGTCCGTCCCCTCGGGGAACCTGACGAAGGCGAGCGCGTCCCGGTGGATGAGGTCGCGGCCCTCGGACGTGCCGTGCGGGATCGCCACCCCTTCGCCGAGGTAGGTGGAGATCGACCGCTCCCGCTCCAGCATCGCGTCGACGTAGCCGGGTTCGACGGCGCCGACGTCCACCAGCACCTGCCCGCAGACGCGGACGGCGCCGTCGCGGCCGCCGGCCCGGGCGTCCAGCCGGATCGCCTCGGGGGCGAGCAGGCCGGCGGCCCGGTCAGGCACCGATCTCACCGCCGTCCTTGATCGCCTTGACCAGCCGGTCGACGGCGGGGTCGCCGAGGTAGACCTCGAACGCGATCACGGGTGCGTCGCCGGCGCCGCGCCGGGCGCGGCCGGCGAGGCCGGTGTGGCAGACGACCACGTCGGCGTCGCCGGGGATGGAGTCGACGGGCGTGTGCTCGACCGTCACGTCGTTCTTCTTCAGCGCCTTGCGGAGCTGCCCGGCGAGCATGACGCTGCTGCCCATGCCGGCGTCGCAGGCGATGACGAGTTTGCGGATGTCCTTGCCGTTCATCGTGGTGTGCCTTTCGGACGGGTGGTCGGGACGGGTGGTCTGGTGCCCGATCAGTGGGCGCTGGTCTCCTTGGCGGTGCCGCCGGCGGCGTCCTCGCCCTCCGCGGCCTTCTCCTCGCCCTCCGCGCCGGCCTTCTCTTCGGCGTCGTCGCCGTCCTTGGCGGCGGGCTCGGCGAGCTTGCCGAAGCCGAGGAGGGCGGCGCCGACGCCGAAGGACACGGCCGCGGAGGCGAGCATGCCGGTGTAGACGCCGATCCAGTTGCCCACGCCGCGCGGCGTCTGCGCGAGGTAGGCGAAGATGCTGCCGGGCGAGGGGGTCGCGACGAGGCCGGTGCCCGACACCGTGAAGATCGCGACGCCGGTCATGCCGCCCGCGATCGCGGCGAGGATCATCCGCGGCTTCATCAGGATGTAGGGGAAGTAGATCTCGTGGATGCCGCCGAAGAAGTGGATGATCGCGGCGGCCGGGACGCTCGGGCGCAGCCGCCTCGGGCCGAAGAACCAGTAGGCGAGCAGGACGCCGAGGCCGGGCCCGGGGTTGGACTCCAGCATGAACAGCACGGACTTGCCGGTCTCGGCGGCCTGCTGCACGCCGAGCGGGCCGAGCACGCCGTGGTTGATGGCGTTGTTGAGGAAGAGCACCTTCGCGGGCTCGATGAGCAGGGACGTGAGCAGCAGCACGTCGTGGTCGACCAGCCAGCCGACGCCGTCGCCGGCCCACTCGGTGAAGGTGTTCATGACCGGGCCGATGCCGCGGTTGCCCGCGACCGCCATGGCGCCGCCGATGATCCCGGCGGAGAAGTTGTCGACGAGCATCTCGAACCCGGTCCGGACGCGCTCCTGGACGAGGTCGTCGAACAGCTTCAGCAGGTACGCGGTGAGCGGCCCGATGATCATCGCGCCGAGGAACATCGGCACGTCGGAGCCGACGATGATACCGACGGTGGCGACCGCGCCGACGACCGCGCCGCGCTGGCCGTGCACCATCCGGCCGCCGGTGTAGCCGATCAGCAGCGGCAGCAGGAACTTGATCATCGGGTCGACCAGCTCGGCCAGGTCCTCGTTGGGCAGCCAGCCGGTGGGGATGAACAGCGCGGTGATCAGGCCCCAGGCGATGAACGCGCCGATGTTCGGCATGACCATCCCGGCCAGTTTGCCGCCGAACCGCTGGACCTGCGCTCGGAGCCCGCTGCCCGCGGGCTCTGGGGTGTAGTCGGTGGCCATCTCGGGCCTCCTGTCGATCGGGGTGGGTGCTAACAGGGGGGTTGGTGACCGGGGCTAGGTGACGAGGGGCCGGGTGAGGTCCGGCCGGGGATGGATGCGGACGATGTCGCGCCGGACGTCGGCGGCGCCCGGCATCCGGCTGGCGGGCATCCGGACGGCCGCGGCGCCCCAGGCGAGCGCCTCGGTGAGGGCGCCGGGGCCGCGGGCGCCCGCGGCGAGGAACCCGGCGAGCAGGGCGTCGCCGGCGCCGACCGTGCTGCGGGGCCGGGAGACGGGCGCCTCGCCGGTGAGGACGCCGTCGTCGTCGACGAGCACGGCCCCCTCGGCGCCGAGGCTGACCAGGACGGAGCGTGCCCCGCGCGCCCGCAGTTCGCCGGCGGCCTCGACGGCGTCGGCGACGGTGCCGACCGGGCCGCCGACGGCCTCGGCGAGCTCCTCCCGGTTCGGCTTGATCAGGTCGGGCCCGGCGGGGACGGCGGCGCGCAGCGCCGCGCCGCTGGAGTCGACCGCGACGCGGATGCCGTCGGGCCCGAACCTGCGGCACAGCTCGGCGTAGGTGCCGTCCGGGACGCCGGGGGGCAGGCTGCCGCAGCCGACCACCCAGGTCGCGCCGGCGGCCGCGGCCTCCACGACGGCGCCGATCTCGTCCAGTTCGCCGGGCGCCAGCGGGCCGCCGGGCTCGTTCAGCTTGGTGACGACGCCGTCCGGCTCGACGATCGTCACGTTGGACCGGGTGCGGCCCGCGACGCGGACGGCGCGGACCCGCATGCCCTCCGCCTCCAGCAGCCGCCGCAGCTGGTCGCCGTCGTCGCCGCCGACCGCGACGACGGCGGCGGACGCGACGCCGTTGGCCAGCAGCGCCCGGGAGACGTTGACGCCCTTGCCGCCCGGGTCCAGCCGTGCCGACCGCGCCCGGATGACCGCGCCGCGGGTCAGCGCGTCCACCTCGATCGTCCGGTCGAGGCTCGGATTGAGCGTCACCGTGACGATCATGCGTGCGCCGTTCCCCGATGCATGTGGTTTCCCTCCCGTTTATCTTTGTTTCCCTCGTATTTATGCCCGTTTGTCGCCTGAGGTCAAGGGGTTCGAGGGAGTTTTCCCAGGAAAAACCGCGTCGGCCTCCGGCGTCCGTGGTGGCGCATGTGGGAATGCAGGTCTCAGAGGACGTCCGCGGGCCCGGTGCGTGAAGGCGGCCCCTGTGCCCGCCGGTGTCGCGATCGTGCCGCGAAGCCGGTGCCGGCCTTGCGGGAAACAGATCGATCGTGGGGATGATGATCGGGAGGGCGGCGCGTTGTACGAGGACGCGGGAGGGCGTGGTGAGCCGGTCCGAAGCGGTCGCGGCCGGGATGCGGGAGGCGGACTGGGGACGGGTCGCGCCGGCGGTGCCGGCCGTGCACCCGGTGGTCACCCGCCTCTTCACCGGCGCGTTCACCGGCGCGCGAAGGGTCGGTGACACGCACGGGCGGGCTCTGCTCGACCTGGAGCGGTGGGCGTTCCTCGACGCCGAGCGCCCGCCCGCGGGCGGCGGCGCGCGGACCGGAACGCCCTGATGGCGTGGTCGGTCGCGTTCAGCCTGCTCGCCGCGTTCCTGTTCGCCGGGGCCGCCGCCCTGCAGTACCGCGCCGCCAGGCGCGCCGCGCACGGCGGCATGGACGCCACGGCCGCGCACGGGCTGATCCGCAAGCTGCTCCGCGACCCGGTGTGGCTCACCGGATGGGGCGTGAACATGACCGGGTTCTTCACCCAGGCCGCCGCCCTGCACTTCGGCTCGACCGCCATCGTCCAGCCGCTGCTGGTCACCCAGCTCGTCTTCACCATCCTGCTCGGCACCATCGGCACGGGACGCCGCCCCGCCCGGATGGACGTGCTCGGCGGCATCGCCGTCTCGGCGGGCCTCGCCGTCCTGTTCACGGTTCCGGGCGCGATCCCGCCCGCGGGCGAGCCGTCCCGGCCGCGGCTGCTGCTCGCCGGGCTGGTCGCCGCGCCGCTCATCATCGTCCTGTCCCGGGCCGCGTGGCTGCGCAGGGGACCGGTCCGGGCCGCGCTGCTCGGCGTCTGCGCCGGCCTGTGCTTCGCGGCGACCGCGGTGCTGATCAAGCTCACCACCGCGAGCCTCGTCGACCACGGCGTCGCGGCCACCGCCGCGGACTGGCCGGGCTACACCCTGGCGGGCAGCACGCTCCTCGGGCTCGTGCTGGAGCAGCGGGCGTTCGCCGCCGGGTCGCTGCCCGCCGCGATGACCGCGATGACGATGACCAACCCCATCGCCTCGTACATGGTGGCCGTCCTCGCCTTCCACACGCTGCCGCCCCGGACGGCGGCCGCGTTCGCCGCCGTCTCGGTCAGCGCCGTGCTCCTCACCGCCGGGGTGGCCCTGCTGTCGCGCTCCGCGGCCGCCGCCCGGGGCGACGGACCGTCCGACACGCTCCCGTCGGAGAGGACCTCCACCTGATCACCAGGGTGCTCGCGCACCGCCCGGCGCGACCGGAAATGTCGGTGGTACCAGGCAAGATGGCCTCATGACCGAGACACCGGCCCGTACCGACATCGGCGACCAGGGCGCCTACGCCGCCGCCGTCCAGACCGCGGTCTCCGCCTCCGCCGCCTACTACGGCGAGGGCGACTCGCCGCTCGACGACGACGCCTTCGACCGGCTGGTGCGCGGCATCGCCGCCTACGAGGCCGAGCACCCGGAGCACGTGCTGCCCGACTCCCCGACGGGCAAGGTCGCCGGGGGAGCGGTCGCCGGGGACGTCCCGCACACCGTCCCGATGCTGAGCCTCGACAACGTGTTCTCCGCCGAGGGCCTGGAGGCGTGGGCCGCGGGCCTGCTCCGCAGGCTCGGCCGCGAGGTCGCCTCCTGGAGCGTGGAGCCGAAACTGGACGGCCTGGCGATCTCGGCGCGCTACTCGGGCGGGCGTCTGGTCCAGCTGGTGACGCGCGGCGACGGCGCCGCCGGCGAGGACGTCTCCCGCGGCATCGGCATGATCACCGGCCTGCCCGGGCGGCTCGCCGAACCGGTCACCGTCGAGCTGCGCGGCGAGGTGCTGATGACCCGCGCGCAGTTCGAGGACGCCAACACCGCCCGCACGGCCGCCGGGGGAGCGCCCTTCGCCAACCCGCGCAGCGCCGCCGCCGGGTCGCTGCGCACCAAGGACCGCGCCTACCGGGTGGAGATGACGTTCTTCGCCTACGGCGCCCTCCCGCTCGACGGCACCGACGAGGGGACGGCCGCGCGGCTGCGGGAGCTGCCGCACAGCGGGATCATGGAGCTCGTCGCCGGCCTCGGCGCGCACACCACCGCGGCGACGCCGGTGCCCGCGATCACCGCGACCACGATGGAGCGGGTCCGCGAGCGGGTCGAGGAGATCGCGGCGCTGCGCGCCGAGCTGGACTTCGGCATCGACGGCATCGTGATCAAGGCGGACGCCGCGGCCGACCAGGCCGACGCCGGGATCTCCTCCCGCGCGCCCCGCTGGGCCATCGCCTACAAGCTGCCCGCCGTCGAGAAGATCACCCGGCTGCTGGACGTCGAGTGGAACGTCGGCCGCACCGGGGTCATCGCGCCGCGCGCCGTGCTGGAGCCCGTCGAGGTGGACGGCTCGGTCGTCACCTACGCGACCCTGCACAACGCCGCCGACATCGAACGTCGCGGGCTGCGGATCGGCGACCACGTCACCGTCTACAAGGCCGGTGACGTGATCCCCCGCGTGGAGGCCCCGGTGGTGCATCTGCGCACCGGCGAGGAGCGGCCGATCGGCGTGCCGTCGGCGTGCCCCCGCTGCGGCGACGAGATCGACGCGTCCCAGCAGCGCTGGCGGTGCGTGCGCGGCCGGTCCTGCCACGCCGTCGCGTCCGTCCGGTACGCCGTCGGCCGCGACCAGCTCGACATCGAGGGCCTCGGCGAGAACCGCATCGACCAGCTCATCGACGCCGGGCTGATCACCGACTTCGCCGACCTGTTCGTCCTGACCCACGAGCAGGTCATCGCCCTGGACCGGATGGGCGAGACGAGCACCGCCGCGCTCCTCGCCGCGATCGGGGCGGCGAAGGCCAAACCGCTGAACAAGGTGTTCTGCGCGCTCGGCGTGCGCGGCACCGGCCGGTCCATGTCGCGCCGCATCTCCCGCCACTTCGGCGCGATGGACGCGATCCGCGCCGCCGACGCCGAGGCGTTCCAGGAGGTCGAGGGCGTCGGCCCGGAGCGCGCCACGGTGCTGGTCGCCGAGATCGCCGAGCTGGCCCCGCTGATCGACAAGCTCGTCGCCGCGGGCGTGACCATGACCGAGCCGGGCGCCACCGGCCCCGGCGAGCCCGCCCCGGACGCGGAGGCCGGGGAGGCGGGCGCGTCCGGCCTGCCGCTGAGCGGCCTGTCCGTCGTCGCGACCGGAGCGATGTCCGGGCCGCTCGCCGGGCTGTCCCGCAACGAGGTGAACGAGCTGATCGAACGCGCCGGCGGCCGGGCGTCCTCGTCGGTCTCGGCCCGCACGTCCCTCCTCGTCGCCGGGGGCAAGGCGGGCTCCAAGAAGGACAAGGCCGAAAAGCTCGGCGTCGAGATCGTCACGCCCGAGGAGTTCGCCGGCCGCGTCGCCGCGTTCCTGTAAGGGCCGGCGGCCGGCGCGGAGTGCGGCCCGGCTACTCCGCCTGCTCGGCGCGGGCGGACCGCACCAGCCAGCTGAGCATCAGCATCATGTCGAGCCGGCCGTCCAGTTCGGTGAACCGCCCGTCGGTCAGCTCGGCGATGCGGCGCAGCCGGTACCGGACGGTCTGCTCGTGGATGTGGAGCCGTTCCGCCGCGATCACCGCGTTGTCGCCGCACTGGAGATAGGTCAGCAGGGTCTCGGCGAGCGGCCGGCGGCGCGCCGGGGCCAGGTCGAGCAGCGGCCCGAGGACGGCGGAGGCGGTCGCGTCGACCAGCTCGTCCGCCGCCAGCGTCGCCAGCGACGCGATGTGGTCCACGCACCGGACCGGGGCACCGCCGGGCAGCAGCCCCCGGTCCACCAGCGTCAGGGCGTGCCGGGCCCAGCGCAGCGAGACGCCGCCCCGCCCGAGCGGGACGGCCGGCCCGATCGCCGCCGTCCCGAGCCTGCGCAGCGCCGGCCACAGCCGGTCCTGGCCGGGGCCCTCCGGGTCGGGCACCACGAGGAACGGGATCGGCGCCTCCCAGTCGGCCAGCACCCCGGGCGGCAGGATCCGCGCCCCGGCGGGCGCCCCCGCGGGCAGCGCGACCAGGCCGATGCTCTTCGGCAGGTCCCAGCGGGCCGCCACCGCCAGCTCGGAGATCGCCTCGTGCGCGGGCGGCGGCTCGGCGATCAGCAGGTCCCGCAGCCGGTCCCGGCGGCGCTCCCGCTCGGTCGCGAGCTGCCCCTGCTCGCGCGCGTATCCCTGCGCGGCGGCGTCGGCGACCCGTGCCAGAAGCATGAACAGGGAGTCGGTCAGGCGGCCCAGCGTCTCGCGCGACCAGCCGAGCCGGTAGGCGTCCTTGATGAAGCGGCGGCACGCGATCTGGCTGCTCACCCGCATCGCGTTCTGCAGCGCGTCCAGGCTCCGGCCCTGCCTGGCCTCCTGCTCGCCGAGCTGCATGTACAGCTCGGTGAGCTTGCGCGCGTCGGCGTTGGGGTGATCGACGGAGTCGACGAAGAACGCGACGGTGTCGCTGACCGTCCGCTCCACCCGCTGGGCGTACTCGCCGCCGTCGTCGCCCGCGTACTCGGGGACCTGGTCGCGGATCTCCCGCTCCATCTCGGCGACGGCGGACTGCAGGTGCTGGCGCAGCAGCTCGGGCAACTCGGCGGGCATGGGCCCTTGTGTCATCCGCTATCCGTTCCGCCGGGAGGCTCGCTGGGGGTGAATCCGGCCTCACCATAAGCAAGAAGGGGAAACGCTGTCATCACCCTCCGGCCGCCGCGCCCGGCGGCGCTCAGGTCCGGGCGGGCCGGGGTGCGGTGCCGCTCGGCGACGCCCGCCGGTCGGTCAGGCGGCGCCCGAGGCGCTGGGCCGGGCGCTCGACGTACCGGTGCGCCAGCGCGGCGGAGCCGAGCACGGCCGTGACCAGCACGACCCCCCAGCCCAGCCGCACGAGGGCGGGAAGTTCGCCCGGGTCGCGTCCGGCGGCGTACCAGACCCCCTGGACGACCAGCGGATGCAGCAGGTAGACCGAGTAGCTGACCAGCCCGGACCACACCAGGACCCGGGGCATCGGGCGGTGGCGCAGCGCGAGGCCGCCCAGGAACGTCAGCCACGCGGCGCCGACGGCGATGGACCAGTCCGGGCCGAGGGGGTTCGGGTTGGCGTGCAGGGCCCACGTGGTCGGTGTGCGCATGCCCGCCGCCAGCGTGAAGACGGGGACGACCGCGATCATCGCGACGGCGGGCCAGGTGCGCAGCCGCCCGTCCTGGACGCCCCGGACGGCCGTTCCCGCGAACATCGTCGCGATGATGCACAGGCTCTCGATGGCGCCGATGCGGCTGTTGAGGAGGAGCAGGGAGAGCGCCAGCGTCGCCACGACCGCCACCCCCGCCCGGCGCACCCCGCGCCGGCCGCTGATCATCGCCGTGAGCCCGCCGGCCAGGAACAGCACGGTGACCAGGACCGTCCCGTCCGGCCAGCGGGAGGCCAGCAGCCCGGACGGCAGCGCCACGCCCAGCATCGCGGCGCCCACCCCGAACCCCAGCGCCACCCGCGCGCTGGAGCGGTGGACGCCGGCGACGAACATCGCCGTCACCAGCAGGTAGAAGACCATCTCGTAGGAGAGCGTCCAGAAGACGTTGAGGACGTTCGGCACGCCCATGAGGTCCTGAAGCATGGTCATGTGCGCGATGGCGGCCGCCCAGGGGCGGTCGCCGAGCGCGGCCGGCAGTCCGTAGGACGCACCGGCCGTGCTGAGCGCCAGCGTGAGGGCGACCGCCACGAGCCAGGCCGGATACAGCCGGAAGAACCGCCCGGCCCAGAACTGCCGGACGCTTCCGCGCCGCTCCAGGGAGAACGGGACGACGTAGCCGCTGACGAGGAAGAACACGAACACCCCGTAGCGGCCGAAGTCGAACCACGGGCTGGCCGTCCGGCGCACCTCCGGCAGCAGCACGTCCAGGGAATGCTCGAACACGACCACGAGGGCGGCGAGGCCGCGCAGGGCGTCGAGCCAGCCCATCCGTGGGGCCTTCTCCGCGCGGGAGCCGATCTGTGTGCGCGATGGGGTCAGGGTGTTCGCCGCCATCCGCGCCACCATAGGTGCCGACGGTTCGCGTCCTCCAACGGGCGAATGAGATGCGTCTTAACGCGATGTTCCGGCGGCTGACTCAGCGTGACGGCCGCGGAATGCCTCGCGACCAGCGGGAGCGGTGCTCCGGCGAGGTGGACGGCGGTGCACGGACGGTGCCCGGCGCCGGACTCGCTGTGACCAACCCCACACTCGCTGACCGTCCCCGGCGGGCCCGCCGGGGACGGTCAGCGGACGGCCACGGCGCCGTACATGATCGGCTCGTGGCCCGGCCGGGTCATCCCGCACGGGCGCCCGCGGGGGAGCGGCACCAGGCCGGGGGGCAGCGGGCGGAACGGTCCGAGGAGCCGCGCGATCTCGCCCGCGCCGCGCGGGAACAGCGGGGCGCCGCTCGCCTCCCGGTAGCGCCGCGCGGCCTCGGCGAACGCGGACGGGGCGAAGTCGGCGGTGGCGTGGGAGACGACGACGGCGCTGCCGGGAGGGGCCGTTCCGGCGAGGGCGGCGACGAGGTCGGCCGCGCCCGGCAGGAAGTGCAGGACGGAGGAGAACACCAGCGCGACCGGCTCGGCCGGGTCGATGAGGCGGCGGACCTCCGGGCTGCCCAGGATCGAGGCCGGGTCGCGGATGTCGGCGTGCAGCGCGGCGATGTTGCCGCCGTCGACCAGCAGTGCGCGGGCGTGCGCGATGACGAGCGGGTCGTCGTCGACGTAGACGACGCGGGTGCCGGTGGTGTGCCGGGCGGCGATCTGGTGCAGGTTGTCGGCCTTGGGCAGCCCGCAGCCGAGATCGAGGAACTGCCGGACGCCGAGGCCGGCGAGCAGCCGGACGGCGCGGGCGAGGTAGCCGCGGGCGGCGCGGGCCGCGTCCGCCGACTGCGGCAGGACCTCGAGGATCCGGTGGGCGAGGTCGCGGTCCGGGGCGTAGTTGTCCTTGCCGCCGAGGAGATAGTCCTGGATCCGGGCCGGGCCGGGCCTGTGCAGGACAAGCCGCGCCTCCGGTGCGCGCGTCGCGGCCGTCGTCATGTCGCTTCACCTGTCGCCTTCACCAGAGGGAGCGGTGTGGTGACTCACCTTCGACGGTAGGCGGGCGGAGGCGGTGAGGGGAAAGCGTGTTCGGTGGTCCGTCCGAAAGCCGTCCGCCGCGTGGCCGCATCGGGCCAATCGCGTTTGGCGGCGTCCCGCCGGTTCCGGATTCGCCGGTGGCGGGCAGCAGGAACGCGGCGGGACCGCCGATGGCCGCCGGACGCGCACCGGACGCTTGACATCCTCGAATGCGTGGCCGCATCCGGCCATGACACGGCCTTAACCACCTGGCCGTAACCGCTGTCGGAAAGGATCAGGGGCCTTCTCCGGGCGCCCGCCACATGAGCCAGACCGGCGGGCAGCCCCTGCCCGGCAGAGCGAGCTCCCGCGTCACCTCGAACCCGAACCGCTCGTAATAGGGGACGTTCCGCTCCTTGGACGACTCCAGGTACGCGGGGATCCCCTCGGCGTCGCAGCGGTCGAGGCGGGACCGCAGCAGCGCGCCGCCCAGCCCGTTGCCCTGCGCCGGGGGATCGGTGCCGAGCACCGCCAGGTACCAGTGCGGCTCACGAGGATGGTGCTTCTCGATCGCGCCGAGCGTGCGCAGCGTGGCGGGCACCCTCGTGCCGAGAACCCGCAGCAGCGGCACCGCCTGGGCCGCCTGCGCGCGGACGGGCACACGCCACCGCCCGGGCGGATCCCACAGGGCCGCCGCCTCGGCCGTTCCGTCCCGTCCCGTGGCCTCCGTGGCGCCGTGCGGAAGGTGCACCCGGCGGAGCATGATGTCGAACAGGCCGGTCAGCCGCCGTACGCGGGACGCGTCGTCGGGCAGCAGCCACCGCCAGACGGGGTCGTCGTCGAAGGCGCGGCCGAGAAGGGCGGCGATCGCCGCGGTGTCGGCGGCCGTCGCCGGGTGGACGCGCGCCCTCCCGGGCGGTGACGGCTGGGGCTGGGACGTCATGGCGCGGCCTCCTGGGGACGCGCCGATCCTCACCGGGCGGGCCGCGCCGCGTCAAGCGGCCGTCTCAGCGGCGGGTGCAGCGCTCGTCGCGGGCCCGGCCGAGCTCCTCCAGGACGAGGGCGGTGCCGATGCCGACGAGCCAGGAGTCCTTGGCGAGCCCGATGCCCTGCTGGGTGGGACGCAGCCCGCCGGGCTCCCGCATGCCGGGGGTCCGCAGGTACAGACCGGTCAGCCCGCCGGAGAACGCGGTGAGCGCCGCGCCCGCGAGCACCGAGGGGACCAGCGGCACCATCAGCGCGCTGCCGAGCGCGAGCTCGAACGTGCCGAGCATGCGGGTGAACTCCTGCGCATTCCGCGACTCCAGGACCGGATAGGCGGTCTTGGCCATGGCATGTGTCTGCTCGGCCGCCTCGTCGCCGCCCTTGAGCTTCGACATGCCGGAGTTCACGATGAACGCCCCGACGATCATCCGGACGGGCATCTGGTGAGCGCGAGCAAGAAAACGCATCGTTCCCCATAAGGATCGGGTGAGATCGGCCGCCCGGATCATTCCCGTCGTGCGTCCACTACACCTGATGGCGGGGTCAAGTCTCGGCATCGCCGGGGCCTACCGCGGGGGAGCAGCCGTCCGGTACGGGGACGCTCCGCCGGAAGCCCGCCCGGTGCCGGCGTGCCATGCCCTCACTTGCGCATGTAGACGCGGATCGCGGTGCCGCCCGGGCCCGTGTGGACGCGGACGAGATCGGCCAGGTGGTTGACCATGAGGATGCCGCGGCCGCCGTTGGGGCTCATGTCGGCGGGGCGGCGTCCGGCGAGCGGGTCGGTGATCGTCCCGGCGTCCAGGACCTCGCAGAGGACATGGCCGTCCTCCGACCACAGCCGCGCGGTGCCCGACCCGCCGCCGTGCAGGCAGGAGTTGGCGGCCAGCTCGCTGACGGCGAGCTCCATGTCGCCCACCGCGTCGGGGCCGAGGCCGAGGCGGGCCGCCCACCGGCAGGCGAACTCGCGGACGAGGGGCAGCGAGTCGAGGTCGAAGCTCATCGAGACCGCGCCGTGCGGCTCCGGCAGCGGCCGGTTGTAGGCGTGGATGACGCGGTGGGGCGCGTAGTCGCCGCTCCTGTGCTCGCCCCGCCGGTCGATCAGCACCGGGTGGGTGGCGCGGGCGTCGGCGATCGCGACGGGGTCCAGGCCGGTCACGTCATAGGGGCACAGGATCGACACGTCGCGTCCCTCGAACGCCAGGTTGATCAGTGCCTCGTGCTGGGCGCAGGCCGGATACTCGGCGGCCGACCGGCCGGGCCACACCGGCTCGCCGATGATCCGCACCCGGCCGGCGGTGTGCCGGTCGGCGAACGCGCGCAGCACGGCCGGGATGATGCGGCCGGGGTTGCGTCCCGCCTCCGACATGTCGAGCCACGTCACGTCGGCCTCCGCCGGGCCCAGCGCCTTGCGCAGCACGGCCAGGCGCGCGTGCGGCACCGCGACGGCGACGGGTTCGCCCGACCCGTGGCCCTCCAGGATGAACGGTACGGTGCCGGCGAGATACTCCTCGTCGTCCCGGTAGAAGAGGGCGGGGTGTACGAACGTGCCACGCGGCACCGTGCCCGGCCCCCCGGGCATGAGGCTCATCGCGTGGTCACTCCGTTCGGGACGACGGTCGCATGCACGTGCATCGGGTCGAGCGTACGCGGCGGGAGAAGGTCGCGCGAGACGGACCCATGCTCATATCCCCCGAGGTCAAATGATCACACCGTCCTGAGAACGGCCAACTGAACGACTACCCGTTGATGACCACCGAAAAACGGGCGAAGACCGTAAAATCACATCCTGGGATCATCGAATCGCTTCCGCGGGCCGTCGGATCGCTTCCGCCGCGATCACCGATCCCGCAGTATCGCGGCGTCGACCACATCGGTCAGCCGGCCGCGCCTGCGGTAGGCGCCGCGCTGCCGCTCCGCGCCGGTCCCGCCCGTCAGGAGGCGGCGGACGCCGCGGACGACTGCGGCGAGGTCCCCGCTGTCGCGCAGCGCGGGCAGCACGTGCGCCAGCAGGTCCCCGGCCAGCTCCCGGAACCCGGCGGGGCGGCCCGTGCACACGTCCACCCCGGTCCCGGCCAGGCCGTCCCGCGCGGCCAGCCAGTACGCGGCGCGCAGCATCTCCTGCGGCGGGTCCGGCGCCCGCTCGCCCGCGTCCACCGCGGCGGCCGAGACCTGCACCAGCGCCCGGATCAGCGCGGCGAACACGGCGGCGTCCCCGGCGGTCGGGGCGACGTCCGCGAGCCGGATCTCCACGGTGGGCAGCCGCGCCGACGGCCGCACGTCCCAGAAGATCGTGCCGGTGTCCATCAGGGCGCCGCAGTCCAGCAGCGTCCCGACGAGATCGTCGTAGTGCGCCGCCGACTCGAAGAACGGCGGCGGCCCCGCAACCGGCCACCGCGCCCAGGCCATCACCCGCCAGCAGGCGTGCCCGGTGTCCCGGCCCGCCCAGTACGGCGAGTTCGCCGCCAGGGCCACCAGCGTCGGCAGCCATGGACGCAGATGGTTGCCGACCTGGATCGCGCGCTCGCGGTCGGGCATCTCGACGTGGACGTGGCAGGAGCAGATGCTCTGCTCGTCGTCCAGGCCCCGGTACACCGCGAGGCTCTCGGCGTAGCGGGCGCCCGCGCTGATGGGGGCGGGGATCACCTCGCCCAGCACGGGCGTCCCGGTGGCGGCGAGCCGGACGCCCTCGGCCGCGGCGGCGGCCGCCATCGCCGACCGCATCGACCGGATCTGCTCGGCGAGCTTGTCGAGGTCGTCGCACGGCGGCGTCTTGGCCTCGGCGAGGAAGTCGACCAGCTCGGTGGAGGTGCGCTCGCCCAGCGCCGCGGTGGCCCGCCGCACCACGGCCGCGGCGCGGGGAACGACCTCCCGGGAGACGGGATCGACGACGAAGTACTCCTCCTCGATTCCGAATCGCAGGGCCATCCCACCACCTCTGGCTCGGGGGCGACGCAGGCGGCCACATCTCTTCGACCGTACGTCGCCGCCGTCCCGTTCGCACGCGCCGGACGGGCGTGGAGCGGTCCCCGGGGATCTTCTTGACGCTCTTTTGACCCGCCTTTCAGCGGGCAGTCTCCGGGGAGAGACGCCGCACAAGAAATGCACAAGAAATGAAGGTGATTCCCGTGTCCGGGTCGGCTCTCATCGGCGCGCTCGCGATCCTGGCCGCCGTCGGGATCTTCGTCCTCGTGGGGCTGTTCTACCTGGGCGACAAGCGGGAGGACCCGCCGAACCGCGAGGATCGAGGCGGCTAGGCGGCCCCGGCGCGCGATCCGAGGCCAGGCCCTATTCGAAGAAGTACGGCGACAGCGCGATGAGGTGGGTGACCACGACCACGCCGAGGCTGAAGAAGAACAGCATCTTGGCGGGGGCGTGCGGGAACACGGAGCCCGGCTTGAGAGGCCCGCGTTCACGCTGCCGTGCGGCGATCCGCTCCTCGATGGGGGGACGGCCGAACACTCGCTACTGCCGCGGCTCGTCGACGACGACGTCGGTCATGATGTCCACGGCCAGCGCGAAGACGCCGCCGATCGCGACCAGCGCCGCGCCGACCCCGAACACGATCCAGTCCGGACCCATGACGATGCCCACGCCGCCGACGACGAAGCCGATGAAGATGATGGTCACGGCGACCCAGGACTTCGGGCGCCCGGCGTGGCTGCCTGTCGACATGCGTTCGTCTTCCTCACGGGTTCCGTTGGGGGCTACGACGCCGAACTCTAGCAACGCCCCTCGCCAGGTGCCCGTCCGGGGTATGCCGCGGGCGTCCCGGACGGAGCCGTCAGACGAACGCGCCGAGCCCCGTCGCGGCGCGCCCGACGATCAGCGTGTTGATCTCCCGGGTGCCCTCGTAGGAGTAGAGCGCCTCGGCGTCGGCGACGAACCGGCCGATGCCGTAGTCGAGCACGATCCCGTTGCCGGCCATGAGCTCGCGCGCCCAGCCGACCACCTCCCGCATCCGGGTGGTGCAGTACGCCTTGGCGAGCGCCGAGTGCTCGTCGCGGTAGAGGCCGTCGTCCTGGAGCTGGGCGAGCCGCACCACCATGCCGAGCGAGGCGGTGGCGTTCCCGAGCATCTTGACCAGCAGGTCCTGGACGAGCTGGAAACGGGCGATCGGCCGGCCGAACTGCTCGCGCTCCACCGCGTAGTCGCGGGCGATCTCGTAGGCGGCGAGCATGACCCCGACGGCCTGCCAGGCGACGCCGCTGCGCGTCCGGCGCAGGATCGCCGCCGTGTCCCTGAAGCCGTCGGCGCCCGCGAGCCGGTCGGCCTCCGGGACGCGGCAGTCCGAAAGCACGATGTCGGCGTTCTCCACGGTCCGCAGCGCGATCTTGTTCTCGATCCGGGTGGCGGTGAAGCCCGGCGTGTCCTTGGCGACGACGAAGCCCTTCACCTGGTCGTCCGCCTCGTCCCTGGCCCAGACGACGGTGTGGTCGGCGAACGTCGCGTTGCCGATCCAGCGTTTGGCTCCGTTCAGCACCCATGTGTCGCCGTCCCGGCGCGCGGTGGTGCGCAGTCCGAGAGCCACGTCCGACCCGCCCTCCGGCTCGGTGAGCGCGAACGCGCCGATCTTCTCCATCCGCCCCATCGCGGGCAGCCACCGCTCGCGCTGCTCGGGCGACCCGCACCGGCCGATGCTGCCCATGGCGAGGCCCGTGTGCACACCGAAGAACGTGGCCATGGACGGGTCCACGCGGGCCATGTCCATCGCCAGGAACCCGCTGAGCAGGCTGCTCGGCTTCTCACCCGGGCACTCGTCGTGGGCGAGGCCGGCGATGCCGAGCTCCCCGTACTGGGGGATCAGGTCGAACGGGAACCGGGCCCGCGCCCAGCAGTCGTTCGCGATCGGAGCGACCTTCGACTCCAGGAAGGCGCGCACCCGTCCGACGATCTCCTTCTCGTGCTCGTCGAGGAGTTCCTGCATGTGGTAGAGGTCACCGGGGAGGGAATCCAAGGTCATGGACTCCCCCTTCCCGCCCGCCGCACCGTTAACCGGTGCCTCCGGTCCGGCGCGGCGGTTCTGGTCAGCGGGACCCGCTTTAGAGCCGGATTCGGTCGCTCGCCTACGATCCAGGGCATGACGGTGCCGCCTGAGGAACTCGAACTGGCAGCCGCCTTCCCCCCGGCCGAACGCGACCGGTGGCGGGAGATGGTGAAGGGGGTGCTGCGCAAGTCCGGCGCGGCGGCGGAGGACGCCCCCCTCGACGAGATCGAGGGTCTGCTGACCCGCGAGTCCTACGACGGGGTGCCGATCGCCGCGCTCTACACGCGCGACGACGCCCCGCCGGGACGCCCCGGCCTCGCCCCGTACGTCCGCGAGGTGCGGCCGGACGGCGAGGGCATCGCCGGATGGGACGTCCGGCAGCGGCACGCGCACCCCGACCCTGCGGTCACCCGGGAGGCGATCCTCGCCGACCTGGAGAACGGCGCCACCTCCGTGTGGCTGCGGCTCGGCGGCGGCGGGCTGCCGGTCACCGGGCTCCCCGAGGCGCTGCGCGGCGTCCTGCTGGACCTCGCGCCGATCGTGCTGGACGCGGGAGAGCAGACCGCCGAGGCCGCGGACGTGTTCCTCTCCCTGGCCGCCGAGCGCGGCAACGCCGCCGACGCGTCCGGCAACCTCGGCGCCGACCCGCTCGGTCTCGCGGCGCGCACCGGCACGCCCGGTTCCCTGGACGACGCCGCCGCGCTCGCCGTCCGCTGCGTCCGCGAGTTCCCGAAGCTGCGCGCCCTCGTCGCCGACGGGACCCCGTACCACGACGCGGGCGGCGGCGACGCCGAGGAACTGGGCGCGGCCGTCGCGGCGGGCGTCGCCTACCTGCGCGCGCTGACCGGTGCGGGGCTGAGCGTGGACGAGGCGTTCGGGCAGATCGAGTTCCGCGTCGCCGTGAACGCCGACCAGTTCGCCTCGATCGCCAAGCTCCGCGCCGTCCGCCGCCTGTGGGCGCGGGTCGCGGAGGTCAGCGGGGCCGCCGAGGGGACGGCCGCGCGCGTCCACGCCGTGACGTCGTCGGCGATGATGACGCGGCGCGACCCGTGGGTGAACATGCTCCGCACCACCATCGCGACGTTCGCCGCCGGGACCGGCGGCGCCGACGCGGTCACCGTCCAGCCGTTCGACGCCCGGTTCGGGCTGCCGGACGACTTCGCCCGCCGCATCGCCCGCAACACCCAGACGCTGCTGCTGGAGGAGTCGAGCCTCGCCCGCGTCGTCGACCCGGCCGGCGGCTCCTGGTACGCCGAGAACCTCACCGAGGGACTCGCCCACGCCGCCTGGGCCCGGTTCACCGAGATCGAGAGGGCGGGGGGCCTCGCCGCCGCCCTCGAATCGGGGCTCGTCGCCGACCGGCTCGCCGCGACGTGGGCGCGGCGCCGCGCGGACATCGCCCGGCGCAGGGCCCCGCTCACCGGCGTCAGCGAGTTCCCCAACCTCGCCGAGGCCCTCCCCGAGCGGGCCCCCGCGCCCCGGGAACCGCGCGGCGGGCTTCCCGTCGTCACGTACGCGCAGGACTTCGAGGCCCTCCGCGACCGCTCCGACGCCCACGCCGAGGCGACCGGCACCCGTCCCCGGGTGTTCCTCGCCACGCTCGGGCCCATCGCCGTCCACACGGCGCGCGCGTCGTTCGCCGCCAACCTCTTCCAGGCGGGCGGGATCGAGACGGTCACCGGCGCGCCCGAGGAGTTCGGGACGTCCGGGACGACCGTCGCCTGCATCTGCTCCAGCGACGGGCTGTACGGGGAGGCGGGTTCGGACGGTGCGACGAGCAGAGCGGCGGAGGCGGCGCGGGTTCTGCGCGAAGCGGGTGCAGTGAAGGTCTGGCTCGCGGGTAAGGGAACGTATGAGGGGGTCGACGCCGGCGTGTACGCGGGATGCGACGCGATCGAGGTGCTGGAGACCACCCTCCACGATCTGGGAGTGAACGAATGATCCCCGACTTCACCGAGATCGAGCTCGGGACGGCGCCCCCGGCCGACGAGGCCGCCAAGCGGTGGCGCGCCGCGGTCGCCGACACGACCGGCGCGGACCCCGAAGCCCAGACCTGGGACACCCCGGAGGGCATCGGCGTCCGTCCCCTCTACACCGGCGACGACCTGGCCGGGCTCGACTTCCTCGACACCTACCCGGGCATCGCGCCGTACCTGCGCGGCCCCTACCCGGCGATGTACGCGACGCAGCCGTGGACGATCCGGCAGTACGCCGGCTTCTCCACCGCCGAGGAGTCCAACGCCTTCTACCGGCGCAACCTCGCGGCCGGGCAGAAGGGACTGTCGGTCGCGTTCGACCTGGCCACCCACCGCGGCTACGACTCCGATCACCCGCGCGTCTCCGGCGACGTCGGCATGGCCGGCGTGGCGATCGACTCGATCTACGACATGCGGCAGCTCTTCGACGGCATCCCGCTGGACGAGATGAGCGTGTCGATGACCATGAACGGCGCCGTCCTGCCCGTCCTCGCGCTCTACATCGCCGCCGCGCAGGAGCAGGGGGTGAAACCGGAGGCGCTCGCCGGGACCATCCAGAACGACATCCTCAAGGAGTTCATGGTCCGCAACACCTACATCTACCCGCCGCAGCCGTCGATGCGGATCATCTCCGACATCTTCGCGTTCACCTCGCAGCGGATGCCGAAGTACAACTCCATCTCGATCTCCGGCTACCACATCCAGGAGGCCGGGGCCACGGCCGACCTGGAGCTGGCCTACACCCTCGCCGACGGCGTCGAGTACATCCGCGCCGGACGCGACGCGGGCCTGGACATCGACGCGTTCGCGCCCCGCCTGTCGTTCTTCTGGGCGATCGGGATGAACTTCTTCATGGAGGTCGCCAAGCTCCGCGCCGCCCGCCTGCTGTGGGCGCGGCTGGTGAAGACGTTCGGCCCGCGGAACCCCAAGTCGCTGTCGCTGCGGACGCACTGCCAGACGTCAGGCTGGTCCCTCACCGCGCAGGACGTCTACAACAACGTCGCCCGCACCTGCATCGAGGCCATGGCCGCCACTCAGGGCCACACCCAGTCGCTGCACACCAACGCGCTGGACGAGGCCCTCGCGCTGCCGACCGACTTCTCGGCCCGCATCGCCCGCAACACCCAGCTGGTCCTCCAGCAGGAGTCCGGGACGACCCGGACCATCGACCCGTGGGGCGGCAGCGCCTACGTCGAGCGGCTCACCTACGACCTCGCCCGCCGAGCCTGGGGCCACATCACCGAGGTCGAGGAGGCCGGCGGCATGGCCAAGGCGATCGACGAGGGGCTGCCCAAGCTCCGCATCGAGGAGGCCGCCGCCCGCACGCAGGCCCGCATCGACTCCGGCCGGCAGCCCGTCGTCGGCGTCAACAAGTACCGCCCGGACACCGAGCAGGAGATCGAGGTCCTCAAGGTCGACAACGCCTCCGTCCGCGCGCAGCAGATCGACAAGCTGCGCCGGCTGCGCGAGGAGCGCGACGAGACCGCGACGCTGTCGGCGCTGGAGGCCCTGACCCGCGCGGCCGGCGCCGCCGAGAAGGGGACCCGGGAGCCCGGCCTGGAGCACAACCTCCTGGCCCTCGCGATCGGCGCCGCCCGCGCCAAGGCGACCGTCGGGGAGATCTCGGACGCGCTGGAGAAGGCGTACGGGCGGCACGCCGCGCAGATCCGTACGATCTCCGGGGTGTACAGGGAGGAAGCGGGTCAGGTGACGGCGATCGAGAAGGCCCGCGCGGCCGCCGCGGCGTTCGAGGAGGCCGAGGGGCGCCGCCCCCGCATCCTCGTCGCCAAGATGGGCCAGGACGGCCACGACCGCGGTCAGAAGGTGATCGCGACGGGGTTCGCCGACCTCGGCTTCGACGTCGACGTGGGCCCGCTGTTCCAGACCCCGGGCGAGGTCGCCCGGCAGGCCGTCGAGGCCGACGTGCACATCGTCGGCGTCAACTCCCTCGCCGCCGGCCACCTCACGCTCGTGCCGGCGCTGCGCGAGGAGCTGTCCGCGCTCGGCCGCGACGACATCATGATCGTCGTCGGCGGGGTCATCCCGCCGGGCGACTTCGACGAGCTGCGCGCCGCGGGCGCCGCGGCGATCTTCCCGCCCGGCACCGTCCTGGCGGACGCGGCGACCGGCCTGCTGGACGAGCTGACCGCCTCGCTGGGCCACGCGGACCAGTGAAGCCGGGCCTCGACGACTACGCGGCCGGGGTCCTCGACGGGTCGCGGGCGTGGATCGCGCGGGCGATCACGCTCGTGGAGTCGAGCCGGCCCGACCACCGGGACCTCGGGCAGAAGCTGCTGGTCGAGCTGACCCCGCACGCGGGCGGCGCCCGCCGCGTCGGGATCACCGGGGTGCCGGGCGTCGGCAAGTCCACGTTCATCGACGCGCTCGGCACCCGCCTGACGGGCGAGGGCCACAAGGTCGCGGTGCTCGCCGTGGACCCGTCCTCGACCCGGACGGGCGGCAGCATCCTCGGCGACAAGACCCGCATGCAGCGCCTCGCCGTCGACCCGGACGCGTTCATCCGCCCCTCGCCCACCGCCGGGACCCTCGGCGGCGTCGCCAAGGCCACCCGCGAGGCCATGGTCGTCATGGAGGCCGCCGGGTACGACGTCGTCCTCGTCGAGACCGTCGGCGTCGGCCAGTCCGAGACCGCCGTCGCCGACATGGTCGACTCGTTCCTGTTCCTCACCCTCGCCCGCACCGGCGACCAGCTGCAGGGCATCAAGAGGGGCGTCCTGGAGCTGGCCGACGTCATCGCCGTCAACAAGGCCGACGGCGAGCACAGGATGGAGGCCGAGCGCGCCGCCCGCGAGCTGTCGGGCGCGCTGCGGCTGCTGCGCAGCGACGAGCGGATCCGCGACACCGCCGTCCTGACCTGCAGCGCCAAGGAGGGCACCGGGCTGGACGAGGTGTGGGGCAAGCTCGTCGAGCACCAGGAGCGGCTGCGCGAGTCCGGCGAGCTGGAGACCAGGCGGCGGCGGCAGCAGGTCGGCTGGACGTGGGCGATGGTCCGCGAGCGGCTCCTCACCGAACTGCACGCGCACCCCGACGTCCGGAGGCTGGCGCCGCAACTGGAACGCGAGGTGGCCGACGGCGCCCTCACCCCCGCCCTCGCGGCCGAACGCATTCTGGAGGCGTTCTCGCGCGGCTGCTGAGCGCCGTTCCCGCCGACCGAAACCCCGGGTTGCCGAGGGTCCCGGTCACGCCGCGCGACGATCAGGTACAACAGTCGGATGGACGTCATCGCGATCGATGATCCGACGGACGCGCAGATCCGGGAGTGGCACGGCGTGCTCACGGCCGTCCACGCCGCCGATCCGGCAGCGGAGCCCGACCCCGACCCGGAACGGACGGCGCGGCTGCTGCTCGGCGCGGAGCCCGGGGCGCGGCGGCGGCTGTGGGCCGTGACCGACGGCGCCCGCCTCGCCGCGGTGGCCGCGCTCCGGCTGCCGGGCGAGCCCGGCACCGGCCGTCCCGGCGAGATCGACATCCGGGTCCGCCCCGGGCACCGCCGCCGCGGCCTCGGCGGCCGGCTCCTCGCCGTCGCCGCCGGGGGGCTGCGCGCCGACGGGCGCACCAGCGTGATCGCGCAGGTGCTCGCGGGCACCCCGGCCGTCCCGTTCCTGGAGTCGCACGGCTTCGAATGCGTCCTGACCCTGCGCGGCATGCTGCTGCGGCTGGACGACGTCCCGGCCGGGCACGTCGCCCGGCTCCTGGCCGAGGAACACCCCGGGTACGACCTCGTCCGCTGGCGGGGCGCGGTCCCGGACGAGCACGCCACAGCGCTCGCCCGCGCCAAGCACGCCATGGCGGACTTCGCCGAGTACGAGGGGACGCCCTGGGACGCGCACCGTGTCCGCGAGATGGCCGAGGTCGTCGCCAAGCGCGGCGACGACCTGTACACCGTCGCCGCCCTGTCCGGCGGCGTCATCGCGGGGTTCACCGAGGTCGTCGTCCCGCACGGCTGTACCGGCCGCGCCGCCCAGTACGACACCGCCGTCGTCCCCGAGCACCGCGGCCGGCGTCTGGGCATCTGGGTGAAGGCGGCCATGCTCGAATGGCTGGCCGGGGCGTGCCCCGGCGTCCGCGAGATCGAGACCGACAACGCCGGCGACAACGTCCACATGCTCGCCGTCAACGAGGAACTCGGCTTCCGGATGGAGCGCGAGTCCATGGAATACCAGGCCGCCGTCACCGCCCTCCCCGCCGCGCTCTGAGCGCCCTGAACGGCCGCCCCGGCCGCCGCGGCGGCCGCGGGCCGAAAACACGTTGCCTCAGTGACCGCCGTATCGGCACTCTTATGGAGGCTTCCGGGAATGCCCGGAAGCCTCAGAATTGCCGGAGCATTCCCTTGTAGTTCAACGGCAGAACGCCGCACCGTTAATGCGGATATGCAGGTTCGAATCCTGGCGGGGGAGCGGCACAGGTGTTGGGAGGTGACCCGGTGAACGTGCTCGTCCTGAACGCGTCGTACGAGCCCTTACAAAGGGTGGACCTGCGGCACGCCATCCGCATGCTGGTGCGCGAGGTGGCGGTCGTCGAGGAGGCCGAGGAGGGCGCGACCTTCGGCCGGTTCCCGGTGCCGCGGGTCCTGCGGCTCGTCCGGTACGTGGCGATGCGCTGGCGGCACGGCAGGCGCCCGCCGTGGAGCAAGCGCGGCGTGTACCTGCGCGACCGGGGCCGGTGCTGCTACTGCGGCAAGCGCGGCAACACCATCGACCACGTCCACCCGCAGTCGCGCGGCGGCGGCGACACCTGGGAGAACACCGTCCTGGCCTGTGGCAGGTGCAACAACCGCAAGGGGGACCGGACGGTCGCCGAGGCGGGCCTGCGGCTGCTGTCCCGGCCGCGGATCCCGCGCTGGGAGGAGCTCGTCGGGCCGTGACCGGGGAGCGCCGGGGGCCTCCCCGGCGACGCCGGAGCAGGGGCCGGACCGCCGTACGGCGGCCCGGCCCCTCGGTCTCGTACGGTGTGGCCCTTCGGTAGCCCACGGGTGACTCTATGTGTTTCTTGAAGCTTCTGAGGCTAAATGGGTGATTGTGGTAGCGTGCCGCCAATCTTGAGCTTTGTTATCTAGGAGTGATCTGTGGCGGCCCTCGATCCCCCCGGCAGGACCGCTCGCGCGACGGGCGGGCGCAGAACGTCGCGGCGCCTGGCGGCGCTGGCCCTCGCGGCGGGCGTCACGGTGGCGCTGCCCCCGGCCTCGGGGACCGCCGCGAGCGCCGCGAGCCTCCCGCAGGCGCCGGACGACCTTGAGAAGAAGTACGCCAAACTCAAGGTCGAGTCCGAGAAGCTGTCGAAGGAGTACCGCGGCGAGCTCGTCACGCTGGAGGCGGCGAAGAAGGCCGCCGAGCGCGCCGGCGCGGACGCCGAACGCGTCGACCGGGAGTACGACGCCGCGCGCGCCGACGTCGCCCGCCTCGCCTCCACCTCCTACATGACCGGCCGGCTCGACGTGATCCCGATCATCTCCTCGGCCGAGCCCGGCGCGGCCGTCCACGACGCCGCCGTCATCGAGCACATCAGCCGCAACAACGGCCGCCGCCTGGAGAACCTGCGGACCCTCACGGCCAAGGCGGAGCAGTCGAACGAGACGGCCCGCAAGAAGCTCGACGCGGTCGAGAAGGAGATCAAGGACCTGAAGAGCCAGCGCACCCGCGTCAAGAAGCTGCTGGCCAAGTACAAGCCCCAGGTGACGCAGACGCAGGCGCCCACGGGTGGCGGCGGGAGCGGCCGTCCCGACGGGGCGAGCGGCACCAAGTCCCCGATCGTCGGGAACTCCATGACCGCGCGCATGCGGAGCGTCCTCGTGGAGATCGACGGCAAGTTCGGCGCGTTCCCCTCGATCGGCTGCGCGCGTCCCGGCGACCCGCAGGACCACGGCTCGGGTACGGCCTGCGACTTCATGGAGAGCACGGGCGGCCGGATGCCGAGCGCCTCCGCCCAGGCGCACGGCGACAACGTCTCCCAGTACCTGATCGGCAACGCCTCCAGGCTCGGCCTCAAGTACATCATCTGGAAGCAGCGCATCTACGACTTCCGCAGCAGCGGCGGCTGGCGCCAGATGGAGAACCGCGGCAGCATCACCGCGAACCACTACGACCACATCCACGTCTCCGTCCTCTGATCCCCGGCCGGGATCCTGGCGGCCCGCCGCACGCACTGAGACCCTCGCGTCATGCCTTATGACATCGAGCAGCCGTACGGCCCGCAGATCGAGACCACGGTCCGGGTCGCCACCTGGAACGTCTGGGACCGCCACGGTCCCTGGCGCGAACGCGAACCGGCGATCATCGCGACCCTCCGGGACGCCGCGCCCGACGTCGTCGTCCTGATCGAGGCGTGGGAGGACGACGACGAGGCGCAGGCCGGCCGGTTCGCGGAGGCGCTCGGCCTGCCGCACACCGTGTTCCGCGGCTCCCCGTCCGCCGTCGGGGGCAGGTCGGGCATCGCCCTGCTGTCCCGCTGGCCCCTCGGCCAGGTGGGGCGCCAGCAACTCGGCTTCCAGCAGGACGAATCCGACTCCGGCCACGCGGTGCACGCCAGGGCGGACGGGCCGCGCGGCCCCCTCCACGTCTTCGGGACCGTCCTCGGCTGGAAGCTCGGCCACAGCGCGCAGCGCCAGGAGCAGGTCCGCGCCCTCGGCGGCTTCGTCCGCCAGGCGGCCGGAACCGACGCGCCGGTCGTGGTGTGCGGGGACTTCAACGCGGCGCCGGACTCCGACGAGATCCGCATGCTGACCGGGCGCGCCGCCGCCGCGGCACCCGGCGTGGTCTTCTACGACGCCTGGGAGATGGCGGGCGGCGGCACCGCCGGGCACACCTGGAGCCGAACCAACCACTGGACGGCGCCCGTCCTGTGGCCCGACCGCCGTATCGACTACGTCTTCTCGGCGTGGCCGCGGGCGGGCGGCGCCGGCCATCCCGTGCACTGCGAGCTGATCGGCGACCGGCCGGTGGACGGCGTCGTCCCGTCCGACCACTACGGGGTGCTGGCCGACCTGCGCTACTGATCGCCGAGCGCGACGACGGTGTGCTCGCCGGCCGAGCGGGCCGCGGCCTCGATGACCTCCAGGCCGGTGACCGCGTCGGCGAGGGTCACCGGAGGGGGAGCGTCGTCGCGGAGGGTGCGGACGACGCTCCCGTAGAACTCGTGGTAGGCGCCGGGGTCGGTGGGTTCGGCGGTCCCCTCGCCGGGGACGCCGAGCATGCCGTGCGATTCCGGTGACGCGATGCCGTAGCCGGGGTCCTTGGGAGTGAGGCCCTCGCGGAGCTGCTCCTCCTGCCGGTCCATGCCGGACACCGTGTAGGACGCGCCGCTCCCGAGCACCCGGAACCGCGGGCCGAACTGCGCGGCCGTCGCGCTCATCCACAGGTGGGAGCGGGTTCCGCCCGGGTGGGCCAGGGCCACGAACACGTCGTCGGGGGTGCCCGCGCCGCTGCGGCGCGTGTCGATCTCGGCGTACACCCGTTCCGGGCGGCCGAACAGCGTGACCGCCTGGTCGATGAGGTGGGAGCCGAGGTCGAACAGGATGCCGCCCGCGTCGCGGGGGTCGGTGCTCTCCTTCCAGCCCGCCTTGACGCCGGGACGCCAGCGTTCGAACCGCGACTCGAACCGCTGGACGTCGCCGAGGGCGCCGGAGCCGATCAGCCGCCGGGCGGTCCGGTAGTCGCCGTCCCAGCGCCGGTTGTGGAACGGGAACACCGGCAGACCCCGCACGGCGCTCAGCGCGGCCAGCGAACGGGCGTCGGCGGCCGAGGCCGCCACCGGCTTGTCCACCACGACCGGGACGCCGGAGGTCAGCGCCGTCCGGGCCAGCGGGACGTGCTGCCGGTTCGGCGCCGTGACCACGACCAGGTCATAGCCTTCCGGTGCGCTCCAGAGGCGGTCGGCGCTGCCGAACACCTCCGCCTCCGGGTACCGCTCCCGGACGGCCTCCTGCCGGCCCGGGTTCCCCGTCACGACCGCCGCCAGCCGCATTCCCGGCACCGAGGAGATCAGCGGGGCGTGGAACACCGAGCCGCCGGTGCCGTATCCGATCAGCGCAACACGCAGGTCCATGCCACCGATGATGACCGATGGCGCGGCGCCGCCCCGCCCCCGGGGGCGCCGAAGGGACGTAGGCTTTCATCCGGGTTGTACGGAAACGAGGGAGTCGCGTTGTCCAAGCCGGTGCTTCTGACGGTCGACGACGACCCGGGCGTGTCCCGGGCCGTGGCGCGTGACCTGCGCCGCAGGTACGCCGAGTCGTACCGGGTCGTGCGCGCCGAGTCCGGCCGGCAGGCCCTGGACGCGCTGAGCGAGCTGCGGCTGCGCGGCGACGACACGGCCGTGATGCTCGCCGACCACCGGATGCCCGAGATGAACGGCGTGGAGTTCCTGGAACGCGCCATGGACCTGTTCCCGTACGCCCGGCGGGTCCTGCTCACCGCCTACGCCGACACCGACGCCGCGATCCGCGCGATCAACGTCGTCGACCTCGACCACTATCTGCTCAAGCCGTGGGACCCGCCGGAGGAGAAGTTCTACCCGGTGATCGACGCCCAGATCGACGCGTGGGCGCGCACCGACCGGCGCCCGCCGGGCGAGCTGCGCGTCGTCGGGCACCGCTGGTCGGCCCGCTGCTACGAGGTCCGCGACTTCCTCGCCCGCCACCAGGTGCCCTACACCTGGCTGATGGACGGCGACCCGGAGGGCGCGGAGCTGGTCGCCGCGGCCGGCGCCCCGGAGCTGCCGCTGATCGTGACCACGGACGGGGCGGCGCTGTCCGCGCCGTCCGACGCGGAGCTGGCGTCCGCGATCGGGCTGGCCGGCACCCCGTCCACCGGGTTCTACGACCTGATCGTCGTCGGCGGCGGGCCGTCCGGGCTCGGCGCGGCCGTGTACGGCGCGTCCGAGGGGCTGCGGACGGTCGTCGTGGAGCGGCGCGCCCTCGGCGGCCAGGCCGGGCAGAGTTCCCGCATCGAGAACTACCTCGGCTTCCCCGACGGGGTGAGCGGGGCACAGCTCGCCGACCGGGCCCGCCGGCAGGCCGACCGGTTCGGCGCCGAGCTGCTGCGGACCGGGGAGGTCACCGGCCTGGAGTCGCACGGCACCGCCCGGGTGGCGCGGCTGGCGGACGGTACGGAGATCGCCGCACACGCCGTCATCCTGTCGACCGGCGTCTCGTACCGCCGCCTCAACGCCGAGGGCGTGGACGACTTCGTCGGCCGCGGCGTGTTCTACGGCGCCGCGCTCACCGAGGCCCCGGCCTGCGCGGGCGAGGAGGTCGCCGTCGTCGGCGGCGCCAACTCCGCCGGTCAGGCCGCGGTGCACCTCGCGAGGTACGCCGGGAAGGTGCACCTCGTCGTCCGGGCGGACGGCCTGGACAAGTCGATGTCGCACTACCTGATCCAGCAGATCGCCGAGACGCCCAACATCGAGGTCCACACCGGCAAGACCGTCTGCGCCGCCGAGGGCGTCGGCCGGCTGGAGCGGCTCACGTTCGCGTGGCCGGGCGGCAAGAAGACGATCGACGCGCACTGGCTGTTCGTGTTCATCGGCGCCGAGCCCGGCACGGGATGGCTCGACGGGTTCGTCGAGCGCGACGCGCGCGGCTACGTCCTGACGGGCCCCGACCTCGTCGCCGGGGGCCGCCGCCCCGCCGGGTGGCCGCTCGCCCGCCAGCCCTACCATCTGGAGACCAGCGTCCCCGGCGTGTTCGCCGCGGGCGACGTCCGCGCGGAGTCGATGAAGCGCGTCGCCTCCGCGGTCGGCGACGGCGCGATGGCCGTCGCTCTCGTCCACCGGTATCTGGAGCAGGCATGAGCGGCACGGTGTCACCGGAGGTCCTGCGCGGGCTGTTCCTCTTCGAGGACCTCGACGACGAGAAGCTCGGCTGGCTGTCGGCGTGCGGGCACGTCGTGGAGTACCCCGAGGACGGTGTGATCTGCGCGCAGGGCGATCCCGCCGAGTTCCTGTACGTGCTGCTGGACGGCGAGATGGTGATGACCCAGAACGTCCGGGACCACCTTGTGGAGGTCAGCCGGACGGACCGCCCCGGTACCTACGGCGGCGCCGTGCAGGCGTACCTGGGCGACAAGATCGAGCAGAGGTACCAGCACACGCTGCGGGCGACGCGTCCCGCGCGGGTGTTCGCGATTCCGGCCCGCAAGTTCGCCACGGCGGTCCGCAAGTGGTTCCCGATGGCCACCCACCTGCTGGAGGGCGTGTTCTTCGGGATGACCAACAGCCGGCGGGTCGTCGACCAGGTCGAGCGTCTCACCGCGCTCGGCACGATCACCGCCGGGCTGACCCACGAGCTGAACAACCCGGCCGCGGCGGCGGCGCGGGCCAGCGCCGAGCTCGGCGAGCGGCTGCTCGGCGCGCAGGCGAGGCTGGCCGACCTCGCGGCCGAAGGCGTCGACTGCACGCGGCTGAGCGCGCTCGCGTCGCTGCGTCCGGCGCCCGCCCGCCCGGGAACCCGGCGGAGCCCCCTGGAGGTCAGCGACGCCGAGGACGAGCTGGGCGACTGGCTGGAGGAGCACGGCGTCGCGGACGCCTGGGACCTCGCGCCGGGCCTGGTCGCCGCCGGGATCGGGACCGGGCAGGCCGGGGAGGTCGCGCGGGCGGCGGGCGACCACCTGCCGGCGGCGGTGCGCTGGCTCGCCGAGGTGCTGGAGGTCACGCAGCTCCAGGCGGAGATCTCCGACGCGATGGGCCGCATCACCGCGCTGCTGGACTCGGCGCGCCAGTACTCCCAGCTCGACCGTGCCGCCTACCTGCGCGCCGACCTGCGCGAGCTGCTCGACAGCACGCTCACCATGCTGAGACGCAAGATCGGCCCGGACGTGACGGTGAAGACCGACTACGACCCGGGCCTGCCGCCCGTCCCGGTCTACGCGGCCGAGCTGAACCAGGTCTGGACGAACCTGATCGTCAACGCGCTGTACGCGATGCAGGGGTCGGGGACCCTCTCGATCCGCACCGCGCGCGACAACGACCACGCGCTCGTGGAGATCGGCGACACCGGGACGGGCATCGCCGAGGAGGACCTCGACCGGATCTTCACCCCGTTCTTCACCACGAAGCCGGTCGGGCAGGGCACCGGCCTCGGGCTCGACATCTCTTGGCGCATCGTCGCCGGCCGGCACGGCGGCGACATCCGCGTCGAGTCGCTTCCGGGCGACACCCGGTTCCGGGTGCTGCTGCCCCTCAACGAGCGCTGAACGTCCGCGGCCTACTCGAACAGGTCGGGCTGCTCCCGGGTGATCTGGTCGTAGAGGGGCTGGTAGTTGATCCAGCCGACCAGGTCGTTGCCGATCTGCTCGTGGGTCACCACGGCGTTGTCGTGTTCGATGGGGACGACCTCCCCGGCGGCCTTGGCGAGGAGCTGCACCTGGCACGAGCGTTCCATGGTGATGAACCACCAGGCGGCGGCGTCCACGGTGTCGCCGACGGTGAGCAGGCCGTGGTTGCGGAGGATGACGGCCTTGGTGTCGCCGAGGGCGGCGGCGATGCGCTTGCCCTCCTCCAGGTCGGTGACGACGCCGGTGTAGTCGTCGAACAGCCCGTGGTCCTGGTAGAACGCGCAGACGTCCTGCGTGATCGGCTCCAGCTTCCGGCCGAGCGCGGAGATCGCCCGCCCGTACGTGGAGTGGCTGTGCGCGGCGGCCACGACGTCCGGCCGGGCCTGGTGCACCTGCGAGTGGATCGCGAACGCCGCCTCGTTGACGGGGTAGCGGCCCTCGACGACCTGGCCCTGGTGGTTCACCAGGATGAGGTCGCTGACCTTGATGTGCTTGAACGACATGCCGAACGGGTTGACCCAGAAGTGGTCGGTGCGCTCCGGGTCGCGGGCGGTGACGTGGCCGGCCACGCCCTCCTCGAACCCGAACCTGCCGAAGATGCGCAGCGCGGCGGCCAGGCGCTCCTTGCGGTGCCGGCGCTCGTCCTCGACGTCGTCGAACGAGGGCGGCAGCCGGAAGATCAGGTCGGTCGGCAGCTTCTCCAGGAACTCGTCGCCATCGGACATCGGTGCACTCCTCGCAATCGTCTGGCACCACCGAACACCATCGCCGGCCGTCCGGCTAGATCGGGGCCGTCCAACCGCCGCGGGGCGGGTTGTCCGTCCGGGACAACGAGGGCGCAGAATGGGGGGATGAACACCAGCGCGGGCGACCGGTTCCTGCGGCTGCTGTCCGATCACACCGACGACCCGGCGGTGATCGAGTCGACCGTGCGCGCCGCCCGGAGCAAGTCGGAGCTGGTGGCCGCGCTGCCCGAGGAGGAGACCCGCCGGCACACCCGCGCGCTCGTGCGGGGCGTGCTCACCGCGGTGCGGAGCGGCGGGCCCGGCGAGGACGTCCTGGCCGCGGCGGAGCGGCTCGGCTCCGACCGGGCGCGGCAGGGCGTGCCGGTCGCGGCGTTCCTGGACGGCTTCCAGGCGGGCCGCGCCCACCTCGTCCGGACGCTCATCGCCGACGGCCGCCGGACCGGCGTGCCGGACGCCGTGCTGCTCGACGGCGTCACCCGCATCGACGAGATCACGACCGCGCTCGTCCACCGGATGGTCCACGCGCACCGGGTCGCGGAGCTGGAGATGGCCCGCACCGTGCGGGAGGGCCGCGTGCAGATGCTCCGGCAGCTCCTGCACGGCGAGTCCGTTCCCGTGCTCGCCCCGCTCGACCCGTCCGGCGACTACCACTGCGTGGTCTCCGACGTCAGCGACCCGGCGGTGGCGGCGCGGCTGGAGGCGGAGCTTCTCGCCGGAGGGCCGGGGCTGTGCGGGCTGGTCGACGGGAGGCTCGCGGCGCTGGTCGCGCGGCTCCCGGATCCGCAGGGCGTGATCAGCAGGTCGGCCGGTCCGCTGCTGGTGGCCGCGCCGCCCGCCCGTCCCGCCGCCATCGCGCCGATGTACGCGCTGGGGCGGCGGGCGCTGCGCGCCGGCGCCTCCGCCGGGCTCACCGGGATGCGGGAGCTCACCGACCTCGCGCTGCTCACCGCCACCGACGCGGAGCCGGAGCTCGGCGGGCTGCTCGCCGCCGTGCTGCCCGGCGGTCTCGACGCCGACGACCCGTTCCACGTCGAGCTGGCCGAGACCGGGCTCGCCTACCTCGACCACGGCGGGCGGATCGAGCCGACGGCCGCCGCGCTGCACGTCCACGGCAACACGGTCAAGTACCGGATCCGGCGCCTGCAGGAGCTGACCGGGCGCCCGCTGCTGGACCCGTCGTCGGGGGCCGCGGTGTCCCGCGCCGCGAACTGGTGGTGGGCGCTGCACCGCTGGCTCGCGCGGGCCCGGTCGTGATCTATTTGGGGGTCGTGATCCGTCTGGGGGACGTCCCGGACCGTACGGGAGAGCGGAGGGACCGGTGACGAGCACACCGACGATCGGCACCGTGATGTGGCCGATGCGGTCCTGGCCTGAGGCCGGGGACCTGTGGCGGCGCGCCGAGGACCTGGGGTTCCGGCACGCCTGGGTGTACGACCATCTCGCGTGGCGCGGCGAGACGCCCTGGTACGACGCCTACACGACGCTGGCCGCGGCCGCCGCGGTCACCTCCCGGGTGCGGCTCGGCACGCTGGTCACCTCGCCGAACTTCCGCCATCCCGTCCCCACCGCGCACGCGATCAAGACGATCGACCATGTGAGCGGCGGACGGGTGTCGATCGGCATCGGGTCGGGCGGCACCCGCCGCGCCTCCGACGCCGGCGTGCTCGGCGGGGACGCGTGGACGCCGCACGAGCGCGCCTCCCGCTTCGCCGAGTGGGTCGAGCTGCTCGACCTGCTGCTGCGCGGACCGGAGACGACGTTCGAGGGGACGTACTACACCGCCCGCGAGGTCGTCACGGAGCCGGGCTGCGTCCAGCGTCCGCGGGTGCCGCTCGTGATCGCCGGGGACGGGCCCCGAGGGATGCATGTGGCCGCGAAGTACGGCACAGGATGGGTCACGAGCGCGAACGCCGGGGGCAGGGCCCCGCAGGACATCGTCCGCTCCCGGCTGGCGGCGCTCGACGCGGCCTGCGAGGCCGAGGGCCGCACGATCGACGACCGCATCCTGATGACGGGGTTCAGCGGGGAGCCATGGCTGGAATCGCCCGGCTCGTTCGCCGACCTCGCGGGCCGCTACGCCGAGCTCGGCATCACCGAGATCGCGCTGCACTGGCCGCGTCCCGGAACGCGGTTCGAGGCCGACATGAAGGTCTTCGAGGCGGTCGCCGCAGAGCACGGGGAGGGCCGGTGACGCTCGGCGGCGGAGTGCGCCACGGGGGTCACATCCGGTAGACGGCGCCCTCGACGCCCCATTCGCCGAACGGCGGCGGCTCGCCGCGTCCCCCCGGCGGGGGCCGGACGAGGACGAGCCGGGACACGCCGAGCCGCCGCACCGCCCGCGCCGTCGCCTCCAGCGCCGGTCCGCCGGGCGGTCCGCCGGCGAACATGAGGTCGGCGCCCCGCGCCCAGCCGGGCGGCTCGGAGAACTCCGGCGCCCACACGCACACCCGGTGCCCGGCGGCGATCCGGTAGCCGTGCATCGCACCGCCGGGATGCGGGACCGGCAGCGGCTCGATGTGCAGCGTCCCGTACCGGAACGGCGCGCGGACCGGCTCGGGCATGCCGCACTCGCGGGCGATCCGGCCGAGGGCGGGCTGGAGCGGGCCGTGCTCGTCGCGGACGAGCCATGCCCGCGAGATCTCCGGCGGCTCGGACCCGGGGCCTCCGTCCAGCCCGACGTGCGCGTGCCCGTACTCGACCAGCAGCCCGGCCGGGGCGTGCCGCGACGAGCGGGCCAGTCCGGTACCGAGCAGGATCAGGCGCGGCATGTCCCGATCGTCACCCCGCCCGGGGGCCGCGTCCACCCCCCGGCGCCGGTCAGGCGGGCTCGGCGAGGGTGGTGACGCGCTGCTGTTCCAGCTGCCCGCCGATGAGCTCGGTGGGGGTGCACCCCGAGAGCGCGCGGAATTCGCGGTTGAGGTGGGCCTGGTCGTAGTAGCCGCAGGCCAGCGCGGCCTCCGCGAACCCGGTGCCGCCTGTCAGCAGCTCGACGGCGCGCCGGAAGCGCAGCACCCGCCCCATCACCTTGGGCGGCAGGCCGGCCTGCTCACGGAACCGGTTCGTCAGATGCTTGCGGCTCCAGCCGACGTCGGCGGCGATGTCGGCGACGGTCACCGTGGGGTCGCCGTTCAGCAGCCGCCACGTCCGGGTGACCTCCGGGTCGGGCACGGGACCGATCTCCAGGCGGCGCAGCAGGAAGCCGTCGACGATGTCGAACCGCTCACCCCAGGACGCGGCGGCGGCGAGCCGCTCGACGAGCGTGTGCGCGCCGCGGCCGAGCAGGTCGGGCAGGTCGGCGGCGGCGTTGGTGAGCCGGGCCATCGGCACGCCGAACAGCGTGTACGCGCCGAGCGGGGTCACGTCGAGCTGGATGCCGCGCTGCCCGCCGGGGCTGACGTACATGCCGTGCCCGTCGTGCATCCCGGCGACGAACGACCCGTACTCGCGCCCGCGGACGCCGGAGTCGGGGACCATCAGGTACAGCGGCGGCCCCAGGTTGATGATCACGATGGTGGTGCGGGTCGGGAGGGTGCGCATCCGGGTCGGGACGGCGGCGGTCTCCCAGTAGCCGTCGTAGGAGCGCAGGAACGGGCGCAGCGCGGGATGCGGCCGCGCCCGCGCCAGCCACCAGCCGTCCCGGTCGCTGAACTGGACCGACCTGTCGCTCATGCTCCCAGTCCTACCAGACGGGACCGACGGATCCGGCTACTCGTACATCTGGCCGCACACCGCGATGCGGGCCAGGTCGTCCCACGTCATCGTGGTGATCGTGCGGACGTAGGAGCGGGCCGGCGGCTCCCCGGGCCCGGTGGGCAGCGGGACGCGGGCGCCGTCGGCGGCGTCCCAGCCGCCGAGGCTGCCCGCGACGGCGCATTCCAGGTAGGTCGCGGGGTCGAAGTTGTACCAGCGGGCCGGGGTGGCGCGGGCGCCGGAGCCGGGCGGGCGGGGCGCGTCCACGCCGAACCTGGCCTGCGGGCCCGGGGGAGCGGTGAGGAAGTCCTCCAGGTCGGCGATCTGGGAGAGCAGCACGCGCTCCCAGTCGGCGTACCCGTCCGGCTCGTCGCCGGGCAGGGAGAGGTCCTTGACGCTCCACGCCGGGTCGAAGCCGGCGGGCGGGGTGGTGGACGCCGCGGCGAACATCGCCGCCACGTCGTCGGGTTCCAGCCGCGGCCGGTCGCCGAGCGGGGCGCTGACCTTCCAGAGCGCCCGCAGGAACCCCGACAGCGACCACGACGCCGCCCTGGCCTCCTGCCCGAGCTCCAGGAACACCAGGTACAGGTCGCGGTTGGTCCGGACGGCGGGCCCCGGCGGGCCCTCGACCCAGTACGTCTGCCTGTGCCGGACGCCGCTCTCGAAGACCAGGACCTGGGCGAGCGCCGAGATCCGCGAGTCGTGCGTGGCCACGTGGAACGTGTTGCCAATGTCGTCCTGGCGCATGACGTCCCAGGTCTGCATCCGGGCCTCCACGGTCGGCGGTGCGGTCACGACCCCCGCCCCAGAAAGTGTGCCATTCCGGTGGCCGACCGCCAGTAGTGGCCATGTCACTTTCCGGCCTCGAAGTCGTGACCTCTCGCAGATGCCGTACGCGGCGGAACGGGGTAGGGGCCCGGCCTCTCGCCGCCGGGCCCCGTCCGCGTGGGCCGCTCAGTGCTTGGAGCGGTGGACGACCTGCATCTCGGTGAACCCGTACAGGCCCCACGGGCCGTTCTCGACGCCGATGCCGCTCCACTTGAACCCGCCGAACGGCTGGTTCGGGGCGAGCGCCAGGTGCGTGTTGACCCAGGCGGTGCCGCACTCCAGCCGCCCGGCGATCTCGGCGGCCCGGTCGGCGTCGGCGCCCCACACCGAGCCGGACAGCCCGAAGTGGGTGCCGTTGGCGCGGGCGAGGGCCTCCTCGACGTCGGTGTACCTGACGATCGGCAGCGCGGGGCCGAACTGCTCCTCGTCCACGATCCGGGCGCCGTCCTCGATGTCGGCGAGGATCGTGGGCTCGAAGAAGTAGCCCGGCCCGTCGATGGGCCCGCCGCCCGCCGCCGCGCGGGCGCCGCCCGCGAGCGCGTCGGCGACCAGCTCGCTCACCCGCTCGAACTGCGCCCTGTTGTTGATCGGCCCGTACTGGACGCCCTCCTCCATGCCGTTGCCGACCTTCGCCGCCTTCGCCCGCTCGGCGAGGGCGTCCACCACGTCGCCGTAGAGGGCGTCCGGGACGTACACGCGCTTGATCGCCGAGCAGACCTGGCCGTTGTTCTGGAACGCGCCGCCGAAGACCCTGTCGGCGATGGCGGCCGGGTCGGCGTCGTCCAGCACGATCGCCGGGTCGTTGCCGCCGAGCTCCAGCGTGACGCGCTTGAGGTCGGGCGCCGCGGCCGCGGCGACCCGCTTGCCGGTGGCGACGCTGCCGGTGAAGCTGATCTTGCGTGGGACGTCGTGCGAGGTCATCCAGGCGCCGAGCTCGTCGCCGCCGGTGACGACGTTCAGCACCCCGGGCGGCAGGACGTCCCGGAGCACCTCACCGAGCTTGAGGCTGGACAGCGGGGTGAACGGGGACGGCTTGAGCACCATCGTGTTGCCCGCGAGCAGCGCCGGGGCGAGCTTCCAGATCGCGAGGAGCAGCGGGTAGTTCCACGGGGTGATCGCCGCGACGACGCCCATCGGGCGCCGGACGACCTCGACGAGCGCGTTGGCGTCGTCCTGGATGACCTCGCGGGGCAGTTCGAGGTCGGCGAAGTACTTCAGCCACACACCGGCCCCGACGACCTCCATGGTCGCGTCGGACAGCGGCTTGCCCTGCTCCAGGGTCAGGATGCGGCCGATCTCCTCCGACTTGGCGAACATGAGGTCGGCCGCCGCCAGCAGCGCCTTGCGCCGCGCGGACTCGTCGCCGCGCCACTCCGCGTAGGCGGCCCGCGCCGACGCCATCGCCGCGTCCAGCTGCTCCCGGGAGGCGTCGGGCGCCTGCTCGGCCACCTCGCCTGTCGCCGGATCGATCACGCCGAAGGTCGCGGGCGCGTCCACCGCCTGGCCGTCGATGGTCATGGAGAACTTCTCGGACACCGTTGATCCTCCGCTCACGGGGTTACCGAACGGCATTCAGTATTCACCCTCGCCGCCCGTTTTGACGAGACGGCCCGCGCGACGAGAAGCCCGCACGATGAGCCCGGCCGGTGGAGGGCGCCGCGCACTCCATCCAGAACCGGGAGCGCGGCACGCAGGGCCGCGAAGCGGTGTACGAGTTCCTGGACGGCTGATGCCGGACGGCGATGGGCGCCCCCGCGAGAGGCGGGGGCGCCCATCGCCGTCGCTCAGGCGGCTCGCCGTCGCTCAGGCGGCGAAGATGCGGTCCAGGAGGTCCCGGTAGCCGCGCAGCGCCAGCCGGAGCCGCTCGGTGTCGGCGCGCTCCTGGTTCTTCAGCTCTTCGGAGAGCGCCCGCCGGTGCTCGGCGATCGCGTGCCCGAGGGCGTCGACGGCCTCGGACGCGAGGTCGTCCGCCTTGCGCACGGACCGGCCGGGATCGTCGACGAACGCGGACTGCACCTCGCGCCAGCGTTCCCTGAACCGCTCGGACTCCGCCGGATCGAGCAGCTTCGCCGGTGTTCCCGGTGTTCCGGGTGTTCCCGGTGTTGCCGGGGTCTTCGGGGTCCCGGCGGGGGACGGGTTCGGGAAGGCGGTGGCGGCCTCCCCGCGGTCACCGCCCACCGCGGGGATCGGGTCGGGTGCGGTGTCGGGGACGGGCGGGTCCATGGCCGGGGGGCCCGGTGCGGGCCCGGCGACGTGGGTGTCGCCGGCCACGCCCCGGTCGGCCGTCCCGGCGGCCCGGGCGCGCTCGTCGGCGCTGAGCCCGCCGTCGGTGCCCGGCGTCCTGTCGCCGGGTCGCCTGTGCTCCATCGGGGTCAGCTCCTCGGGGCCCGGTCGTCGCGGTCTCCGGCCTGCCCGGCGGCCGCCGCGGGCGCGGCGGGGCCCGTCTCGCCGGCGGGCGCCTCCTCGCCGGGGGCGGACAGCAGCTCGTCGAACAGGGCCCGGTAGTGCACCATGGCCTGCCGCAGGTCCTCGGTGGAGGCCTCCCTGTTCGCCGCCCGGCCGCTGATCGCGTGGGCGCTCCGGTAGTGGTCCATCGTGCGGCCGTGGTCCACCGACAGGTGGGCGACCTTGTCCTCGAAGCCGTGCGTCGGGTAGCCGCGCTCGCCCATCACCACGGTGACGAGGCCGTCGGCCTGCTCGACCGCCGCCTCCGGGGTGTCGACGAAGCGCTCCTGAACGCGGACCCACTGCTCGCGGTACTGCTCGCGCCGCCGTGGGTCGAGGTCGCGCAGTTCGAGCTCGTCGTGCCGCTGCTCGCGGGAGCGCAGCTCCCGCTCGGCGGCCGCGCGGCCGCCCTCGCTCTCCAGGGCCCGGTCGTATTCGGGGCCGAACCGCCGCCTGAGCCGCCGCGTCCGGGCCACGCTCCGGGCCAGGTACACGGCCGCGATCAGCGCGGCGACGACGGCAACGGCGATGACGACCCATATCGCGGTCGACATTGTTTCCTCCAACGTGCGTCGGATCGAATGGAACGCCGATGCCCGCAGAAAGGCGTTCAAAACGAATCACCACAAAACAACCAAGCGATGGCCGGCGGCCCGGACCGTGCCCTCGCCGGAAGATCGCGACTCCCGGTCATCGGCACGGATTTACTGCGCTATGCCCGATGTGCATGTTCTGATTGAGGCGCTACGGAACCTCCCGCGCCCGGTGGGCGCGTGCGAATGGATGTGATGCGCGGTGCGCCATGCGTTCGGCTTCGTCCTCGGCGTCCTGCTGACACCCGCGCTGGTGTACGGCGCCGCCTGGGGATACGTCCAGGCCGGCCAGTCCTTCGACGGCACCGGGCAGGAGATCACCGATCGCACCCGCATCTACGGGGCGTTCGCCCTCCTGGCCGCCGTGGGCCTGGTGATGGGAGTGATCATCGTCGCCCGGTGGGCGTCGCCGCTGGTCTCGCTCATCCCGGCGCTGGCGCTGCTCGGCTTCTCGGCCTACTTCCTGATCGACCCGGACCGCGTCCTCGACCTGCCGGGCGAGGTGCCGCCGGCCGGCGACATGGACTTCGGGCTGCGCATGCTGCTCGGCTCCGGCGTGTTCGGCATGATGGGCGTCGCGCTGCTGATGCCGACATGGGCACCGCGCCGCTGGAGTTCCCGGCGCGACGAGGACACCGCCGACATGGACTTCTACTCCGCCATGGAACGCCGGCCCTCGGGAAACGGGCCCTGACTCCCCGGAACCCGGCCTAGGGCGCGACCGGGCGGCCCGGGGGCCGGTACTCGTGCTCGCCCCGGTAGAGGCCGGCGAGGACGTCCTCGATGCCGGCCTCCCGCAGCGAGATGTCGCGGATCTCGTGGCTCCGCGCCAGTTCTGCCACGGCCGCCGCCGCGTTCACCGCATTCGGCAGCCGCAGCCACTGCCGCGGCCCCTCCACCCGCTCCGCCTCGATCCCGTTCAGCCTGATCGGCGGGCCCGGCCGCGCCAGCTCGACGACCAGCAGCCGGTCGGCGTCCACGGTCCGGCGCAGCTCGTCCAGCCCGCCGTCGTAGGCCAGCCGGCCATGGTCGATGATCATGACGCGGCGGCAGAGCCGCTCGATGTCGCCGAGATCGTGCGTGGTCAGCAGGATCGTCGTGCCCCGCTCGGCGTTGACGCGCTCCAGGAAGTCGCGGACGGTCGCCTTGCTCACCACGTCCAGTCCGATCGTCGGCTCGTCCAGCACGAGCAGCTCGGGATCGTGCAGGAGGGCCGCGGCCAGGTCGCCGCGCATCCGCTGGCCGAGGCTGAGCTGGCGGACCGGGATGTCCAGGAACGGCTCCAGCTCCAGCAGCGCGGTCAGCTCGGCGAGCCGCACCCGGTGCGCGGCCGCCTCGACCCGGTAGAGCCGCCGGACGAGCGCCAGGCTGTCGCGCAGCGGCAGGTCCCACCACAGCGTCGTCCGCTGCCCGAACACGACCCCGATCCGGCGCGCGAGCGACGTGCGCCGCCGCGACGGGTCCAGCCCGCACACCCGCAGCTCGCCGGACGACGCGGTGAGGATGCCGGTCAGCATCTTGATCGTCGTGGACTTCCCCGCGCCGTTCGGGCCGAGGTAGCCGACGAACTCGCCCGGCTCGACGGTGAACGACACCCCGTCCACCGCGCGCAGGGTCGTGCGCGACCGCCGCAGGACGCCCGCCCGTTTCCGGACGGTGAAGGACTTGACGATGTTCCCGGCCTCGATCATCGGCACCCGGCATCAGCTCCCCGTCGATCGGTAGCGCCGCATCCCCGCCCGCCACGCCAGCGCCGCGACCGCGCACAGCACGGCCGCCACCGCCGGGGACGCGAACCGCGCCGCGTCCGGCAGCCCGAGCGGATCGGGACGGTCGAGGACGTACAGCGCGGGCTGCCAGTTGACGAACGCCAGCGGCACGACGAACGTCACCCCGCGGACGAAGTCCCGCCCGAACATGGTCATGGGGTACTGCGTCAGGAACGCGCCCCCGTAGGTGACGGACTTGCTCGCGCCGTGGCTGTCGATCAGCACGAACTGCACCGCGCCCGCCAGCACCCACAGCGCCGCGAAGATCACCGTCCCGGACAGCACCATGACCGGGATCATCGCCGCCCGGCCCGGCGTCCAGGCCACCTCCAGCCGGCTCAGCGCGAACGCCAGCACCGCCACCGCGGGGACGAGCTTGCCGAAGCGCCGCGGCGAGAAGTCCTCCGTCGCGACCTGGACGAGCGGGCTCACCGGACGCACCAGCATCGCGTCCAGCGTCCCCTGCCGCACATGCTGGCCGAGCCGCTCGGTGGTGCCGAGCACGATGTCGGAGACCCCGAACGACAGCGCCGACGTCCCGTACAGGAACAGGACCTCCGAGACGCCGAACCCGGCGATGCGCGGGGCGCGCGAGAACAGCAGCCCGATCGCGGCGGCGTCCAGCCCGGTGACGACCGCCGTGGCGAGCGCCAGCAGCACCATCGACACCGGGTACTGCGCCGCCGCCCGCATCCACGTCCAGGCGAGCAGCCCGTACATGCGCACGGCGCCGGCCGGCGTGTCACCCACCGTGCACCACCAGCTTCCGCCGCGCCGCCCGCGTCAGCAGCGCGCCGGCCCCGAGCAGCACGGCCGCCCATACCGCCTGGAAGCCGAGTGCGCCGATCAGCCCGGTACCGGTGTGGCGGCCGAGGAACACGTCCGCGGGCACCTGGATCTGCGCCGACCACGGCAGCGCCCGCGCGACCGTGCCGAGCGCTCCGGGGAACACGACCAGCGGCAGGATCATCCCGGAGAAGAACAGCGACATCACCAGCATGACGGCGTGCAGGCCGCGGTCGTCGTGCAGCCAGAACATCCCCATCGCGACCAGGTAGCGCAGCCCGAAGCCCACCGTCGCGGCCAGGGGAAGGGCGACAGCGAACGCGGCGAGGCCCGCCGGCCCCGGCCAGCGGAACGGGAAGACCAGCGCCCCGGCCAGCAGCGGCGGACCGGCGCGCAGCACCAGCGAGGCGGCCGCGCGGCCGAGGTCGTCGGCCAGCCACCAGCCCTGCAGCCCGGCCGGCCGGTGCAGGTCGATCGCCACGTCGCCGTTGCGGATGCGTTCGGTGAGGTCCAGCCCGCCGAAGATCTGGACGGGGCCGATCAGCGCCTGGGTGATGAAGCAGAAGGTGACGGCGTCGGCCTCGTCGTACCCGCCGAGCGAGGGACGCGCCTCCCAGAGCGCGATAAGAACATACGCGCGCATGAAGCCGAAGGCGGTGTTGGTCAGCGACTCTGTGAGGGAACCGAGCGGATACGCCGTGTGGCGGCGGAAGCCGTACCACCACACCCATGGAAGAACGCCCACTTGCCGAGAGCCTAAGTACGTGGTCGCCGCCTCACCACGTAATTTCGCACAGAACCCGCACCCCGGCGGAGATGCCGGGGCCCGGGTCCATGGGCGGCCTTGACGGGAGGTGGGCTTGATGAGTGAGGCGGAATGGGGGAGGGCGGGGTGCGTGCGGACGCCAGAAGGCCCCCGCGGGTGTAGGGACGCGGGGGCCTCCGGGGTCCGGGGGATCAGACCGGAAGGTGGGGGTGGCTCAGTGGAACTGGCCCTCTTCCGTCGAACCCTTCAGCGCCGTGGTGGACGAGTCCGGGCTGATCGCTGTGCTGACCATGTCGAAGTAGCCGGTGCCGGCCTCGCGCTGGTGCTTGACCGCGGTGAAGCCCTTCTCGGCCGCCGCGAACTCGCGCTCCTGCAGGTCGACGTAGGCGGTCATGCCGTCGCGGGCGTAGCCGTGGGCCAGGTCGAACATGCCGTAGTTGAGCGCGTGGAAACCGGCCAGGGTGATGAACTGGAACTTGAAGCCCATGTGGCCGAGCTCGCGCTGGAACTTGGCGATGGTCGCGTCGTCCAGGTGCGCCTTCCAGTTGAAGGAGGGCGAGCAGTTGTAGGCCAGCATCTGGTCCGGGTACTCGGACTTGACGGCCTCGGCGAACTTGCGGGCCAGCTCCAGGTCCGGGGTGCCGGTCTCCATCCAGATCAGGTCGGAGTGCGGCGCGTAGGCCTTGGCGCGGGCGATGCAGGGCTCGATGCCGTTGCGGACCCGGTAGAAGCCCTCGGCGGTGCGCTCGCCGGTGATGAACTCGCGGTCGCGCTCGTCCACGTCCGTCGTGATCAGTGTCGCGGCCTCGGCGTCGGTCCGCGCGATGATCAGGGACGGCACGTTGGAGATGTCCGCGGCGAGGCGGGCGGTGTTGAGGGTCTTGATGTGCTGCGAGGTCGGGATGAGGACCTTGCCGCCGAGGTGGCCGCACTTCTTCTCGGAGGCCAGCTGGTCCTCCCAGTGCACGCCCGCGGCACCCGCGGCGATCATGCCCTTCATCAGCTCGAATGCGTTCAGCACGCCGCCGAAGCCGGCCTCGGCGTCGGCCACGATCGGGGCGAGGAAGTGCGTGTCGCCCTGGCCCTCGGCCCACTGGACCTGGTCGGCGCGCAGCAGCGCGTTGTTGATCCGGCGGACGACGGCCGGGACCGAGTTCGCCGGGTAGATGCTCTGGTCCGGGTAGGTCTGGCCCGCCAGGTTGGCGTCGGCCGCGACCTGCCAGCCGGACAGGTAGATGGCCTTGAGGCCGGCCTTCACCTGCTGGACGGCCTGCAGCCCGGTCAGCGCACCGAGGGAGTGGACGTAGTCCTCCTCGTGCAGGAGCTTCCACAGGCGCTCGGCGCCGAGGCGCGCGAGGGTGTGCTCCTCCTGGACCGAACCGCGGATCCGCACGACGTCCTCGGCCGTGTAGGTCCGCTCGATGCCCTTCCAGCGCGGGTCGGTCTCCCACTGTCGCTGCAGCTCTTCGGCTGCGCCCTTGAGGCGACTATCGCTCATCGTCTCGCCCTTCCGTGTCGTCCCCTGGGTGCTTGGCTCGACTATGCCCCGGCCGCAACCCCTTAATGAACTCGCTGGTAACAGAAGAACTGCGAAATTTCCGGTACCATGAAGCCGTGACGACCTTGCGGCCAGAAGAACCCCTCAACTTGACGAGTGACGTAGATCTCGTGACCTTCGGGCAGCGGCTCCGCCATCTGCGGCGCGGCCGCGGCATGACGCTGTCGGAGCTCGGCGAGCGCGTCGGCCGCGCCCCGTCCCAGCTGTCCCTGCTGGAGAACGGCCGGCGCGAGCCCAAGCTGTCGCTGCTGCAGGCCCTCGCCGCCGCGCTGGAGTGCCCGGTGGAGGAACTGCTGCGGCGCCAGCCGCCCAGCCGCCGCGCCCAGCTGGAGATCCAGCTGGAGGAGGCGCAGCGCGACCCGCTCTACCGGACGCTCGGGCTGTCGCACCTCAAGGTCGGCAAGCGGATGCCGAACGAGGTGATCGAGCACATCCTCGCGCTGTACGGGGAGCTGAAGCGCAGCCGGACCAAGCCGACCGCGAGCCCCGAGGAGGCGCGCAAGGCCAACGCCGAGCTGCGCCGCCAGATGCACGAGCGCGGCAACCACTTCGCCGACATCGAGTCGATCGCCTCGCAGACCCTCGACTCCGTCGGCTACCGGCGCGGCGCCGTGTCGCAGGGGCTGCTGATGACGCTCGTCGGCCACTTCGGCTTCAGCCTGCAGTACGTCCAGGACCTGCCGCGCTCCGTCCGGTCCATCACCGACCTGCGCAACCGGCGGATCTACCTGGAGCGCGAGCAGCTCGGCATGCACACGCCGCGGACGATCCTGCTGCAGACCCTCGGGCACATCGCGCTCGACCACGACCAGCCCCGCGACTTCGCCGACTTCCTGCGCCAGCGCGTCGAGGCCAACTACTTCGGCGCCGCGATCCTGATGCCCGAGCGCAGCGTCGTCCCGTTCCTGCAGGAGGCGAAGGCGGCGCGGGAGCTGTCGGTGGAGGACCTCGCGGACGTCTTCTCCGTCTCCTACGAGATGGCCGCGCACCGCTTCACCAACGTCGCGACCCACCATCTGGACCTGCAGCTCCACTTCACCAAGAACGACGAGAACGGCACCATCTACAAGGCGTACGCCAACGACGGCCTCGCGTTCCCCCAGGACGAGGACGGCGCGATCGAGGGTCAGCGGATGTGCCGCGAATGGGCCGGGCGGCACGTGTTCGGCGCCGAGGACCGCTTCTCGGTCTACTACCAGTACACCGACACCCCGAAGGGCACGTACTGGTGCCTGTCCCACATCGACCCCAGCCATGAGCGCGACTTCGCGATCACGCTGGGCGTCCGGTTCGAGGACTCGCGCTGGTTCCGCGGCCGGGAGACGACCCGGCGCCGCAAGTCGTCCTGCCCGGACGGCGACTGCTGCCAGCGGCCCCCGAAGGCGCTGTCGGACCGGTGGGAGGGGATGGCCTGGCCGTCCGCCCGCGCGCACTCGCACGTCCTGTCCGTGCTCCCGCCCGGAGCGTTCCCCGGCGTCGACGACGCCGACGTTTACGAGTTCCTGGACAAGTACGCCGCCGAATGACCGGCGTGTTGTGCTCGTGTTAACTCTTCGGGTCGGTCCGCCCTGTCCCGTGCCAACGGTGAATGATCTGGGAGGATCTGGCGTTCCTATAGGTGAGGGGGACGCCCGGTCCGGGACGTCTCGTCCGGACGCCCGTCCGGGACGGTCCGCACGGAGGGGAGAGCGCGTGCTGCCGGAGGTCGCTTCGTGGTTGCGCCGCCGCACGAGCGCGGCGGAGGACTGGCCGCCGCGCTCGCTGCTCGCCGCCAAGGGCGACGCCCGGATCAGCGTCGTGCTGCCCGCGCGCGACGAGGAGGCGACGGTCGGCGCCATCGTGGCGGCCATCCGCACCGACCTGGTCGAGCGGATCCCGCTGGTGGACGAGATCGTGGTGGTCGACTCCCGCTCCGGCGACCGGACCGCCGCCGTGGCCGCCGCGGCGGGCGCCGAGGTGGTCGCCCAGGACGCCGTCCTCCCCGGGCAGGGCCGCATGTCCGGCAAGGGCGAGGCGCTGTGGAAGTCCCTGGCCGCGACGTCCGGCGACCTGATCGTGTTCGTCGACGCCGACCTGCGCGAGTTCGCCTCGTCCTATGTGACCGGTCTGCTCGGGCCGCTGCTGACCGACCCGTCCGTCGGCTACGTCAAGGGCTGCTACGACCGCCCGCTGGTCGAGGGGGAGCGGCGCGTCGAGGGCGGCGGGGGCCGGGTGACCGAGCTGGTCGCGCGCCCGCTGATCAACCTGCACTGGCCGATGCTCGCCGGCGTCATGCAGCCGCTCGGCGGCGAGTACGCGGGACGCCGCGCGCTGCTGGAGCGGCTGCCGTTCGTCACCGGCTACGGCGTGGAGCTCGGCCTGCTGCTGGACGTCTACCAGGACTCCGGGCTGGACGCGATCGCGCAGGTCGATCTCGGCCGGCGGGTGCACGCGCACCAGTCGACCGAGGCGCTCGGCGCGATGTCGGGCCAGATCATGCTGACCGCCTGGTCGCGGCTGGAGCGGCACGGCCGGATGATGCCGCTGGAGGCCCCGGCGACCGCGCTGACCCGGTTCCGCCGCGGAACGGACGGGCACGACGCCCGGACCACCGACGTCGCGGTGGGGGAGCGGCCCCCGATGATCGAGGTCCCCGGCTACGCCGCCGCGCGGTCGTTCTCGCCCGGCCGCAGGTAGCGCGGACCCCTCGCTGTGACTCCCGCCACGGTGTTACCCACGGTAACCCCAGATGGTGCTACCGTTGGTAACAGCGATATTGGAGAGAGGGTCTATTAATCATGACGAGCGCGGAGCCGACACCGTTCTCGCTGGAGCCCAGTGAGGACGTTCGCCAGGTCAGGGACTGGGTGCACGAGTTCGCCAGGGACGTCATCCGTCCCGCGGCCGAGGAGTGGGACGAACGCGAGGAGACGCCCTGGCCGCTGGTCCAGGAGGCGTCCAAGGTCGGCCTCTACTCACTCGACTTCTTCGCCACCCAGTGGCTGGAGCCGACCGGGCTCGGCATCCCGGTGGCCTTCGAGGAGATCTTCTGGGGCGACGCGGGCATCGGGCTCTCCATCGTCGGCACCGGTCTCGCCGCCGCGTCCGTCGCCGCCGTCGGCACCCAGGACCAGGTCGCCGAGTGGGTGCCGCAGATGTTCGGCACCCCCGACGACGTCAAGCTCGGCGCGTTCTGCGCCTCCGAGCCCGACGCCGGCAGCGACGTCGGCGCCATCCGCGCCCGCGCCGTCTACGACGAGGCGAAGGACGAGTGGGTGCTGAACGGCACCAAGACCTGGGCCACCAACGGCGGCATCGCCGACGTCCACATCATCGTGGCGTCCGTGCACCCCGACCTCGGCAGCCGCGGCCAGGGCAGCTTCATCGTCCCGCCGAACACCCCGGGGCTGCGTCAGGGCCAGAAGTTCAAGAAGCACGGCATCCGCGCCTCGCACACCGCCGAGGTGATCCTGGAGGACGTGCGCATCCCGAGCCACCTGATCGTCGGCGGCAAGGACAAGTTCGACGAGCGCATCGCGCGGACCCGCGCCGGCAAGCGCGCCAAGGGCCAGGCCGCGATGAAGACGTTCGAGACCACCCGCCCGTCGGTCGGCGCGATGGCGCTCGGCGTCGGCCGCGCCGCCTACGACTACGCCCTGCAGTACGCGCGGGAACGCGAGCAGTTCGGCAAGAGGATCGGCGACTTCCAGGCCATCGCGTTCAAGCTCGCCGACATGAAGTGCCGGCTCGACGCCGCCCGCCTGATGGTGTGGCGGGCCGCGTGGATGGCGCGCACCGGCAAGGACTTCGACAACGCCGAGGGCTCGATGGCCAAGCTCATGGCCAGCGAGATGGCGGTGAACGTCACCGAGGAGGCCATCCAGATCCTCGGCGGCAACGGCTACACCCGCGAGTACCCGGTCGAGCGGATGCACCGGGACGCCAAGATCTTCACGATCTTCGAAGGCACCTCAGAAATCCAGCGCCTCGTCATAGGCCGCACCGTAACCGGCCTCCCCGTCCGCTAGCGTCCCCGCAGGTCAGCGGCTCCGCCATCACGACCCCGCCCCGCCGATGGGCGGCGGACCGCGGCCTGCGGCCACCATCCCCGAGTGCCCGTCGAACCCGATCGTTTCCCGTTGTTTACCCAGCCCCGTGCTGAGTTCGTGCTGATACCTAACGGTTGGCTATCGCAGGAATGGGCGGGCGGTGGTCTTACTCCCGCGACAGGAACCGTGCTCTTCCTCATCGCGCTGGCCACGGGCATGTACACCAGGGCCGACACCAACGCCTTCGTCGCCATGATGCTCCACCCCTTGGCGCTGCTGATGGTGCTGCCCATCGCGGCGTTCATCGGCGCCTTCGCGATCGGGGCGATCCGCCGCCGCTGAGGGCTGTCCGGCGCCCGCCCCGCTACATCCAGCGGCCGTCCTCGGCGTTTGGGACGAACAGCTTGTGCTTGGCGTAGCCGGGCAGGGCGGACCCGTGGCCGACGAGACCGGTTTCGCCGCCGGCGACGAACGCCAGGCACCAGCCAGTGACGAACGTCAGGCTTCCGCCGCCGAACGCGACCGACAGCACGAGGAGACTGCTCGGGTCCAGCGCGATCAGACCGAACAGGGGTACTGTGGCGATCAGGCAGGCAAGGGCCGCGAACCAGCGGCGGGCACGCCTTCGCCGCGTGGCCGCGAGGCTGTGCACGGCGTAGGTCAGCGTTTTCCCGCACACCGAACACTCGACACGGCAGTGACGGGCTGGTTCTCCGTCCTCGGGCCGTTCGACCAACCAGGTCCGGCCGTGGTAGTCCCAGGCAACGGTGCCGTATGACACCGAGCGCCCCACGAAGTTCTGGCGATGGGCAAGCATCGTGCGCTGGTCTCGCTCGATCGCCAGCGCCACGCTGTGACTCCTCGAATCGCCCTCTTCATCCGATGCCTCCCCGCATCCTGGCCAGAGCCCCACCCGAGGTCAAGCGCGCCCGCGCCATCGCTTCTGAGCTGCTTTCCAGGTGCGTGCGGTCCACATCCAGAACCGGCAGGGTGCCCCTCCAAAGGCCCGCACCTGACCGTCGGCCTCGCCCTCCTGTCGCACCTGGCCGAGGCTGCTATCTGTCAAGCCGCTGGTCGGAGCTCCTCCGCGAGCTTTGTAACCCCCGACGACACTGATCCGGGATGAATGATTTAGGAATGACCCGGTCTTCACCGGACCCCGGCCTTTGTGGCGCTGTCGGAGCCGCCTTGCTGATGCGGGCACCGTCCGGTGGAGTGCGAGGTGGCGGCGAAGTCGGTCAGTGCGCTGCAGAACCCGGGGGAGTCGATGCCGCCGCGCCGGGTTCTCGGTGGAGAGCCATGACCCGCCCCTGCGCAACCGGCCGGCGAGACAGGCGGGTCTCGCTGCCGGGCGAGGGGGTTCGCCTTCCGGGAGGGTGCGGGCCGGGCCCTGGGGCGGCGTACATCGAAGGAAACCCGGCCGACCACCCGCTGCCGCAGCAGAAGGCGAGAACAGCGGACGGCGCCGCTGCCGAATGTCATCGACATTCCCGCGCGGAACGGAACGATACATTCCGTTGGGAGGTTGGAGTGAAAGGGGTAGAGCTGGGCATTTAGGGAGCGTTTGCGCTTTGTGGGGCTTATCGGGTGAGCACGGGTTGGTAGGGCTCCTGACACAGGCGGAGAGGGTCGGCGCAGGCGTCGCGGGCCACCGCGTAACTCGGAGGGGACCGCCATGACCGAAAACACTTCCTTCCCGGCACCACGGCGTGATCTGTGCGGAGCCATGCAGGTCCACCGGCGGCTGCTGAACGAGAGCATGACCTACCGCGCGCAGCGTGCGCGAATCGAAAGTCGGGCGCTCCAGTACGAGACCGGACGGCGCAGCTCCGTCCGCAGGAAGGTGCTCACCCTCCCCGTCGTCGTCCACGTCGTGCACAATCCGAACAGCCCGGGCCAGAACATCGACGGTGAGCAGATCAACAGCCAGATCGACGTCCTCAACAAGGACTTCCGGGCCACCAACCCGGACGTGTCGCAGGTACCGGACGTGTGGCGGTCACTGATCGCGGACGCCCAGATCGAGTTCGCCCTCGCGACGGTGGATCCGTTCGGCGGCCCGACCGACGGGATCGTCCGGGTTGAGACCGACCAGACCGACTTCGACGTCGACGACGGGGTGAAGTCCACTGCCACCGGTGGCTCCGATCCCTGGCCGGCCGACCAGTACCTCAATATGTGGGTCTGCCAGCTGGGCGGCGGCCTGCTGGGCTACGCGCAGTTCCCCGGCGGCCCACCGCAGACCGACGGCGTGGTCATCCTGCACTCGGCCTTCGGGACGACCGGCACCGCCGCGGCCCCGTACGACGGGGGCCGCACCGCGACTCACGAGATCGGCCACTGGCTCGACCTGTTCCATATCTGGGGGGACGACGACGGTGCGTGCAGCAACGACGATCGGGTGGCCGACACGCCGGTCCAGGCGAACTGCAACGTCGGAAAGCCATCCTTCCCGCGCATCACGTGTGACAACGCGCCGAACGGTGACATGTTCATGAACTACATGGACTACGTCGACGACGACTGCATGTTCATGTTCACCGAGGGCCAGCGCGAGCGGATCAACGCCTGCCTGGAGGGGGCACGGGCATCGTTCCTGGTCGCGCGCCAGCCCGCACTCGCCGGGCAGGCCGCGTCCGCCGGGCAGGCCGTGACGGCCGGTGCGGCCGGTCCCGCGGCGCACAACGGCGACGTCGAACGGCTCCTCCACGACTCCGAGCGGCTGACCAGGGAGGTCCTCGCCGACATCCAGAACGTGCTCGGCCTCGTCGGCCACCGCTCCGGCGAATGAGCGGCCGGGGATGCCAGGAGGTCGCATGAACGGTGCACCGCCCGATGTCACGGGCGCCTGGGTCCACGCCTTCGAGGAGGACACCCCCGCCACGGCGGTGTACCGGCCGGCCGACCAGCCGGTCCGTCCCGCGCGGCGCCCGCGGCGTCGCATCGAGTTCCGCTCGGACGGCACGTTCGCCGAGCGGCGTCCCGGACCCGACGACCGCCTGTACGAGGTGCGGGGCCGCTGGGAGAGGCGGGGAGCGGACCGGATCGACGTCACCTTTCCCGACGGGCGCGGCGCGTCCTTCGGCATCACCGTCATCTCCCGGACCGGTGACAGACTGACGATCGCGAAATGAGGACGGCGAGGGCATGCCATGAGAACAGGTATCGCGCACCTGTCCGATGACCGGGACCAGGTGTGCATCGCGGCGCCAGGACTGGACTGGGTCCGGCTTGACGACGCGGTGCTGTACTGGGCCGAGGACGGGGTGCCCTGGGACGCCGCCCGCGACCGCGCCCGCTCGGCCGGCATCGCGCTGGAGGAGGGCGGTGCGCCCGGCCCGGCCGCGGACCTGCGGCTGGTGACCCAGGTCGGACGGGTGTTCCAGCGGGAACACCCCGACGTCTCAGTGCTGGTCGACAAGGGCCGTTACCTCGTGGTCGCCCTCGACGAGGAGTACCGCGCACGGCTCCGCCCGCACGCGGAGGTCTGCTACCGGGTGGAGCCGCTGCCTCCGGGCGAGGTGGTCTTCCAGAGCGTGGCGCCGTCCGCCCGTGAACCCGACCCGGAGATCAGGAGCCTGGTGGACGAGGTGTCGAAGGAGGCCTACCGGGACCTGCTCGTACGGCTGGTGGAGCTCGGCACCCGCCATTCGCTGAGCACCGGGTTCCGCGACGCGGCGGCAGCGGCGGGGCAGCGGCTGCGAGACCTCGGTTACATCGTCACGGAGATGCCGATCGACGTCGGGCCGGGGCGCAGCGCCAACATCGTCGCCGAACAGCTCGCGCCTTCCCGCCCGCCCCGCGACGTCGTCGTCGTCACCGCGCACCTGGACTCGATCAACCTGGAGGGCGGGCCCGCCGCACCCGCGCCGGGCGCCGACGACAACGGCAGCGGCGCGGCCGGGCTGCTGGAGATCGCCCGCGTGCTGGCGACGCGCGAGACCAGGCACGACCTGCGGCTGATCCTGTTCGGCGGCGAGGAGGAGGGCCTGTTCGGCAGCACTCAGTACGTGGCGTCCCTGGACCCGGGCCAGCTCGGCGGCATCAGCGCGGTCGTCAACATGGACATGATCGCGACGCTCAACACGACGGCGCCGACCGTCCTGCTGGAGGGCGGTGAGATCTCCCGGGGGCTGATCGACGAGCTGGCCGCGGCCGCGGGGACCTACACCTCGCTCGGGGTGCAGACGTCGCTGCGCCCCTTCAACAGCGACCACGTGCCGTTCATCGACGCGTTGGTCCCGGCGGTCCTCACGATCGAGGGCGCGGACGGCGCCAACCAGAACGTCCACACCGCGGGCGACACGCTCGACGCCATCGACGGCGAGCTCGCGCACGGGATCGTCCGGATGAACCTCGCGACCGTCGCAGCCGCCCTGATGGCGGACGCATAGGCCCCGGTCCGGCCGCCGGACTCAGGGTTCGAGGGAGTCGAAGCGCAGGCCGCTCGTTCCTTCGCCGCCGCCTTAATAGAAACTCTCCCTGATACCGCGCGTCGGCCTCGGATTTGATCTGCTCGATGTCGGGGGACGGAATGCTGATCGAATCGATCCAGGCGCCGATGAGGTCGGCGGTCTGGATCGCCGCCTCCGCCTTCCGGGCGACCGGTCACGGCCGCAAGACCGACCAGGCCGATGCCTTGTCGGTCGGCGTTGCCGCCCAGACCGCCCCCGGACTGCCGGCCGGCGCGCTGCCCGTTCGAAACCCCGGCGGCCGGGCCGCCCACCGGCCGTTGGCTCCATTCGGGCCCTCGTCCTTGGCCTGGTGCGGGAGAACCCGAGTCGGGGGTGCCGGCGGGTGCACGGTGAGTTGCTGGTGCTCGGTGTCAAGGGTGGCCGCCTCGACCGTCGGGGGGATCCTCAAGGGCGCCGGGATCGATCCGGCACCCGAGCGTTCCGCGGCCGCGTGGGCCGGGTTTGTGCGCTCGCGGGCCGAGGCGCTTTGGGGTGTGACTTCATGGAGACCGTCACGCTCACGGGTGCGCGGATGTACGTGCTGGCGGTGATCGAACACCACACCCGCCGGATTCGGGTCCTGGGCGCAACCGCCCATCCGACCGCGTCGCGGGTGGCGCAGGCGGCCCGCAACCTGGTCATGGACTTGGAGGACACGGCTTGCCGGGCACGGTTCCTGATCCGCTGACCGCGACGGCAAGTTCCCCGAGGCGTTCGACGCCGTCCTGGCCGATGCCGGCATCGAGTACGGATCGCCGGGGGATCGGGGCGGAGCTCAGGCGGCTCGTGCGGTCATTTGGCGGCGATGCCGCCGTAGACCCAGGCGCCGCCGTTCGCCGCGGTCTCGGTGTCGTCGGGGTGCCACCGGTTGACCTTGACCAGGCCCGGTTCGACGAGGGTGAGGCCGTTGAACAGGCGCAGGATCTGGTCGCGGTCGCGGAAGACCATGGGCGCCGAGGCGTTCTCGTAGGCGGCCTCGATGATCTCGACGAGTTCGGCGGGGCGGTCGTCGAGGGTGCTGTGGGAGATGACGAGGTGGCTGCCGGGGGCCCGCCGAGCACGTAGTCGTACATGCGGGCCACGTTCGGGGTGTTCGGGTCGATCCCCTGTGGCACGCCTGGCTGTTGCGACACGTGGATCCCGTCTGCCGTGGGCGCTGGGTCGTCGATGACGATCTTAGAGGTGAGATCGTCTCAAAGTGGTGATCTGCGCAGTTCGCTGTGCCACGATGGCGCTGATCAGGACCCGGCGCCGCATGGAGCGCGAATGGAATTCAGCCTCAACGGCAAACTCGTCGACGTCGGTGTCGAGCCCGAGGAGACCGTGGCGCGGGTGCTGCGAGAGCGGATGGGGCTGACCGGGACCAAGGTCGCCTGCGGCACGGGCGTGTGCGGCACCTGCACCGTGCTGGTGGACGGCCGCACGGCGGCGAGCTGCCTGATGCCCGCCGGGGCGGTGGCGGACCGCGAGATCACGACCGTGGAGGGGCTCGGCGGCGACCATCCGGTGCAGCGGGCTTTCGCCGAGCATGACGCGCTGCAGTGCGGCTACTGCACGCCGGGCTTCGTGGTGGAAGCGGCCGCGTTCATGGACCGGTGGAGGGCCGAGCACGGCACGGCCGAGCCGTCCCGCGAACAGATCGCCGATGCCCTGGCGGGGCACCTGTGCCGCTGCGGAGCGTACGCCGGCGTCTACGAGGCGGTCGCGGCGGCGTGCGCGGGCGAGCACGACGGTGACGGACACGACGAGGGCGCGGTGACGCCGGTACGCGTGGAGGCCCTCAGCAAGATCACGGGCGCGGCGCGGTACACGGCGGACATTGCCCTGGAGGGGCAGCTCGAAGGTGTGATCGTACGGTCGCCGCACCCGCACGCGAAGGTGGGGGAGATCCGGCACGACGGTCTGCTGGCCGAGTTGCTGCCGCCGGACCGCACCGTCCGGTATGTGGGCCAGCCGGTGGCCGCGGTCGCCGCGCCCACCGAGGCTGAGGCTCTCGCGGACGCGGCGCGGGTCGAGGTGGACTACACGGTGCTGCCCACGGTGCTGTCGTCGGAGGACGAGACCGTCGTCTACCCGACCGAGGAGTCCCGTAAGGGGGCTCCGCGCGCCAACGAAGGCCCGCTCGCATCCGCCAAGTGGAACGGCAACGTACGCGGACCCGCCGCCATGAGCTGGCGCGGCCGCACGGCCGTGAAGCGCATCGAGAAGGCTCGGAACGACGACGGCCGATCCCTGGTGGAGGCCACCTTCACCGCCGCCGTGCAGGCCCACACCTGTATGGAGCCGCACGGCTGCGTGGCCCGGTGGGAAGGCGGTGATCTGCATCTCCACCTGTCCACCCAGGCCGTGACCCGCGTCGCCGAACAGGCGGCCAAGCGCTGGAAACTCCGCCCAGAGCAGGGCCATGTCGTGGCCGAGCATGTGGGCGGCGGTTTCGGTTCCAAGGTCAACGTCACCTCCGACATGGTCGCCGCCGTGGAACTGTCCCGCCTGCACGGCGTGCCGGTCCGGGTCGTCCTCAGCAGGCCGGAGGAACTCGTCGACGGCGGCACCCGCCCCGGGGTGCGTATCGAGCTGGCACTCCTCGCCGACGCCGACGGCAGGCTGTCCGCCTTCACCATGGACGCCCACGGCGACTCCGGCGTCTCCATCGGGTCCAACGCGGCCTGGCACTCGCGGTTCTTCTACGGCAACGCGCCCCGCCGGATCCGCGACTACGACCACGTCACCAACCGCGCCCCGGGCATCCCCTTCCGCGGCCCCGGCCTGCCGCCGATGCTGTGGGCGCTGGAACAGACCGTGGACGAGGTGGCGCTGCGCCGCGGCGAGGATCCCATCGCGCTGCGCCGCCGCTGGGACGGCAACGCCAAGCGCCACGCGCTGTTCGACCGGGCCTCGGCCCTGCCCATGTGGCGCGACCGCACCGATCCCGGCGACGGCCGTCTCCGCCGCGGCGTCGGCGTCGCGGCCGCCAACTACATGTACTTCCTCGACCCGGGCACCAAGGTCTCGCTGACGGTCGAGCAGGGCGCCGTGGTCGCCCGCATCGCCACTCAGGACATCGGGACCGGCAGCCGCTCGGTGATCGCCGAGGTCGTGCGGTCCGCGCTCGGCCTGCGGCCCGGTCAGGTGCGCGTCGAACTCGGTCGCAGCGACCACGCCCATGGGCCGTCCGCCGCCAGCAGCTGCTCCACCCCGTCCATCGGCCCGGCGGCCCAGGACGCGGCGCGTCGCCTCCGCAAGGCCCTCGGCGCCCGCTCCCTCGACGAGGCCGAGAGGCTCCAGGTCGTCGGCAGGCGTCCCCGGGACCGCCGCGGATACGTCACGCCCTTCGCTCTGGACCACTTCGCCATCGGCCGGGGCTTCTCGGGAGCCGTCGTCGTCACCGAGGTCGAGGTGGACACGCTGCTCGGCCGTGTCAGGCCGACCCGCGTCTGGAGCGGGGTGGCCGCCGGTCATGTCTACGTCCCCCGGCTGGCCCGCAGTCAGTGCGAGGGCGGAATCATCCAGGGCATCGGCTACGCCCTGTTCGAGCAGCGCCACGAGGACCCGGCCACCGGCACCGTGCTCACCGCGAACCTGGAGGACTATCGCATCCCCGGCATCGCCGACACTCCGGAGATCGACGTGTACTTCCACACCGAGGGCTGGGACCACGTGCCCGGCCGCGGCGTCGGCCTGGGCGAGATCTGCACCATGGCGGTCGCCGCCTCGATCGGCAACGCCGTCAGACATGCCACCGGCTGGCGCCCGCACGACCTGCCCATCCGGCCTGACCTGCTGCTGGAGGGGATCGGCACGTGACCACCATCGAGGCCGCCGCCAGAGCCGTCCGCGACACCGGCGGCGAGTTGCGCGCCGGCGGCACCGACGTCATGACCCGGGCGACCCGCCCTCCGGTCGACCTGCTCGGCATCCCCGGCCTGCGCGGCACCGCCTGGCGACCGGACGGCTCCGCCCGCATCGGCGCCCTCACCACCATCGCCGACCTGCTCGCCGACGACCGCCTGACCGCCGCCTATCCCGCGCTCGCCGCCACGGCCGCCGCCATCGCCACCCCGCAGATCCGCAACGTCGCCACCGTCGGCGGCAACCTCCTCCAGCGCAACCGCTGCTGGTACCTGCGCAATCCCGCCTTCACGTGTCACCAGACGGGAGGCGGCAGCTGCCCTGCCCGCGAGGGCGCCCACCTGTACTCGGCCGTCATCGGCCAAGGCCCCTGCATCGCCCCCCACCCCTCCTCACTCGCCGCGGCTCTCCTCACCTACACCGCCACCGCCGAGGTCCACGACCGCTCCCCGCTGGGCATCGCCGAACTGTACGGGGACGGCGGTGACCCGACACGCGACCATCGTCTGGAGTCCGGCGAGATCCTCCAGGCCGTCCTCATGCCCGCGCCCGCGCCGACCGAACGAGCCGCATACCGCCGCGCCACCGCCCGTGAGATGGCGGAATGGCCCTTGGTCGAAGCCGTCGCCCGCCTCACCCTCGACGGCGACACCATCACCGCCGCCGCCATAGCCGCGGGCGGAGTGGCCCGCACACCCCTCCTCCTTCCCGAAGCGGCCGAAGCCCTGCTCGGCAAACCCGCCACCGAGGAAACCCTGGCCGCGGCCGCAGACCTGGCGACCGCCCGCTGCAGCCCTTCGCCCCGGAGCGCCTACAAGGTGGCCCTCCTCCGCGCCACGCTGATCGACACCCTCACCGCCTGCGCCGCTCCGCCCCCTTCACCCTGACCGCTGAGGTCCCGATCGACCCCACGTCCAGGACGAGTCGCTCGGCCTGAAACGGCGCGTCGGTGCGGGCACCACCCGGAGGATCAGCTCGACCCCGGCTCATGGCGCGCGAGGACCGTCGGCGAGGTCGTACGCCTGCTCGACGGTCAGCTGACAGACCGGCCTACGTTCCACCTCATAGGTGTCCAGGAGTCGCGCGCCGGCTGCGCCGCTGTGCACCATCTTGAAGCAGACGGGCAATCCGTGGGCCGTGCGCGGGGCACCAGGAGCCGCGAGTCCCGTCCGAGGAGGCCGTTCTCGCGTTGCCTCACCGCGCGGCCAGGAGATCCGTGAGCCGCGACGCGATTCCGTCCGTTCCGGGTGCGGGCTTGATCGCCTCGGCGAGGCGGCGGGCGGTGTCGCGGCGTCGCCGTCGAGGACGATCCCGGCGCCGAGTTCGGCGACCCGGCGGGCCAACGCGGGCTGGTCGGCCGCAAGTTGGGCAGGCAGACCATCGGGACGCCGTGGGATAGGGCCGCGGTGACGGTGCCGTGGCCCGCGTGGGTGATCACGACGGACGCTTCGGGAAGGACGACGTGGTGCGGCACGTACGGAGCCAGCGACGCCCCGGCCGGGTCGGGCGTGGAACCGACGGTGAACGGGCCGGTGGTGATCAGCACGCCGTGCCGGCCGTCCGCCAGAGCGTCCAGGGTCCGACGGACGCGGCTGCTCTGGTCCCACGGCCGGCTCGTGCTCAGCGAGGGCACAGCCGCCGTCACGATCGAGGTGCGCCGTCGTGCTGACGCACCCGCACCGGACCATGAACCGGTTCCGGTGGAGGTACCGGCCCGGAAATCGCCCCCGCCGACCCTGGACTCGGGGTTCGCTTTCGTCGGCGTCGACACACATCAACTCGTCAACGCACTGTCCGGTCTGCGGGGTCGGTTCTAGGGTGCCTGAGCACAGCACGAGGGGAAGGTCACGGCATGGCGGAGCCGTCCCCTCGTTCCCTGTGCGCGGTGCCCCTGCCGGGTGGTTCCGGACGCGATGAGGGAGCACGATCAGCGGGCGGTCCGGCCTCCTCACTGGAACGAGCAGCTTTCGCAACGCGTCGTCGGGAGGTGCGGGATACCGGTATGTAGGGTCGTGGTATGTCAGCCATGCCGCCGGCAGAGCCGGGCATCAGCGCAGGTGCCGACCTCAAGCCACGCTCACGTCAGGTCACGGACGGGCTGGAGGCGACGGCGTCGCGCGGCATGCTGCGCGCGGTCGGGATGGGCGACGAGGACTTCGCCAAGCCGCAGATCGGCATCGCGAGCTCGTGGAACGAGATCACGCCGTGCAACCTGTCGCTCGACCGGCTCGCGCAGGGGGCGAAGGAGGGCGTGCATGCCGGCGGCGGGTACCCGCTGCAGTTCGGCACGATCTCCGTGTCCGACGGCATCTCGATGGGGCACGAGGGCATGCACTTCTCGCTCGTGAGCCGCGACATCATCGCGGACTCCGTCGAGACCGTCGTGCAAGCGGAACGCCTCGACGGGACGGTCCTGCTCGCGGGGTGCGACAAGTCGCTGCCCGGGATGCTCATGGCCGCCGCCCGGCTCGACCTCGCGAGCGTGTTCCTTTACGCGGGCTCGATCATGCCGGGATGGGTCAAACTCTCCGACGGCACCGAGAAGGACGTCACGCTCATCGACGCGTTCGAGGCCGTCGGGGCGTGCGCGCGCGGGCTCATGAGCCGCGAGGACGTCGACCGCATCGAGCGCGCGGTCTGTCCGGGCGAGGGCGCCTGCGGGGGCATGTACACGGCGAACACCATGGCGTCCGTGGCCGAGGCGATGGGGATGTCGCTGCCCGGGTCGGCCGCGCCGCCGTCGGCGGACCGGCGCCGTGACGCGTTCGCGCACCGCTCGGGAGCGGCGGTCGTGAACCTGCTGCGGCAGGGGATCACTGCGCGCGACGTCCTGACCAAGGAGGCGTTCGAGAACGCGATCGCCGTCGTCATGGCGTTCGGCGGCTCGACGAACGCCGTGCTGCACCTGCTCGCGATCGCGCACGAGGCCGAGGTGGACCTCACGCTCGCCGACTTCGACCGCGTCGCGGGCCAGGTGCCGCACCTGGGGGACCTCAAGCCGTTCGGCCGGTACGTCATGAACGACGTCGACCGCGTCGGTGGAGTGCCCGTCGTCATGAAAGCCCTGCTCGACGCCGGGCTGCTGCACGGCGACGCGCTCACCGTCACCGGGCGGACCGTTGCCGGCAACCTCGCCGACATCGACCCGCCCGACCCGGACGGGAAGATCCTCCGGGCGCTCGACGACCCGATCCACCACACGGGCGGGATCACGATCCTGCACGGGTCGCTGGCGCCCGAAGGGGCCGTCGTGAAGTCGGCCGGGTTCGACGAGGACGTGTTCGAGGGCACGGCTCGCGTGTTCGAGCGCGAGCGCGCGGCGCTCGACGCCTTGGAGGACGGCACCATCACGGAGGGGGACGTCGTCGTCATCCGGTACGAGGGCCCGAAGGGCGGGCCGGGCATGCGCGAGATGCTCGCCATCACGGGGGCGATCAAGGGCGCGGGCCTCGGCAAGACCGTCCTGCTGGTCACCGACGGCCGGTTCTCCGGCGGGACGACGGGGCTGTGCGTGGGGCACGTCGCACCCGAGGCCGTCGACGGCGGACCGATCGCGTTCGTGCGCGATGGCGACCGCGTCCGACTCGACGTGAAGAGCAAGCGGCTCGACCTCCTCGTGGGCGACGCCGAGTTCGCCGCCCGGCGGACGCCGGACTGGGTGCCCGTACCGCACCCGTACACGCGGGGCGTGCTCGCCAAGTACACAAAGCTCGTCCAGTCGGCGTCGAAGGGCGCCGTCCTCGAGTAGCGGGAGCCGGCCGAGTCGGTACTTCCCCTGCGCCTGCCGAAACCGCCGACGTGGGTGGGTTTTCCGGAGCCCGCACGGTGTGCCGCTCGGTGAGCATGCGAGGCTCATTCCGGAATCCCAGCCCGTCGCCCGCGGACGCGTGGCGCCGCGCGGAACGGAGATCGGTCAGTGAAACTCGATGTGCAACTGGACGGCCGGCCGGATGAGGCGGCGCAGCGTGCCCGCGCGCTGATCGCCGCCGGGGTGGACGGCCTGTTCACCTTCGAGGGCCCGCACGATGTGTTCCTGCCGCTGATCGTCGCGGCCGGCTCATCGGACGTACCGCCGACCGACCTGATGACCAACGTCGCGATCGCGATCCCCCGCAGCCCGATGAACCTGGCCAACATGGCCTACGACCTGCATCTGCTGAGCAAGGGCCGTTTCCGGCTCGGGCTGGGCTCGCAGATCAAGCCGCACATCGAGAACCGGTACGGCTCGACCTGGAGCAAACCGGCCGCCCGGATGCGCGAGACGGTGCTCGCGGTGAAGGCGATCCTGAACTCCTGGCAGGACGGCACCCCGCTGGACTTCCGCGGCGAGTTCACCAAGCACACCCTGATGCCCGCGACGTTCGTCCCCGGACCCAACCCCTACGGTGTTCCGCCGGTCCTGCTCGGCGCGCTGGGCCCGGTGATGACCCGGACCGCGGCCGAGGTCGCCGACGGGCTGCTGGTGATGCCGTTCCACAGCCATCGGCATTTCCGCGAGCGCACACTCCCGGCCGTGGCCGAGGGCCTGGAGGTGGCGGGTCGCGAGCGGATCGAGGTGTACCCGCAGGCGATCGTCGCGATGGGTGACACTCCCGAGGAGATCGCGGCCGCGACCTTCGGGGTGAAGGCACTGCTGGCGTTCTACGGGTCGACCCCGGCGTACAAGCCGGTCCTGGACATCGAGGGCTGGGGGGATCTGCAACCCGAGTTGAAGGCGCTGTCCAAGACCGGCGACATCATGACGATGGCCGGTCTGATCGACGACACGATGGTGCGGACTCTGGCGGTCGCCGGAACGCCGGCCGAATGCGCCGCCGAGATCAGGGCTCGTTTCGGCGACGTGGCCGAGCGGGTCTGCGCCTATTTCCCCGGATCGACCCACCCTAAAGAAACGATCGCCGCCCTCGCGAGCGAGCTGAGTAGAACGCCGTGACCGTGCCCACCCGCTGGGGCCTGCGCTCTCACACCCTGAACTCCGAACGACCTGCAACGCGTCGGCTGGGTGAAGGCCCGGTATTTTCGGGCTCAAGCCCCTCCGTAGTCGGATGTCCCGGTCGCTCAGCGCGCGCGGTGGCCGCCATGCCGGGTCCCTCGCGCATCGATCGGCCGGGCTACATGAGGTGCAGGTCAATGTCGGGACGGGCGCGTTCGGCCGTGCGCCGGAGTTCCATCACCAGCGGGGCGATCCGGTCCGGGGCGAAACGGGACGCGGGCACCGCGATGGACAGCGCGCCGACGAGCGAGCCTGACCCGTCGGTCACGCCCGCGCCGATGGCGCAGATCCCGGCCTCGGTGGCTTCGATGTTCAGCGCGTAGCCGCGCTCACGCGTCGCGCGAAGCGCTTTGAGGAATCGCTGGAATTCCGTGGCCGGCATCCTGACGTCCTCGCGAGCGTCGGGCGTGGTGGCCCTGCTCTCCGCGGAACCGTCGGCCAGGTACAGCTCGGCGAGCTGGGACTCGCTCAGCTCGGCGAGCAGGACCTGGCCGCCCGACGACAGGTGAGCGGGCAGGATCGTGCCCTGCCGGTCACCGACGTGCAGGACCTGGTGGGCCTCCACCGTGGCGAGGAAGCGGGTCTGCACGCCGACCCGGATCATGAAGTTCACGGTCTCGTTGACCCGGTCGCACAGGGCGTCCATGTGCGGGAGCAGGGCACGGCGCAGCAGTTGCCTGCGCGGCCCGCCGAGAAGGCTCGGGGCGGACAGGGCGGGTCCCGGCACGTAGCCGCGCCTGTCGTCCTGGATCGCGAACCCCCGGTAGACCAGCATCGCGAGCAGCCGGTGCGCCGTGGAACGGGCCGTTCCCAGTTCCTCGGCGGCCTCGCTCACCCGCAGGACACCGTGGTCGCGCAGAAGCTGGAGGAGCCGGAGCGCGTTGTCCACCGACTGGAGGGGGTACGGCGGTTTGTTCTCCATAGCAGAATAGTGTAGGCCTATCTGGAACAGCGTCATATCGTGCTGCCATGTTGCCTGGTTCACATCCGAGTATCGAACCGGATGATCTGTCACCCGAGTGGATGCAGTTTGCGCCTAAGAGCGCCGATTCTGTTGATCTCCGGCGGTTGCACGCGGACTTCAGCGTCTGGCCTCTCGCGTCGACGACAGTCCAGCCGCGCATGCCGGTGGCCGATTCGGGGTGGCTCCGATGAGCTCCACATCCTGGAAGGGCGGCACGAGGAACGACGCGTATCCCCGGCCGCGTCCTGAGGTGTTGGTCGTCGGGGGCGGCATCGGCGGACTCGCGACGGCCCTGGCGCTCGCGAGGGAGGGACATACCGTCCACGTCCTGGAGCGCGCCGCCGAGTTCGGCGAGGTGGGGGCCGGACTGCAGCTCGCCCCGAACGCCACCCGGCTGCTCCGGAAATGGGGACTGCTGGACCAGGTCGTCGCCGCCGGTGTGACGCCCGCCCGGCTCGTCCTGCGCGACGCCGTCACCGGCTCCGAGCTCACGCGCCTGGAACTGGACGAGGCGTTCCGCCGGCGCTACCAGGCGCCCTACGTGGTGGTGCACCGCAGCGACCTGCATGGAATCCTCGTCGAGGCCTGTGAGAAGGCCGGGGTCACCATGGAGACCGACCGGCTCGTGGAACGGGTCGTCCCCGGCGGCGACACGGCGCTCACGTACTGCGCCGATGGCGCCGTCTACGAGAGTTCGGTCGTGCTCGGCCTGGACGGACTCATGTCCACCCTGCGGACCGGGCTGTTCGACGACGAACCGATCGACTCCGGTTACGTCGCCTACCGCGGGGTCGTACCCGTGGGCTCGATCACCACGGACATCGATCTGGACGCTGTGGTCGCGTGGATCGGCCCGGGATGCCATCTGGTGCAGTATCCGCTTCGCGGGCGCGAGGAGATCAACCAGGTCGCGGTGCTGCGAACCGGCACCGGCACCGGCGGTGACGGAGACGGGGACCCGGCCCCCGACCTCGACGCGGCGTTCGCCCACTGCTGCGAGCACGTCAGGCGATCGCTGGGCGCGTTGTGGCGGGATCGGAACTGGCCGATGTACGACCGGCCGCCGATGGAGCGCTGGGTCGATGGGCGCCTCGGCCTGCTGGGCGACGCCGCCCATCCCATGTTGCAGTACCTGGCCCAGGGGGCGTGCCAGGCGATCGAGGACGCCCACACCGTCGCCACCGCGGCCGTCGAGCACACCGTCTCCGAGAACGGCCGCATGCGCGCGGACTGGCCCGCCGCGCTCCTGTCCACCCAGCGGCTGCGCGCCTCCCGCACCGCCCGCATCCAGACGTCGGCCAGGACCTGGGGCGAGATATGGCATGCCGACGGTCTGGCCCGGCTCCTGCGCAACGAACTGCTGACCACTCGGTCACTGGACGACTACCGCCGCATCGACTGGCTCTACGGGAACGCGAGGGACCTCCCATGAATCCGTTCGGCTCCGCAGTGACGATCGCCGAGGCAGTCCGTTCGCGCCGGGTGAGCGCGTCGGAGGTCGCCGAAACCTACCTGGACCGGATCGACCGCTACAACGACGAGCTCAACGCCCTGGTCTGGCGCAACGACGACGAGGTCAGAGCTGCCGCGAAGGCCGCCGACCAGGCCGTCGCGGCGGGCCGGGATCTCGGGCCGCTGCACGGCGTCCCGCTGCCGATCAAGGACCTCACGTCCGTGGCGGGGCAGCCCAACACGATGGGCTCGCTCGGCGTCCGGGACACCCCGCGCACCGAGAACGAGCTGATCGTCGATCTGCTCCTGGACGCGGGCTGCATTCTCATGGGCAGGTCCAACTCGCCGGAGATGGGCACGATGACGGTGACGGAGAACCCGCGCTACGGCCCGACGGCCAACCCGTGGGACCTCGACCGTTCGCCCGCGGGCTCCAGCGGCGGGGCCGCTGCGGCGGTGGCCGCGGGCCTGGCCCCGGTGGCGCACGGCAACGACGGCGGCGGATCGCTGCGGACGCCGGCGTCCGCGTGCGGCCTGGTCGGGTTGAAGCCGAGCCGGGCCCGGGTTCCCCAGCGGGTCCAGTCGTGGTGGGAGTACGGCACCACCGAAGGAGTGATCACCCGGTACGTGCAGGACGCCGCGGTGATCCTCGACGTCATCTCCCGGCCCGATCCGCACGGATGGTTCCAGGCGCCGCGCCCGGAGCGGCCCTTCGCCGGCGAGCCCGGCACCGACCCGGGCCGGCTCCGCATCGGCCTGCTGCTCGACGCGCCCACCGGCCTGCCGGTCGATCCCGAGTGCGTCAACGCCGCCATGGCCGCCGCGACTCTCCTCGAAGGGATGGGCCACGACGTCCATCCGGTCGCACCGGAGCTGCTGAGCCCCGAGGCGGCGCAGTCCTACGTCGACATCGTCATCCCCGCGTCCCTCTACGTGCACCCCTTCGACGACCCCGATCTCGCCGAGCCGTACAACCGGCACCGGTGGGAGCGGATCAAGGACGTCCACGCAGGCGAGTACGCCCAGATGGCGGCGCGGCTGCAGATCGAGTCCCGGCGGATCGTCGCGCAATGGCGGCGCGACTTCGACGTGCTGCTCACACCCACCATGGCGTGCCAGCCGCCGCCGCTCGGCCTCGTCGTCGAAGAGGCGAACCGGCACTTCGCGACCGCACAGCCCAGCGCGCTCCTGATGGTGTCGTTCACGCTGCTGTGCAACATCACCGGCCAGCCCGCCATCAGCGTGCCGGTCCACATCGCACCTAACGGCCTGCCCATCGGCGTGCAGTTCATCGGTGCCCCCTTCGACGAGGCGACCCTGCTGCGCTTGGCCGCCGCGCTCGAAACCGAGGTCGCCTGGCCCGAGGCCGTCCCGACCCGATTCCGCTGATCTTTCTCCATCTCCAGTCAGGAACGCAGAATGTACTTCCCTGGCGGCGGGCGACGGCGATCGCCGAAGACCCTGCTGATCATCAGTTCACTCGTCGGTCTGCTGGCCGCCGCGCTCGTCGCCTGCGGGTCCTCCGACTCGCGGAGGTCGGGCGGCGGGACGACCTCTCCGCAGGTCATCGCGGAAGCGTCCCGGGCCGTCGAACGCGCGTACACCGGCGGCTACACCGAACCCCCTGCGGACGCGCCCAAGCCGGTCTCCGGCAAGGACATCTGGATCATCTCCGCCTGGCAGCAGGTGCACGCCCTGGTGAAGCAGGCCGAAGGGGTGTCCGAAGCCGCGAAGGTGCTCGGCTGGAATGCCCGGGTCTGTGACGGTCGCAACAACGAGAACGGCGGCTGGACGGGCTGTGTCCGCCAGGCGACGGCCGCCAAGGCCGACGGCATCGTGCTGCTGGCCGTCGACTGCGCACCGGTGCGGCAGGCGCTCGTGGAGGCCGGGCGCGCGGGCATCAAGATCGCCTCCTACAGCGGGTTCGACTGCGACGACCCGACCCAGGGCGGCAGCACCGCGCTGTTCGACGTCCCGGCGCAGCCCTTCGCCGCCGCGCCGACGCTCGCCGGGTTCTACACCAGCCTGGGGCGCCTGCGCGCCGACACGGTCATCGCGAAGACCGAGGGCAAGGCGAAGATCGTGCACGTCTCCTTCCAGGACGTGGCCATGGGCGACTACATGGCGAAGGGCTTCACCGACCGGATCGCCGCCTGCGGCGGCTGCGAGATCGTCGGTTCCGTGAAGGTTTCGCCCGCCGACGTCCCCGTCATCCGGCAGAAGTTCGAGACGACGCTCCTGAAGAACCCCCAGGCGGACGTCGTCACCGTGGACATCGACCACTTCTTCGTCGCCGGCGTCCAGCAGGCGCTGGTGTCGGCCAACCGGCCGGAGCTCATGGTGGTCGGCGGCGAGTGCCAGATCGAGAACGTCGACTACATCCGCAGCGGTAAGGGACAGCAGATCTGCTACGGCATCTCCGTCGGCTACCGCGCCTACACGACGATCGACGCCTTGAACCGCTCCTTCCAGGGGAAGCGGCCCGTCCCGGGCGGAGTCGGCATCCAGCTCGTGGACGAGAGCCACAACATGCCCGCGCCCGGGGCCGAGTACGTCGGCCCCATGGACTACGCGGGCCTCTACAAGAAGGCCTGGAACCTGTAGAGCGGGAGGAGGCCGTGACGATGTCCACCACACCTGCGGGGCACGCGTACGCCGCCGGCGACACGGCGGTGGAACTGGCCCACGTCAGCAAGTCCTTCGACGGCGTCGAGGTGCTCCGGGACCTGGGGATCAGGGTGGCGCGGGGCTCGGTGCACGCGCTGCTCGGCGGCAACGGCTCGGGAAAGTCGACGACGTTGAAGATCCTCGCCGGCGTCCACCACGCCGACCATGGGGGAACGATCGCGATCCATGGCCGGCGGCACGCCGCCGAGTCGTACACGGCGGCCGTGGCGCGCTCGTCCGGCCTGCGGTTCGTCCACCAGGACCTGGGACTGGTCGACGACCTGACGGTCAGCGAGAACTTCGCCCTGGACGAGGGCTATCCGCGGCGGGCGGGGCCGATGATCTCGTGGCGGCGCCTGCACGAGCGGACACGGGAGCGGCTGCGGCGGGCGCGGGTGGACGTCGACCCGCGCCGCCTGGTGCGCGACCTGCGGCCGAGCGACCGGACGCTGGTGGCCATCGCCAGGGCGCTGCGCGACATCGACAAGGGCGAGCACGTGACGCTGGTCCTGGACGAGCCCACCGCGAGCCTGCCCCGCCACGAGGTCTCACTGCTCCTGGCGGCGCTGCGCCGCTGCCAGGAGCAAGGCCAGACGATCATCTACGTGAGCCACCGGCTGCCCGAGGTGCTCAGCATCGCCGACCGGATCTCGGTGCTGCGCGACGGCGCGATCGTGGCGGACGCCCCGCCCGCGGAACTGAACGAGTCCCGGGTGATGGGGCTGATGGCGGGCGAGGCGGCCCTCCGGCGCCGCGCCGCCGCGCCGCGGGGCGCGGTCCCGCGCCAGGGCGCCGGCCGGCCCGTGCTGCGTGTCTCCCGGCTCTCCGGGGGGCCGCTGCGCGGCATCGACCTGGAGGCCCGGGAGGGCGAGATCGTCGGGGTGGCGGGGCTGCTCGGATCGGGCCGCTCCAGCCTGCTGCGGGCGCTCTTCGGCCAGCTGGCCGTCGAGGCCGGCCGCATCGAGGTCGCCGGGACGCCCGTCCGGCACCGGTCTGCCGCCGACGCGATCGGCGACGGGATCGCCCTGGTACCCGAGGACCGCGCCAGGGACGCGGCGTTCCCCGACCGGTCCCTGTGGGAGAACATCTCCGCGACGGTCGTCCGCCGCTACTGGTCGGGCTGGCGAATGGCGCGCGCCGCCGAGCGCCGGGACTCGGCGAGCCTGATGACGGACTTCGGCGTCCGTGCCGCGAGCCCGGACATCGCCTTCCACTCCCTGTCGGGAGGCAACCAGCAGAAGGCCGTCCTCGCGCGCTGGCTCCGGCTCGATCCGCGGCTGATGCTGCTCGACGAGCCCACGCAGGGCGTCGACGCGGTGGCCCGCGCGGAGATCCACGACCTCGTCCGCGCTCACGTCGCCGACGGCAACGCGGCGCTGGTGGTGTCGTCGGACTTCGAGGAGCTCGAAGCGCTGTGCGACCGGGTCCTCGTCCTGCGGGACGGCGCCTTCACCGCCGAGCTGGCCGGCGCCCGGCTGACCGAGGCGGCCATCGCCGCCGCGACCCAGACCAGTTGAAGGGATTTCGTGAGATGGACGAGACCAACGGAGCGGTCGATGTCGACACGGCGGCGCGGCCGCTCCCGGTGCCCCCCGACGACAGCGCCCGGGCGGACACCGGGCGGCGGTCCCGGCCCGCGGTCGCCCTGATCGAACGTTACGGCCTGCTTCTCATGCTCGTCGTCATGACCGCCGTCTTCGCCGCCCTGCCGCAGTCGGGAGAAGCGTTCCGCAGCTCGGCCAACGTCCAGGCCCTGCTGGCCAACCAGGCCGTGGGCCTCGCCGTCGCGCTGGCGCTGCTGTTCCCCATGGCCGCCGGTTTCCTGGACTTCTCCGTCGGCGCCGTCAGCGCGTCGGCCTGCGTGGTGGCCGCCACGGCGATGTCGCGCTTCGGCCTTCCGGTGCCCGCCGCCGTGGCGCTCGCGCTGCTGGCCGGAGTCCTCATCGGGACGACCCTCGGCCTCCTGGTGTCGCGGTTCGGGATGAACCCGTTCATCGCGACCCTGGGCATGGCGACCCTGCTGGGCGGCGCGATCTTCGCGTACACCGACGGGCTGCAGATCACGAAGGGCATCTCACCGGCGCTGACCGACCTGGGCTCGCTGATGTGGTTCGGCGTCCCGAGGATCGTCCTGGCCGCCGCGGGGGTGGCGGTCGTCGTCTGGTTCGTCATGGACCAGACGCCGCTCGGCCGCCACCTGTTCGCCGTCGGCTCCAACGCGAATGCGGCGCGCCTGGTCGGGGTCAACGTCCTGCGGGTCCAGCTCGCCTCGTTCGTCCTGTCCGGCCTGGTCGCGTCGGCCGCGGGGATCCTGCTGCTGGCGCGGCAGGGCTCGGCGACCTCCGACAACGGCATGAACATGCTGTTCCCCGCGCTCACCGCGGTCTTCCTCAGCACCATCGTGATCGACCTCGGGCGTCCCTCGGTACTGGGGACGGTCATCGGGGTCCTGTTCGTCGCGGTGAGCGTGAGCGGCCTGACTCTGATCGGCGCCCCGTCATGGGTGAGCCAGGTCTTCAACGGTGCCGCCCTGCTGCTGGCGGTGGGCCTGGCGAGCATCGGCCGCGCCCGGAAGAGCGCCGCCGCACGGTGACGTTGCGCGGGGTCGTACGGCATCAAAGATCCGCACCGGCACGGTGGCACGGTGCGGACCCCACGTGCACGTGCATGTCGATCGCGGTGAGGGGGCCGGTGGGGATGCGCGGTGTCATGGATTCACTGCTCGGTCTGGGAACCCGCCTGTCGTCACGGACCACCGCTTCTCGTGCAGATCGACTCGCTCGGCTGCCGCCCGCGGCTAAGGCTCGACTCCGGCAAAGTAAATGATAGCGTCAATAATTGTTGTTCCACATTATTGAACTTGAGGTGTATGACGGTGGCGGAGACGGACGAACGGCAGCAGCTGCTCGGCGACACCGGCTTCCTGCTGGCGCGCGCCAGCGGGCTGATGGTGCGGGCGACCAACGCCCGCCTGGCTCACCACGACCTGCGGGCCCGGCACTTCTCGGTGCTGTCGTACGTGTGCGACCGGGACGGCGCCTCCCAGCGTCAGCTCGCCGACTTCCTCGGGCTGGATCCCAGCCCCGTCGTGGCGCTCCTCGACACGCTGGAGGCCGCGGGCCTCATCGAACGGCGCCCCCATCCGAGCGACCGGCGCGCACGCCTGATCGTGCCGACGCCCGAGGGCCGCACGCTCCGCGACAAGGCGAAGACGGACGTCGTCGAGGCCCGGGAGCAGGTCCTGTCCTGCCTGACCACCCGCGAGCGCGAGCTCCTGCTCGGCATGCTCAGGCGGGTGGCCTTCCCGGAGACCGACCAGCCCGACCAGACCGACCAGACCGAGGGGGAGCCGTCCTGATGCGAAACCAAGGACTGGGATCATGGCCCGCCCGGCGAGCCCGCAGCCGCCCGCACCGGACGGCTCTCATCTCCGCGCACGGCACCGTGACGTACGCCGCGCTCTTCGCGCGGGTCACCCGGCTCGCGCACGCACTGCGGCGGCTCGGCGTGCGGCGCGGCGACCGGGTCGCCTACCTGGGCCCGAACGCCCCGTCACTCGTGGAGACCATGTTCGCCGCCCACACGCTGGGCGCGGTCTTCGCGCCGCTCAACACCCGGCTCGCCGCGCCCGAGGTCGGCTACCAGCTCGACGACTGCGGAGCATCGGTCCTCGTCTACGCCGCCGGGAGCGCCGGCGTGGTGGAGGATCTGACCACCGCGCCGGAGCTCGTGGCGGCCGGCGGGGGCGCGGATGACGTCCACGACTACGAGGACATGCTGCGCGCCGCCTCCACCGTCCCGATCGACGAGCCCGTGAGCCACGACGACGACGCGTTCATCCTCTACACCTCGGGCACGACGGGGCGGCCCAAGGGGGCGACGCTGACGCACGGCAACGTCATCTGGAACTGCCTGAACACGCTCGTCGAAACAGACCTGGCCGGTGACGAGGTGGCGCTGATCAGCGCGCCGCTGTTCCACGTCGCGGCGCTCAACATGTCGTTGCTCCCGACACTGCTCAAAGGCGGCGGCGCGGTCCTGATGGCGGCGTGGAACCCCGAAACCTGCCTCGACCTCGTCGAGCGCCACCGGGTGACCTGGATGTTCGGGGTGCCCACGATGTTCGCCGACCTGACGCGGTCGCCCCGGTGGGAGACGGCCGACCTGTCGTCCGTCCGCTTCCTGATGACGGGTGGAGCGCCCGCGCCCGTCTCACTGATCCACACCTACCAGGACCGCGGGCTGCGCTTCCTCCAGGGCTTCGGGGTCACCGAGGCGGCACCCGGCGCCCTCCTCCTCGACGCCGAGATGAGCACGGTCAAGGTCGGTTCGGCGGGCGTCGCCCACTTCTTCAACGACGTCCGCGTGGTGCGCCCGGACTCGACCGACACCGATGTCGACGAGCCCGGCGAGATCCTCATTCAGGGCCCGACCGTCATGAGGGGCTATTGGAGGCGTCCCGACGCCACGGCCGAGGTCCTCTCCGCCGACGGCTGGCTCCGCACCGGTGACGTGGGCCGCGTGGACGAGGACGGTTACGTCTACGTCATCGACCGCCTCAAGGACATGTACATCTCCGGAGGCGAGAACGTCTATCCCGCAGAGGTCGAGGCGCGGCTCCTGGAGCATCACGCGGTCGCCGAGTGCGCGGTCATCGGCGTGCCCGACGAGAAGTGGGGCGAGGTCGGCCGCGCCTTCGTCAGGACGCGTCCCGGAATGAGCGCCGACGAGGACGAGCTGATCGCCTTTTTGGGCGGACGGCTGGCCCGGTACAAGATCCCGAAGTCGGTCCGCCTCGTCGACGACCTTCCCCGCACCGGCTCCGGAAAGATCCACAAAGCCTCCCTCCGGTAACCGAGAAAGGAATCACCATGTCCCATGTCGCCATCGTCGGTGCCGGCTTCGCCGGAGTCTGGAGCGCGGCCGCGGCCGCCAGGGTCCGGGGCGAGTCCGATCTGCGCATCACGCTCGTCGCCCCCGGTGAGCACCTGGTGCTCCGGCCGCGCCTGCACAGGCTGGACCCCGGATGGGCCCGCGTCCCGCTGAAGGGGTTCCTGGAACCGATCGGGGTCACCCACCTGCGGGCGCAGGTGACCGAGATCGACACCGACGCCCGGCGGCTCGTCACCGACGACCGCACGATCGGCTACGACAGGCTCGTGCTCGCCGCGGGCAGCGGCCTGGCCCGGCCGGCGCTGCCGGGCGCGGAGCACCTGTTCGACATCGACACCGACGAGGGCGCCGCCCGGCTCGCCGACCGGTTGCGCGGCCTGGACGATTACACCGTCGTCGTCGTCGGCTCCGGGTTCACCGGCCTGGAGCTCGCCACCGAACTGGCGGAGCGGGGAAAGGTGGTGCTGGTCGAGCGGGCCGACGTGGTCGGGCCCGACCTGGGGCCGGGCCCCAGGCCCCAGATCGAGTCGGCCCTGTCCGAACTGGGGATCGACGTGCGGCTCGACTCGACCGTGACAGCCGTGGACGAGACGGGCGCGGTCCTGCTCGACGGCACCCGCGTCGCGGCGGACGCCGTGGTCTGGACCGGAGGGATGCGGGCCAGTCGGCTGACCCTCCAGATCCCCGCGGAGCGGGACCGGCTGGGACGCCTGCACGTGGACCGCCACCTGCGCGCCGCCGACGCCGTGTTCGCCGCCGGAGACGTCGCCGCCGCCCAGGCCGACCCCAGTCACCACGTACTGCAGAGCTGCCAGTTCGCGACCCCCATGGGTAAGGCGGCCGGGCACAACGCTGCGGCCGACCTGCTCGGCGTCCCCCTCGTCGACTTCGCCCCCGACCCGTACGTGACCTGCCTCGACCTGGGCACCGCCGGCGCCGTCTACACCACCGGCTGGGACCGCGAGGTGCAACTGGACGGCGCCGAGGGCAAGGACCTCAAGCGCACCATCCTGGAGGTCATCGAACCTCCGCTCGACGACACCGAGGAGATCCTCCGGCAGGCCGGCGTCCAGAGCAACGGCGTCAGCGGCTGAGCCGACGGCCGTTCATCCCACACCTTCCGCCCCCTCGATGCGGTCAGGCCGAGGGCCGCGAGCGCGAGTGTGATCAGCGCCTTGCGCATCTGTCCTCCCCTGGGGTGAGGGTCATTGATGGCTGCGCAGCGGCCTCATCGTCGAACGGCTCGGCCCCCGCGCAAAGGAACACGGTTCGCCCACCGGGACGCAAAGGTCAGCGGCGCCAGGAGGCCCGCGGCCTCCTGGCGCCGCTCCACGAGTGCTTGTGCGTCGTCGCGTTACGGGATGGTCTCCACCTCGGTCAGGGTCCATTGCCGGTTCAGGCCGCCGGTGTCGTCCCACTGCACCTGCAGCCACTGGGGGTCGCTGAAGGCGCTGGACCACCGGGTGGAGGTGTCGCCGTCAGTTGCCGCGGTGGCGGGGGTGCCGGAGTTCTCGGTGGAGGAGGCCGTGGTGGGTTTGCCTTCCGCGAGGTTGGCGGGGGCGCTGCCGTCGCCGCTGTCGGCGCCGGGCCACAGATAGGTGCCGACGGTCTTGGCCGGCAGGGTCGCGGAGATCTGCCGGCCGCCCACGCGCAGGATGACCGGCTGGTCGGAGGAGGTCTGGTTGACCACGACCGTGACGAGGGTGCCGTCGGGGTTGCGGAAGGCGACGTTGGTGACGGTGCCGGTGGAGCCGTAGTCGGTCTTGACGCGTGCGGCTCCGCGTTCCACGAACTTGGAGAACTGGGCGATCATGTAGTACTCGGGGAGCGCCCAGTAGGTGTCGGGGTCGGTGGTGCTCTGGATGAGCATGGTGGGGTCGGGTGAGCCGCTCCACTTCTCCGGGCTGCGGTTCTGGTCGAGCATGGTGACCCAGTCCTGGTACATGGTGGACTGGTTGCGGAAGTACTGGACGATGCGGTCGGCGCCGGAGGTTCCCCAGACGGCGCGTTCGGTCATCGCGACGTCCTTCGTGGGGTAGTTGGCCTTGACCTGCGCCATGGCCGGTGGGTCGCCGCCGTAGTCGTGGAAGGCGAAGCCGTCGACGGCGTTGAACGCGTCGCTGGGGTTGCCGGGGGTGCCGAGGACTCCGGCGCTGTAGCTGACGCCGTCGCCGAAGTTGTGGTCGAAGGCCCAGATCTTGGTGGCGCCCACCCCGTTGGCGGTGAACTCGGCGCGCATGGCGATGGCCAGTCGCCGTTCCTGGTCGGGCGTCACCGTCATGCCCGGGTAGTCGGGCGGGGAGTACAGGGGTTCGTTCTGCATGGTCACCGCGTGCAGCGGCAGTCCCTGCTGGGCGTAGGCCTGGACGGCTTTGCGGAAGTACTTTGCGAGCGTGGGGATGTGGGCGTCGACCAGCGATCCCCCGATGAGGCTGTTGTTGCTCTTCATCCAGGCGGGCGGGCTCCACACGCTGCCGAACAGGATGAGGTCGGGGTTGATCGCCTTGGCCTGTTTGAGCACGGCGATGATGTTGTAGTCGATGTCCTTCTGGATGGAGAAGCGGGTCAGTTCGGGGTCGGGCGCGCCGTCGTTGTAGGTGTAGAACTCGCGGGCGGTGAAGTCGCTGGCACCCAGGGGGATGCGGGCGACGTTGAACCCTGCGCCGGTGGCCGGGTCGAGCAGTATGCGCAGCACCGGTTCGCGTGTGGCGGGGTTCATCCGGGACAGGTTGTAGATCGTGGACTCCTCCAGGGAAGAGCCGACGCCGAGCACATTCTGGTACCGCGTGGTGGTGTCGGCGGTGATGGTGGCGGTCCCGGTGGCCGTTGCCGTGGTGAGGTCGGCTTGCCTGGACAACCGGTAGGGCGTGCCGGCCAGGCCGGCCGCCGGGTCCTTGAACCAGTTGCCGTCCTTGGGGCCGTAGCCGGCCGTCCTGGACTCCGAACTCCAGTAGACCTGCACCGCGGTGGGTGCGGCGGCCTGCTGGGCCGACGGGGCGACCGTGGGCACCGCGCCCAGGCCGGCGGCCAGGGCGACGACTCCCGCCACGGCGAAGAGGGGTCCGCGGTGCCCGGCCGTGCCGCCGGACGGTGAGTGTTGCAAGAGCATGGGTGCTCCCTGGTGAGTGGGTGCCGTCGCGACGCCCTGGAGGACGAGTGGTGGTGCGCCCCGGCGGCAGGCTGATCGCGAAGACGGTGGGAGGCCGGGGGACGGCCGCTTCGGCCGGCAACGGCCGGCCCCCGGATGGGCACTCGGCCGTTGCCGGGTATCGGTGGCGTGCTCGATGCTCGCCGAAGCGGGTGTCAGGTCCCCGGGACCAGGCGGAAGGTCTGGGCCGGGCCGTTGTGGCAGGTCCACTGCTGCAGGCGGGCTCCGTCACCGGTGGAGGCGTCACGGACGTCGAGGCACTTGCCGCTGTGGCGGGCGGCGAAGGCGAACGTGCCGTCGCCGCGGTCGGTGGGCCGCCATTGCTGGTTGGTGCCCCCGCCGTAGGTCCACAGATGCACCGAGGCGCCGTCACCGGTCGCCGCCACGCCGCCGGAGACGTCCCAGGCCAGGGCGGTGTTGTTGCGGCTGACCGCACGGTAGTCGCCGCCGCTGGTCGGCTGGAACCGCCACAGCTGGTTGTCGTTGCCGGAGAAGCAGGCCCACTGCTGCAGCGCGGTGCCGTTGGAGGTGCCGCCGTCGGCCGCGTCCAGGCACTTGCCGCTGTTGGTGTTGACCACCTGGTACCAGCGTGCGGGGTCGATGCCGCCCCCGGTGGCGGCCCGGGTCGTGACGCGGACCACGGTGGAGGGGGCCGACTGGTTCCCGGCCGCGTCCACGGCCCGCACCGTGTAGGTGTAGCTCGTCTCCGGGGTCAGACCCGTGTCGGTGTGGGAGGTGGAGGTACCGGGGACGGTGGCGACCAGGGTCGAGTCCCGGTAGATCTGGTAGCCCGTCACCCCGGTGTCGTCGGTGGACGCGGTCCAGCCCAAGGTCACCGAGGTCGCTTCGACGGCCGAGGCGGCGGGGTCGCCCGGAGCCGTGGGTGCTTGGTCGTCTCCGCCTCCGGAGCCCGGTGTCCAGGTGAAGGTGGCCAGCGCGTTGGGCGGCAGCGTGTAGGCGGCGTGCTGACCGGCGAACGCGATGTCGAAGTTCTGGGTGCCGCCGCCGATGTTGGTGACGATCAGGGCGTAGCCGCCGTCGGGGTTGCGGAAGGCGACGTTCTCCAGTTCGCCCGCGTTGTTGGAGCCCACGCGCACGGCGCCGGGCTTCACGAAGCGGCTCATGTGGCCGAGGGTGTAGTACTCGGCGTTGCGGGTGATCGTCGTGCCGTCGATGGCCACCACGCCGGTGCACATGCCGGCGGGGTTGTTCCCGCAGCCGCCGTTGACCGGGCCGCCCTGGCTGTTCAGCGCGAGGTTCCAGTTCACCACCGCGCGCGCCCAGGCGCGGGTGGACGCGATCTGGATGTTGCGGGAGTGCCACTTGAGCGTGTCGGAGAAGAACTTGGCGAACGAGTCCTGCGCGCCGTGCCACCCGGATCCTTCGGTGAACCAGATGCCCTTGTCCGGGAAGGCGTCGTGCAGGGCGTTCTGCGCACCGGCGTCGCCCGCGTAGTGGTGGAACCCGGTGCCGTCGATCCACCGCGCGGCCGAGCCGCGCAGCGCGTCGTAGGGGTAGTTCATCTCCGGGTCCACGCCCAGGCGCTGGGCGTCGGCGATGTCGTCGGGGTGCTGAGTCCAGTTGTGGTCGTAGGAGATGATCTGGACGTCACCCAGACCGGCCTGCTCCAGCATCGGACCGAGCTCGTTGATCACGGCGTTCTGATGGGCCACGGGCAGGTCCGTGCCCGGATAGGCGTCCGGGGTCCGGTTCTGGGGCTCGTTCTGGACGGTCAGCGCGTATATCGGCACTCCCGCCTCCTCGTACGCCTGGACGAACTTCAGCAGGTACAGCGCGTAGGAGCGGAAGTAGGCCGGGTCGTCCTTCACCCGGCCGCCCACCAGGGACCCGTTGGTCTTCATCCACGCGGGCACGCTCCACGGGCTGGCCATGATCTTCAGCTGCGGATTGAGCTGGAGCGCCTGTCGCAGCAAGGGCAGGATCTCGGCCTCGTCGTGGGCGATGCTGAACCGGCTCTGGGACAGGTCGGTCTGTCCCGCGGGCAGGTCGTTGTAGGTGTAGTGGGGGCCGTCGACGAAGTCCGAAGCGCCGATCGGCTGACGCAGCACGCTCATCCCGATGCCCCGGGTCGGGCTGAAGATCGAGGCCATTACCTCGTCGCGCTGCGCCTTCGGCAGGCGGTACAGCAGCGATGCCGAGGAATCGGTCAGTGACGCACCGAACCCGTCCATCGTCTGGAACCGCTGATTCGGGTCGACCGTGATGACCTGGCCCGAGGCTCCACCGTCGCGGAACTGGGTCGACGCGGAGGGGTTGAGCAGCTGGGACCGGTCGGGAGTGGTGATCCACGCCGAGACGACCGGGCCGGGCGCGGCCTGGGCCGCGGCGCCGCCCAGGCCGACCATGCCGGCCGACGTCAGCACGGTCGCGGTGAGCAGAGCCGTCTTGCGCCTGATCGATCTGAGGCGCGGGCGGATGGGGACGGGGGACATGGGGGTCTCCTATGGAGCGAGGGACTGGTTCGTGTGGCCGGGGCATCGCCGACGTCGCACGTCGATGCGCCGGGCACGCCGCGACGTCCGGGGACGTGCGACGTGCGGGGGTGGGAGGACCTCCCAACGCGCAGGAGGGGGCGGGGAGGCAGAGCCAGAACGCAGGACCAGGCTGAACGCGGGACCAGCCAGGTGGTGCGCGACTCCGCGGCAGGGTCGTGAGCATGGTGTTCCTGAATCCGGGGTGGGCGGGGGCACCACATCGCGGCCGGCGCAGGGGGTGGGCGGCGGGTCCGCGATGTCGCGTTTCAAGACGAAGTCCGGACGGTGTCAGGCCGTGCAAGGTGAAGTGAAGCACGCCTACCGTGTATTCGGGAGGCCCAATCCATTTACCTACCGAGTACTCGGTGAATGAGGGGGACGGGCCGACCCCGCGTCGTGGTGGTTCTGCGTAGACTTTGCGGGTGACCGCCGAGAACGCCGATGGCGTAGAGGAGACCGGCCGGCGGCAGTCCGCCCGGGCCAATCGGCGTGAGAAGATCCTCCACGTCGCGATGGAGATCTTCGCCGCGCGCGGCTACAACAACGCCTCCCTGGCCGAGGTCGCCGCCCAGGTCGGACTCACCCAGCAGGGGCTCCTGCACTACTTCCCGTCGAAGGTGGGCCTGCTGACCAGCGTGCTCGCACACCGGGACGACGCGGAGATCGATGAACTCGCTCCCGGACGTCCCCAGGGGCTGGCGTTCCTGCGCCACCTGGTCGAGACCATGCGGCGCAACGCCACCCAGGAAGGCATCGTGCGGCTCTACACCGTGCTTTCCGCCGAGAGCGTCACCACCGGTCACCCGGCCCAGGACTACTTCCGCGACCGCTACAGCGGACTGCGCGTCCTGATCATGGATGCGCTGCGCGAGGCCCGCGAGTCCGGCGACATAGCCACCAGCCTGGACGACGACACCGTAACGGCGGCGATCATCGCCGTCATGGACGGGCTCCAGGTCCAGTGGCTGCTCAGCCCCGAGACGATCGACATGGCCACCGCCACCCAGGCCGTCATCACCGCACTGGTCGGCAACGGCCTCACCTCCGAACGCGCGGACCACGGACTCTTCGCTCCGGCCGCCGGCCCACCGGAGTCCCCGCCGGGACCGCCGGGGAAGGACCTGCGGTCGATCAGGGCCGCGTTGCCGCCCGAGGACCGCGCGGCCTTCGACTCCGGGCTGCGGCGGGCGATGAACGCCGCCGCCGATCACTTGGATCTGACGCCCCTTCAGGAGTTCATCGAGACCTGGTGGCGTATCGCGGTGATGTCGATCGACCCGGACGGGCGGCGCGCCGCCGACCAGGCCGCCGAGGCCGTGCTGCGCGGTGAACCGGTGCCGATGGCCGACGCCACGGAGATGATCAGGCGGCGTCTCGCCGAGCACGAGGACAGCCGTTGATCTACCGCGTCGAGGAGACCAAGGACGTTCTCGCCGAACTCTCCGCCTTCCCCCACCAGGCCCTGACCGCCTACCTCGATCTGCGGACGAGCCTGGGAACGGAGCCGTGGAACGGCGCCCAGTACAACCCCGACGACCCCGCCGGCGCGAACGTCCGGACACAGCGGTTCGGGGCAGGACGCGGGATCGCCAGGTACGTCATCATCGAACACCACGAAAGCAGCGAACATCGCGTGGCGGTCATCAGAGTGACCTGGGCCTGAAAGACCGAGCACAGCGTCCGCCCTCACCTCCTGCGCGGCCTGCTCGGACGGCGACGCCCGGTGACTGCGGCCGTCCGACCACCGAGGTAGGTTAGGAGGTTACGCAGAGGGAAGGGAGTGCCGGTGCCCGGGTTCGGGGAGCTGGAGGCCGCGATCATGGACCGGGTGTGGGCGGCCGACGAGCCGGTGCGGGTGCGTCACGTCGTCGATGACCTGCAGCGCAGCCGCGAGATCGCCTACACCACCGTCCAGACGGTGATGGAGATCCTGTACCGCAAGGGGTGGCTGGCCCGGGAGAAGCAGGGCAAGGCGCACTACTACTGGGCCGCGGCCTCCCGCGAGGACTACACCGCCGGCCTGGTGGAGGAGGCGCTGGCCACCACCACCGACCGGGCCTCCGCGCTGGTCCGCCTCATCGGGCGCATGGATTCCGCCGAGGTCGCCGAACTGCGCCGGGCCATCGATCAGGCCGGGACCGAGTCCGGCGACGGCGGCGAGGCCGGGGACGCGGCGCCGTGACGATCGCCCTGGTGCTGTTCGGATACGCGGCCCTGCTCGGGGTCGCCGCGCCCTGGCTGCTGCGGCGCGGCTGGGCTGATCACGCCCCTCGGCTGGCGGTGGCGGCCTGGCAGGCGGTGACCGCGACCGTGGTGGTCGCCGTGGCGCTCGGCGCCTTGGCCCTGGCCGTGCCCACCGCACCGTTCAGCGGCAACCTGGCGCACCTGCTGGAGGCCTGCGTGCTGGCGCTGCGGTCCCGGTACGCCACGCCGGGCGGGGCCGCGATGGCCTCCGCGGGCGCGATGCTCGGCCTGGCCGTCATCGCGCGTTGCGCCTACTGCGCGGTCGCGGAACTGACGAAGGCCGCGCGGCAGCGGCGTCGCCACCGCGACGCGCCGGCCGAGTTGAACGCCAACGACCATGGCCCCTGGGCGATCGACGGCAAGCCGGTGGCCGCCACGACCACCCTCACCGGCACGTCCCGCGGCGAAACCCCCGGTGCCAGGACTCCGGGCGGCGAAGACGCACCGGTGGACGTGGCGATCACGGTCGCGCTCAGCGATGGGAAGGCGGCCGTCGGGTCGGCGGGTGCGGGTGCGCGAGGGGCAGCGGGTACGGCTGCAGGTGAACGCGGATCAGTCCGACACGGTCCATGTCCACGGCTATGACCTGGAGCGGCCGGTCGGCCCGGGCAGCCCGGCCGTGATCGAGTTCACCGCGGACCGGACAGGGCTGTTCGAGGTGGAGACGCACAAGAGCGGTGTGCTCCTGGTCCAGTTGGCGGTGCGTTGAACCCGCCGTTGCCGGGCCGGCACGGTGCCGCTTCCGAGACCGTTGGCACCGTCCTGGCGCACGGGGTGGGAGGGCGGCAGGATCTGCCGATCCCGTTCTGGCCCGCGGTGACCGGCGCCGCGGCCGCGGTGCTGATCTCGTTCGCCGCGACGGGACTCTGGTGGCGCGCCTCCCGGTTGCGCGGTGACGCTGCGGGCCGTCCGCTGCCTGACGCGGTGCAGCAGGTGGCCGACGGGCCGGTGCTGCGGTGGACGCTGCGGCTGGCCGGCCTGGGCCTGGCGGCCTTTGTGGCCGTGGCGGCGCTGCTGGGGCCGGACGACCGGCTCAATCCCACCGCGGGGATGGTGTACGTGGTGTTCTGGGCGGGGCTGATCCCGGCCTCGCTGCTGGCCGGGCCGGTGTGGCGGCGGCTGAATCCTTTGCGCACCGTGCACCACGCCATCGCCGCCTGGCCGGACGCCCACCCGAAAAGGGGGCGCGGCCATATCCGCACCGAATGGATTGCTGGCCCGCCGCGCTCGGCCTGTTCGCTTTCACCTGGCTGGAGTTGGTGGCCCCCGACCGCACCTCTCCCCGTGTCCTGCTGGCCTGGTTCACCGTCTACGCGGCCGCGCACCTTCTCGGCGCGTTGACGTTCGGGTCACGCTGGTTCGACCGCGCCGACTCCTTCGAGGTGTACTCGGCGCTGATCGGGCGGCTGTCGCCGTTCGGGCGGCGTCCCGACGGCCGCCTGGTGGCGCGCAATCCCTTCAACGGGCTGGACGGGCTGCGGACCGGGCCGGGGCTTGTGGCGGTGGCGTGCGTGATGCTCGGCTCCACCGCCTACGACGGCTTCTCCAGCGCGCCCGCCTGGCTGGACTTGCCACCGTCAGGGTGCGGTCGGCTTGCGGGCGGTGAGCCGCTCCACGATGCCGAGTTTGAAACGCTGTACCTGCTCGACGGTGAATCCGGCGGCGCGTACCTGGTTGAGGGGCCTGCGCCGGAAGTGCTCTTCCGCCTGCGGGACGGTGAAGAGCTCCAGGAGCCGTTGCAGCCCGCGCACCGGCATCGAGGAGCTTTCGATGTGGTCGGCCAGCACCAGCCGCCCGCCCGGGCGCAGCACTCGGCGCATCTGGCCGACAGCGGTGTCGATCTCGGGGATGGAGCACAGGCTGAATGTGCAGACCACGGTGTCGAAGGCCGCGTCCTCGAAGGGCAGGGCGTGGGCGTCGCCCTGCAGGAGCTTCACCGGACGGTCCAGCTCGGCCGCCCGGGTACGCGCGATGGCCAGCATCCCATCGCTGAGATCTATCCCGGTCAGGCTGACCTGGCCGGGATAGACGGGGAGGTTCAAGCCGGTTCCGATCGCCACCTCCAGCACCTCGCCGGAGGCTTGCGAGCACGCCCACCGGCGGGAATCGCCGAACAGGCGCCGCTCCCAGAAACCCATCTGCCGGTCGTAGCCGCCGGCCTTCTTGTTCCAGTAGCGCTGCAGTTTGGTGCTGCGTGCGACGTCATCGCGGGTCTCATGTGATTCGGACATGGCACCTTCCTTCCGCTTATGAGATGACCAGCCGAGCGAAGCCCATGTCGACGCTGGGCGCGACCACGGACACCGGCCCATGGCCGGGGCATGCATGCCGAGCACGTACGCCACTGCCCGCAGGTCCCGTGACGGGCTGCCGATCCGGTGCGGACCGCCACGATGAGAAGGTCCGTGGCGATCCATCGACCGGCGACGGCCGACCGCGCCCGGTTCCGCCGCCAAGCCCGCGGCCGAACCCGCCGACACCCTTCCCCGGCCTCCCGGCGGGATACCCGATCCACTTCTACTATATCGAGATAGTACTACGTACTCATAGTACAACTGGGAGGCTGTGGAGCGATCAGCTCATGCAGCAGACGCCGGCGGCGCCGCACAGCCGGTAGGCGAATACTCCGTAAACGGCGATGACCGCGGCGCCGGGGAGGCTCCGCAGCACCGCACCGCGCCCGATCATGGTGATGACGCGCGGGCTGCGGCCCGTCTCCAACTGGGCGACACGCGCCTCCAGCAGCGCGGGCCCACCCATCGCCGCCATCGCGGTCCCCGGCCGTCCGGCCGGTTCACCGGTGGCCTTGAGCATCGCACCGGCCACCGCGGCGACGCCGCACCGGCGGACGGCGGCACGGTCGGCCCGCAGTTCCTGGCGGTCCAGGAACCGCTGGAGGACGACGCCGACCAGCGGGACGACGAAGAACGCGGCGCCCCAGGTGCGCAGCACCAGCACCTTGAGCGGGTCACGATGCCGGACGTGGTAGTCCTCGTGGTGCAGCAGCGCCACCAGCTCGTCCCGGGCGGCCCGCTCGACCAGGCCGGAGCTGATCACCACCGCCGGCCGCCAGATCCCATGTGTGAACGCGTACGGCGCCTCCCCGGCGATCTCCACCACCGGGTGGCGGCCGCGCACCTGGTCCATGGCGGTGACCAGATCCGGTGAAGGGCTCACCGCAGCCGACGCCACCCACCGGCTCAGCTTGCGGTTACGCCGGAACTGCCGGATCAGCGCCGTCAGCCCGGTCGTAATGACCCCGCCCCACAGCAGCGCCATCAGCACGCCGAAGGCGGCGCGCGAGACGGTCAGCTCGGGAACGGAGGTCCGGCCGGTCACGGCACCGATCACCATGACCAGGAAGCCGCCCACCATGAGGGCGCCGCAGACCGCACCGGCGATGAGCGGCCCCAAAAGGCCCGCATGCATCAGCGTCCGGTCGGCAGAGCGCATCAGGAGCCCTCTCCCGCTTCGGGCGAACTCGAATCCAGCAACCGTTCCAGCCGGTGCCGCAGCTGTGGCTCCGCGCGCATCTGATCGACGAAATAGGTCACGGCCGCTGCTCCGTGGTCGCGGACGACGTCCTTGACGGCGAGTTCGGCGGCGTCCCGCACCGCCGCCTGGTACAGGTAGCCGCGCCCGGCCGCCGTCCGGGTGGCCGCGCCACGCGCGGCGAGCCTGCCCAGCACCGTCATCACGGTGGTGTAGGCCAGCTGCTCGTCCCGGCGGCGGTTCAGCCGGTCCAGGACCCCTCGCACCGGCAGGGGCTCGTCGGCCGCCCACAGCTCCGCCATCACCTCGGCGCCCAACGGCCCGAGCAGCTTGGTCAACTCGCCACCGGGTCCACTCACCCCACCATCATCTACTATCTGAAAATCGTAGACAACTGGGCCGCGCGCCTTCGCCGACGATGGTCGCTCGCCTGACCTGGGCGTGCCGCCACCGCCACCGGGGACGGCCGATTCGGACACATCCCGGGCAGGCAATACAACTAAACACCTTAGTTGTTTCGGTAGATTGGGGTGGTCCACGACTCGCAGGAGGTCCTCCAGATGGCGTCGAAGCGCGGCACGGCCGCCAAGCAGAACCAGGCCAGGCAGCCGGCCAAAGAGCGCGTCGCTGCGATGCGCAAGCAACAGGCACGCCGGGAACGACGCGAACGCATCGTCATCTTCGGCGCGGTCGGCGTCATCACCGCCGCACTGATCGGCGGAGGGACCTGGGCGGTGGTCAGCCAGGGCGGCTCGGGAGAACAGTCCGCGTTGCCCACGGCGATCAGCGGGAGCGGCACGTCCGAGCCGCCGTGGCCGCTTCCCGCCGACCCGGTGTCGGTGGCCCGCGAGGCCGGGCTGACCGTGCAGCCGATGGAAGGCACCGCCAAGCACTTCCACGCCCACCTCGACGTGCCGGTCAACGGCGAGGAGGTGACCGTGCCGGCCAACCTGGGCATCCATCCCAGCGGCAACGCCATGTCCGAGCTGCACACTCACGACGAACGTGGTGTGCTGCACGTGGAGGCGCCCACCGCGAACAAGCGCTACACCCTCGGTCAGGTGTTCGCCGAATGGGACGTACGCCTGACCGCCGGTGCCATCGGCGGCCTGCGGGCCGACGGTCAGAACTCATTGCGCGCCTACGTTGACGGCGAGCAGGTCACAGGCAACCCGGCCGACATCGAACTCAAGCCGCACCGGCAGATCGCGCTCCTGTACGGCCCGGCGGACGCCAAAGCGGACGTGCCCGCGGAATACGACTTCAAGCCCGGCGAGTGACCGGACACCGATGAATCGCTGCCGCCCGTCACCGCGGCGGCCTCGGGCCGGGGGTCAGCCGCCGGCGCGTCTTGACGGCGGGTCGGCGGGCATCGCGCGCCGCAGCAACAGACAGGCTCCGGCGATCACGGCGGTCATCATGAGCGGCGGCAGGAACGAGAACCGGTCGGCGGAAGTGCGCAGCAGCTCGGCGTGCATTTGCTGGTTGATCTCCAGCGCTATCAGCAGCATCGCCGTGATCGACCAGAAGACCCGGCGGTCGCCGATGCCCACGTTCACCCACCGCCCGGAGATCCACCCGGCGATGTGCCGTACCAGCAGCCCGGCCGCGCCGATCACCAGGGGAAGCTGATCGGGTTGTAGCGCCATGCCATCGCCGCATCGCCGCTCATCAATGCGTGCATGCTCCGGGTGCCCCGCACAGCGGGTCCATGATCCCCGCGGGCAGGACGCTCAGATGGGTGGCGCGATCGGTGACGTACGCGCCGTCGTAGCCGACCGGCGTGCCCGCCGGTGCCGCCGTCGTGTGCACGATCGGTGCGGTCAGGCGGGACGCGCCGCGCATCTCCACCGTCCCGGAGGGATCGATGCCGACCAGTCCCGCCCCGACGCGGACCATGCCGAAATGCGTCGCCGGGTCGGTCAGCGTCCCCGACGTGGCCGCAAGATGGGCGAGCGGCGCCCCCAGCCCCGCCGCCCGGACCGCCCGCCGCGCCGCCCGCATGGCGGCGACCGCCGGCGCGTTCGCCGCGGGGTCGGCCCGGTCGGCCAGGGGAAGGTGCCCCATGACGCCCACGACGCGGACCCTGCGAGCGTGGTGACCGCGCCGCGCCAGCCCGATCAGGTCGTCCCACTGCCCGCGGGGGCAGCCGCCACGCGACATCCCGGTGTCCACATGCAGATGAACCCGCACCTCCGGCGAGGTTTGGGCAACAAGGGCGCCGAGCTCGTCCACGGACCCGACCGCGACGTCGACCCCGGCGGCCGCCGCCGCTCCGGCGTCGATCCCGGACGGGTGCAGCCAGGTCAGGATCGGCACCGCCAACCCCGCCGCGCGCAACGCGGCAGCCTCCGCGACGCTCGTCGTCCCGAGCCACCCGGCACCGGCGGCGACGGCGGCCCTGGCGACCGTGACGGCGCCGTGGCCGTAACCGTCGGCCTTGACCACGGCCATGATCGTGCTCGCGGTCCGCGCACGGATCCTGGCCACGTTCGCGGTCACCGCCACCGGCAGCGTCTGCAGGGTCGGCGGCCGAAAAGTGCCCGCTCGGCGTTCAAGCGCGACCGGCACCTGATTCACGGCCGCGTCCTCGGGTCCTCGGCCGGATCCGCGAACATCGGCGGGCAACCGCCGCCGACGTCGGGAATGACACCGTCACCCTCGCCCAGCGCGGTCTGCCTCCCGGTCGACCCGTCATCTTCGGCCGACGAACTCGACGGGGTGGACGCCACGAGCGACCGCCGCACGGCGAACGCGGCGATCGCTACACAGAGGATCGCCAGCCCGGCGAGCTCGGTCCTGCTCGTACGACGGGCTGGCGCTGACATTGATGCGCTGTGGTCCATGCCTCCACGGAAGACGGAAGGCTGTTGCGGTGGCGTATGCGATTTTCGATACGCTCGCGATACACGAGATCCCCGGTGTCAAAAGGAGACGGCGCAAGCCACGGTGTCGCGGCGGAGCGGCGTCCCCTGAAGACCACCACTGAACTGCAGGTCGGCAAGCCCCAGGCCCGGTCCGCTAGATGATCGCCACGTCGTAGAGGATCCGTTTCATCGACGCCTCCGGCAGGCCGGGATTGCGGGCCGCGCTCCCGGCCGCCTCCGGGTCGTCGAGCAGTTCCAGCAGCCGGGCGACCGGCAGCCGCGCGTCCCGGGCCGCCGCCGCGCGCACGCCCGGGTCGCCGTCCCGGCTGAGCCGCTCGACGGCCCCGGCGCCGAGCCCGGGATCGCGCAGCGCCAGGGTGCGGGCGACCGGGTCGTCGGCGCAGGCGAGCCGGGCGAGGCCCGCGCACGGGAAGTTGGGATGCCCGACGCGGTCCAGCCGGGTGATGAACGGCGACTCCAGCGCCACCGCGAGCAGAAGGTCCCCGGGCGGATCGGGATGGCATTCCGACAGCAGCATCCGGACGACGAAGTCCTCGTCGCCGGCGAGCAGGGCGACGAGGTCGGCCGGCAGGTGCGGGCTGTAGGCGGCGAAGCGGCGCAGCGCCACGTGCGCGGACGTGGCGTACCGGCGCATCAGGACGAGGTCGTCCAGCCGCGTCCAGAACCACTCCGGCGGATGGACCCGGTCGTTCGGCCCGACGTGGTAGTCGATGGCCGCGCGCTGCTCCTCGGTCAGCTCCGGGCGCAGCGACACCGCGAGCCGCACCTCGTGCTCGGGGTCGGCGGCGAGGACCTCGACGAGGCCGGGCGGCAGATGCGGGTTGGCGGCGACCGCGGCGCGCGTGGCGGGGCGGTCGTGCCGGCACAGCTCACGCGCCTGCTCGTCGTCCAGCGGGAGGGTGGACACCGCCGACGCCTGGCCGGTGGCCAGCAGGGGCGCGGCGAACTCCGGGCGGCGGTGGCAGGCGAGCCGCATCGCCAGCCGCCGGACGGCCGGGTCGGCGTCCTCCAGCGCCGCGTCGACGACCTCGTCGGGCGGCTCCGGCCAGGTCAGCAGCGCCCCCATCCGGACCTTCGCGTCCGGGTCGGCGGCGAGCGCGGCCCGGACGCCGTCGGGCAGGGCCGCGTTGTCGCACAGGGCGTCGCGCACCCGCGAGTCGGGGTCGGCCGCGAGCCGCGCGAGGACGTCCCGGGGGAGGGGCATCGCGGGCTCCCACTGCTCCGGGGCCGAGGCCACCGCCCGCCGGACGACGGGGTCGGGGTCGTCGGCGAGGCGGGCGCGGAGCGCGACCGGCGCGTGGCCCGTCGTGGCGACCAGCCGCCGGGTGCGCGGATCGGGGTGCCGGGCGGCCGCCTCGTACACGGCGTCCGGAACCCCGGCGCGGCGCAGCAGCGCGTTCCGCATCCGGGGTTCGGCGCGCTCCAGGATCAGCAGCAGGAGATCGGCCGGGGCGGCGGGGTTGGCGGCCAGGCCCTCCAGCCGCACCGAATAGAGCGTCCGCACCCTGATCACGGTAGCCGCTCGGACCGTGCGGCGGGAGGTTCGCCGGTGCGCGAGTTCCGCGCAGGCCAGGCGGTGTTGTCACCGGGTAACACCCGCGGATACCTTTGCGTCCATGACAAGTGCGCAGGGCGGGCCCGGCCCGGGATCACGGCGCGATCCCGGGCGCCGCCGTGCGCTGCTCGAGGCCGCCGACCAGGTCATCCAGCGGGAGGGCCCGGAGGCGTCGATGGCCGCGATCGCCGCCGAGGCGGGGATCAGCAAGCCGATCCTCTACCGCCACTTCGGCGACAAGAGCGGCCTCTACCAGGCGCTGGCCGAGCGGCACACGCGCAAGCTGATCGAGGGGATCCGGGAGGAGTTCTCCCGCGACGACCCGATCCGCGCCCGCGCCCGCTCCACCATCGACACCTACCTGTCGACGATCTCCAAGAACCTCAACCTCTACCGCTTCCTGATGCACCGGGCGAGCGCCGAGGACACCGCCACGCACAGCGCGATGAGCACGATGATCCGCGACGTGAGCCGGGAGCTGGCCGAGGTGATGATCGCCCAGGGCGCGATGGCGGACCGGACCCGCGCCTACGTGTGGGGCCACGCGATCGTCGGCATGGTGCAGACGGCCGGCGACTGGTGGCTCGACCACGACGAGGAGGTGCCGAGGGAGGCCGTCGTGGACGGCCTCGTCGACCTCGTCCTGGGCGGGCTGCCGGCGGCGGTGTCCGGCGCCCGCGACACGCAGATGTCCGACGAACCACGATCCCCGAGGTGACTGTGCAGACCGACGCGCGCGTGCAGACCGACGTGCGGCCCGACCCGGCCGTGGAGACCGAGCGGCGGCCCTGGGGGAGCTTCGAGCGCTTCACGCTCAACGAGCCGTCCACCGTGAAGATCATCCACGTGGAGCCGGGGCGGCGGCTCAGCCTGCAGCGGCACCGCGACCGTGACGAGCTGTGGGTGGCGCTCGACCCGGGCGCGGTGTTCGAGGTCGCGGGGCGCCGCATCCTCCCCGAGGTGGGGGAGCGGGTGCTGATCCGGGCCGGCGAGACGCACCGGCTGAGTTCGGACGGCCAGGCCGTGCGCGTCATGGAGATCGCGTTCGGGCACTTCGACGAGGACGACATCGAGCGCCTGGAGGACGAGTACGGGCGCGCCTGACCCGGGAGAACGGCCCGGCCGCCCATGCGAGCGGACGACCGGGCCGTTGCCGTCATCGGCGGCTACTGGAGAAGCGTCCAGTGGCCGCGGGTGATGCCGGGCTCCTGGCCGCTGCCCGGGCGGGTCGCCCGGAACAGCTCGCCCCGGTGGCTCACCAGCGCGCCGGTCTCATAGGACGCGCCGTCCTGCCATGCCGGTACGCCGACCGGTGAGACGCGGCTGGTGCGGCCGTCCGCGCCGCGGGTGCGGGTCAGCGCGTACGCGCCGGCCTTCACCGGTGCCGTGTACGGCCGCCAGTGCCGTCCGTCCGTCGAGTACTCGATGGCCATGCCCGGGTTGCGGACGTTCGCCGACAGCGTCCCGCCGGAGATCTTCGCGCCGGGCGGCGGGATGCGGTAGTTCACGCCCTCCCCGCGCAGGCCCACCGGCTCGTAGAACGACAGGAGCGGGAGCGTCTTCTGCCCGAGCGTGTTGGTGAACACGTTCCACGCCGCGCCCATCTCGCCGGGAGCCGGGGTGTCGCGGTTCCAGGCCCGCTCGGCGGCGCCGAGGAGCTTGGGGAACGCCTGGTACTCGCGGATCTCGGGCGCCTTGCCGTTCTCGCCCCACAGCTGCGCTTCCAGGCCGAGGATGTTCTTCTTGCCCTCGGGCGTGAGCTTCGTCCACGACGGGTTCGGCGTGATGGGGTTGCCCCAGCGGTCCTCGGTCGCGTTCGCGTACACGTCGAACGGCTGGTAGGTGAACGTGCTCTTCTCGTCCACATAGGCGGCCCAGTAGTAGCCGGGCTCGTCCGGGTCCTTGTTGTAGGCGAGGTCCATGTACAGGTTGGTGGCGTGGGCGAGGATCACCGGCGTGCCCTCGTTGGCGAACCGGTACGCCCAGTCCTCGCGTCCCCAGCCCCACACGTTCTGCCAGGGCAGCGGGGTGAAGCCCTCAAGACGGAACGAGCGCGTCGGGTCGGTGACGTCCTCCCACCCGGCTGTCTTGCCGGCGACCTTGCGCGCGATGGCGTTCCAGCGGGTGAAGAACATCTCCTTCAGTTCCTCACCGGACTTGCCCGCGGTCTCGGGGTTGTTCTTGCACGCCGGCGACCCGGACCACCAGCCCTCCGGCGGGCCGGGCGGCTCGTCGCCGCCGAGGTTGATCCGGTCGAGCGGGACGCCCGCCCGGTCGTACATCTTCGACACCTCGGACACGACCTTGTCGAGGAACGTGTAGGTGCTGTCCAGGCACGGGTTCACGAGGTTGTCGTTGTAGTACTGGACGCTGACGTGCTCGCTGGTGTCGGCCGGGTCCAGCAGCCGGTACGCGGAGTCGCGCGTCCGCTCGTAGCGGTGCTCCATCGACTGGACGGCCGCGCGGGCGTGCGCGGGGAAGTTGAGCTCGGGGATGACCTCGATGTGCCGCTCGGCCGCGTACCGCAGGATCTCCTCGAACTCCCGGACGGAGTAGAAGCCGCCGCCCTTGCCGACGAAGTTGAGGGTGCCCTGCTCGAAGCCCTGGTACGCGGGCGCGCGCCCGAGGTTCGCCTCCGTCTCGTCGCGCGCCTTGCCGGAGATGCCGTCGCCGTGGCCGAGGTCGTTCGCCGACCCCATGCCCTGGTGCAGCGCGTCCGTCTCCTTCAGGTCGAACTCCCGCTTGGAGCCGTAGCCGGTCAGCTCGGGCAGCCCCGGTATCTGCAGCCGCCACCCCTCGTCGTTGGTCAGCCCGAGGTGGAGCTTGTTGAGCTTGGTGAAGCTCATCAGGTCGAGGAACTTCTTGATGGTCCGCCCGGTCTCGAAGTGGCGGCCCACGTCGATCTGCAGGCCCCGGTAACCGAACAGCGGCGCGTCGGCGATCTCCGCCCGCGGGACGTCCACCGTGGACGGGCGGTGGCCCCGCGCCGCCGCCTCGTAGCCGCCGGCGGGGACGAGCTGCCGCAGCGTCTGGATGCCGTACAGCACCCCGGCGCGGTCGGCGCCGACGATCCGGACGCCCCGGCGGGTCGCGGTGAGGGTGTATCCCTCGGCGTCGGCCTCGCCGTCGTCGTCGACGTCCAGCTCCGGGTCCACGCGCAGGGAGATCGGCGCGCCCGGTCCGCGGGCGAGGTCGCTCAGCGCGGAGCGAAGGTAGCCTTCCTCGCCGCGCAGCGAACGCGGGGCCGAGATGCGCGACCGGCCGCCGATCCCGACCGTGCCGCCGGTCGCGGTCGCCGACAGCGGCTGCGGGACGAGGCTCTGCCGCAGCGTGAGGTCCATCTTCGGCGAGGTGTTCTCGGCGTACCGGGTCGCCGCCGTCTCCACCGGGCGGTTGTCTCCGGAGAACGCGGTCGTCTGCTTGGGGTCGGACGGGTCGAGGAGCGTCTTGGCCGGTACCCACTGCGGCTTGCCGCCGCCGAAGGCGATCGTCCATCCGGCGGGGGCGTCGGACTTGTGGACGGCCCACAGCTCGACGTTGATGTCGATCGTCCGGCGTTCACCGGGTGCGATGGCCTTGAAGCCGTCGGCCGGTTCGAGCGTGTAGAAGTCGCCGCTCTGCGCGGCGTCCGCCCGGGCGACCGCCAGGCCCTGGCCGGCGAGCTGCTTGCGCGCGATGTCGCCCGCTGCGCCCTCGAGGACGGCGGCGGGCCGGCGGACGGCGTTGAAGTACATGGCCCATCCGTCGCCGCCCAGGGCGCAGTGGCGGTCGTGGTTGGCGATGGTCAGCCGCGCGAGGTGGTACTGCGCGTCGGCGACGGTGTGGTCGACGGGCTGGTAGGTCAGCAGGAGGTCGCGGGCGTCGGGATGGCAGGCCGCCGACGCCGCACCCGGCGTGACGACCGCCGCGAGGGCGGCGGTGAGCGCGGCGGCCGACAGCACGGCCGTGTGTCTGTTCGGCATAAATAGGAAAGTAACCTAATAATTAGGTGTGATCCCGCGCCTGATCCGGCCACCGGCGAAGCCGCAGGCGGTGCCGCCCGTCCGGCTCCGGACAGGCCGGAGATCTTGACGGGCGGCATCGCCCGGGGGGAGGCTGTCAGGCCGTCCGGTCGGCGGCGGTCCTCGGTTCGTGCCGCACGTCGGTCGGCAGGTTCAGCTCCCGCGTCCACGCGGCGAACTCCACCAGGATCCCGTCGGGGTCCTTGAAGTAGATCGAGCGCACGAACACGCCCTCGTGGTTCTCCTGCGCGACGCCGAACTCGCTGTCGTCGTGGTTGAGCAGCACGCCGACGTCGACGCCCTTGGCGATGAGCTTGTCCCGGTACTCCTCGATGCGCTCGGGCGGGACGTCGATGGCGATGTGGTTCATCGACCCCACGGCCGACAGCAGCTCGCCCCGGTCGGGCAGGTTCTTCGGCGCGGACACGCCGGGGACGGCCTCGGGCGCGTCGGGGAACCAGAAGAAGGCGAGGGCGTTGCCGCCGCCGCAGTCGAAGAAGAAGTGCTGCCCCCAGCCCATCGGCAGCTCGATGGTCTTGATCAGCGGCATGCCGAGCACGCCCTCGTAGAAGTCCACCGTCCGCTTCATGTCGCCGCAGACGAGCGCGAGATGGTTCACCCCGCGCAGTTCGAACTCGGTGTTCTTCCTGGTCATGGGAGCCGCTCCCGGTAGCGTAAGTGAACCCTTGCTCCTGGCCCATGGTAACCTCGCGGCATGCGAATCGCAGCCTCCCAGTGGTGGTGGCGCCGCTAAGGCGGCGCCGGTTCGTGCACGTTCAAACCCAGGCGACCGCCCTCACCCGGCGGTCGTTCTCGTGTCCCTCCGCCTGGGTGCAGGGCCCGGACAATGAGGGGCCACCGCGGTGGAGACCGTCTCACAGCAGCCGCTGACCAGCGAGTTCGTCACGGCCGGAGGCGTACGGGTGACCCGTACCGCCACCCCGGTCGACCCCGAGCGCAAGTCCGACGTGCTGAACGCCCTCGTCGCCGCCGTGGGGGAGCGGCGCGGCGGCGTGCTCAGCTCCGGCATGGAGTACCCGGGCCGCTACAGCCGCTGGCACATGGCCTACGTCGATCCCTGCCTGGAGATCGTCGCCCGCGGCCGTACGGCCGCCGTGCGGGCCCTCAACGAGCGCGGGCGGGTCGTCCTGCCCTCCGTCGCCTCCGTGCTCCGCGGCACCGGCGAGATACGGGCGGACGAACCCGGCCTGTTCGAGGTCTTCGTCCCGCCGGCGGACGCGTTCTTCACCGAGGAGGAGCGCAGCCGCCAGCCGACCGTCTTCACCGCGCTGCGCGCCGTGGTCGGCCTGTTCCGCTGCGACGACCCCCACCTCGGCCTGTACGGGGCGTTCGGATACGACCTGTCGCTGCAGTTCGAGCCGCTGCGGACGAGGGCCGAACGGCCGGCGGACCAGCGCGACCTCGTCCTGCACCTCGCCGACGAGATGGTCGTCGTGGACCGCAAGCGCGAGACCTCGCACCGGATGTCGTACGAGTTCGAGATCGGCGGGGTGAGCACCGAGGGGCTGCCGCGCGCCACCGAGCCGACTCCCGGCCCGCCGCCGGCGGCTGACCTTCCGGCGCAGCCCGTCCCCGGCGTGTACGCGCAGATGGTCCGTGACGCCAAGGAGAAGTTCGTCCGCGGCGACCTGTTCGAGGTGACGCCGGGGCACGCCATGTACGCGCGCTGCGACGCGCCCGCCGCGTTCTTCGAGCGGCTCCGGGAGACCAACCCCGCGCCGTACGAGTTCCTGTTCAACCTCGGCGACGGCGAGCACCTGGTCGGCGCGTCGCCGGAGATGTTCGTCCGGGTCACCGGCGACCGCGTCGAGACGTGCCCGATCGCCGGGACGATCAAGCGCGGCGACGACGCGCTGGAGGACGCCGAGCAGATCCGCACGATCCTCTCGTCGTCCAAGGACGAGTCCGAGCTGACGATGTGCACCGACGTCGACCGCAACGACAAGTCGCGCATCTGCGTGCCGGGGAGCGTGCGCGTCCTCGGCCGCCGGCAGATCGAGATCTACTCGCGGCTGATCCATACCGTCGACCACATCGAGGGGCGGCTGCGCCCCGGGTTCGACGCGCTCGACGCGTTCCTCACCCACATGTGGGCGGTCACCGTCACCGGCGCCCCGAAGACGTGGGCGATGCAGTTCATCGAGGACCACGAGGAGTCGCCCCGCCGCTGGTACGGCGGCGCCGTCGGATGCGTCGGCTTCGACGGGTCGATGAACACGGGGCTGACGCTGCGGACCGCCCAGATCCGCGACGGCGTCGCGACCGTGCGGGCCGGGGCGACGCTGCTGTACGACTCCGACCCCGAGGAGGAGGAGCGCGAGACGCACCTCAAGGCGAGCGCGCTGCTGGGGGCGCTCACCGCGCCCCCGGAGGGGGGCCGGTCCGCCGCGGCGGAGGAGACGCCGCCGCCCCGGCCGGGCGACGGCCTGAAGGTGCTGCTCGTCGACCACGAGGACTCGTTCGTCAACACCCTCGCCGACTATTTCCGCCAGCAGGGCGCCGGTGTGGTCACCCTCCGGCACGGGTTCCCGATGCGGATGCTGGACGAGCACGCGCCCGACCTCGTCGTGCTCTCGCCCGGGCCCGGCCGTCCCGAGGACTTCGCCACCCGCGTCCTGCTGGACGCGCTGGACGAGCGGAGCCTCCCGGTCTTCGGCGTCTGCCTCGGCCTGCAGGCGATGGTCGAGCACGCGGGCGGCGACCTGACGCTGCTGCCCGAGCCGTCCCACGGCAAGCCCGGCCAGGTGAAGGTGACGGGCGGAGGGCTGTTCGAGGGTCTCCCGGACGAGTTCACCGCGGCCCGCTACCACTCGCTGCACGCCACGCCCGACCGGGTGAAGGGGTTCCAGGTGACGGCGCTGACCGGGGACGTCGTGATGGCGATCGAGGATCCGGAGCGGCGGCGCTGGGCCGTCCAGTTCCACCCGGAGTCCATTCTCACGGCGGCGGGCGGGGCCGGGCACCGGATCGTCGCCAACATCCTGGGGCTGAGCCGTCCCCGGAGCTGACCCGGTCCTAGTCCCGAAGCACGAGAGAGGCACGGCCGAAAATGGTCCTGAGGTCGCTGTCGCGGGCCCGTGCGCACCCGGCAGACTTGGGACCGGCCGCCGCGCCGCCCTTCCGCGGCGCGGGTGATCGCCGTTATCCCGGCGGAGGGGGAGGCTCCCTCCCCCTCCGCCCATAACGCCCAATTTGGCCATCCGAAACACGATGCCGGTTTTGCCGTGAATCTACCGGGGATCCCGGGGCCATGATGACAATTCTGTGGCTCATCGCCGTGATCCTGGTGATCGCGGGGATCTACGTGATCGTCGCCCGCCGCGACCTGCTCTGGGGCATCGTCCTCATCGTCGTCGGGCTCCTCGTCGGCCCCGGCGGGGTGAGCATCTTCACCTGACCGAAAAACCGTCCGGCCGGGACGGAAACCTGACGCGACCTGTCAGGTTTCGGTGCCAGCATCGTCCCCATGAGCCGTGCACTGAAAGGAAAGATCGCCCTGGTCGCCGGCGGGACACGCGGCGCGGGCCGCGGCATCGCCACCGAACTCGGTGCCGCGGGCGCGACCGTGTACGTCACGGGACGGTCCACCCGGTCGCGACGATCGGAGATGGACCGTCCCGAGACCATCGAGGAGACCGCGGAACGGGTGACGGCCGCGGGCGGCGAGGGCATCGCCGTCCCGGTCGACCACCTCGATCCGCAGCAGGTCACCGCGCTCGTGCGCCGCATCGACGAGGAGGCGGGACGGCTGGACGTCCTCGTCAACGACATCTGGGGCGCCGACCACCTCTTCCAGTTCGGCAGGCCGCTGTGGGAGCAGTCCCTCGACGACGGGCTGCGGCTGCTGCGGCTGGCCATCGAGACCCACGCCATCACCAGCCACCGCGCGCTGCCCCTGCTGATCCGCGAGCCCGGCGGGCTCGTGATCGAGATGACCGACGGCACCGCCGAGTTCAACGCGAAGTACCGCAGGGACGTTGGCTACTTCTACGACCTCGCCAAGTGGGCCGTGATCCGGATGGCGCACGCCCAGTCCGAGGAGATCGCCGAGCACGGGGCCACCGCCCTGTCGCTGACGCCCGGATGGCTGCGCTCGGAGTCGATGCTCGACCACTTCGGCGTCACCGAGGAGAACTGGCTCGACGCCGCGAAGGCGACCCCGCACTTCGCGATCTCCGAATCCCCGGTGTTCGTGGGGCGCGCCGTCGCGGCCCTCGCCGCCGACCCGGACCGGGCGCGCTGGAACGGGGCGTCGCTGTCCAGCGGCGGGCTCGCCCAGATCTACGGGTTCACCGACGCCGACGGCAGCCGGCCCGACGCCTGGCGCTACATCGTCGAGGTCGAGCAGGCCGGGCGTCCCGCCGACGTCACCGGTTACCGGTAGACCGGGCAGACCGGTAGCAGCGCGCCGCGGGCGTGGGCGGCCCCCCCCCCCCCGGGCATGGGCGGTGGCCACGCCCGTCGTGCCGGTTTGAGCCGGACCTGTCCGGTTATGGCGTTCGGACAGGGGAAAGGAGGAGCCATGCCGAAGACGACCAAGAGCGGCAAGCCGCGGAAGGAGGAACTTCCCGGGACGCTGCAGCGCTCTCCGAAGGAGGCGCAGGAGACGTTCGCCAAGGCCCACGACTCCGCGGTCCAGACCTACGGCGAGGGCCAGCGCGCGCACCGCACCGCCTACTCGGCGCTCAAGCACAAGTTCGAGAAGCGCGGCGACAAGTGGGTCCCCAAGGACGGCAAGGGCCCGTCCGACCAGCGGGCCAAGGACCCGGAGGCCCGCCGCGGCCGCGGCCGGAGCGCAGGCGGCGTGGACGTCGAGGGCAGCAGCAAGAAGGAGCTCTACGACCGCGCGTCCGACCTCGACGTCCAGGGCCGCTCCAAGATGAGCAAGCAGGAGCTGGCCGAAGCGATCGCGCGCAAGCAGGACTAGCGCGCCGGGAGGCGGGCCGCGCCGGAGATGGCCAAGGCGGACGACCGCGACCGCGCCGACGTGCACGACGAGTACGACGGCATCCGCCGCGAGGCCGACGCGGCCGCCCGCACCTGAGCGGAGACGCGGTTCAGTCCGGCGGCCGGGAGGCGTACAGCTCCGCGAGCCGCGCGGCGGCCTCCGCCATCCGCCTCCGCAGCTCCGGCGGGGCCAGGACCTCGGCCTCCGGGCCGAGCCGCATCAGCTCCGACGCCGCGACGGCCATCGACTCGACCGGAAGCGTGGTCACCACCCAGCCCCGCGCGTCGGGCCGCCCCGCGTCCTCGGCCGCCCGCAGCGCGGCGTACGGCTCGACGGCGTACCGCAGGATCCGCATCCCGGCGGGCGACAGCCGGACGGTGACCTCCTCGCGCAGCATCGACCGCACGAACATCCGCGCCTGCTCCCGCCAGTGCCCGGCGAGATCGAAGTCCTCGTCCCGCTCGAAGGAGGCGCCGGTCGGCCGGACCTCCGCCACCCGGTCCACCCGGTAGGTGCGGGGTCGGCCCCCGACCCGCGCGATCAGGTACCAGGTGCCGTTCTTCAGCACGAGCCCGTACGGCTCGGCCGCCCGCGTGACCTCGGTGTCCTTGCGGCGGTAGCGCAGCTCGACGCACTCGTCCTCCCAGACGGCCCGCGCGAGGTCCCGCAGCAGCGGCGGCGGCCCGGACTCACCGAACCAGCCCGGCGCGTCCAGGTGGAACCGCTGCCCCGCGCGCGACGGCGCGTCCCGCAGCGACGCGGGCAGGGCCGCCAGGACCTTCAGCTCCGCCGCCGCCACGGCGTCGCCGCGGCCCATGTCGCCCACCGGACCCGGCAGCCCGGACAGGAACAGCGCCTCCGCCTCCTCGCGGGTGAGGCCCGTCAGCCGGGTCCGGTACCCGCCGACAAGCCGGTACCCGCCGGCGCGCCCCTGGTCGGCGTACACCGGGACCCCGGCCGCCGACAGCGCGTCCATGTCCCGGTACACGGTGCGCTCGGAGACCTCCAGCTCCCGCGCCAGCTCGCCCGCCGTCATCGTCTCCCGCGACTGCAGGAGCAGCACTATCGAGATCAACCGGGCGGCCCGCACGGCTCCCATCCTGCCGCACCCCCGGCACAGCGCCTGGCCATTTTTGACATTTTTATGGCAGAATCGATCGGTTTACCTGTCATGGCAGGCCAGCCGGCTGTTAACTTCGCGGCGTGCTGACCGAAACCACACCCATCGAAGCGTTCATCGACGCCCTGCCGAAAGTCGAGCTCCACGTCCACCTCGTGGGCTCCGCCTCGGTCCCCACCGTCCTCGAACTCGCCCGCCGCCACCCCGACGGGCCCGTCCCCGTGGACGAGCGGGAACTGCGCGCCTTCTACGAGTTCCGCGACTTCCCGCACTTCGCCGAGGTGTACGAGTCCGTCTCCAGCCTCGTCCGGACCCCCGAGGACGTCGGGACCCTCGTCCTCGGCACCGCCCGCGACCTCGCCGCGCAGAACGTCCGGTACGTCGAGCTGACCGTCACGCCCTACACCCACCAGCGGGCCGGGATGCCGATGCCCGCGATCACCGAGGTCCTCGACCACGCCGTCCGGGAGGCCCGCGACCGTCACGGCATCCGCGTCGCCTACATCTTCGACATCCCCGGCGAGTTCGGCGCCGAGGGGACCCGCGGCACGATCGGCCACGCCCTCGCCCACCCGCCGGAGGCGCTCATCGGGTTCGGCATCGGCGGCATCGAGCAGGTCCGCCCGCCGTTCCGGGACACCTTCCGGGACGCGTTCGCCGCCGCCCGCGCCGCCGGGCTGCGCAGCCTCCCGCACGCCGGGGAGATGACCGGCCCGGAGACGATCTGGGAGGCGATCGAGGGCCTCGGCGCCGAACGCATCGGCCACGGCATCAGCTGCATGGACGACCCGCGCCTGATCGCGCACCTGCGGGAGACGCAGCTGCCGCTGGAGGTCTGCCCGACGTCCAACGTCTGCACGGGACAGGTCGCCGACCTCGCCCGCCACCCCCTGCCGAGGATGCTGGAGGAAGGCCTCTTCGTCACCCTCAACAGCGACGACCCGCCGATGTTCGACACCACCCTCACCGGCGAGTACCGCATCGCCGCCGAGGTCTTCGGCCTGGACCGCGCCGGCCTGGCGTCCCTGGCCCGCAACGCCGTCATCGCCTCGTCCCTGGACGAGCGGGCCCGCCGGGCCGTCCTCACCGACATCGACGCCCTGCTCTGATCTACCCCCAGGCCATGCGGCGCCACGGGCTCTCCGGGTCCTCGGCGAGGATGCGGTGACCGGTGAGGGAGTGTTCGTACCATTCGCCGAACTCGCCCTCGTCGAACCGCAGCATCCTCCCGAGGACGTACCCGGCCGAGAACGCCCCCCACGACGTGTACACCTGGTGGGCGCGTCCGCCGGCCGTGAGGACGCACTTCTCGGCCTCCTCGGCGTCGCAGTACCCGGCGTTCAGGCCCCAGCGGGCCATGTTCACCGCGCGCCCGAAGTCGTAGCCGTACACGCTCTCGACCCGGCCGTCCGGCGGGAGGAGCCCGTCCGCCCGGAACCGCGCCTCGTACCGCACGATCAGGTCGGACAGCCCGACGACCTCGCCGACGGTCTCATCGGAGATCTCGTGCTCGCGGCACCAGGCGACGATGGCCGCGCGCCACGCCCGCTGGTCGGTGCCCTGGCCGCGCTGGTCGAGGACCATCTGGACGGCGGGGTCGCTGTTGCGCGCGTCGAGCAGCGCGTCCATCTGCTCGCGCCAGCTCCCGTGATCGGTGATGCCCCAGTCGCGTTCCAGCAGGCCCCGGTCACCGGAGCCCCCGCCTGCCTCGGCGAGCGTGTTCCAGGCCACCCCGTTGCCGACGGCCAGATGCGCGCCCACGGCGAGGGCCGCCGCCAGACGCCCCCACGCCGCACTGTCGGGATCGGTGACGAGGATGTCATGATCCCGGTCGGGACGCCGCTCGGCGTCGGACAGGAGCTTCGCGACCTGCCGGTGCCCCTCACCGTCCGGCGGCATCTGTGCCAGCAGCTCCCGCAGCGGCCGCAGCGACCCCCGGGGCCCCGCGTCCTTGACGATGAGCCGCGCCGCATGGACACCGGCCCCGTCGGCCCGCTTATGGTCGTGCAGCGACCAGAACCCGCTCATCGCCGACCATGCGCGCCTGGCCGCCTCGCCGGTCCGCCCGGCGGCGGCCAGGATGTGCGCCGCCTGCGCGTCCAGCCCCGCGCGAACCCCGGCGGGCATGGACGCGGCGGCGCGATCCAGCTCGTCCAGAATCCGATGCGCCTCGCCCGGCTCGCCCGCGGCGGCGAGCGCCCGCGCGCACCGGGCCCGCACCGCGACGGCGGACGTCCAGTCGCCGTGCGCCTCCATGGCCTCGGCGGCGCCGGCGTAGGCGGCCGCGGCCTCCCCGTGCCTGCCCTGCCGCTCGAACTTGCGGGCCCGATCGAGCATCCCCTGATACGTCATGCTCTCCTCCGCGCCCAACCGTACCGGCTCGATGATCTCCATGGCCGGGGTTCCGTTGCCCAGGTCGTGGCCGTCCCACCGTGTCGTGGGACGCTGAGGGGCGACGGAAACGACCCATGGGGGGATACGAGATGAAGAGCGTCGAGCCTGAGGTGTTCCTCGTTGCGCGGCCCGAACTGGACTACGACGAGGTCGCCCGGTACCTGCGGGACGTGGGCGGGGAGAGCTGGCTGGAGCGGCTCGACCGGGGCGGCCTCGACGACGAGCTGAACGACCCGCAGAACCTCGCCGAGTTCGCGGGCCGGCTCTGCTACCGCTCGTGGGAGCCGGGCCTCAACCCCAACGTGGTCAAGGTCCGCACGGACTCGGGCCAGTACCTGGAGAACATCCTTCGCAGCCTGCACGGCTCGGTCCTGGAGCACGTCAGCTTCAGCTTCGTCCTGCACAACGTGAGCCGGGTGCTCACCCACGAACTCGTGCGCCACCGTCCGGGCGTGGCCATCTCGCAGGAGTCGCTGCGCTTCGTCCGGCTCCAGGACATCCCGTTCTGGTTCCCCGAGTGGGCCCGCGAGGACCCGGAACTGATGAAGCGCGCAACCGCCATGCTGGAGCAGATGGAGGAGTTCCAGGGCTGGATGGCCGAGCACTTCGGCCTGGACGACGAAGGCGTGCCGTTCAAGGAGAAGAAGCACAAGACCTCGTTCATGCGCCGGTTCGCCCCGGAGGGCGTCGGCACCGGGCTGGTCTGGACGGCCAACGTCCGTACGCTGCGCCACACCTTGGAGAACCGCACCGCCCCCGGCGCCGAGGAGGAGATCCGCCTCCTCTTCGGCAAGATCGGCGAGGTGGTGCGCAAGGAGGCCCCGGACCTGTTCGGCGACTACGTCGTCGAGGACGGCGCCTGGATCCCCCAGTGGCGCAAGGTTTGACTTTGTGGGTTTGGGTCTAGGCGTACGGCATGTGCCTGGGGAATTGTTGGACGGTATGTCTGACATCATGATTCCCGCGGGTGAGCGGGAGCTGCCGGTCTACCTCGCCGTCCCCGAGGGGGAGGGGCCCTGGCCCGGCGTGGTCGTCGTGTTCGAGGCGATGGGCGCGAACGAGGACATGCGCGCCCAGGCCGACCGGTTCGCCGCCGGCGGGTACCTCGCCGTCCTGCCCGACCTCTACAACGGCGCTCCGTGGATCCGCTGCGTCACCAAGGCGATGCGGGACATGCGCTCCAGGCGCGGCCCCGCCTACGACCACATCGAGGCGACGCGGGCGTGGCTGGCGGGCCGGGACGACTGCACCGGCGACGTGGGCGTGTGCGGATTCTGCATGGGGGGCGGGTTCGCGCTGGTCGCGGCGGCGAAGTACGACTTCAAGGCCGCCGCGGTCAACTACGGCATCCTGCCGCGCCGGCCGGAGGAGACGCTGCGGGGCGCGTGCCCGGTCGTCGGGAACTACGGCGGTGCCGATCCGACCCTGCGCGGGGCGGCGGGCAAGCTGGAGCGGGCCCTGACCGCCGCCGGCGTGACGCACGACGTGAAGGAGTATCCGGCGACCGGGCACGGCTTCCTCACCGGCCTCACCCCGCCGCCCCCGCTCGGCCCGGTGGCGAAGATCGCCTTCGGGCTCGGCCGGGGCAGGGAGAACGCGGCGGACGGCTGGGACCGGATCTTCGCCTTCTTCGGCGAGCACCTCGATAAAAAATCTACAACGTAAAGGCGCCCGGCGGGATCAGTCGCGTCGGTGGTGTCAGGCGCGCAGGACGGCCTGGGTCTGGGTCACCTGCGCGACGCGGCGGCCGGTGCCGTCGAAGAGGTCGGTCTGGACGACGATCGAGGTGCGGCCGGTGTGCAGCGGCCGCGAGACGCCCCGGACGTGGCCGTCCTTGACGCCGCGGAAGAAATTGGTCTTGGACTCCAGCGTCGAGGTGGACGTGCCCGGCGGCAGGTTGAGGAACGCGCAGGCCGCGCCGAGGGTGTCGGCCAGGGCCATGAGGGCGCCGCCGTGCATGACGCCGCCCGCGGTGCAGCGGTCCGGGGCCCAGTCCAGCCGGCCGGTGACCTCCTCGGGCCCGGCGGTGTCGATCTCCACGCCGAGCGCGCGGGCGAAGGGCATGGCGTCGGCGAGCTGGTCGGGTGTGAGCCCGGTGGTCATGGAGCCTCCTCTTTCGTGTCCGGCCCACTCTGGCGACCGGGCGGGGCCGGCGTCCATTACCTCGCGGGTAACGGGGGTCGCCGTTACCTCTGGCGTAATCGCCTCCATGACGGGGTCGCGGGTAGCGTCGGGGCGGTGACGACGATGACGGCGTTGAGCGACGTGAGACCGATCGGAGACCAGCTGCGCGCGTGGCGGCAGCGGCGCAGGCTCAGCCAGCTTGAGCTGGCGTCGGAGGCGGACGTGTCGACGCGGCATCTGAGCTTCGTGGAGACGGGACGTTCGGCGCCGAGCCGGGAGATGGTGCTGCGGCTGGCCGAGCATCTGGACGTGCCGCTGCGCGACCGGAACCTGCTGCTGGTGGCGGCGGGGTACGCGCCGGTGTTCGGCGAGACGCCGATGGAGGAGCCGAGGATGGATTCGGTCCGGGCGGCGCTGAGGCAGGTGCTGGACGGGCACGAGCCGTACCCGGCGGTGGTCGTCGACCGGTTCTGGAACCTGATCGACGCCAACGGGGCGGCCGCGTTCTTCATGGAGGGCGCGCCGCCGGAGCTGCTGGAGCCGCCGCTGAACGTGCTGCGGCTCAGCATGCATCCCGACGGGATGGCCAGGAACATCCTGAACCTGGCCGAGTGGCGGGCCCACATGATCGACCGGGTGCGGCGGCACGTGGCGCTGACCGCGGACGCGTCGCTCGCCCAGCTCTACCAGGAGCTGCGCAGTTTCCCGGGGGACGTGGGGGAGGCGATGGCGCCGCCCGACGGCAACGAGGTGTTCGTCCCGCTGCGGATGCGGCTGGACGGGCGGGAGGTGTCGTTCTTCAGCACGATCGCGACGTTCGGGACGCCGGTCGACATCACGGTGGCGGAGCTGGCGATCGAGTCGTTCTATCCGGCGGACGCGGCGACGACCGCGTTCCTGCGGGAGCGCGCCGGCTGGTGACCGCTCAGTCCTCGGCGGTGAGCAGGTCGTGGTGGATGCGGGTGAGGGACATCCCGTGCCGCTGCAGCGCCGTGACGGTCCGCCGGACGAGCGGGGCGGGGCCGGCCACGTAGGCGTCGTGGTCGCGCCAGCCGCGGACGCCGTCCAGGAAGCCGGGCAGGACATCGGGCATCCGGCCGTGCAGGCCGCCGGGCCGCGCAGGTGACCGCGACAGGACCGGGACCACGCGCAGACGGGCGCAGGCGGATTCCAGCCGCCGCAGTTCGGTCATGTCGTAGAGGCCGCTCTCGGCGCGGGCCCCGACGAGGAGGTGGACGTCGCGGTCGCGGCCGGACGCGGCGGCCTGTTCGGCGAGCGCCTTCATCGGGGCGAGCCCGGTGCCCCCGCCGATCAGGAGGAGCCCGCGGCCGTGGCCGGGTTCGAGCGTCATGGTGCCCGCGGCGGGGCCGAGCAGGACGGTGTCGCCGGGTCCGCAGTGCCGTACCAGCGTGCCGCTGATCCATCCGGCGGGGCGGGCGCGGACGTGCAGGCGGATCGTCCCGTCGGGGCGGGGCGCGTTCGCGATCGAGTAGGGCCGCCAGACGCGGGGCCAGCGGGCGGTCTGCACGCTCACGTGCTGGCCCGGCAGGAACGGCAGCGGCCGCTCGGGCCGCAGCGCGAGGACGGCGAGGTCGTGGTCGCGGCGGTCGTGGGCGGTGACCTCGGCGACCCACCACGGCGGGTGTCCGGCGGAGTCCCGCCCGGCGGCGGCGATCATGGTCGCGGCGGCGGACCGGTAGGCGGCGGTCCAGGCGTCCTCGGCCTCGGCGTTCCACACGTCGGCGGCGAAGAGCCGCAGTGTCGCGATGAGCGCGGTCTCGACGGCGGGATAGTGCTCGCGCAGGACGCCGTACTTGCGGTGGTCGCGGCCGAGCCGGCCGAGGTGGCCGGTGAGCTCTTCGGGGTTGTCCTGGCTCCAGACGATCCGGGTGAGCGCCTGGAAGAACCGGTCGTGCTGGGTGCTCATCGCGGGCGGGAAAAGGGCGCGCAGCCGCGGCTCCCGCGCGAACAGGCGGCCGTAGAAATAGCTCGTGGCGCCCGCCGGGTCCGCTTCGAGGCGGGCGAAGGTCTCTTTGACGATGCGGGGTTCCGGTGGCATTCTCCAGCTCGCCCCCTTTGGGCTTTTGGAGGACGGACCCGGGGGTTTCGCGGCGGTTGCGCCACATCCGATGTCCGGCTTTGTGAGATTCTCGCACTCAATTGCGCAGGTCCTCAAGCGGAGGCGGTGCGGCGGCGCGCGAATGTTCCGCAGCGTAGTCGCTGATGAATTCTCCGTGAGCGGCCGACCCCGGAAAAGGGCACGCATACTGATCGGTATTTGCAAGATGGGGCAGCCGTTCACGGCGTGCGCCGGTCGCGGGGACACGAATCCCCTCCCGAGTGGAAGATTTCAGGATTCTTCAGTGATTTTTCCGGACCGCCGCCCCGGTCGCGCCCTCCGGGGGCGGTCCCCGCCGGACCGATCTCGCCACTTCCGACTGCGAAGATCCGCCCCGTGGGGCAAGCTGGCAGGTAGAAGGCCGGGGGACGGGACGGCCCCGGGGGGCGGGTGAGGCACCATGATGTGCAGCCGAACGCGACGAATCACCCATATCGGAGGTCGTCCCGTGGCCAACGCTCAGCAGAGGGGAAACACGCATGTCGAAGGCCATCCGCGGGGCGCCGGCCCCGAACGCCGGTGACGGCGCGCCGCCGCTCATCGGCATCACCACCTACCAGGAGCCGGCCCGCTGGGGGGTCTGGGTGCGCGAGGCCGCGCTCCTGCCGGTGCCGTACGTCCGCTCGGTCGAGCGGGCGGGCGGCGTCCCGGTGATGCTGCCCCCGACCGCGGCCCTGCGCGGCCTGGACGCGCTGATCGCCCGGCTCGACGGCGTCGTCCTCGCGGGCGGCGGCGACCTCGACCCCGACCTGTACGGTGCCGTCCGGGACCCGGAGACCGGCCCGCCCCAGCCCCAGCGCGACCGGTTCGAGCTGGCGCTGGCCCGCGCGGTCGTGGACGCCGACCTGCCGTTCCTGGCGATCTGCCGGGGCATGCAGGTGCTGAACGTGGCGCGCGGCGGCGCCCTGATCCAGCATCTGCCGGAGGCGGTGGGCCACAAGGGCCACGCCCCGGAGACCGGGCTCGCCGGCTCCCATCCGGTGCAGATCAGCGCCACCAGCCTGGTCGGCAAGATCATGGGCGACTCCGCCGACGTCCCCACCTACCATCACCAGGCGGTGAGCCGGCTCGGCAAGGGCCTGTCCGCGGTGGCCTGGGCCGAGGACCAGGTGGTGGAGGCCGTCGAGCTGCAGGGGCACCGCTTCGGGCTCGCCGTCCAGTGGCACCCGGAGGAGGGGGCCGACGGGCGCCTGTTCGAGGCCCTGGTCGCCGAGGCCGCCGGCCGCTGACCGGGAGGCCGCCGGGGGGTTGACCTGCCGGTACCGGGGGAAGGCGATTCGGTAGATTCCGCCGCAAATCGCCTGCCGGAGGCCGCCGCATGCCCCTGCATCCGCAGACCGTGAGCTTTCTGAAGGTGCTCGCCGCCTGGACGGCCCCTCCGCCGGACGCCGGCGACCGGACGGAACCGACGATCGAGGAGATGCGCTCCCGGCTCGATGAGGCGTTCCCCGCCGTCCGGCGCGAGCTGCCGCAGGTCCGCGACCTCACCGTGCGCCGCCCGGGCGGTTCCGTCCCGGTCCGCCTGTACCGCCCGGCGCCCCCCGGCCGCGGCCCGCTGCCCGCGGTCGTCTACCTGCACGGGGGAGGCTGGGTCCTCGGCGGCGTCGACAACGTGGACGCCGCGTGCCGCGACCTCGCGGCGGCCACCGGATGCGTCGTCCTGAACGTCGGCTACCGGCTGGCCCCCGAGCATCCGTTCCCCGCGGCGGTGGACGACGCCTGGGCCGTCGTCGCGTCCGTGGCGCGGGAACCGGAACGCTACGGCGTCCTGCCCGGCGCCGTCGCGGTCGCGGGCGACAGCGCCGGCGGCAACCTCGCCGCGGTCGCCGCGCTGCTGGCCCGCGACCGCGGGGTTCCGCTCGTCCACCAGCTGCTCGTCTACCCGGTGACCGACACGGCGATGGACACCCCGAGCTGGCGGAGGTACGCGTCCGGGTACGGGCTGGACGCCGGGACGCTCGCCCGCTTCATGCGCCTCTACCGGGGCGGCGCCGACCCGTCGGACTTCCGGCTCGCCCCGCTGCGCGCCCCCGACCTCGCCGGTGTCGCCCCCGCCACCGTGATCACCGCGGAGTGCGACATCCTGCGCGACGAGGCCGAGGCGTACGCGCGCCGCCTCGCCGCCTCCGGCGTGCCGGTGGAGCTGCGCCGCTACGACGGCGTCGTGCACGCGTTCTTCCTGCTGCCGGAGATCTTCGACGCCGGTGTCCGGGCGATGGATTTCGCTGTGCGACGATTGCGCGCGGCATTCGACGCGCGGACGCGGGAGGGGACCTGCCATGGGCAGCGGGCGGTATGACGGCTACGAGCGGCTGAAGATCGACCGGGTGGCGGACGGCGTGCTGCGGGTCACGATCAGCACGCCGGGCAAGCTCAACGCGGTCGATGCGACCGGGCACCGGGAGCTGGCGGAGATCTGGCGGGACGCCGACGCCGACGACGAGGTGCGCGTCGTCGTCGTGCGCGGCGAGGGGACGGCGTTCTCCGCGGGCGGCGACCTGGCGATGATCGAGGAGATGATGGCCGACCACGCCGCCCGCCGCCGCATCATGCGCGAGGCCCGCGACATCGTGATGAACGTGGTGAACTGCTCGAAGCCGGTGGTCAGCGCCGTGCAGGGCCCGGCGGTGGGCGCCGGGCTCGCGGTGGCGCTGCTGGCCGACATCTCCGTCGCCGGCCGCACCGCCAAGATCATCGATGGGCACACGCGGCTGGGCGTGGCGGCCGGCGACCACGCCGCGATCGTGTGGCCGCTGCTGTGCGGGCTGGCGAAGGCCAAGTACTACCTGCTGCTCAACGACGTCCTGACCGGTGAGGAGGCCGAGCGGATCGGCCTGGTCTCGCTGTGCGTGGACGACGGGGAGGTGCACGAGCGCGCCCTGGAGATCGCCGGGCGCCTCGCGGCCGGGCCCGCGGAGGCGCTGTCGTTCACCAAGCACGCGCTGAACAACTGGCTGCGCCTGGCGGGCCCGACGTTCGACGCGTCCCTGGCGATGGAGTTCTTCGGGTTCACCGGCCCGGACGTGCGGGAGGGCGTCTCGGCGATGCGCGAGAAGCGCCCGCCCCGTTTCGGCTGAGCGGGTTCCGCCCACGGGGTCTCCTCGACGGTGAGCGGCGATGCCCCAGCTCGCCCGGCCGTGATCCGGGCGACCGGGGCCGTGCGCACATGCGCCCGGCGCGGTGTCCGCGGGGTCAGTACGACTTGGGCAGGCCGAGTTCGTGCTGGGCGATGTGGGCGAGGACCAGTTCCTCGGCGACCGGGATGTTCTTGGCGATGCGGGCGTCGCGGAACATGCGGGCGATCGGGTACTCCAGCGAGTACGCCATGCCGCCGTAGGTCTGGAAGGCGCGGTCGGCCGCCTGCCAGGCCGCGTCCGCCGCGGTGAGCTTGGCGATGTTGGCCTCCGACCCGCAGGGGCGGCCCCGGTCCCACAGCCAGGCGGCCTTGTAGGTCATGAGCCGCGCGAGCTCAAGCTGCGCCTTGATCCTGGCGAGCGGGAAGGCGATGCCCTGGTTCGACCCGATCGGCTTGCCGAACGGCGGCCGCTCGCTCGCGTACTCGCAGGCGAGCTTCAGCACCAGCCCGCCGGACCCGACGCCGCCCGCCGCGGCCAGGATCCGCTCGGGGTTGAGGATGTCCCACAGGACGGCGAACCCCAGGTCCACCTCGCCGAGGACCCGCTCCGCCGGCACGCGGACGCCGTCCAGGAAGACCATGCTGGACGCGACGGTGTTGGTGCCGAGCTTGGGAATCGGCTGGTGGCTCAGCGTCCCGTCGGCGACGGCCTCCTTGACGTCCACCAGCAGGACGGTGAAGCCCGACGTGCGCGGCCTGGCCTCGGCGGCCGGGATCGTGCGGGTGACGAGGACCAGGTAGTCGGCGCGCTCGACCCCGGAGATCCAGATCTTCTGGCCGCTGACCACGAACGAGTCGCCGTCGCGGCGGGCCTGGGTGGAGATGTCGATGGAGTTGCTGCCCGCGTCCGGCTCGGTGATCGCGAAGCAGGTCTCGATCTCCCCGGAGGCGATCCCCGGCAGGAACTCGCGCCGCTGCTCGGGCGTCCCGTGCCGGGCGATGGTGAGACCGCCGAACGCGGGGGTGAGCAGGTACATGAAGGACGCGGCGCCGCCCGCGCCGCCCTCGGCCAGCGCCTCCAGGGCGACGGCCAGCTCCAGCAGGCCCTGGCCGGCGCCCCCGTGCTCCTCAGGGATCGCGAGGCTGTGCCAGCCGCCCTTGACCAGTTCCCGCCAGACCTCCTCCGGCCAGCGCTTGTCCGCGTCGCACCGGCCCCAGTAGTCCTGGTCGTACTTTCCGGCGATCGCCAGCACGCCCTCGCGCACCGCGGCCGCGCTCTCCGGCAGGTCGAAGTCCACCGCGCCTCCCTCGCACTCGCTGTCGGGTCCCACGGTAGCCGATTTCAGTAAGTGGTCACTGACAAGGCCTCGTCATTGAAGGCCGTCTCCAGGGGTAGGCGACCGGCGGGAACCGAAACGAGGGAGATGATCATGCGGCCGCGCGACATGTGGATGCTGGCCGGCGGGCGGTGGAGCCAGGGCGCCGGGGACCGGATGTTCACGGTGACCGATCCGGCGAACGGCGAACCGCTGGGAGTGGTGCCCGTCTGCGCCGCCGGCGACGTCGGCACGGCGGTCGCGGCGGCCGGTGACGCCGCACCCGGCTGGATGGCCGCCCCGGCCGCCGAGCGGGGCGCCGCCCTGCGCGCCGCCGCGCGGGCCGTCGAGGAGCGCGGGGACGAGCTCGCCGCGCTGGTGACCGCCGAGATGGGCAAGCCGACCGGCGACGCGCTCGGCGGAGTCGAGGCCGGGATCGCGACGCTGCGCCAGTACGCCGAGCTGGGGCCCCTGCACGGCGGGCGCAGCCTGCAGGGCGGGTGGGACGCCGCCGACTTCATGGTCCGCGAGCCCCACGGGACCGTCGCGGTGATCACACCGTGGAACGACCCGGTCGCCATCGCCTGCGGGCTGATCGGCGCCGCCGTCGTCACCGGCAACACCGTCGTGCACAAGCCGTCCGAGCGGACCCCCCACACCGGCGCCATGCTCGCCGAGCTGCTCGCCGGACACCTGCCGGACGGCGTCCTCAACCTGGTCACCGGCGACGGCGAGACGGGCGAGGCCCTCGCCGGCCACCGCGGCGTCGACGTCGTCGCGCACGTCGGGTCCACCCGAGCGGGCCGCCGCATCGCCGAGCTGACCACCCGGACCGGGGCCAAGGCCCTGCTGGAGAACGGCGGCGCCGACCCCCTCGTCGTGGACGCGGGCGTCGACCCGTCCTGGGCCGCCGGGCAGGCCGCCACCGGCTGCTTCGCCAACGCCGGTCAGATCTGCACCTCCGTCGAACGCGTCTACGTGCACGAGGCGGTGGCCGCCGGATTCCTGGACGCGCTCGCCGATCGCGCCCGCACCATGCGGATGGGCGCCGGCGCGGACCCGTCCACCGAACTCGGCCCCCTGGTCGACGAGCGGCACCGCGCCCAGGTGCACGAACAGGTGGAGAAGGCCGTCGCGGACGGCGCCCGCGTCCTCACCGGCGGGCACGTCCCGGACGGCCCCGGCAGCTTCTACCCGGCGACCGTGCTCACCGGCTGCACCGACGCCATGGCCGTCATGGCGGAGGAGACCTTCGGCCCCGTCGCCCCCGTCCGCACCGTCGCCACCTTCGACGAGGGCCTGGACGCGGCGCGGCGGTCCCGCTACGGCCTCGCCGCGACCGTCCTCACGCGCGACACCGCCCACGCCCAGGCGGCCTGGCGCACCCTGAAGGCCGGCACCGTGAAGATCAACGCGGTGTTCGGCGGCGCCCCCGGCGGCGCCGCCACACCCCGCCGCGTCAGCGGGCAGGGCTTCGGCTACGGTCCCGAGCTGCTGGACGAGATGACCGCCGTCAAGGTCGTCCACCTGCAGAACGTCATCCCCTGACGGTCAGCGGCGGAAATCGCGCAGGAACGCGAAGTGGCCCCCGGTCCCCGGGTTCAGCGGCCGCGAGGTGGCCGGACGGTACCGCTGGGACCGGCGTCCGTGGCGGCGGATCGCCGGGGGACGGCCACGTAGCGGGTCACCATGCGGGCGACGAAGTGGGCGAGCCGCTCCGGCGGGCCGGAGGGCAGCATGATGTGGCTCATCGTCAGCCGCACCGCCGCGTCGGCGATCTCGGTGAGGGCGTCCTGGTCCAGGTCCGGCCACTGGCGCAGGGCGTGTTCGGCGATGCGGGCGCTGGCGGTGAACAGCACCGGCTCGGCCTGCGTGGTGAGCAGCGGCAGCATCTCGTCGCCGCCCGCACCGGTCAGCACCGCCTTCTTCAGCTGGTCGTCCGCCGACATCTCCAGGGTGAACATGACCGCGGCCGTCACCGCCGAGTACAGGTCGTCGTGCTCGGACAGCACCGCGTCGATGCCGTCGAGGTAGCGCTCGTTGTCGCGGATCACGACCGCCTGGGCCAGGCCCCACTTGTCGCCGAACTCGTTGTAGACGGTCTGCCGGCTCACCCCGGCGGCGGCCGCGACGTCCCGCATGCGGACGCCGCGGTAGCCGCGCTCCACGAGAAGGTCGGCGGCGGCGTCCAGCAGGGACTCGCGCACGGAGCGGCCGGCGGTGCCCATGAATCGTCGTCCCTCCGGAGGGTGATCGCGAGGTGGCGGCCTCACCGCACCATTATCACCCGGGCGCCGCGCCCGGTCATCGGGCGGCCGCCGGGTCGCCGCCGGTGTTCAGGAGGTGGGCGAGGGGGAGTGTGGCCGCGCCGACCGCGACGGCCTCCGGGCCGAGGCGGCACAGTTCGATCTCGGTCTGCGCGAACGGCTGCCGCAGCGCGTACGCGGCGGTGGCCGCCACGATCCGGTCGAGCATCCGGCCGCCGATCAGCAGGCCCGCCCAGCCGCCGATGATGATGCGCTCGGGGCTGAACAGGTTGACCAGGTCGGCGATGCCCGCGCCGAGGTACTCGGCGACGTCGGCGCGCAGGTCGGCCGCGGCGGGGGAGGGGTCGGCGAGCAGCCCGGCGAGGGCGTCCTCCTCGTCGGCCGCGCCCGGCCCGCCCGCCGCGCGGTAGCGCTCCAGCAGCGCGGTGGCGCCGACGTAGGCCTCCAGGCAGCCGCGGGACCCGCACCGGCAGAGCGCGCCGCCGACCCGCGCGGTGGTGTGGCCCCATTCGCCGGCGCTGCCCGCCGCGCCCCGGTACGGCGAGCCGTCGATCATCACGGCGGCGCCGACGCCGGAGCCGATGAGGGCGACGACGGCGTTGCGGTGCCCGCGCCCCGCGCCGAACCACATCTCGGCCTGGCCGAGCGAGGTCGCGCCGTTGTCGATGAACAGCGGCAGTCCCGTGCCCTCGCGCAGCATCCGCTCCAGCGGGACGCCCTCCCACCCGATCGTCTGGCAGTGCACGACGGCCTCGGGGCCGTGCTCGATCACGCCGGGAACGCCGACGCCGACGCCGATGATGGACGCCGGGTCGACGGAGGCGCCCTCGATCACCGCCGGGAGGCCGTCCAGGATGTGCCGGACGACGGCGCGCTCGTCGTGACCGCCGTCGCCGAGCGGCAGGTCGGCCTTGGCGAGCTGGGTCAGCTCCAGGTCGAACAGCTCGACCATCACGCGGGTCTCGCCGACGTCCACCCCGACCAGGTGGCCGTAACCGGCCGCCGTCTTCAGCAGCACCCGCGGGCGGCCCCCGTCGGACTCGACGCTGCCCGCCTCGACGACGAGCCCCGTCTCGATCAGCTCGGTGACGACGTTGCTGACCGAGGCCGGGCTGAGGCCCGTCGCGCGGGCCAGGTCCTGGCGGCTGAGCGGCCCGTCGAAGTAGAGCCGCCTCAGCAGTACCGACCGGTTGGTGCGGCGCAGGTCGCGCACGGTCCTCCTCCGCTGCCGTTCCGGCATCGGCCCCCCTTTCGCCGCGGCCCGCCCGGCCGCACCCCCGCAGGTTCTCAGGTCTTGACCCGACCATTATGTCACTGCTTAGATCACGTCGTGAAATAAGGTGTGATCTAACTCTCCGAGTGACTCATCTCACTCCGCAGCGGAAGGCCGAGCGGATGCGCCATCCCATCTCACGCGCGCCCAGCCCCGACGCCGTCCCCATCGGCGGCACCCGAACCCGCGCCCGGCGGCGCGTCGTCGCCCGGATCGGAGGCAGGGCCCGGATCGGAGGAGGGGCCCGGACCGGGAGCCGGGCCGTCGCCGCCCTCGCCACCGGGCTGCTCATCACCACCACCGCGGCGTGCGGCGGGGGCACCGGGACCGGCGGCGGGAACGGCGACCCGGCGACCCTCACCTACTGGGCCAGCAACCAGGGCACCGACCTCGAGGCCGACAAGAAGGTGCTCGGCCCCGAACTCGCCAAGTTCGAGAAGCGGACCGGCATCAAGGTCGAGCTGGAGGTCGTCCCCTGGACCGACCTGCTCAACCGCATCCTCGCCGCCACCACCTCCGGCCAGGGCCCGGACGTGCTCAACATCGGCAACACCTGGTCGGCCTCGCTCCAGGCGACCGGCGGGCTCCTGCCCTTCGACGATCAGGCGATGGCCGAGGTCGGCGGCGCGGAACGGTTCGTGCCCGCCGCGCTCGCGTCCGCCGGCGCCAAGGGCGAGCCCCCGGCCGCCGTGCCGCTCTACAGCCTCGCCTACGGGCTCTACTACAACAAGCGGATGTTCGCGGACGCCGACCTGGAGCCGCCCGCGACCTGGCAGGAACTCGTCGACGCGGGCCACGAGCTCACCAAGGGCGGCAAGTACGGCATCGCGATCGAGGGCGCCAGCATCCCCGAGAACGTCCATCAGGCGTTCAACATCGGCCAGATGTACGGGGCCGACTTCTTCACCCCCGACGGCAAGCCGCAGTTCGCCACCCCGCAGGCCGTGGAGGCGGTCAAGTCGTACATCGACCTGCTCGCCGAGGAGAAGATCGCCGCACCCGGCAACGCCGAGTACTCCGCCAACCAGTCGATCAACGACTTCGCCACCGGCAAGGCCGCGATGCTGCTCTGGCAGGCCACCACCAGCGGCCTCACCAACCTCGGCATGAAGCCCGGCGAGTGGGGTGTCGTGCCGATCCCGAAGCCGTCGCCGACGCCGCCCGGCGGCCGGGACATCACCTCCATGGTCGCCGGCATCAACATCGCGGTCTTCAAGAACACCGACAACCGCGACGGCGCGCTGAAGTTCGTGAAGTTCATGACGAGCGACGAGGAGCAGAAGGTCCTCAACAAGGCGTACGGCTCGCTGCCCGCGGTGACCTCCGCGCAGAACGACCCGGCGTTCGACACCCCCGACCTGCGGGTGTTCAAGAAGATCCTCGCCACCAGCGCGGCGCCGCTGCCGCAGGTGCCGCAGGAGAGCCAGTTCGAGACGGCTGTCGGGACCGCGATGAAGGAACTGTTCGCCGACGCCGCCGCCGGCAAGCCGATCACGGAGGAGACGGTCCGGCGGAAGCTGGCCGCCGCGCAGGAACAGATGGGCACGTGACGCCCGCATGACCTCCGCCGACGTCTCGGCCGCCGGGGTCTCCCGCCCCGGCGGCGCGGCGCGGGACCGCGACGGGGGTTCCGGCGGGCCGCCGCCCGCCGGAACCCGGCGCAGGCGGCGGCTGCGCCCGCCGCCCGGCGCGCTGCCCTACCTGCTGCTCGCGCCCGCGGTCATCGCCGAGCTGATCGTCCACCTGGTGCCGATCGCCGTCGGCATCTGGATGAGCTTCAAGGAGCTCACCCTCTTCTATATCCGTGAATGGTCGCAGGCGCCCGGCGCGGGACTCGGGAACTACGAGGTGGCGGTCGACTTCGACGGCGCCATCGGCCGGGGGCTGCTGCAGTCGTTCCTGATCACCCTCGCCGTCACGCTGCTCGCGGTCGGCCTGTCCTGGCTGTTCGGCACCACCGCAGCGGTCCTGATGCAGGAGCGGTTCCGCGGACGCGGCACGCTGCGCGCCCTCTTCCTCGTCCCGTACGCGCTGCCCGTCTACACCGCCGTCATGACCTGGGCGTTCATGTTCCAGCGCGACAACGGCATGATCAACCACGTGCTGGCCGACCAGCTGCACCTGACCGGCGGTGACCGGCCGTTCTGGCTCATCGGCGGCAACAGCTTCTGGGCGCTGGTCACCGTCATCGTGTGGCGGTCCTGGCCGTTCGCGTTCCTGATCCTGATGGCGGGACTGCAGAACGTCCCCCGCGACCTGTACGAGGCGTCCGCGCTGGACGGCGCCGGCATGTGGAAGCAGATCCGGCACATCACGCTGCCGGCGCTGCGGCCCATCAACCAGGTGCTCGTGCTCGTGCTGTTCCTGTGGACGTTCAACGACTTCAACACGCCGTTCGTCCTGTTCGGGAAGGCGGCGCCCACCGGCGGCGACCTGATCTCGGTGCACATCTACCACGCCTCGTTCGTCACCTGGAACTTCGGGACGGGCTCGGCGATGTCGGTGCTGCTCCTGCTGTTCCTGCTGCTGGTCACCGCCGCCTACCTCATCGTCACGTCGAGGCGGAGGCCCGCCCATGGCTGAGACACGCACCGCCCGGACGCGCACCGCCGTGGCACGGGCCGCCGGGACACGGGCCCGCCGCGCAGGCCGGGGCGGGAGACGCGCGCCGGGCGACCCGCCCGCCTCGTTCGTGTGGACGCGGCGGATCGTGCTGACGCTGCTGACCGTGTTCACCCTCGTCCCCGTCTACGCGATGATCAGCTCGTCGGTGAAGCCGCTGGAGGACGTCCAGGACGCGTTCCGGTGGATCCCGTCCGAGCCGACGATCCGCCCCTACATCGACATGTGGTCGACCGTCCCGCTGGCGCGCTACTTCGTCAACAGCGTCATCGTCGCGGGAGGCGCCACCGTCGCGTCCGTCGTCATCGCGATCGGCGCCGCGTACGCGGTGAGCCGGTACCGGTTCGCCGGGCGGCGCGTGTTCACCGTGACCGTGCTGTCCACGCAGATGTTCCCGGGGATCCTGTTCCTGCTCCCGCTGTTCCTGATCTTCGTGAACGTGGGGAACGCGACCGGCCTCGCCCTGTACGGCAGCCGCGGCGCGCTCATCCTCACGTACCTGACGTTCTCGCTGCCGTTCTCGATCTGGATGCTGGCCGGCTACTTCGAGTCGATCCCCCGCGAACTGGACGAGGCGGCCCGGGTGGACGGCTGCGGGCCGGTCGGCGCGCTGCTGCGGGTGATCGTCCCGGCGTCCATGCCCGGCATCGTCGCGGTGACCGTCTACGCGTTCATGACCGCGTGGGGCGAGGTGCTGTTCGCCTCGGTCATGACCAACGACGCGACCCGGACCCTGGCGATCGGCCTGCAGGGCTACTCGACGCAGCACGAGGTCTACTGGAACCAGGTGATGGCCGCCTCCCTCGTGGTGAGCGTCCCCGTCGTCGCCGGGTTCCTGCTGCTCCAGCGCTTCCTGGTGGCCGGCCTGACCGCCGGCTCCGTCAAATGACCCGCCGCCACGACACAGGACCGACAGCCCGCCGCACCGAAGAGGGAGACCCGTGCCCATCGACGATCTGACCGCGTTCGGCCCCGACTTCGCCTGGGGGGCGGCCACGTCCGCCTACCAGGTCGAGGGCGCCACCGGCGAGGACGGCCGCGCCCCCTCCATCTGGGACGTGTTCTGCCGCGTCCCCGGCGCGATCGCCGGCGGCGACACCGGCGACGTCGCCTGCGACCACTACCACCGCTGGCGCGAGGACCTCGCGCTGATGTCGGCGCTGGGGCTGCGCGCGTACCGGTTCTCCATCGCGTGGCCGCGGGTGCTGCCCGGCGGCGACGGCCCGGTGAACCCGGCGGGCCTCGCCTTCTACGACCGGCTCGTGGACGCCCTGCTGGAGGCGGGCATCGAGCCGCACCCGACCCTGTACCACTGGGACCTGCCGCAGGCCCTCCAGGAACGCGGCGGCTGGCCGTCCCGCGACACCGCCGGGCACTTCGCCGAGTACGCGTCCGCGGTCGCCGCGGCGCTCGGCGACCGCGTGAAGTCGTGGGCGACGCTGAACGAGCCGGTGTGCGCGGCCTGGATCGGGCACCTCCAGGGAGAGATGGCGCCCGGCCTCGCCGACATCCGCGCGGCGGTGCCCGCCTCGTACCACATGATGCTCGCGCACGGCCTCGGCGTGCAGGCGATCCGCGCGGCGGCACCGGACGCCCGCGTCGGCGTCGTCAACCTGGTCACCGACTGCGAGCCGGGAAGCGACCGGGAGGAGGACGTGGCGGCGGCACGGCGCCAGGACGGCCACCACAACCGCTGGTGGCTCGACCCGGTCCACGGGCGCGGCCTGCCCGCCGACATGATCGAGGTGTACGGCGTGGAGCCGCCGGTGCGGCCCGGCGACCTCGAGACGATCGCCGCGCCGCTCGACTGGCTCGGCGTCAACTACTACCGGCGGTCCGTGAACGTCGCCGACCCCGCCGGGCCGCCGCCGCACACCCGCCAGATCACCCCGGCGGGGACGCCGCGCACCGGGATGGACTGGGAGATCCACCCGGACCGGCTGGAGAGGGTCCTGGTCCGCGTCACCGAGGACTACGCGCCCCGCAGCGTCATGGTCACCGAGAACGGCTCCGCCTACGCCGACACGGTGACGCCCGGCGGGGCCGTCCACGACGCCGAGCGCACCGCCTACCTGGAGGCGCACCTGGCGGCGTGCGCGTCGGCCGCTCGCCGGGGCGTCCCGCTGGACGGCTACTTCGCCTGGTCGCTCCTGGACAACTTCGAATGGGCGTACGGGTACGCGCAGCGCTTCGGGCTCGTCCACGTCGACTTCGCCACCCAGGAACGCGTCGTCAAGGACAGCGGCCGCCGCTACGCCGACGTCATCCGCGCGCACCGGGACCTGACGGCCGGTGCCGTCACGACCGGCCACTAGGGGACACGGACCGTCCGGGCCCGGGGTCCTTCGCCGCATGAGGCTCCGGCCCGGACGCACCACACCCCGCCCGCCTCTCTAAAGTGGGGCCCGGCCGGGCCAGGCGAGGTGAGGAGGACCGGGTGGGCGGAATCCTTGTGGCCAACCGGGGGGAGATCGCGCTCCGGGTCGTCCGGGCCGCGGCGGAACTGGGCCTGCGGACGGTCGCCGTGCACACCCGCGACGACGCCGCCTCCCCGCACACCCGCCGCGCCGACGGGACGCGGGCGCTGCCCGGCGAGGGCGTCGCCGGCTACCTCGACGCGGACGCGCTGCTCGCCGCCGCCAAGGACGCGGGCGTCACCGCCGTCCACCCCGGCTACGGGTTCCTGAGCGAGAACGCGGCGTTCGCCGCGCGCTGCGCCGCCGCCGGGCTGACGTTCACCGGCCCGCGCCCCGAGCTGCTCGAACTGTTCGGCGACAAGACGCGCTCCCGCGCCCTCGCACGGGAGGCCGGTGTTCCCGTGACGCCCGGCACGGAGGGCCCGGTGAGCCTCGCGGACGCGGAGGCGTTCGCCCGCGAGCACGGCCCGGCGATGCTCAAGGCCGTCGCCGGAGGCGGCGGGCGCGGGATGCGCGCCGTCACCGTCCCCGGTGAGATGGCCGCCGCGTACGAGCGGTGCCGGTCGGAGGCGCTGGCCTCGTTCGGCAGCGGCGACGTCTACGCCGAGACGTACGTGCCGCGCGCCCGCCACATCGAGGTTCAGGTCGCCGGTGACGGGACCGGCGCGGTCACCCACCTGTGGGAACGCGACTGCAGCGTCCAGCGGCGGCACCAGAAGCTGATCGAGGTCGCGCCCGCGCCCGCGCTGCCGGGCGACGTCCGCGACGCGCTGCTGGACGCGGCGCTCCGCATGGCCGCCCGGGTCCGCTACGACGGCATCGGCACGTTCGAGTTCCTCGTGACCGGCGAGGAGTTCTGGTTCCTGGAGGTCAACCCGAGGCTCCAGGTCGAGCACACCATCACCGAGGAGATCACCGGCGTCGACCTGGTGAAGACCCAGATCAGGCTCGCGCTGGGGGAGGACCTCGCCGCCGTGGGCCTGGGCGGCGGGCCGCCGCGGCCGTCCGGCTGCGCCGTCCAGGTGCGGGTCAACACCGAGACGCTCGACGCGGACGGAGCCCCGCACCCGCGGACGGGGACGCTGACCGCGTTCGCGCCGCCTGCCGGGCCCGGCGTCCGCGTCGACACCCACGGGTACGCCGGGTACCGCACGAGCCCGCGCTACGACGCGCTGCTCGCCAAGGTCATCGTCCGCGCGGAGGACCTCCCGGCGGCCGCCGCCCGCGCGCACGGCGCGCTCGGCGAGTTCGAGGTCGCGGGCGTGGCCACCAGCATCCCGCTGCTGCAGGGCATCCTGCGGCATCCCGGCTTCACCTCGGGCGGCTTCGACACGTCCTTCATCGCGGACCATCTGCCCGAGCTGCTGGAGAGCGAGCACCGCCGCTACTACGTCGAGACCGTCCGGGACGAGGCCGACCTGCCCGCCGCCGCGCAGCCGGACGCGCCGCCCGGCACCGTCGCCGTGCCCGCGCCGATGCAGGGCACGGTCGTCGGCGTGGACGTGGCCGAGGGCGACCTCGTCCGGGCCGGGACGCCCGTCCTGATCCTTGAGGCCATGAAGATGGAGCACGTCGTCCGCGCGGGCGAGGCGGGCATCGTCGCGAGCGTCGCCGCCGCGCCCGGCGACACGGTCGCCGAGGGCGCCCCGCTGCTGTTCGTCGAACCCGCCGAGGTGGACGGCGACCACGTCGCCGAGGACGCCGGGGCCGACCTCGGCGAGATCCGCGCCGACCTCGCCGAGGCGCTGCGCCGGCACGAGCTCGGCCTGGACGCGTCCCGGCCCGAGGCCGTCGCCAGGCGGCACGCGCGCGGGCACCGCACCGCCAGGGAGAACATCGAGGACCTGTGCGACCCCGGCACGTTCGTGGAGTACGGCGCCCTCGCCATCGCGGCGCAGCGGCAGCGCCGGTCCCTGGAGGACCTGATCGAACGCACCCCCGCCGACGGCATGGTCTGCGGCATCGGGGACGTGAACGGCGCGCAGGCCGTCGTCATGTCCTACGACTACATGGTCCTCGCAGGGACACAGGGCTACCAGAACCACCGCAAGACCGACCGGATGCTCGACATCGCCCACCGCCGCCGCCTGCCCCTTGTGCTGTTCGCGGAGGGCGGCGGGGGACGGCCCGGCGACACCGACACGTCGTCGGTGTCCGGGCTGGACGTGACGACCTTCCACGCCATGGGGCGGCTCAGCGGCGTCGTCCCGTCCGCCGGGATCGCGTCCGGGCGCTGCTTCGCCGGGAACGCGGCGCTGCTCGGCTGCTGCGACGTCATCATCGCCACCCGCGACGCCAACATCGGGATGGGCGGCCCCGCGATGATCGAGGGCGGCGGACTCGGCGTGTTCGCGCCCGAGGAGATCGGCCCGATCGGCGACCAGGAGCCCAACGGCGTCGTCGACATCGTCGTCGAGGACGAGGCCGAGGCCGTCGACGCGGCCCGCCGCTACCTGTCCTACTTCCAGGGGCCGCGGGAGGAGTGGACGTGCGGCGACCAGCGGCTCCTGCGGCACGCCGTCCCGGAGAACCGGCTGCGCGCCTACGACGTCCGCCGCGCGATCACCCACCTCGCCGACACCGGGTCGGTGCTGGAGCTGCGCCGCGCGTTCGGCGTCGGGATCATCACCGCGCTGGTGCGGATCGAGGGGCGCCCGATGGGCCTGATCGCCAGCAACCCGGCGCACCTCGGCGGCGCCATCGACCGCGACGCCGCCGACAAGGCCGCCCGGTTCCTGCAGCTGTGCGACGCCCACGGCCTGCCCGTCGTGTCCCTGTGCGACACCCCCGGCTTCATGGTCGGGCCGGACGCCGAGCGGACCGCCACCGTCCGGCACTTCGGCCGCATGTTCGTCATCGGCGCCAACCTGCGCGTCCCCATCGTCACGATCGTGCTCCGCAAGGGCTACGGGCTCGGCGCGCAGGCCATGGCGGGCGGCGGGTTCAAGGCGCCGCTCGCGACCGTCGCGTGGCCCACCGGCGAGATCGGCGGCATGGGCCTGGAGGGCGCGGTCCGGCTCGGGTTCCGCAAGGAGCTGGCCGAGGCCGACGACCCGCAGGAGATGTTCGAGAAGATGGTCGCCGCCGCCTACGAGTACGGCAAGGCGCTCCACGCGGCCACGGTCTTCGAGCTGGACGACGTCATCGACCCGGCCGGAACCCGCCGCTGGATCACCACGGCGTTCGCGTCCGCGCCGCCGCCCGGGGACCGCCACCGCTGGATCGACACCTGGTGACGGCCGCGCCGGACCGCCGGCATGGATCACCGCCGGGGCGTCACTCCAGCCGGTCGCGGGTCCATTCCTTGACGCCCGCGACGAACGCGTCCACGTCGGCGGCCTTGCCGGAGGCCATCTCGGTGAACCAGCCCGGCACGTACTCCTCGAACCGCCCCTTCTCGACGACGTCCAGGACGGCGTCGGCGACCTCCTGCGGCGGCAGCGCCTCGGAGACGTCGCTCAGCGGCTCCTCGTTGCCGGGCAGCGTGAACAGCTCGGTGCCGGCGATGAGCGCCGGCTGCACGACGTGGACCTGCACGCCGGTGCCGTCCAGGTCGACCGCCATGCTCTCCCAGAACGCGGTGAGCGCCGCCTTGGACGCGGCGTAGGCGGCCTCGTGCGGCGGCCCGAGCCGCGCCGCGACCGAGCCGACCGCCACCAGGTGCCCGCTCCCGCGCGCGATCATCCCGGGCAGCAGCGCCAGCGTGAGCCGCACCGGGGACAGGTAGTTCAGGCGCATCACGTCCTCGGCCTCGGCGGGGGACAGGTCCTGGACGCGGCGCCGCTTCGGCATCCCCGCGTTGTTGACCAGCACGTCCACGCCGCCGAACTCGCGCTCGACGGCCGCCGCGAGACCGGCGATCCCGTCCAGGTCCGCGAGGTCGGCGGCCCACATCGCCGAGCCGGGCACGTGCTCGCGGCACCGGGCGAGGACCCGCCCGAGCCTGTCCTCCCGCCGCGCCACCAGCCCGACCCGCGCCCCGGCCCCGGCCAGCGTCTCCGCGACGACCGCGCCGATCCCGGACGAGGCTCCCGTGACCAGCGCGGTCCGTCCGCTCAACGTCACCATGCCGACCAACGTCACACACCCCGCCGCGCCCGGCAAGACGCAGCGCCGCCCGGGGGCCTTCACGGCCATCGAGTAGAGTGTCCCGATCAGCGGTACTCGCGCCCCCGCGGCCCACAAGGCCCCGGCCGGAGCGCGATCGCGGGGATCGACGAGATCCCGGGTGGCGCGAGCGGCGCGCCGCCCGGCGGCGAGGGCGCACCGGCTCCGGTGGGACGGGGCGGACGACACGGTGCCCCGGACGTAGCGCCGCCGGCCGCCTGGACACCGGGGGAATGTTGCGTCCACTCACGGCCGAACCCGAGCACGCCGTCTACCGGTCGCGGAGCGCGCCCCCCGAACGCACCCTCCTTGACGTCCTGGACGCGACCGCGCTCCGCCACCCGTACGCGCCCGCGCTGGACGACGGCTCCGCCATGCTCGACTACGAGGGCCTGCGCGCCGAGGTCGCCGCCTTCGCCAAGGACCTGGAGCAGGCCGGGATCGGCCGCGGCGACCGGGTCGGCGTCCGCGTCCCCTCGGGCACCGCGGACCTGTACATCGCGATCCTCGCCGTCCTCACCGCGGGAGCCGCCTACGTCCCGGTCGACGCCGACGATCCCGCCGAGCGCGCCGCGACGGTCTTCGGCGAGGCCGGCGTCTGCGCCGTCATCGAAGAGGACCGGGAGGTCGCCCTCCGCGCGGCACCCGGGGGCCGCACCGGGCGCCCGGAACCCGGCGACGACGCCTGGATCATCTTCACGTCCGGCTCGACCGGCCGGCCCAAGGGCGTGGCCGTATCCCACCGCGCGGCCGCCGCGTTCGTGGACGCCGAGGCGCGGCTCTTCCCGGCGCACGAGTCCGACCGCGTCCTGGCCGGGCTGTCGGTGGCGTTCGACGCGTCCTGCGAGGAGATGTGGCTGGCCTGGCGGCACGGCGCCTGCCTGGTGCCCGCGCCGCGCTCGCTCGTGCGCACCGGCGCCGACCTCGGCCCCTGGCTCGCCGGGCGGGGCATCACGGTCGTGTCCACCGTCCCGACGCTCGCCGCGCTCTGGCCCCCCGAGACCCTCGACGGCATCAGGCTGCTGATCTTCGGCGGCGAGGCGTGCCCGCCCGAGCTCGCCGCGCGCCTGGCGGTCCCGGGACGCCGGGTCTGGAACACCTACGGGCCCACCGAGGCGACCGTCGTCGCCTGCGCCGCCCCGCTCGGCGGGGACGGCCCCGTCCGGATCGGCCTCCCGCTCGACGGCTGGGACCTCGCCGTCGTCGACCCCGCCGGCGACCCGGTCGCCCCCGGCGAGACCGGCGAGCTCGTCATCGGCGGCGTCGGCCTCGCCCGCTACCTCGACCCCGCCAAGGACGCCGAGAAGTACGCGCCCCTGCCGTCCCTCGGCTGGGACCGCGCCTACCGCAGCGGGGACCTCGTCGAGGCCGACCCGGCCGGCCTCGTCTTCGTCGGCCGCGCCGACGACCAGGTCAAACTGGGCGGCCGCCGGATCGAGCTCGGTGAGGTCGACGCGGCGCTCCAAGCCCTGCCCGGCGTGGCCGGCGCCGCCGCGGCGGTCCGCGCGACCCCGGCGGGGCACCGGCTCCTCGTCGGCTACCTGGTCACCGGGGACGGGTTCGACCCGGCCGCGGCGCGGGAGCGCCTGCGGGAGGCCCTGCCCGCCGCGCTGGTGCCGCGCCTCGTCAGCGTGGGGACGCTCCCCACGCGGACGTCCGGGAAGGTCGACCGGGACGCGCTGCCCTGGCCGATGCCCGGAGCGGGCGACCCGGACGGGGCGGACGCGCACGAGGACGCGGAACCGCTCAGCGGGGCCGAGGAGTGGCTGGCGGCCAGATGGGCGGAGGTGCTGGGGGAGAGCCCGGCCGCGCCCGGCGCGGACTTCTTCGCGCTCGGCGGCGGCAGCCTCGCGGCGGCGCAACTGGTCTCGGCCCTGCGGCGGCACCACCCGTCCGTGGCCGTCGGCGACATCTACGAGAACCCGACGCTGCGCGGCCTCGCCGCGCACCTCGGAGACCGGGAACCGCGACGCGCGGCATCGGAGCAGGTGCCGGAGCGCGCCGTGCGGCCGGTGCCGGCCGGCGCGTCCGCCGTCCAGGTCCTGCTGATGATCCCCCTGCTGACCCTCGGCGCCATGCGGTGGGCCGTCGGCCTGGCCGCCCTCGGCAACCTCGCCGCCCGCCACGCCCCCGCCGCGTTCCCGTGGGCCCCGGCCGTGTCATGGTGGGCCGTCCTCGCGGGCGCGCTGCTGTTCGTCGCGCCGCCCGGAAGGATGGCACTGGCCGCCGCCGGGGCACGGCTCCTGCTGCGCGGGCTGCGGCCCGGCGCCCATCCGCGTGGCGGCGCCGTCCACCTGCGGCTGTGGACGGCCGAGCAGCTCGCCGCCCGCCTCGGCGCCGCCGAACTGTCGGCCGCGCCCTGGTTCACCTTCTACGCCCGCGCGCTCGGCGCCCGGATCGGCCCGGACGTCGACCTGCACTCCCCGCCGCCCGTGACCGGGATGCTCTGGATCGGGCGCGGGGCGGCGATCGAACCCGAGGCCGACCTCAGCGCCCACTGGCTGGACGGCGACGTCCTGCACGTCGGCGAGATCCGGGTCGGCGCGGGCGCCGTCGTCGGCGCGCGGGCCGTGCTGTTCCCCGGCGCCCGCGTCGGGAAGAAGGCGCACGTCGCGGCGGGCGCGGCGGTGACCGGTCGGGTACCCGCCGGGCAGCGCTGGGCGGGCGCCCCCGCCGTCCGCAAGGGCAAGGTCAAGCGGCACGGCGGCGCCGTCCGGCCGCCGCGGCGGCGCCGCTGGACGCTGGTGTACGCGGTCACCGCGCTCGGGCTGGGGCTGCTGCCGCTGATCGCGGCGCTGCCGGGCCTGGCCGTCCTCGGCTTCTTCGTGCGCGGCACCGCGAGCCTGGGGGACGCCCTGGCGGCGGCCCTGCTGTCGGTGCCCGCCGCCACCCTCGCGGGCATGGCCGCGTTCGCGCTGCTCACCCTGGTCTGCGTGCGTCTCCTCGGGCTCGGGCTGCGCGAGGGCGAGCACCCGGTGCACAGCCGCCAGGCATGGCAGGCGTGGGCCACGAGCCGGCTGATGGGGACCGCGCGCGTATGGCTCTTCCCGCTGTACGCGAGCGTCCTCACCCCCGCCTGGCTGCGCGCCCTCGGCATGAGCGTCGGCCGGGACGTGGAGGCCTCGACCGTCCTCGCGCTGCCCACCATGACCTCGGTCGACGACGGGGCGTTCCTCGCCGACGACACGATGGTCGCCGCCTACGAGCTGGGCGGCGGGCGGATGCGGATCGCGCGGGCCCGCATCGGCGAGCGCGCGTTCCTCGGCAACTCGGGCATGACGGGCCCCGGCCGCAAGGTCCCCAAGGGCGGCCTGATCGGCGTCCTGTCGGCGGCGCCGAAGAAGGCCAAGGCCGGCGCGTCCTACCTCGGCATGCCGCCGGTGCGGCTGAGCCGCAGGGCCGACACCGCCGACCAGTCCCGCACGTACCGGCCGCCCCGCCGGCTCAGGGCGGCGCGGGCGGCGGTCGAGGCGTGCCGCGTCGTCCCGGCGATGTGCACCGTGGCGGTCGGCGTGCTGGCCGCCGGCGCCCTCGAAGGTCTCGCCGCCGCACACGGGTTCGGCGTCGCCGCGCTCCTGTCGGGTCTCGTCCTCACCGCGGCCGGCGTGCTCGCCGCGGCGGTCGCGGCCGCGGCCAAGTGGGCGCTCGTCGGGCGGATCACGCCCGGTGACCGCGCGCTGTGGAGCTCGTTCGTCTGGCGCAACGAGCTGGCCGACAACTTCGTCGAGGTCCTCGCGGCGCCGTGGTTCGCCGAGCCGTGGCTCGGCACCGTCCCGCTCAACCTCTGGCTCCGCTCGCTCGGCGCCCGCATCGGACGCGGCGTCTGGTGCGCCACGTACTGGCTCCCGGAGGCCGACCTCGTCCGTCTCGGCGACGGCGCCTGCGTCAACCAGGGCTGCGTCCTGCAGACCCACCTGTTCCACGACCGGATCATGCGGGTCGACGCGGTCGTGCTGGAGCGCGGCGCGACACTAGGCTCCAACGGCGTGATCCTGCCCGCCGCCTCGGTCGGGGCGGGCACCACGGTCGGACCCGCGTCCCTGGTGATGCGCGGCGAGCAGCTGCCCGCCGGCACCCGGTGGCTGGGCAACCCGATCGCGGCCTGGGCCCCGGGCGGCACCGGCCGGGACGACACCGAACGACGACGTGAGGGACCGCACCGTCCGTGAACACCCGACCGACCCCGACCACCCCTCCGGCCGCGTACTTCCCCGGCCACGGCGACGAAGGCTACGCGGTCGCCGCCTACGACCTCGAACTGGACTACCGGGTCGGCCCCAACCGCCTCGGCGCCACCGCGCGGCTGTCGGCGGCGGCCGCCGCGCGCCTCGACCGGTTCGCGCTCGACCTCGGGCCGTTCCGCATCGGCAGGGTCCTGGTGGACGGGAGCCCGGCGCGGTTCCGGCACCGGCGCGGCAGGCTGACCGTGACGCCGGCGCGTCCCGTCGGCCCGGGCGCGTTCACCGTGGAGGTCCGCTACACCGGCAACCCGTCGCCCGTCCGCAGCCACTGGGGCGGGCTCGGCTGGGAGCAGCTGACCGACGGCTCGATCGTGGCGGGGCAGCCGACCGGCGCGCCGTCGTGGTTCCCCTGCAACGACCGGCCCGGCGACAAGGCCCGCTACCGGATCGCGGTGACCACGGCGTCCGTCTACACCGTCGTCGCGAACGGGCGGCTGACCGGCAGGCGGACCGCCGGTGCGAACACCACCTGGGTGTACGAGCAGGACGAGCCGACGGCGACCTACCTGGCGAGCGTGCAGATCGGGCGGTACCGGTCCCTGGAGCTGGACGGTCCCGTCCCGCAGCACGTCCACTACCCGGCGGCGCAGGAACGGCGGGTGCGGCACGACCTCGCGCGCCAGGGGCGGATGATCGGCACGTTCTCGGAGCTGTTCGGCCCCTATCCCTTCGGCGCGTACACGGTCGTGGTCGCCGACGACGAGCTGGAGATCCCCGTCGAGGCGCAGGGTATGTCGATCTTCGGGACGAACCACTTCGACGGCGACCGGGGCGAGGAACGGCTCGTCGCCCACGAACTGGCGCACCAGTGGTTCGGCAACAGCCTGACGGTGGCGCACTGGCGGGACATCTGGCTGCACGAGGGCTTCGCCTCCTACGCCGAATGGCTGTGGTCGGAGAAGTCGGGGGGAGCACCCGCGGCCGAGCACGCCCGGCGATGGCACGCGCAGATGGCCGCCCGGCCGGCGAACCTCGTGCTCGCCGATCCCGGGTCCCGGCACCTCTTCGACGACTACGTCTACAAGCGCGGAGCGCTCACGCTGCACGCGCTGCGGTGCGCGACCGGCGACGACGCGTTCTTCCGGACCCTGCGCGAGTGGACGGCCGGGCACCGCCACGGCTCGGTGACGACGGAGGACTTCACCGCGCTCGCCGCCCGCCGCGCGGGCCGTCCGCTGGACGACCTCTTCTCCGCCTGGCTGTACCGGCGTCCTCTCCCTCCGCTGCCCTGAACGCCGGTAAGGTAGTGGGTTTGCCCCACTCGCCTTCTCGCCGCCGGAGGTCCGCCCGCATGCCCGCCGAGCCCACCGTCCTCGCCGCCGAGCGCGCCCATCTGGCCGAGTCCCGCGCCGCGCTGCGCCGGATGCGCGAGCACGCGCGGAGCCTGTCCGCCGACGTCGCCGCGGACCGGGTGTCCAGGCAGTTCCTGGAGTCGCTGCTCGACCGGCGCGTCGCGGCGCTCGCCGACCATGCCGGCACGCCGCTGTTCTTCGGGCGCATGGACCGCGACGGCGAGGACGGCCCCGACCTGCCCGCGACCATGTACGTGGGGCGGCGGCACGTCCACGACGGCGACGAGGGCCGGCCGCTCGTCCTGGACTGGCGCGCGCCCGTGTCGCGGGCGTTCTACCAGGCCGGACCCGCCGACCCCATGGGGTGGAGGCTGCGGCGGCGGTTCGGCTTCCAGGCCGGGGAGCTGACCGCGTTCGAGGACGAGCCCCTGGACGGCGGCGAGATCGGCCCGTCCCGGATCCTGACCGAGGAGATCGAGCGTCCCCGCACCGGGCCGATGCGCGACATCGTCGCCACGATCCAGCCGGACCAGGACGCGCTCGTCCGCGCGGACCTGCCCCGCACGGTGTGCGTGCAGGGCGCACCCGGCACCGGCAAGACGGCCGTCGGCCTGCACCGCGCCGCCTACCTGCTGTTCACGCACCGGGAGCGGCTGTCGCGGTCCGGGGTCCTCATCGTCGGGCCCAACCGGGCGTTCCTCGCCTACATCTCGGCGGTGCTGCCCGCCCTCGGCGAGGTCAGCGTCGAGCAGGCCACGATCGGCGACCTGCTCGGCGCGCCCACCGGAGAGGAACCGGCCGCCGTGTCCGCCGTCAAGGGTGAGGCGCGCATGGCGGACGTGCTCCGCAAGGCGCTGTGGCTGCACGTCGGCAAGCCCGAGGAGGGACTCGTCGTCACCCGGGGCGCCGCCCGCTACCGCCTCGCCCACCACGAGGTCAGGGAGATCGCCGCCGCACTGCGCGGCGCCGCACGCTACGGCAGCGGCCGCGCCGCGTTCGCCCAGCGGCTCGCCCACCAGATCCTCGTGCGGATGGAACGCCGCGGAGAGGCGCCCGACGACCGCGTCCAGGACCAGGTGGCGCGGAGCGGGCCGGTCAAGCAGGTCCTCGACGCGGTGTGGCCGAAGGTCACGCCCGAGCAGGTCCTGTACCGGCTGCTGTCGGACGCCGATTTCCTGCGGAGGGCCGCCAAGGGCGTCCTGGACGAGGACGAGCAGGCCGCGATCCGGTGGGCCGTGCCCGCCAGGTCGCACCGCTCGGCCAGGTGGACCGCCGCCGACCGCGCGCTGCTCGACGAGCTGCACGACCTCATCGAGCGCACCGCCTCACTCGGCCACCTGATCGTGGACGAGGCGCAGGACCTGTCCCCGATGCAGCTGCGCGCCCTCGGCCGCCGCTGCGGGACGGGCTCGGCGACCGTGCTCGGCGACCTCGCCCAGGGCACGACCGCCTGGTCCGCGCGGTCCTGGAAAGAGGTCCTCACCCACCTCGGGCAGGACGGGGACGTCACCGAGCTGACCCTCGGCTTCCGCGTCCCGGGGACCGTCCTCGACTACGCCGCCCGCCTGCTCCCGCACGTCGCGCCGGGGCTGGACCGGCCGCGCTCGCTGCGTGCCGGGGCGGGCGCCCTGGACGTGCGGCGCGTCCCCGACCTGACCGCCGCCGCCGTGGAGGCCGCCCGCGCGGCCCTCGCCCGTCCCGGCTCCGCGGGCCTGATCGTGCCCGACGCGGAGGCGGCCGCGTACGCGGCGGCACTGGAGGCGGCCGGGCTGGAGCACACCGTCCTCGGACCGGATTCCGACGGCGCCGCCCGCCTGCTCGTCGTCCCGGCGACGCTCGCCAAGGGCCTGGAGTACGACCACGTGATCGTCGCGGAGCCCGCCGCGATCGCCGCGGCCGAGACGCGCGGCCTCGCCCGCCTCTACGTCGCGCTGACCCGCGCCGTCACGTCGCTGACGGTCCTCCACCGGGACGGCCTCCCCGCCGAACTGGCCTCCTGACGCTCACCGGGCGATGTCGTGGCCGGTGGATAGTGTGCGCTCATGTTCACCGAGACCATCGACCTGCCAGCGGCGCCGCCGTTCGACCTCGGCCCGGCGCTCCGCTTCGTGCGGGGTTTCCCGCCGACATCCGGTGAGCAGGTGATCGAGGACGGGACGCTGACCAGGGCCCTGCGCGCGCACGGCCGGACGGTCGTCGCCCGGGTCGTCCAGGCCGGAGACGGCGTGCGGGTGACCCTGCACGCCGCCGGGCCGCTCACACCGGACGACGTCGCGGCGGCCGCCGACCGGGTCCGCTTCCACCTGAGCCTGGACGACGACCTCGCCGAGTTCTACCTCCGGGGGCGCGACGATCCTGGGTTCGCGCCCGTCATCGGACGGCTGCACGGATACCACCAGGTCAAGTTCCCCACGCCGGTGGAGAACCTGGCGTGGGCGATCCTGTCGCAGCGCACCCCCATCGCCGCCGCCTCGAACGGCAAGCGGGCCCTGGCCGGGGAGTTCGGCAACACCCTCGTCGTGGACGGCGCCGAGTACACCGCGTTCCCCGACGCCGAGCAGCTCGCGAGCCTCCCGGAGACGCGCGTCGGGGAGCTGGTCGGCAACCGGCGCAAGGGCCATTACCTGCACGGCGCGGTACGCGCCTGGCGTGAGGTGGACGAGGACTTCCTGCGCACCGGCCCGTTCGGGAGAGTCAAGGCCTTCCTGCTCGGGCTGCCCGGCATCGGCCCATGGTCGGCCAACTTCATCCTCATCCGGGGGCTCGGGAGGATGGAGGAGACGCCGGTGGAGAAGTCGCTGCGGGAGGCCGCGTCCCGCGCCTACGGCAGGACGGTCACCGACGCGGACCTGCGGAGGCTCGCCGCCCGGTACGGGCGCTGGCAGGGCTACTGGGCGCACTACCTGCGCATCGCCGCCTGAGCCCGAGGCTCATGTCCCGGCCCGATCCGGGCCCTCCTGACCCGTGCTCGCCTATTCCGTGCTCGCCTATTCCGTGCTCGCCTATTCCGTGCTCGCCTATTCCGTGCTCGTCTCTTCTGTGCTCGTCTCTTCTGCGCCCGCCTCGTCCGGGCGGGGGCGCAGGCCGTCGAAGGCGATCTTGAGGATGTCGTCGCGGGCCCCGGCGCGCCCGGCCGCGTAGGACATGCCGGTCAGCAGCGCCATGACCTCGCTCGGGCCCACGTCGGCGCGGACGGCCCCGGCCTCCTGCGCGCGTTCGAGGAGCGTCCCGAGGGCGGCCTTCAGCCCCGGACCGGCACGGCCGGTCGCCGCGCGGGCGTCGACGCCCGCCTCGGCCAGCGCCTCGGTCACGGCCTGCTTGGCCGCCGCCTGCGACACCACCCGGGAGAAGAACCCGAAGAACGCGGCTCCGGCGTCGCCCGCGGACCGCAGTTCCCCGGCCTCCTCGGCGAGCCGTTCCAGCAGCGCGACCAGGACGGCCTCCAGCAGCGACTCCTTGGTGGGGAAGTGCCGGAACACCGTGCCGATCCCGACGCCCGCCTTCCGGGCGACCTCCTCGGTGGAGGCGGAGGTCCCCTGGACGGCGAAGACCTCCTCGGCCGCGGCGAGGACCTTGGCGCGGTTGCGCAGGGCGTCGGCGCGCAGCGGCCTCCCGGACGCGGGTGATGTCATCGCGGCCTTCCCGTTGACAAGTGGAGTAGTGACTCCATATTTTCTCATACGGAGCAACAACTCCGATTGTAGTGGAGGGACATGTCCGAGTTCGCCAGCCCCCGGGTCGTCTTCCAGCGGCTGATCGACGGGGTGACCGCGCGGCGGCCCGAGGCGCTGCTGCGGCTGTACGCCGAGGACGCGGTGGTCGTGCACCCGCTCGCCCACCCCGCCACGCGCCTGGAGGGCCGCGAGGCCGTGCGCGAGCACTTCGCCGGCCTGGAGACGCTGCCGCTGGAGATGACGGCGCGCAACGTCGTCGTCCACCAGACCGCCGATCCCGAGGTGATCATCGCGGAGTTCGAGTACGCCGGACGCAACACCGAGACGGGGCGCGAGTTCGTCGTGCCCAACATCTTCGTCCTGCGGGTGCGCGGCGGGCGCATCGTCGAGTCCCGCGACTACCACGACCATCCGGGGCTCGCCCGGGCGCTGGAGCGGGACGGCGGTTGACTCGCCTCCCCGGGGTTTCTAGGGTGGACGGACCATACCGACCGGTTGGTATGTCCAGTGCGGGTGGCCCCGGCCGCCCCCTCGCCCGCGCGGAGGTTCGCCCTGTGAGCACAGCACCACCCGACGCCGACGAGCTGAGGAGGCGGGTCGGCGAGTTCCTCGCCGCGCACGACCCCTCCGCCACCGAGCCACTGGAGTTCCTGCGGGCCCGGTTCGACGCCGGACTCGCCTGGGTCCACTACCCCGAGGGGCTCGGCGGGCTCGGCGCCCCGCGCGCGCTGCAGCCCGCCGTCGACCGGCGGTTCGCCAAGGCCGGCGCGCCCGCCAACCATCCCGAACGCAACGGCATCGGCCTCGGCATGGCCGCGCCGACGATCCTCGCGTTCGGCACCGAGGAGCAGAAGCGCCGCTTCCTGCGTCCCCTCTGGACCGGCGAAGAGCTGTGGTGCCAGCTGTTCAGCGAGCCCGGCGCGGGCTCCGACCTCGCCGCGCTCGCCACCCGCGCCGTCCGCGACGGCGACGCCTGGACGGTCAACGGCCAGAAGGTCTGGACGTCCATGGCCCACGAGGCGCGCTGGGCGATCCTCGTCACCCGCACCGACCCGGACGTCCCCAAGCACCGCGGCATGACCTACTTCGTCTGCGACATGACCGCGCCGGGCGTCGAGGTGCGGCCGCTGCGGCAGATCACCGGCGAGGCCGAGTTCAACGAGGTCTTCCTCACCGACGTGCGGATCCCCGACGAGCACCGGCTCGGCGAGGTCGGGCAGGGCTGGCGGGTCTCCACCACGACGCTGATGAACGAGCGCGTCGCCATCGGCGGCGCCGCCGCGCCGCGCGAGAGCGGCATGATCGGCGTGGTCGCCGCCCTGTGGCGCGACCGTCCCGAGCTGCGCACCCCCGGACTGCACGACTCGGTGCTGCGGGCCTGGGTGCGGACCGAGGCCGCCCGGCTCACCGGGGAGCGGCTGCGCCAGCAGCTCACCGCCGGGCAGCCCGGCCCGGAGGGCTCGGGCGCCAAGCTGGCGTTCGCCGAGCTCAACCAGCAGGTGTCCGGCCTGGAGCTGGAACTGCTCGGCGAGGAGGGGCTGCGCTACGACGACTGGACCATGCGCAGGCCGACCGAGGTCGACTTCACCCGCCGCTCGCCCGGCTACCGCTACCTGCGCGCCAAGGGCAACTCCATCGAGGGCGGCACCTCGGAGATCCTGCGCAACATCATCGCCGAGCGCGTGCTGGGCCTGCCCGGCGAGATCCGGGTCGACAAGGACGTCGCGTGGAAGGATCTCCCCAAGTGAGCGACCTGCTGTACAGCGAGATCGAGAGCGACCTGCGCGCGAGCGTCCGCGAGGTGCTCGACGACAAGGCGCCCTGGACGTCCGTCCTCGCCGGGACCGAGAAGGACGAGCCGTACGACGCGGCGCTGTGGCGGGCCGTCGCCGCCCAGCTCGGCTGCGCGGGGCTGCCCGTCCCCGAGGACCTCGGCGGCGCCGGCGCCACCTGGCGCGAGACCGCCGTCGTCATGGAGGAGCTGGGCCGCTCCGCCGCGCCCGTCCCGTTCCTGAGCAGCGCCGTGATCGCGACGGCCGCGCTGGTCGCCGCCGGGGAACGCGACCTGCTGACGCGACTGGCGTCCGGCGAGCGGATCGCCGTGCTCGCCGTGCCGTTCAGCACCGCGCCCGGCGACGCCGAGGCCACCGTCCGGGCCGAGGACGGCGCGGTGACCGGTGCGGTCACCAGCGTCGCCGACGGGATGGCCGCCGACGTGTTCCTGGTCCCGGCCGCCGGCGGCCTCTACGCGGTGGACGCCGCCGACGCCCGCCGCACCGCCGTGACGTCCCTGGACATGACGCGCCGCCTCGCCGACGTCGTCCTGTCAGGCGCGCCCGCGCGCCGCGTCGCCGAGGGGACCGGCGCCGTCCGCGCCGGCCTGATGACCGGTGCGGCGATGCTGGCGTCCGAGCAGCTGGGGCTCGCCGAACGGTGCCTGGACGACACCGTCGCCTACGTGAAGACGCGCTACCAGTTCGGCCGGCCGGTCGGCTCCTACCAGGGCCTCAAGCACCGCCTCGCCGACCTGTGGACGTCCATCACCCAGGCCCGCGCGGTCGCCCGCCACGCCGCGTCCTGTACGGCCGCCGGCGATGACGGGACGGCGGTCGCCGTCGCGGTCGCCCAGGCGCACTGCTCGGCCGTCGCGCTCAAGGCCGCCGAGGAGTGCGTCCAGATGCACGGCGGCATCGGCTTCACGTGGGAGCACCCGGCGCACCTGTATCTGAAGCGGGCGAAGGCCGACTCCATCGCCCTCGGAACGCCCGGCCGGCACCGCGCCGCCCTGGTCGCCCTGGTCGACCTGCCCCCGGCCTGAGACCGGGTGAACGGACGGCTCCGCGCGGGTGCGCGGGGCCGTCCGCCTCACCCGGTGATGACCGCCAGGATCCGCGTGCCCTCCGGGAACGCGCCGCGCTCGGCCAGCGCACAGATGCCGAACATCATCTTCGCCGTGTACACGCGGTCGAGGACGATGCCGTGCCGCCCCGCGAAGTCGTCGATGAACGCGTCCAGCTCCCGTGTCGTCCTGGCGTAGCCGCCGAAGTGGAAGCCGCCCTCGGTGCGCCAGGTTCCCCGCCGCCCGCCGTACGTCTCGCGCTGGAGCCGCTCGACCTCCGCGTCCATGAAGTCGCCCTTCAGGACGGAGAACCCGAGTGCGCGCTGGCCCGGGGACAGCCCGGCGGCAAGGCCCGCCAGCGTCCCGCCCGTCCCGCATGGGCAGCAGACCACGTCGTAGCCCGGCACTTCCGCGCCCAGTTCCGCGCAGCCCCGCACGGCCGGCGCGTTGCTTCCGCCTTCCGGGAGGAGATAGAAGTCGCCCCACTGTTCGCGCAGCGCGGCGACGGCATCGGGCTCGTGTTTGCGGCGGTAGGCGGTGCGGTCCATGTACGTCAGCCGCATCCCCATCCGCTCGGCGTAGGCCAGCGAATCGTTCAGCGGCAGCCGCTCCTCGCCCCGGATCACCCCGATGGACGCGAACCCGAAGATCCTGCCGGCCGCCGCCGCGGCCCGGATGTGGTTGGAGTACGCGCCGCCGAACGTGAGGAGCGTCCCCCGCTCCCGGGCCGGCCCGATGTTGTGCCGGAGCTTCCGCCACTTGTTGCCGGGAAGCTCCGGGTGGATCAGGTCGTCCCGCTTCAGGAACAGCCGCAGCCCCCGCCCGGCGAACCGGTCGTCCGCCGCCTCGACGACGGGGGAGATCACCGCGGCATCGGCAGGCGGAGCTTCTCGCGGAGCGTCCGCTGCACCTCGTCGATGCCGGGCCGCGCGTCCACGGTGACCACGTACTCCTTGCGGCCGAACAGGTCCAGGACGGGGTCGGTCTTGTCGTGGTACTGCCGCAGCCGCTCGGTGAGGGCCTCCTCCGTGTCGTCCTCGCGCGCGACCAGCTCGCCCCCGCACACGTCGCAGCGCCCCTCCTCGGTGGGACGGTCCGCGATCAGGTTGTAGTCCATCCCGCACCCGGCGCAGAGCCGGCGGGCCAGGACACGGCGGCGGACCTCGTCGTCCGGCAGATCGAGATGGATCACGCCGTCGATGTCGTAGCTCTCCAGGAAGAACTCGGTCTGCCTCCGGTTGCGCGGGAACCCGTCGACGACGAACCCGTAGTTCCAGTCGTGCTGGTCGAGCCGGTCACGGACGACGCCCTCCACCAGGTCGTCGCCGACGAGCTCACCGGCCCCCATGATGCGCCGCACCTGCGCGCCGAGCTTGGTGTGGCTCTTGACGTGCCACCGGAAGATGTCGCCGACGCTGATGTGCACGATGTCCAGATCACGGGCGAGCAGCCCCGACTGCGTACCCTTGCCGCTGCCGATCGCGCCGATGATGACGTACTTGCGCATACCGGAAGCCTATGCGGGCGCCCGGTCCCGGTGGTGCGGTCACAGCGGGAGACGCAGGCGGCGGCCCAGCCGGCGGAACCGGGAGCCGGGAACGTGGCCGGGGGACTCGTCCTGCGCGGCCAGGCGCTCCAGCAGCGTGTCGAACGCGGGCGGGCTGACGCACACCAGCGTCGCCCGGGCGCGGCGGGCGCAGTGCAGCCGGACCGACGGCCGCAGCAGCCGCGAGAACGGGCCCCGCGTCCCGTGCCCGACGACGAGGATGTCGTCGTCGCCCGCCAGCCGCACCAGCGCCGCGCCCGGCTCGCCGACCAGCGCCAGCGCCGTCATGTCCACACCGTCCGGCGGGCCGTCGCTCACGTCCGAGAGGAGCCGGGCGATCAGTTCGGCGCCCGAGCCGCGCAGCGCCTCGGTGATGCCGCAGCCGAACTGCCCGGCCGCCGACACGTGCGGCGGCAGCGGCTCGGCATGGGCCACCAGCAGCGGCAGCCGCCGCAGCCGTGCCTCCCCGATCGCCCACGACAGGGCGCACCGGGCGCCCGCGGAGTCGTCGACCCCCACCACGACGCGGGGGCCGCCCTCCGGTCTCGCGATCACGGTCCCTCCCGAGGCCCGCCTGTTGATTGCAGTCTAGGGTGCAGGCATACCCGTTCCGAGGGAAGGGTTTCGCGTTCTGGAAACTCCCGTTTCCGTAAAGGCGCGGCCCGCTGGACCGGCCGCCGCCGCGCGGGGCAGACTTCGGGTATGGGCACACCGCACGAGAACGATCCCTCCTGCGCCGTCGCGCACGGCGACGTCCCCGCCCCGGCGGGGGAGCGGACGCTGGTCGCGGTGTTCGCCGGCCCCGTCGCGGAACATCTGCTGCGCTACGGCGCCGACCTCGGCTACCGCACGTTCCTCGTCGACCCCGACAAGGACCGGGACGGGACCGCGGACCTGCCGCACCTCGACGCGACCGCGGACGTCGTCGTCACCGACCATCACCGTCCCGAGCTGGGGCCCGTCCTGCGGGACGTGCTGACCCAGCCCGTCCGCTGGGTGGGCGTCATGGGCAACCCCAGGCATCCGGCGCCGCACATCCCGGCCCTCACCGAACTCGGCGTCCCCGCCGAGGACATCGCCCGGGTGCACCGCCCCATCGGCCTCAACATCGGGTCCCGTTCCCCGGCGGAGATCGCCATCGCGACGCTCGCCGGCCTCATCGCCGACCGCAACGACCGCCCCGGCGGCTTCGAGTTCTAGTGCGGACCCTCTAGTGCGCGCGGTCGTCTACGAGGCGTTCGGGGCGCCGCCGCAGGTCCGCGAGCTTCCCGATCCGCGGCCTCCCGGCGGCGGCGCGGTGATCCGTGTCGAGGCCGCCGGGGTGTGCCGGAGCGACTGGCACGGCTGGCAGGGCCACGACCCCGACATCCGGGTCTTCCCGCACGTGCCCGGCCACGAGCTGGCGGGGACGGTGGAGGAGGTCGGCGCGGGCGTCACCGGCGCGCGCCCCGGGGACCGCGTCACCGTCCCGTTCGTGTGCGCCTGCGGCCGCTGCGCCGCCTGCGCGGCCGGAGACCAGCAGGTCTGTGAGGCCCAGACCCAGCCCGGCTTCACCGGCTGGGGCTCGTTCGCCCACTACGTCGCGGTCGAGAACGCCGACGTCAACCTCGTTCGGGTGCCGGACGAGATGTCGTACACGACGGCCGCGGGCCTCGGCTGCCGGTTCGCCACCGCGTTCCGCGCCGTCCTCGCGCAGGGCGGGGTCACCGCGGGCGCTTGGGTGGCCGTGCACGGCTGCGGCGGCGTCGGCCTGTCCGCCGTCATGATCGCGGCGGCGGCCGGCGCCCGCGTCGTGGCCGTCGACGTCTCGCCCGCGGCGCTGGAACTGGCCCGCCGCTGCGGGGCGGCCGCCGTCGTCGACGCCACCGGCCGCACCGACGTGGCCGGCGCCGTACGGGAGGCCAGCCGCGGCGGCGCCCACGTCTCCCTGGACGCGCTGGGGAGCCCGGCCACCGCCCGCGACTCCATCGAATGCCTGCGCCGCCGCGGCCGGCACGTCCAGGTCGGCCTGCTCCCGCGCGGCGCGGGCGGCGCCGGCCTCCCGATGGACCGCGTCATCGCCTGGGAACTGGAGATCGTCGGCAGCCACGGAATGGCCGCCCATGCCTACCCTCCGATGATGGAGCTGGTGCGGGCGGGCACACTGCGCCCCGACCTGCTGATCGGCCGCGTCCTCACCCTCGGCGAGGCCCCCGCCGCCCTCGCGGAGATGCCGGGCCCCGGAATCACCATGATCGAACCTCACCGGCAGGACGGGCCGAAGGGGGCGGCCGGCACTTGACCCCGGCCGGGACACCGCCACGGAGACGGTGCCGGATCGCCCCGGACGGTTCACCCGGGTTGCGGGCCAGGATCGGCACCATTCCCGCCGGGCGCGCCGGCGGGTTCACCGGGGGCACCGGGCTCTCCGGCGTCCCCGCCGAGGAGTGAGGCGACGAGCGCGGTGGCCGCGACGGACGTGCCGGCCTTCTCGGCGGTGCCGTGGATCAGCCGGGACAGCTGCCCGAGCAGGTACGGGTGGACGCCGATGAGGTACAGGCGCCGGAAGTCGCGCTCCACGATGGCCCGCCGCTCCTCGGGGAGGAGGTCGTAGCGGTCCAGCACGGCCTCCTCGTCCCGCTGGAACTCCTCCAGAAGGGCGGCGTCCCATTTGAGGTCCTGGACGAGGTCGTTGGCGCGCAGGAGCGGGTCGAAATGCTCAAGTGACATCGGGATTCCCTTCTCGCGCTCCGACGTCCCAGAGAACGGCGCCCACGCCGCAACGCCACTGCGGCACGCACACGCAGCAGAGCGGCGTGCACGGCCGCTCGCCGATCGCGCCCATGACGACCTGCCACGACAGCAGCTCGGACGTGCCGCCGGCGCCGGCCTCCTCCATGCGTTCGAAGGTGACCTCGTCCAGGATCCGGCCGTGGTCGCCCTCGGCCAGCAGGTCCATCCACCGGCGGTCGAACTTCTCGTCGATCTCCAGGTAGCGCGGGCCGCCCGGCTCGTGGCTGAGCCCGCCCGAGCCGAGCAGCCCGACCCGGAGGCCCGCGGGCAGCCGGTCGCGGATCAGCGCGCCGAGCGACTCGCCGAACCGGTAGCACGTCTTCTCGTCCGGTACCGGCGGGACGGTGCAGTTCTGCAGCACCGGCACGAGGCGGACGCCCGTCTCCACCAGGCTCAGCAGCGTGACCGGGACCGAGATGTTGTCGTCGAAGCGCAGTTCGGGGGCGCGCCGGACATCGAAGCCGTCCCCGGCCAGCCCGCCGGCCAGCGTCTCCGCGATGCCCGGGTCGCCGGGCACGCGGTACTCGTCCAGGTTCAGCCAGGGACGGAACCACTGGTCCGGACCGACATGCTCTGCGGCGAGGCCGACGGTGAAGTCGGGGCAGTCGTGCACCCGCGCGTTCAGCAGATGGTCGTTGCCGATCACCACCAGGACCTCGGCCCCGGACCCGGCCAGCTCCCGGTGCAGCCGGTCGTAGGCCCGCCGCACCTCCCGCCGGTCGTCCTCGCCCGCCTTGTCGAACCAGCCGGTCAGGCCGGGCGCGTGACTCGCCGCCGCCGCGAAAGCGATCTCCGCCATCAGCACCCCCTGGATTGATCATAATGAATCTAGATATCTCTGCCGACCATGGTCAAGGCCCGGAGAGGCGAAGGTCTATATTCATTAGTATGAGTACTGGTTTGGTTGGGCCCCGGGTGAGCCGCGCGGAGACGGTCAGCAAGGCCGTGGAGGAGATGATCCGCGAACAGGGCCTGCGGCCCGGCGAGCGGCTCGGCACGAAGGTCGAGCTTCGGGAGCGCTTCGGCGTCGCGGTCGCGACCTTCAACGAAGCCCTGCGGATGCTGGAGGTGCGCGGCGTCATCGACCTGCGGCCCGGTCCGGGCGGCGGCGTGTTCGCCGGCCGTACCCCCGCGCTCGTGCGGCTCGGCCAGAAGGTCCTCGGGCTGAGCGGCGACTCGGTCAGCGTCGCCGACAGCCTGGCCGTCCGGGTCGCGCTGGAGCCCCTCATCGTCGCCGACGCCGTCCGGCGCCGCACCGACGCGGACGTCGCCGCCCTCCGCGACCTCGCCGCCCGCATGGCCGAGTGCGCCGACCCGGTCGGCTACCTGCGCGCCAACTGGGCCCTGCACCGCCGGATCGCGGAGATCGGCCCGAACGCGATCCTGCGCCAGATCTACCTCGGCCTCCTCGACTTCGCCGAGGAGCGGGTCGACGACGTCACGCCGGTCGGCGCGGGCCGCGTCCCCGGCCCCGGCGCCCTCGAGGTCCATCACATGCTGGTCGAGGCCATAGCGGAGTCCGACCCCGACGCCGCCGCCCGCGCCGTCACCCGCCACCAGGCGCTCACCGGGTGATCTCACCGGTCGGGGCGTAGGATGTGGGCGTTGCGCGTTCTGTCGGTGGGCTCACCTACGGTCGGGAAATGACGGGGCCCGTCGGCGGCGCCCGTCGTCCCAGCGACGACGCCGAATGAAGGTGACGACCACCATGGCGAACAGCACCATAGAAACAGACCGGGACTTCCAGGAACTCGCCGATCCCTACCGGCGGGAGCTGCTGGCGCACTGCTACCGGATGCTCGGTTCCATCCACGACGCCGAAGACCTGGTGCAGGAGACCTACCTGCGGGCGTGGCGCTCGTACGGCAACTTCGAAGGACGCTCCTCGCTGCGGACGTGGCTGTACCGGATCGCGACGAACGTGTGCCTCACGGCGATCGACCAGCGCGGCAACAGGCCGATGCCGTCGGGGCTGGGCGCGCCGAGCGACGAGCCGGAACGGCCCGTCGTGGCCTCGCCCGAGGTGCCCTGGCTGGAGCCCGCACCCGACGCCGTGCTCGGCGCGGACGCCACCGACCCCGCCACGATCGTCACCGCGCGGGAGAGTACCCGGCTCGCGTTCATCGCGGCGCTGCAGCACCTGCCCGCCAAGCAGCGGGTCGTGCTGATCCTGCGGGACGTCCTGAAGTGGCGGGCCGCGGAGGTCGCCGAGCTGCTGGACACCTCGACCGCCGCGGTCAACAGCGCGCTGCAGCGGGCGCGGGCGCAGCTGGAGGAGAACGCCCCGATGCGGGACGCGCTGATCGAGCCGACCGACCCGGCCCAGCGCGACTTCCTGGAGCGCTACGCGAAGGCGTTCGAGGACGCCGACATCGCCGGGCTCATCGAGCTGTTCAAGAAGGACGTCGTCTGGGAGATGCCGCCGCACCTCGAGTGGTTCGTCGGCGCCGACATCGTCGTCCGGCTCATCAGCACCCAGTGCGCCCCCGCCCCGGGGGACATCCGGATGGTCCCGGCCGCCGCGAACGCGCAACCCGCGTTCGGGCTCTACATGCGCGACGAGGAGGGCGTCCACCGCGCCTACCAGCTCCAGGTGCTGAGCGTCACCGAGGACGGTGTCGCCCACGTCTCGGCGTTCTTCGACACGAGCCTGTTCCCGCTGTTCGGGCTGGCCGAGCACCTCTGATCAGCCCCCCGTTCTTCCACTCTGCGGAAACCTTGCTGTGCCGCGGGCGCCATGTGCTGCCATGGTGGTCGGCGGCGGCGCGGGTGCCGTCCGCCGAGCGGGAATGGGAGGCACATGGACAAGGTCGTGGCGTCGGCGGCGGAGGCCGTCGCCGGCATCGGCGACGGGTCATCGCTGGCCGTCGGCGGGTTCGGGCTCTGCGGGGTTCCCACCGTTCTGATCGGCGCCCTGTACGAGCGCGGCGCGTCGGACCTGAGGATCGTCTCGAACAACTGCGGGCTGGACGGCCGGGGGCTCGGGCAGCTGCTGGCGGCCGGCCGTATCGCCCGGGCCATGGGCTCCTACGTCGGGGCGAACAAGGAGTTCGCGCGCCAGTACCTCGCGGGCGAGATCGAGGTCGAGCTGATGCCGCAGGGCACGCTCGCCGAGCGGCTGCGCGCGGGCGGCGCCGGGATCCCGGCCTTCTACACCCCCGCCGGCGTCGGCACGATGGTCGCCGACGGCGGGCTGCCGTGGCGGTACGCGCCGGACGGCACGGTCGCGGCCGCCTCGCCCGCCAAGGAGGTCCGCGAGTTCGGCGGCCAGGAGTACGTGCTGGAGGAGAGCATCACCACCGATTTCGCGCTCGTCCGCGCGGCGCTCGGTGACCGGCACGGCAACCTGGTGTTCGACAAGGCCGCCCGCAACTTCAACCCGCTGGCCGCGATGGCCGGCCGTGTCACGCTCGCCGAGGTCGAGCGGCTCGTCGAACCCGGCGAGATCGACCCCGACGCCGTGCACCTGCCGGGCGTGTTCGTGCAGCGTGTGGTGGAGCTGACGCCCGAGCAGGCCGCCGACAAGCCCATCGAGCTGCGGACGGTCCGCGACGGCGCCGACCGGGAAGGGGACGGCTGATGGCCTGGTCCAGGAACGAGATCGCCGCCCGAGCCGCCGCCGAGCTGCCCGACGGCGCGTACGTCAACCTCGGCATCGGGCTGCCCACGCTGATCCCCGGCTTCATGCCGGAGGGCCGGCACGTGACGCTGCACGCCGAGAACGGCATCCTCGGCGTCGGCCCGTATCCGGCCGAGGACGAGGTCGACCCCGACCTGATCAACGCGGGCAAGGAGACGGTGACCGTGCTGCCCGGCGCGGCCTGCTTCGACTCGTCGCTGTCGTTCGGCATGATCCGCGGCGGCCACATCGACATCGCCGTCCTCGGCGCCATGCAGGTCTCGGCGCGCGGCGACCTGGCCAACTGGTCCGTCCCCGGCAAGATGATCAAGGGGATGGGCGGGGCGATGGACCTGGTGCACGGCGCCCGCAAACTGATCGTCGTGATGAGCCACACCACCCGCGACGGCGACCCCAAGATCCTGGACGAGTGCACGCTGCCGCTGACCGGCAGGGCGTGCGTCGACCGGATCATCACCGATCTCGGCGTCGTGGACGTCACCGGCGACGGCCTCGTGCTGGTCGAGACGGCTCCCGGCGTCGGCACCGAGGAGATCCGCGCGGCGACCGGCCCGCCGCTGATCGAGCGCGTCGCCGCAGAAGGGAACAGCGCATGACGCACCCCCCGTACCTGTCCCCGGGCTACAAGAGCACCGTGCTCCGGGCGCCCGCACAGGAACTGATCATGCCGAAGCTCGGCCCGGACGGCGTCGAGCTGACCTCGCCGGTCTTCGGGCACGAGGAGCTCGGCCGGCTGGACGAGGACCTCACCGTCCAGCATCCCGGCGAGCCGCTCGGCGAGCGGATCATCGTGACCGGCCGGGTGCTCGACGGCGCCGGCCGCCCGGTGCGGGGCGCGCTGGTCGAGGTCTGGCAGGCGAACGCGGCGGGCCGGTACGCCCACCTCGGCGACGTCCACCCGGCGCCGCTCGACCCGAACTTCACCGGCGCCGGACGGTGCCTCACCGACGGCGACGGCCGCTACCGGTTCGTCACGATCAAGCCGGGCGCGTACCCGTGGCGCAACCACCACAACGCGTGGCGGCCCGCGCACATCCACTTCTCGGTCTTCGGGACGGCGTTCACGCAGCGTCTGATCACCCAGATGTACTTCCCGGGCGACCCGCTGTTCGCCTTCGACCCGATCTTCCAGTCGATCCCCGGCGAGGGGGACCGCGAGAAGCTGATCTGCCGGTTCGACATGGACACCACCGAGCCGGAGTGGGCGCTCGGCTACCAGTGGGACATCGTCCTCGGCGACACCCCGATGGAGGCCTGATGACCACCTCGTCCCAGAACGGCGTCTCCGGGCCCACGCCGTCGCAGACCGTCGGGCCGTTCTTCGGCTACGCGCTGCCGTACGAGACGGGCCCGCGGGTCGTGCCGGGCTGGCGGCCGGACGCGATCGACGTGCGCGGGCGGGTCCTGGACGGCGCGGGCGAGCCGGTTCCGGACGCGCTGCTGGAGATCTGGCAGGCCGACGAGGCGGGCGAGATTCCGCGGCGGCCGGGCGGCATCGTCCGGGACGGGCACGACTTCTCCGGGTTCGGCCGGTGCGGCACCGACGCGGACGGCGGCTACTGGTTCACGACCGTCAAGCCCGGCGCGGTCGGCGACGGCGCCCCCTACATCGCCGTCCTGGTCTTCGCGCGGGGCCTGCTCAAACCCGTGTTCACCCGGCTGTACTTCCCCGAGGACGAGTCCGCCCACGCCGCCGACCCGCTGCTCGGCGCCGTCCCGGACGAGCGGCGCGCGACCCTGATCGCCGAGCGCGAGGGGGAGCGGCGGTACCGTTTCGACATCCGCCTGCAGGGGGAGCGGGAGACGGTCTTCCTTGGTTTCTGACGAACGCGGCCCGGTGCCGGCGCCGGACGCGCCGGCGCCGGACGCGGGGCTGCTGTCCCCGGTCCGCGCGGGGACGGCGGCCGAGGCCGCCACGGGCGACCTGGCCTACCTGGCGGCGATGCTGGACGCCGAGGCGGCCCTCGCCCGGGCGCAGGCCCGCCTCGGGATCGTCCCGGAGAAGGCGGCCGACGCGATCGGCGCCGCCGCCGACGCGGGCCGGTTCGACCTGGTGGACGTGGCCCGCCGGGCGCGCGGCTCCGGCAACCCCGTCGTCCCGCTGGTCGCGGACCTGCGGGTGCTCGCCGGGCCGGCCGGCCGGCACGTCCACAAGGGCGCCACCAGCCAGGACATCGCCGACACCGGTGCCATGCTCGTCGCGGCCCGGACCAGGCGCGTCGTCCTCGCCCACCTCGACCGGGCGCTGGACGCGCTGGCCGGGCTCGCGGCGCGGTACCGCGACACGCCGATGGCGGCCCGCACGCTCGGGCGGCAGGCGCTGCCGACGACGTTCGGCGCGAAGGCCGCGAACTGGCTGATGGGCTGCCTGGAGGCCCGCGAACGGCTGGAAGCGGTGGCGCTGCCGGTGCAGCTCGGCGGCCCGGCCGGGACCCTGGACGCCTTCGGGGACCGGGCCCTCGAGGTCGTCGCGGCGTTCGCGGAGGAGACGGGGCTGGCCTGTCCCGTCCTGCCGTGGCACACCCGCCGCACGCCGGTCGTGGACCTGGCGGCGGCGCTGGCGCTGACCGCCGGGGCGCTCGGCAAGATCGCCACCGATGTGTGGCTGCTGTCGCAGAGCGAGGTCGCCGAGGTCACCGAGGCCGCGGGAGCGGGCAGGGGCGGCTCGTCGTCGATGCCGCACAAGCGCAATCCCGCGCTGTCCACCATGATCCGCTCCGCCGCGCTGCAGGTGCCCGCGCAGGTGCAGATCCTCCTCGCGGCGCAGGCCGCGCCGCACGAGCGGCCGGCGGGGGAGTGGCACGCCGAGTGGCAGCCGCTGCGCGAGTGCCTGCGCCTCACCGGCGGCGCCGCGGAGACGGCCGCCGAACTGCTCGACGGCCTGGAGGTGTCGGCGGAGCTGATGCGCGCCGACCTCGACGATCTGCTCGACGTGCTCGGCGACGATCCCGGGCCCGGCGCCGCCGCCGCCCTCGTCGGCCAAGCACTCGACGCCTACCGGAGGAGCCGCGCGTGACCGGGCCTTCAACACCGGGCGGGACGCCGCCGCACCATCGCCTGGACGGCCCGGCGGACGCGCCCGTCGTCGTCCTCGGCCCGTCCCTCGGCACGTCCATGGACCTGTGGCTGCCGCAGCTTCCCGCGCTGACCCGCGCCTGGCGGGTCCTGCGCTACGACCTGCCCGGCCACGGCGACGCTCCGCCGCCGGAAGGCCCGTTCACCGTCGAGGACCTCGCGGACGGAATCGTCCGCCTGCTGGACGACCTCGGCGTCGGCCGCGCCGCCTACGCGGGCGTGTCGCTCGGCGGAGCCGTCGGCACCGCTCTCGCGCTCCGCGCCCCTGACCGCGTCGGCAGCCTCGTACTGTGCTGCACGTCCCCCCGTTTCGGCGGCCCGGAGCCCTGGCGCGAACGGGCGGCCCTCGTCCGCCGCGACGGCGTCGGGCCGGTGGCCGGAACGGCGGCGGGACGCTGGTTCACCCCCGCGTTCACCGGCGCGGAACCGTACGTGGCGATGCTCCGCGCGACCGACCCCGAGGGGTACGCGGCGTGCTGCGACGCCCTGGCGCGGTTCGACGCCACCGCGCGGCTGGGCGGGATCTCCGCGCCGACCCTGGTGGTCGCCGGTGCGCAGGACGGGCCGACGCCGCCGGGCGAGCACGCCGGCAGGCTGGCCGGGGGCATCCCGGACGCGCGCCTGACCGTCATCGACGGCGCCGGGCATCTCGCCAACGTCGAACGGCCGGGCCCGGTCACGGAGGCGATCACCGCGCATCTGGACCGCACATGGAAGGGAACCGGCCGATGAGCCAGGAGACCGCCGGCGAGGGAACGACCGACGCCGGGCGGCGCGCGCGGGGCATGAGGACGCGGCGCGAGGTCCTCGGCGACGCCCACGTCGACCGCGCCGAGGCCCGCAAGGACGACTTCACCGCCGACTTCCAGGACATGATCACCCGGTACGCGTGGGGCGAGATCTGGAGCCGGCCCGGCCTGGACCGCAGGACCCGCAGCTGCATCACGCTGACCGCCATGGTCGCCGGCGGCCATCTGGAGGAACTGGCGATGCATGTGCGGGCCGCGCTCCGCAACGGCCTGACGCACGACGAGATCAAGGAGGTGCTCCTGCAGACGGCGATCTATTGTGGAGTGCCCGCCGCGAACTCGGCGTTCGCCGTCGCCCAGCGGGTACTCACCGAGCAGGAGTGACGGGCGCGGGCCCGGGCGGAGGGGCTCACATGGGCGGTCACAGGCCGGGAGGCGACCCACCGGGAGGCGACCCGCCGGCGGGCGCGCGGCCGGTCAGCGTGGCCGGGAAGGTGATGGCCATCCTGAACGCGTTCGCGCAGGGCGGTGTCCGCCTCAACCTGAGCGAGATCTGCCGCCGCTCCGGGCTGCCCCTGGCGACCGGGCACCGCCTCGTCGGGGAACTGGCCGAGGGCGGGTTCCTGGAGCGGGTGCCGGACGGCACGTACCGCATCGGCACCCGGCTCTGGCGGATCGGCAGCCAGGCCCCGGCGGTCATGGGCCTGCGCGAGCTGGCGCTCCCGCACATGGAGGACCTGTACGAGGCGACCCACGACAACGTGCAGCTCGGCGTCCTGCGCGACGACCACGTCCTGATCGTCGAGCGGCTGCGCGGAACGCGGTCGGTGCCGGTCGTGACGCAGGTCGGCGCGATGCTGCCGCTGCACACCACCGGCGTCGGGAAGGTGCTGCTGGCCTACGCCCCTCCGGAGGTCCGGGAGAAGGTCCTGGGCGGGGAACTGGCCCGGCACGCGGTGCGCTCCATCACCGACCCGGAGGAGCTGCGGCGCGGCCTCGAACGGGTCCGCCGCGCCGGCTACGCGCTGACCCGCGACGAGATGACGCTGGGCGCGTCGTCGGTCGGCGCCCCGGTGCGGGACGGGGCGGGGGACGTGGTCGCGGCGATGTCGCTGGTGGCCGGGACCCGCGGCGCCGACCTGCGGCGGCTGCTGCCGCCGCTGACGACGGCGGTGCGCGCCCTGTCCCGGGACGTGGCGGCCCACTGGCGCGGACATCCCGACATGTTTTCCGCTGAGCGGAACACCGGCGCCTGAACCTGCGGCGATGCGCGCGAGCATCGCTGGGTCAACCGACGACGAGGAGGCTCGATGCGTACCCAGGTCGCGATCATCGGCGGCGGCCCCGCGGGGCTGCTGCTCTCCCATCTGCTCCACCTGCGGGGGATCGATTCGGTGGTCCTGGAGAGCCGGGACCGCGACTATGTGGAGCATCGGCAGCGGGCCGGGATGCTGGAGCAGGGCACGACCGACGTGCTGCGCGAGAGCGGCGCGGGGGAGCGGCTCGACCGGGAGGGCCTCGTCCACCACGGGCTGGAGCTGCGGTTCGGCGGCGCGGGCCACCGCATCCCGCTGACCGACCTGACCGGCCGCACGGTGACCGTCTACGCGCAGACCGAGATCGTCAAGGACCTCGTCGCCAAGCGGCTCGCGGACGGCGGCGACGTGCGGTTCGAGGCGGAGGCCGTGGCGCTGGACGCGTCCGCGCCGAGCGTCACGTTCCGCAGCGGCGGCGAGACGCGCACCCTCGACTGCGACTACATCGCCGGCTGCGACGGGTTCCACGGCGTCAGCCGCCCGGCGGTGCCGGGGCTGCGGACGTTCTCCCGCGACTACCCGTTCGCCTGGCTCGGGATCCTCGCCGACGTCGCCCCGTCCACCGACGAGCTGATCTACGCCAACCACGACCGCGGCTTCGCGCTGCACAGCCTCCGCTCGCCCAAGGTCAGCCGCCTGTACCTGCAGGTGGCGCCGGACGAGGACCTGGCCGAGTGGTCCGACGCCCGGATCTGGGACGAGCTGGCGACGCGGTTCGCGACCGACGACGGCTGGAAGCTGCACGAGGGCCCGATCACCGACAGGTCGGTCACGCCGATGCGCAGCTTCGTGGCCGAGCCGATGCGCCACGACCGGCTGTTCCTCGCCGGGGACGCCGGGCACATCGTCCCGCCGACCGGGGCGAAGGGCCTCAACCTCGCGGTGTCGGACGTGGTCGTCCTGGCGCGGGCGTTCGCCGAGCGGTACGCCTCGGGGTCGGAGACGCTGCTGGACGGCTACTCCGACGCGTGCCTGCGGCGCGTCTGGCGGGCCGAGCACTTCTCGTACTGGATGACGGCGCTGCTGCACGCCGACCCGGCGGCGAGCGACTACGAGCGGCGGCTCCAGCGCTCCCACCTGGACTACGTGGTCTCCTCCGAGGCCGCCGCGACGTCGCTGGCCGAGAACTACACCGGCCTGCCCATCACCTAGCGGCGGGTCCGGCGCTCAGCCGGCCGGCCGTGCCCCGAGCGTGTCGAGCAGCTCGGTGACCGGCTGCAGCTTCTCGTACAGCAGCAGGACGGGTTCGCCGGGTTCCGCCATGTCCAGCGCCGACGTCACCGCTCCCTTCAGGTCGCCCGCCGGATGGTGCCGCACGTCCGGGCGGCCCTCCCGCAGCCCCTGGACGATCAGCCGGGTCATCTCGCCCGAGCGGCGGCCGCGCAGGTCCTCGTCCTCGTAGACGACGACGCGGCCGAACGTCCCGGCCAGGGCCCGGGCGGTCTCGCTCACCAGCTCGTCGGACCGGTCGCCCGGCAGGGTGACCGCGGCGACGCCGCCGGTGCCCCAGCGCCGCTCGACGAACGCGCCCATCGCCGTGACCGCCGCCGGGTTGTGCGCGTAGTCGACCACGACGGGGTTGTCACCTACCTGGTACACGCAGCCCCGTCCGGGATTGCGGGTGTGCGGGTCGAACGTGCGCAGCGCGCGTGCGAGAACGTCCACCGGGACGTGGAGCGCGCGGGCGGCGGCGACCGCGGCGAGCGCGTCGGCGACGACGTGGGCGGCGTGCCCGCCGAACGAACCCGCGATGTCGTCCGCGGGCAGGATCCGGGTTTTGCGGTCGCCGCGCGCCTCGGTCAGCCAGCCGTGGTCCAGGTAGTAGCCCAGGCCGCCGCCCTGCAGATGCTCCACGAGGACGGGTTCGTCCGGGGCGAGCGAGAAGTAGCGCAGCACCGGGTCGCGGCGCAGGACCGCGGGACGGGCGGCCAGCGCCGCCGTCGGCGGGTCCCCGGCGTTGAGGACGAGATGCCCGCCGCGCCGGATCTCCTCGGCGACCAGCGCCTTGATGCCGGCCAGGTCGTCGATGTCCTCGGTGTCGTCCATGCCGAGATGGTCGCGGGTGATGTTGGTGACGACGGCGACGTCGGCGCGCTCGTAGCCGAGGCCGCGCCGCACGATCCCGCCGCGCGCGGTCTCCAGCACGGCCGCCTCCACCGAGCGGTCGCCCAGCACCATCTCCGCGGAACGCGGGCCGGACGCGTCCGACAGGTGGACGAGGCGCCGCCCCACGTACACGCCCTCGGTGCTGGTCATGCCGGTCCGCCGGCCGTCCAGCTCCAGCATGTGCGCGATCATCCGGACGGCGGTGGTCTTGCCGTTGGTGCCCGTCACCGACACGACCGGGACCCGCGACGGCGTGCCCGGCGGGTACATGAGGTCGATGATGTCGCCGGCGACGTCCCGCCCGGCCCCCTCGTGCGGCGCGAGGTGCATGCGCAGGCCCGGGGCGGCGTTGACCTCCAGGATCCCGGCGGCGCCGCGGTCGGCGGGCGGCGGGGAACCGATGTCGGGCAGCCGGAGGTCGATCCCGCACACGTCCATGCCGACCGTCGCGGCGGCCCGCACGCACAGGTCCGCGACGGCGGCGTGCACGTGTCCGGTCACGTCGCGGCTCGTGCCGCCGGTGGACAGGTTCGCGTTGCGGCGCAGCCACACCCGCTCCCCGGCGGCGGGCACCGATCCGGGCCCGTGGCCCTGCCGCGCCAGCAGCGCCCGCTCGGTCGGGCCGAGCGCCAGCCGGGTCAGCGGGCGGTCGTGGCCCTCACCCCGCGCCGGGTCGGCGTTGACCCGCTCCACCAGCTCGGCGACGGTGGCGGCCCCGTCGCCGGTCACGCACGCGGCGGTCAGCTCGGCCGCCGCCGCGACCCGGCCGCCGACCACCAGGACGCGGTAGTCCCTGCCCGGGATGTAGGACTCCACGAGGACCTCGCCGTCGTCCCCGGCCGCGGACGCGAACGCGGCCACGACCTCAGGCGGGCTGGTCAGCTCGATGTGGACGCCTTCGCCCTGGTGACCGGCCAGCGGCTTGACGACCACCGGCCCGCCGATGTCGCGCAGCGCCTCGAGGGCCTCCGCCGGCGACGCCGCGACCCGCCCCGCGGGGACGGGCAGTCCCGCGTCGGCGAGCACGCGGTGCGCGAGCCGCTTGTCGCCCGCCACCTCCATCCCGATCGCCGACGTCGCGTCGGTCATCGCCGCCCACACCGTCCGGCGGTACCGCCCGTACCCGAGCCGCAGCAGGTTCAGGTCCCCGACGCGGCGGACCGGGACGCCCCTGCGGCGCGCGGCCCGGGCCAGCGCCGACGTGCTCACCCCGAGCCGCCCGCTCTCGTGCTCGGCGGCGACGCGGGCCAGGTCGGCGGACGGGTCGGGCACCCGCCCGGCGAGCGCCCCGCCGACGGTCCGCACCGCGAGCGTGATCAGCTGCTCCACCACCGTGCTGCCGGCCGGCTCGTCCCGCGGGCATTCCAGGATCACGTCGTAGTCGCCCGGCCCGCCCGCGCGGACGGTGCGCCCGAAGAACACCTCCCGGCCGATCAGCCCGGACAGCTCCAGCGTGACGTGCTCGGTGACGTGGCCGAAATAGGTGCCGCGCTCCATCGCGTCCAGCAGCCCCCCGGGCCGGCCCGCCGAGCAGTGGTGCGTCGCCAGGCCCGGCAGCGCCTCCAGCAGCCGCCCGGCGAACCCGGGATGGTCGGTGGTCTCATGCCCGGTCAGGCCCTGCAGGTCGAGGCGGGCGATCGCGACGGGACGCGACAGGTAGACGTTCGGGCCGCTCAGGCGGCGCACATGGTCGAGGCGCACCGCTAATCCTCCTCCGGGCCGCGCATGTTGCCGATCTCGGGGAGCTTGTCGTGCATCTGGAACGCGCACCCGGCAGGCAGCAGATGCAGCGACACGTCGAACATCGCCATCGGCTCGTCGTCGGAGGCGGCGTAGGCGATGGTGGACTGCCCGGCGTCCACGACGGTGACCACACCCGTCCCGACGACGTCGAAACGCCCGTCGCCCACCACGATCGCCGTGTCCTCGTCTATCCCGACGCCCAGCAGCCGGGTGTCCAGCGCTATCCCGCTCATCAGCCTCGGCAGCCGCCCGCGCTCGTTGAAATGCATGTCGATCAGCACGTTGTCGAGCAGCGCGAGCCCCGGGCCGACCTTCACGCTGGACGCGGCGACCTCGTGGCCGTGGCCGCCGAGGATCATCCAGTGGCCCATGGCGGTCGCGCCCGCGCTCGTCCCGGCGATGACCAGGCCCTCCTGGTCGAGCCGCCGTTTGAGCAGCTCGTTGGTCTTCGAACCCACCAGGGTCCGGATCCGGGACTGGTCGCCGCCGCTGAACAGCACCCCCGTCGCCGTGTCCAGCGCCCGCAGCGTCGCGGCGCTGTCGGCCGCGGCGCGGCCCAGCAGCCGCAGCTCCCGGACCGAGGACACCCCGAGCCGGCCGAACACGGCGGTGTACTCCTCGGCGACCTCCTCCGGTACCTCGGTCGCCGTCGTCACGACCACGACCCGCGCGTCCTCGCCGCCCGACAGCTCGACGAAGGTCTCCAGGGCCCCGGAACCGCAGGTCCGGTTCTCCGCCCCACCGATGATCAGCAGCCGGCCCTTGCGTCCGGCACCTTCATGTCTCTCTTTCACAACTGCTAGCTACCCCTGATCACCCTCGGTAGTCTTTTGGCCGCGAGGCGCCATGTGCGGGGCCGGAAGACGCCGTGTGCGGGCCCGGAGGGCGACCGGGCGCGGCTTCGAACCGAGGGTGGTCATGATCTGGTCAGGGCATGGTCAGGGTGCGGGGCGGGGGAACGTTCCCGGCTGTGCCATGCTGTGCGGATGAGCGGCACCCCCGTTCCACGGGACGTCCCCGCCCGGCCGCCGTCCGTGACGTCCGTCCAGGCGCCGGGGCCCGCCGCCGCGCTCGCCGCCGCGTCCGCGCACTACCTGCGCGGCGAGCCGATCGACATGTCGGCGCTGGCCGCCGAGCTGGGCGTCGGACGGGCGACCCTGTACCGCTGGGTGGGCAGCCGTGAACAGCTCCTCGGCGCGGTGCTCGCGGAGATGACCGAACGCACCTACGGCGTCGCCACCCGGGGCGTGGGCGGCGCCGGCCCGGACCGGATCCTCAGGATCCTCGATCGGTTCATGCACGCGGTGGTCGACGCCGAGCCGCTCAAGGCCTTCACCGAACGCGAACCCCGGCTGTTCATCCGGCTGGCCACCATGCCGGGCACCATCGAGGACCGTGCCACCGAGCTGCTGACCAGGGAGCTGCAGGCGGAGATCGACCGCGGGGTGATGCGCGTCCCGCTGCCGACCCGGACCCTCGCACAGGCGATCGTCCGCGTCGCCGACTCGTTCATGTACGCGCACTTCCTGGGAGGGAACCGGCCGGAGATCGACCAGGCCCTGGAGGTCGTCGAGCTTCTCCTGCGCCCATGCGCGGGCGGGCGGCCGGGCGCCGGGCGGAACGGCCGGGGAATCCCCGGGCCCGCCTGAACGCTGAACTCTTTGACAGAGAATGACCCTTTGGTGGCGTTCCCCGGCCATGAGAGGCTGCAGTCATTAGACCTATCGTCGAACGAGGGACGGTCAGGCCGTGAGCGACATTCCCCGCCGCGCGGTGACGCGGGGCGCCAAGCTGGCGACACTGCCACTGGGCTTCGCCGGGCGCACCGCGCTCGGGTTCGGCAAGCGGACGATCGGGCGCCCCGCCGAGGCCGTCGCGCTGGAGGTCCAGCGCCGCACCGCCGAGCAGCTGTTCGCCGTGCTCGGCGAGCTGAAGGGCGGCGCCATGAAGGTCGGGCAGCTCCTGTCGATCTTCGAGGCCGGGCTGCCGGAGGAGATCGCCGGGCCGTTCCGCGCCAGCCTGACCCGGCTCCAGGAGGCCGCGCCCCCGATGCCCGCCGCCACCACCCACCGCGTCCTCGCCGAGGGCCTGGGCGAGGACTGGCGCGACGGGTTCGCCGAGTTCGACGACACGCCGGCCGCCGCGGCGTCCATCGGCCAGGTCCACAAGGCCGTCTGGCACGACGGGCGGACCGTCGCGGTCAAGGTCCAGTACCCCGGCGCCGCCCAGGCGCTGATGAGCGACTTCAACCAGATATCCCGCCTCAGCAGGCTCTTCACCCCGCTGTTCCCCGGCGTCGAGGTCAAGCCCGTCGTCGCCGACCTCAAGCGGCGGCTGGAGAAGGAACTCGACTACGTCGACGAGGCCCGCGCCCAGACCGCCTTCCACGACGCCTACGACGGCGACCCCGACTACGTCGTCCCCGCCGTCGTCGCCCAGTCGGGCAACGTCCTGGTCACCGAATGGCTGGGCGGCACCCCGCTCGCCAAGGTCATCGCCGAGGGCGACCAGGAACAGCGCGACCGCGCCGGCCTGCTGCTGTTCCGCTTCCTGCTGTCCGGCCCGTCCCGCTGCGAGATGATCCACATCGACCCGCACCCGGGCAACTTCCGGCTGCTGGACGACGGCCGGCTCGGCGTCATGGACTTCGGCGGCGCCGCCCGCGTCCCCGCCGAGCTGCAGTGGTCGATCGGGCGGCTGACCCGCATCGGGACGCTCGGCGACCCCGGCGAGATCGTCGAGGCCCTCCGCGACGAGGGATTCCTCGTGCCGGACGCCGACGTCGACCCCGAGGAGGTCGCCGACTTCATCGGGCCGCACGCCGCCCCGTTCGCCGTCGAACGCTTCCGGTACTCCCGCGAGTGGATGCGCGAGCAGACCGCGCACGGCATCGGCGTCGCCTCCGACATGCGCCCCGGCGCGCTCGCCCGCCAGTTCCGGCTGCCGCCCCAGTACCTGGCCGTCAGCCGCGCCCTGACCGGATGCGGCGGCGTCCTGTGCCAGCTGGAGGCCGAAGGCGCCTTCCGCGCCGAGGTCGAGCGCTGGCTCCCCGGCTTCACCGCCGACGGCGGACCCGACGCCGACGGGACCGAGGAGCCCGAACAGGTCACCGCCTGACCCGGCCGCCTCAGGCGAGGGCCTGCGCCTCCTCTTCCTCGACCTGGCGGTTCCAGTCGCGCTTCGCCGCCTGCCAGCCGTCCTCGTCGCGGCCGCGCCGCCAGTAACCGGAGATCGACAGCCGCTCCATCGGCAGCCCGCGCTCGACCCGCAGGTGCCGCCGCAGCGCCTTGACGAAGCCCGCCTCGCCGTGGACGAACGCGTGCACGTCGCCGTCGGGGAACTCCATCTTCTCGATCGCGTCGACCAGCAGATCACCGACCTGCCCGCCGCCCCGGTGCAGCCACACGATCGTCGCGTCCCCCGGCGTCGGCAGGTCCTGCTCCTCCTCGGGCCCGGCGACCTCGACGAACACCCGGGCCGGGGCGCCCTCCGGGATCCGCTCCAGCGAGGCGGCGATCGCCGGCAGCGCGCTCTCGTCCCCGGCGAGCAGGTGCCAGCCGGCGTCGGCGCGGGGCGCGTAGGCGCCGCCCGGCCCCAGGAACAGGACCTCCTCGCCCGGCCGGACGCTCGCCGCCCACGGGCCCGCGATGCCCTTGTCGCCGTGGTGGACGAAGTCGATGGTCAGCTCCACCGCCTCGGGATCCCACGCGCGGACGGTGTAGGTCCGGGTGGCCGGCCACTGCTCGCGCGGCAGCTCCGCGCGGACCCGCTCCATGTCGAACGGCTCGGGATACTCGACCCCCGGCCGCGGGAACTGGAGCTTCACGTAGTGGTCGGTGAACTCGCCCGCGCCGAACCCGGCGAGTTCCTCACCGCCGATGACCACGCGGATCATGTGCGGGGTGAGGCGCTCGGTGCGCAGCACTCTCCCTCGGTTGAGCCTGCGCCCCTTGCGTGCCGGTTCCGTCGCCATGCGGCTCCTCCCGATGATGCGGATCACACTTAGGTAAGCCTAACCACTGGAGACGCCCGGGTTGTTCCCGGCCGGAGGGGCGGCGGGCGGGCCGCCGCCCCTCCGGCGGGCGGTCAGTGCGCCGGGGCCGGGCGGGCCGTGCGGGTCCGCGCGACCTCGGCGGCGACGGCCTCGAACGCGGCGTCCGTCTCCTCCCCGGCGATCACGGTGAAGAGCGTCGACTTGACGATGACGACACCGTGCCGGGGCGAGACCCAGATCAGCTGGCCGCCGAGGCCGTTGGCGGAGAAATCGCCGTCCTCGCCGAGCCACCACTGCAGGCCGTACCCCTGGTTGAACGGCGCCGACGGGCGCGTGGACCGCGTCACCCATGAGGCCGGGACGACCTGCCGCCCGTTGGCCTTCCCGCCGTTCAGGTACAGGAGGCCGAACCGCGCGAAGTCGCGGTCGGTGGCGTAGTAACAGCAGTACCCCATGCTGTTGCCGTTGGAGTCGTTGCCGAGGTACGCCTTGGACGCCATCCCCGCCGGCTCCCAGATCTTCTTCTGGACGTAGGCGTGGTACGGGACCCCGGTCGCCTCGGCGACGACCCAGGCGAGGACGAACGAGTTCATGCTCGTGTACTCGAACCTCGTCCCCGGCTCCCAGCCGCGCTTCTGCTGCCTGGCCAGTTCGGTGAGCGGATACCCGAGGCTGGCGGCGACGTGCACGAACGGAACGTCGGACGTTTCGTCCCATTCGATCCCCGACGACATCCGCAGCAGGTCCCGCAGCGAGACGCCGTCGAACCCCGAGCCCTCCAGTTCGGGGACGTAGCGGGTGACGGGGTCGTCGACCGAGTCGATGAAGCCCTCGCCGAGCGCGATGCCGACCGCGGCCGAGGTGAACGACTTCGCCATCGACCACGACTGGAAGAGGCTGTCCGGGCCGGCGGCGAGGTAGCGCTCGAAGACGACGCCGTCGCCGTCCAGGACGACGAACCCCTGCGTCCCCGTGCGGGCGAGGTAGTCGTCGAGCGTGTGCCTCCGCCCCTCGAAGGTGTAGGTCACCGAGAGCGGGCGGTGGGCATCGCGCAGGTCGACCGGGTCGGTGGAGGGGACCAGCGGGTCGAAGCCGGCCGGTCGCCGTGCGACGTCGGCGGACGGCGGAGCGGGAGGCGGCGGAGTCGGGGGAGCGGCGTGTGCGGGAGGAGCGGCCAGGGCGGCCGTCAGTGCGGCTGCGGTGAGCGCGAGCGTCCAGGGCCTTCGGCGCATGCGGACCTCCGTGGGGCGGTGTCGGCCGGGGGTTCCGCCCCCGATGGTGATCGCGCGGCGACGGTGGGTCCATGTGGTCATGCAACGAAATCCGGGCCCGGACGTGGGCATGAACAAAGGGCGGGCGGCCTGGCCGGGGTGACCCTCCGAACAGGTGCATCTGCGATACGTTCTTGGCACCCCGCGACCGTCAGCCACCCCGCGCCGCCGGAGGACCGATGTCCGTGCTCAACCAGTTGCTCACCGCCGTCGCCGACGGCTCGGTGGAGATCGTCGACCTGACCGCTCCGCTGTCGGAGCGGACCCCGATCCTCCAGCTGCCGGAGCCGTTCGCCAACACCGTCCCGTTCCGGCTGGAGGAGATCAGCCGGTACGACGATCGCGGGCCCGCCTGGTACTGGAACGACATCGTCACCGGCGAGCACGTCGGCACCCACTTCGACGCGCCCGTGCACTGGGCGACCGGCCGCGACGGCGAGGACGTCTCGCAGGTGGCGCCCGGCCGGCTCGTCGCCCCGGCCGTCGTGCTGGACGCCTCCGCGCACGCCGCCGGCGATCCCGACTTCCTGCTGGAGATCGACCACGTCCGGGACTGGGAGAAGACGCACGGGCCGCTCCCGGACGGCGGCTGGCTCCTCTACCGGACGGGCTGGGACGCGCGGTCCGGCGACCAGGAGACGTTCCTCAACGCCGACGAGAACGGCCCGCACACGCCGGGGATCTCGGCCGAGTGCGCGCGGTGGCTCGCCGAGGAGACCCCCGTCCTCGGGCTCGGCGTGGAGACCGTCGGCACCGACGCGGGCGGCGCCCACGCGTTCGACCCGCCGTTCCCGTGCCATTCCTACTTCCTCGGCGCCGGCAAGTACGGGCTCACCCAGCTGCAGAACCTCGACCGGCTCCCCGCCCGCGGCGCCGTGCTGCTCGCCTCGCCGCTGCCGATCGTCGGCGGCTCGGGCAGCCCCGCACGCGTGCTCGCGCTGATCGAACGATGAACGTCGCGGAGGCCGTGGGGGAGGCCCTCGCGCGGCTCGGCGCCGACACGGTCTTCGGTGTCGTCGGCAGCGGCAACTTCCACGTCACCAACGCCCTCATAGCGAACGGCGCCCGGTTCGTCGCCGCGCGGCACGAGGGCGGGGCGGCCACGATGGCCGACGCGTACGCGCGGGTGAGCGGCGGCCTCGGCGTGGTGTCGCTCCACCAGGGGCCAGGCTTCACCAACGCGGTCACCGGCATCGCCGAGGCCGCCAAGAGCCGTACGCCGCTGCTGGTGGTGGCGGGCGAGGTGGCGGCCGCCGCGGTCCGCTCCAACTTCCGCGTCGACCAGGCGGCCATCGCCGCGGCGGTCGGGGCCGTCCCCGAGCGGGTCCACTCCCCGCGGACGGCGCTCGCCGACGTGGCCCGCGCCTGCCGCACGGCGGTCGCCGAGCGCCGGACGGTGCTGCTCGGCCTGCCCCTGGACATCCAGGCGGCCGGGCATCCGGACAGCGCGCGGGAGCGCCCGCCCGCGGGCGAGCGGCCGAGGATAGCGCCGCTGCCGGTGCCGCCGCCGGCCGCGGTCGCCCGGCTGGCCGACGCGCTGCAGGCCGCGGGGCGGCCGGTGTTCATCGCCGGGCGGGGCGCGCGGCTGTCGGCCGCCCGCGAGCCGCTCGCCGAGCTGGCCGGGCGCTGCGGCGCGCTGCCCGCGACCTCCGCCGTCGCGCGCGGTCTGTTCGCCGGGGACCCGTTCGCGCTGGACGTCAGCGGTGGTTTCGCCACCCCCGCCGCCGCCGACCTGATCCGCGGCGCCGACCTGATCGTGGGCTGGGGGTGCTCGCTGAACATGTGGACGACCCGGCACGGCGCCCTCATCGCCCGGGGCGCGAAGGTCGTGCAGGTCGACGTCGACGCCCGGGCGCTCGGCGCGCACCACCCCGTCGACCTCGGCCTCATCGGCGACGCCGCCGAGACCGCGCGGGCCGTCACCGCCGAACTCGACGCGCGCGGCCACTCCGCCTCCGGCTACCGCACACCGGAGGTGGCCGGGCGGCTCGCCCGGGAGGGGCGCTGGCAGGACGTCCCGTACGAGGAGCACCGCGACGGCAAGGACGACACCGACGGGCCGCGGATCGACCCGCGGACGCTGTCCATCGCCCTGGACGGGATGCTGCCCCGCGAACGCACCGTCGCCGTCGACTCGGGCAACTTCATGGGCTACCCGGCGATGTTCCTGGACGTCCCCGACGCCGACGCGCTCGTGTTCACCCAGGCGTTCCAGTCGATCGGGCTCGGCCTCGCCACCGCGATCGGAGCCGCGGTGGCCCGCCCCGACCGGCTGACCGTCGCCGCGCTCGGCGACGGCGGCGCGCTGATGTCGGTCGCGGAGCTGGAGACGGCCGTCCGGCTCGGGCTGGGTCTGCTCGTGGTCGTCTACGACGACGAGGCGTACGGCGCGGAGGTGCACCACTTCGGCCCGGGCGGGCACCCGCTGGACACGGTCACGTTCCCGCCGGCGGATCTCGCCGCGATCGGGCGCGGTTTCGGCTGCGCGGCGGCGACCGTGCGGCGGCGCGAGGACCTGGCGGCGGTGGCCGACTGGCTGGCGGGCCCGCGCGACCGCCCGATGATCGTGGACGCCAAGGTCACGCGGGACCGGCCGGCCTGGTGGCTGGAGGAGGCGTTCCGCGGCCACTGACGGCAGCCGAGCGGAGCTCGTGGTTGGTTGGTGGCGGGTGGGGGCTGGAGGATGGTCGTCGAGCGGAGCTCGTCGGTTGGTTGGTGGCGGGTGGGGGCTGGAGGATGGTCGTCGAGCGGAGCTCGTCGGTTGGTTGGTGGCGGGTGGGGGCTGGAGGACGGTGTAGCAGCGCGTTCCCTGGGGAAGATCATGCTGGCGATCGTTCCCCGGGGGTGGTGATGAACGGGACAGGGTGCCGACATTGTCGTCATGTGGTGGTTGACCCGTTTTATCGAACGAACCTACGTTCGCGGCGACTGTGCCTTACGTCACATACCCCTGAGGAGGAGAGATGACGCGAGGGCCGAAGGTCCCCGAGCTCGCCAGAGAGATGGCCGCGGAGTTCGCCGGCACGATGATCCTGATCCTGTTCGGCGTGGGCGTCGTCGCCCAGGTCGTCGCGGGGAGCGGGCTCGGGGACCCCCAGAGCCTCGGCGGCCACGACAGCATCGCGTGGGCCTGGGGCATCGGGGTGACGCTGGGCGTGTACGCGTCCGCCCGCATCAGCGGCGGGCACATCAACCCCGCCGTCACGGTCGCCCTCGCGGTCTTCAAGGGCTTCCCCTGGCGCAAGGTGCTCCCGTACTGCTTCGCCCAGACGCTCGGGGCCTTCGTGGCCGCGCTCATCGTCCGGTGGAACTACAGCGAGATCCTGCAGAAGTTCGACCCCGGCTTGACGGAGAAGTCGCACATCGTCTTCTCCACCATGCCGGGCAACGGGACCCTGCCGATCGGGACCTGGGGCGCGTTCCGGGACCAGATCATCGGCACCGCGATCCTGCTGTTCCTCGTGCTGGCGCTCACCGACCTGCGCAACGCGCCGCCGCTGTCGAACATGGCGCCGCTCATCATCGGGCTCATCGTGGTGGGCATCGGGATGGCGTTCGGCTCCGCCGCCGGGTACGCGATCAACCCGGCCCGCGACCTCGGCCCGCGGCTCGTCCAGTTCCTCACGGGATACGAGACTCCATGGAGCGATCAGTACGGGAACCTGTATTTCTGGGTGCCGATCGCCGGGCCGCTCATTGGCGGCGTGGTCGGCGCCGGTCTCTACATCCTGCTCATCGGGCGCAACATCCCCGAAGAGGAGGAGGGCACCGAGGTCACCGAGCCCAAGCCGGAGTACGACGTTTCCTGACGGGGTCGCCCCGCCGGCAGAAAGGGAGAAGTCCATGGCCGACTTCGTCGGAGCGCTCGACCAGGGCACCACGAGCACCCGCTTCATGATCTTCGATCACGGCGGCAACGAGATCGCCCGCCACCAGCTCGAACACGACCAGATCCTGCCGCAGGCGGGCTGGGTCGAGCACAACCCCACCGAGATCTGGGAACGGACCCGCGCCGTCGTCCAGTCCACCCTCAACAAGGCCGATCTCGGCCATGCCGACCTGGCCGCGCTGGGCATCACCAACCAGCGCGAGACGGCGGTGGTGTGGAACCGGCGGACCGGCCGCCCGTACTACAACGCGATCGTCTGGCAGGACACCCGCACCGACCGCATCGCCTCCGCGCTCGAACGGGACGGCAGGGGCGAGACGATCCGGCACCGCGCGGGCCTGCCGCCCGCAACGTACTTCTCCGGCGGCAAGGTCCAGTGGATCCTGGAGAACGTCGACGGCGTCCGCCAGGCGGCCGAGAACGGCGACGCGATCTTCGGCAACATCGACACGTGGGTGCTGTGGAACCTCACGGGCGGGACGGACGGCGGTGTGCACGTCACCGATCCGACCAACGCCAGCCGCACCATGCTGATGGACCTGGAGACCCTCGACTGGGACGACGAACTCCTGTCGTTCTTCGGCATCCCGCGGCAGATGCTTCCGCAGATCAAGCCGTCCTCCGCGCCCGAGCCGTACGGGACGACCCGCGCGGACGGACCGTTCGGCGGCGAGGTGCCGCTCACCGGGATCCTCGGGGACCAGCAGGCCGCGACGGTCGGGCAGGTGTGCTTCGCGCCCGGCGAGGCCAAGAACACCTACGGCACCGGCAACTTCCTCCTCCTCAACACCGGCGAGGAACTGGTCAGGTCGCAGGCGGGGATGCTCACCACCGTCTGCTACAAGTTCGGTGACCACGCGCCCGTGTACGCGCTGGAGGGGTCGATCGCGGTGACGGGGTCGGCGGTGCAATGGCTGCGCGACCAGCTCGGCATCATCTCCGGCGCCGCCCAGAGCGAAGCCCTGGCCCGGCAGGTCGACGACAACGGCGGCGTCTACTTCGTCCCCGCCTTCTCCGGCCTGTTCGCCCCCTACTGGCGCTCGGACGCCCGCGGCGCCATCGTCGGGCTGTCGCGCTTCAACACCAACGCCCACCTGGCCCGCGCCACCCTGGAATCGATCTGCTACCAATCCCGCGACGTCGTCGAGGCCATGCGCGAGGACTCCGGCGTCTCCCTGGACGTCCTCAAGGTCGACGGCGGCGTCACCGCCAACGAACTGTGCATGCAGATGCAGGCCGACATCCTCGGCGTCCCGGTCTCCCGCCCCGTCGTCGCCGAGACCACCGCCCTGGGCGCCGCCTACGCCGCCGGCCTGGCCACCGGCTTCTGGAACACCACCGACGAACTCCGCCAGAACTGGAACGAAGACCGCCGCTGGGAACCCACCTGGAACGACCGGCAACGCCAGACCGGCTACGCCGGCTGGAAGAAGGCCGTCGAACGGACCTACGGCTGGGTGGACGTCGACTGAGGGAACCCGGGCGGCGGAGGCCCTTCTTTCGCGGGCGGAGATGATCTAGCATCCGGCCGGACAGCGTCGTCACCGGCCGGTGCGTTTCCGCCGGCCCGCCCCGAGAGGATCCCCATGACCAGACGCCGCCTCGCCGCAGTCGCCCTGGCCGCCGTCACCGGCGCCGCGACGCTCGCCGTCACCGGCGCCGCGCAGGCCGCCCCGGCGGCGCCCGCCCCGCACAAGCCCGGGGCGGAGGTCGACTTCACCGGCATCGTCGCGCTCAGCAACTGCTCGGGGTCCCTCGTGCGCGGGCCGCGGTCCCGCGACACCGACGCGGCGCTGGTCCTGACCAACGGCCACTGCCTGGAGACGGGCATGCCCGAGGCCGGCGAGGTCATCGTGGACCAGGAGTCGTCGCGGACGTTCACGCTCCTCGACCGGACGGGCGAGAAGGAACTGGGCTCCCTCCGGGCCACCAAGGTCGAGTACGCGACGATGACCGACACCGACGTCACGGTCTACCGGCTCGACACCACCTACGCCGCCATCCGGCAGCGGTACGGCATCCCGGCGCTGCGCCTGTCGCCGGCCAGGCCGCATGACGGCACCGAGATCCGGGTCGTGTCGGGCTACTGGAGGACGATCTACGGCTGCAAGATCGACGACACCGTCTACCGGCTGCGCGAGGCGGGCTGGACGTGGAAGAACTCCATCCGGTACACGCCGGAGTGCGACACCATCGGCGGCACGTCCGGCTCGCCGATCATCGACGTCCGGACGCGCCGCGTCGTCGGGGTCAACAACACCGGCAACGAGGACGGTGAGCGCTGCACGCTCAACAACCCGTGCGAGGTCGGCCGTGACGGCGACGTCACCGTCCGCCACGGCATCAACTACGGCCAGCAGACGCACCTGCTCGCCCGCTGCATCGGCAAGGGCAACGACGTCGTGCTGGACGAGGCGTGCGCGCTTCCCAAGCCCTGACCGGCGGCGCCGTCAGGCGCCGTCCAGCGTGAGGAGCCGTTCCACCACCTGGACCAGGTCGTCGCCGGTCACGTCGGGCGGCGCGAAGACGTCGCCGTAGCGGCCTTCGAGCCGCCCGACCCACCCGGTGACGAGCCCCGCCCGCTTGGCGCCGTGGCAGTCCCAGGCGTGCGCCGCCACCAGCGCGAGCCGGTCGGCGGGCACGCCCGCCACGGCCGCGGCGTGCCGGTACACGACGGCCGGGGGCTTCCACCGCCCGACCTCCTCGACCGTGATCACCCGGTCGACCAGGTCGGTGAGCTCCGCGCGGTCCAGGAACGCCATGGTGGTGTCCGCGGCCCCGTTGGTCAGGCACACGGCGGGCACGCCCGCCGCCGCCAGGCGCCGCAGGGCGGGTTCCACGTCGGGATGGGCGGGCAGCGCGGCGAACCCGTCGAGGACGTGAGCGACCGCCGCGTCGTCGGCGCGCTGCCCGGACACGGCGCGGAGCGCGCCCTCGGCGACCCGGCGGAACGGCGCGTAGTCGCCGGTCGCCGTCAGCGCCATGCCGTCGCGCAGTGTGCGGGCGAACCACGTCTCCAGCGCGCCGCCGGGGAGCCCGATGTCCTCGAACCGGGCCCGCAGCGGCTCCAGCGACATCAGCGTCTCGATCACGTCGAAGGCGACGGCCCTGGGCCGCCGGGTCACCGTTCCGCCAGCAGCCCGGCGCGGAGCCGGTCCAGGGTGGCGCGGAGCAGCCGCGAGACGTGCATCTGGGACAGGCCGATCTGCTCGGCGATCTGCGTCTGGGTCTTGTTGCCGAAGAACCGCAGCAGCAGGATCGTCCGCTCGCGTTCGGGGAGCTCGTCGATGAGCGGGCCGAGGGCGTGGCCGTCGATGAAGTTGTCCAGCGCCGGGTCGTCGGATCCGAGGTACTCGCCGACCGTGCCGTTGTCGCCGCTCTGCGAGCCGTCGGCCGGCGCCTCCAGCGACAGCGGGCGGTAGGCGTCGCAGGCGATGATGACCTCGACCGTCTCCTCCTCGGTGACGCCCATGAGCGCGGAGATCTCGGCGGTGGTGGGGGAGCGGCCGTGCTCGCGGGTGAACTCCTGCATGGTGCGCTGAAGGATGGGGCGCAGCTCCTGGATGCGGCGCGACACCCGGATGCCCCACGTCTTGTCGCGGAAGTGGCGCTTCACCTCCCCGGTCACCACCGGGTAGGCGTAGGTGACGAACCGGTCGCCGATGCCGGGGTCGAACCGGTTGATGGCCTTGACCAGGCCCAGGTAGGCGACCTGCTGAAGGTCGTCGATGGGCTCCCCGCGGTTGGCGTACCGGCGGGCCACGCCGCGGACGAGGGGGGCGTGCATGTCGACGATGCGCGCCCGCAACCGTTCTCGCCGGGGATCGTCCTCCGGGAGCCGGTTCATCTCCGCCAGCAGTATCTCAGTCTGTCCGTCGTTGAACCGGGTGGTGGTGGACTGCGCCGACGTCATGCGGGTCGTCTCCCTTCCGGAGAAGCCGGCGAGGCAGGGGGCGTTCGCTCGGTCCCGTCCCACTACCCGTCAATCCTCCGATCACACTGAAACCGCCGCCCACGTGGGGAATCGGGCCTCCCGGGCACCGCGCCGCGGCCGCGGACCCGGATAAAGGACGCGGCCCCGGGTACCGCCCGGGTGACGCATGAGGGGGAGCCGTGAGCACGATCACCGAGTCGGTCAACGTCACCGTCCCGATCCGCACCGCCTATGACCAGTGGACGCAGTTCGAGACGTTCCCGCAGTTCATGGACGGTGTCGAGGAGGTCCGCCAGCTCGACGACACCACCGTCCGCTGGAGGACGCGGATCGCCGGCGTCACCCGCGAGTTCGACGCGAGGATCACCGAGCAGCTGCCCGACGAGCGCGTCGCCTGGAAGTCCCTGGAGGGGCCGACGCACGCCGGGGTGGTGACCTTCCACCGGCTGGACGAGACCACCACGCGCGTCACGGCCCAGATGGAGATCGACCCGGAGGGGCTCGCGGAGAAGGCCGGTGACAGGCTCGGCGCACTCGGCCACCGGGTCAAGGGCGACCTGCAGCGTTTCAAGACCTTCATCGAGGCGCGGGGCGTCCAGACCGGTGGCTGGCGCGGGCAGGTGGACCGCCCCGAACCCTGACCCGGGGCGGCGTAGACTCGTGCGAGCGCCCCGGTGGAGCGGGGCCGCGGCGGTGGGGCCCGCCGTGCCCGGGACGGGTGAACCGCGGACCTCCGCCAACGGTCCCTGCCGGTGAAGTGCAGCCGCTGGTAGGAGTGCGCCATGCCCAGGAGGGGCCGTCCCGTCGATCCCGATGTCGATCTTCATGTGCCGGAGCAGCGCGCCGAGCTGCGGCGCGCGCCGTGGGCGACGCTCGGCGCCGTCTCGGCGGGCGGCGTCGCCGGGGCGCTGGCGCGGTACGGGCTGACCGGCGCGTTCCCGTACGGGCCGGGGGAGTTCCCCTGGGCGGTCTTCTGGATCAACGTCTCCGGCTGCCTGGCGATCGGGGTGCTGATGGTGCTCGTCACCGAGACGTGGCGGGTGCACCGGCTGGTGCGGCCGTTCCTCGGGGTCGGGGTGCTCGGCGGCTTCACCACGTTCTCGACCTACAGCACCGACATCCAGCGGGCCGTGGACGGCGGGGCGCCGGGGGTGGCGCTGCTGTACCTCGCGTCGACGCCGGCCGCCGCGCTCGCCGCCGTCCTCGCGGGGGTACTGGTCACCCGGTCGCTGACCCGGCGGCGTGCCGCGGAGGGCGCCGCGTGACCGTCCTGCTGGTCGCGCTGGGCGCCGCGCTCGGCGCTCCGCTGCGCTACCTGGCCGACCGCGCCGTGCAGGCCCGGCACGGTTCGGTGTTCCCTTGGGGGACGCTGACCGTCAACGTCGCGGGGTCGTTCCTCCTGGGCTTCCTGGCGGCCGTACCCGCCGGCGGCGGCGTGATGGCCTTCGCCGGGACGGGCTTCTGCGGTGCCCTGAGCACGTACTCCACGTTCGGCTACGAGACCGTCCGGCTGGCGGAGGACGGAGCGCGCCTCCACGCGCTGCTCAACGCCGCCGGCAGTGTCGCCGCGGGGCTCGCCGCGGCCTACTGCGGACTGGCCGCCGCCCGGCTCGCCGGCGGTTGACCGGGGCGTCGGGGGGTAGAGGCCGCGTGAACGCTGGTGCGGCCCAGGCTCGCAGATCCGAGCACCTGGCTCTGATCTCGCGAGTGGGCCGCGACGTGACTTTGCCCATCCGGTCGTTTCGGTAAACCGGTAGGTGTCTCAACTGTTACGGCACGGGCAGTACCACCTTCTGCCCGGGGTACCCTCCCGCCGGCCGGGACGGGCGGGCGGACCCGCCGGCCCCGGCGGACATGGGACCGACGGTCACGGGTAGCAGGCACGCAGGACGCCGCCTCGCCGGAGAGATCACCATGATGCGCAGTCGCCTGCTCGCCGTCTCGCTCGCCGCCGTGGCGGCCGCCGCGCCCGCGGCGTGCGGCACCAAGACGGTGGACCTCACGCCCGCCCGGGCGCCCAGGTCCGCGCCTCCGAGCCCGCCGTCCGAGCAGGACAAGACGTGGATGCGCACGGCCCACCGGGGGAACCTGGCGGAGATCGACGCCGGCCGGATCGCTCAGCGGAGGGGCACCACACCGGAGGTCAGGTCGATCGGAGCGATGCTGGTCCGGGACCACCGCGACCTCGACGCGAAGCTGACGGCGGTCGCGAACCGCCTCGGGGTGGAACTGCCCCGCGCGCCGTCCGCCAGGCAGCGGGTCAAGGCCGACGAGCTGAAGAGCGCGTCGGGACGGCTGTTCGACATCCATTGGCTCACCGCCATGTCCGCGGCGCATGAGAGGGCCATCTCCGCCGCCCGGACGGAGGTCTCCAAGGGGCGGACGCCGGCGGTCAGGAACCTCGCGGAGAACGCCCTCCCCGTCCTGGAGAGGCATCTGACGAGGATCGAGGTCGCGGAAGGCGGCTAGCGGATGCGTGTCCTGGTGACCGGATGGCCGAGCTTCCTGCACGGTGAGGCCACGGCGGGCGACGTGCTGGCGATGGAGGCGGTGCGGGGGGCGCTGGCCGGCAACGGGGTCCGGTGCGACGTCGCGTGGAGCCCGGTCTTCCGGCCGGGCGGGCTGGACCTCGGCCGGGCCGACCCCGCCCGCTACACCCATCTCGTGTTCGCCTGCGGGCCGCTGCACGGCCGGCAGATCGAGGAACTGCACCGCCGGTACGCGGGATGCGCCCGCGTCGCCGTCGGGGTCTCGGTCATCGATCCGGACGACCCTGCGGTCACCGGGTTCGACGCCGTCCTCGCGCGCGACACGCCCGCGGCGGCGCCGCGGCACGACCTGGCGGCGCTTCCGCCGACTCCGTCGGTGCCCGTCGCCGGGGTCGTGCTGGCGCCGGGGCAGGCCGAGTACGGGACGCGGCGGCGGCACGACCGGATCGAGCGGGAGCTGACGGAGTGGCTCGGCGCCCGCGAGTGCGCCCGGCTGCCCCTCGACACGCGGCTCGATCCGCGCGACTGGCGCCTCTTCACGACGGCGGCGGAGCTGGAGTCGGCACTGCGCAGGCTCGACGTGGTCGTCACGACGCGGCTGCACGGCCTCGTCCTGGCGCTGAAGAACGGGGTTCCCGCGCTGGCCGTGGACCCGGTGGGCGGCGGCGCGAAGGTGACCGCGCAGGCACGGGCGTGGTCGTGGCCGGCCGTCGTCACCGTCCCGGAGCGCGGAGGGCCGGAGCGGGGGGAGACGGAGCGGGAGGGGCCGCTGCTGGACCCGCGGGAACTGGACCGGTGGTGGGAGTGGTGCCTGTCGCCCGAGGGGGCCGGGCGCGCCCCCGCCCTGCCGCCCGACGGATCCATGATCGGTGAGCTGATGGACGTGCTCGGCGCACGTTAAGGACCGTCCATAACGGGCAGTTTCTGCATTTCAGACATAGGAAGGAGCGTCCGTCATGCGGCACGAGGAATTCATCGGACAGGTCCAGGCCCGTGCACGGCTCTCCGGCCACGGTGAGGCGGAGCGGGCGACCCGCGCCGTCCTGGAGACGCTCGGCGAACGGATCCCGGAGGGGCTCGCCGACAACCTCGCGGCGCAGCTGCCGCACGAGATCGGCGAGCATCTGCGCCGGACGGAGGTCTACGGCGGCGCGGGCACCGGCGAGCGGTTCGACAGGCACGACTTCATCGAGCGGGTCGCCGCCAGATCCGGCGCCGACGAGCCCCGGTCCGCGTACCTGGCGCGGGTCGTGCTGGAGGTGACCGACGAGGCCACCCAGGGCGCGATCGCGCAGAAGGTGCGCCACAGCCTCCCCGCCGACCTCAGGGACCTGGTGGCGGCCGGCCACAACGACTGAACGGCGCCCGTCCCCGGGCGTGCGGGCAGGGCCCTGGGACGGGAACGACCGCGATGAGGCGGCCTCATCGCGGCCGTCCGGCTGCGGGCGTCCGCCCAGGCCGGGCCCGGTCAGGCGGGGCGGGCGACCAGGAGTTCCCGGGCGAACCACTCGATCGTGCTGCGCAGGCCGTCCTCGACGGAGACCCGGGGACGCCAGCCGAGCACCTCCTCGGCCAGCGCGGTGTCGGGCCGCCGGACGTGCGGGTCGTCCACCGGGCGGTCGACGAAGCGGACCCGGGACGGGGAGCCGGTCAGGCCGATGATCAGTTCCGCGAGCTCGGCCATGGAGACCTCGTACGGGCTGCCGATGTTGACCGGGCCCGGATGGTCGGACAGGGCGAGGGCGATGACGCCCCGGACGGTGTCGTCCACGTGGCAGATCGAGCGGGTCTGGGTGCCGTCCCCGGTCACCGTGAGGTCCTCGCCGGTCAGCGCCTGCCGCAGGAACGTCGGGATGGCCCGGCCGTCGTCGGGGCGCATCCGCGGCCCGTAGGTGTTGAAGATCCGCACGATCGCGGTGCCGAGGCCGCGGGAGTGCCGGAACGCCGACGTCAGCGCCTCGCCGAACCGCTTGGCCTCGTCGTAGACGCTGCGCGGCCCGACCGGGTTCACGTTGCCCCAGTACGACTCGGGCTGCGGATGCACCAGCGGGTCCCCGTACACCTCGGACGTGGAGGCGAGCACGAAGCGGGCGTCCTTGGCCTCGGCGAGTTCGAGGGCGTTGCGGGTGCCCTGGCTGCCGACCTCCAGGGTCTGGATCGGCAGCCGCAGGTAGTCGGCCGGGGACGCCGCCGAGGCCAGGTGGAAGACGTAGCCGACCTCGCCGGGGACGCTGACCGGCTCGGTGAGGTCGCGTCTCAGGAACCGGAAGTCGCGCCGTCCGGTCAGGTGCGCGATGTTGCGGGACGTGCCGGTCAGCAGGTTGTCCAGGCACACCACCGAGATCCCCTGGGCCAGCAGCGCCTCGCACAGGTGCGAGCCGAGGAATCCGGATCCTCCGGTGACGACGGCGCGTGGATGTCTCATCATGTCCCCCTTCAGCGGTTGCGGGTGAGCGCCCGGCCGGCGGCTTCGACCGCCTGGCCGGCGGAGATCTCGAGCAGGCCCGGATGCGGCTCGCGGCCGTGCGGGTCGCCCCGCCGTCCGGCCCACAGGACCAGGTGCTCGGCGCGGTCGGGCGGCCCCCACCGGTCGGGCGGCGTCGGGCCGAACAGCAGCACCGACGGGGTCCGGAACGCGGTCGCGAGGTGCGCGACGCCGGTGTCGCCGCACACCACCAGCCGGGCGCCCGCGATGAGCGCGGCCAGTTCCGGGAGGCGGGTGCGGCCCGACAGGTCGGCCCGCCCGTCCAGCCCGGCGAGTTCCACCACGCGGCGCGCGATCGCCGTCTCCGCGGGGCCGCCGGTGACGACGACGCGTTCGCCGCCGTCCCGCAGCGCCGCCGCGACGGCCGCGAACCGGTCGGCGGGCCAGCGGCGCGCCGGGAACGCCGCGCCCGGATGGACGACGACGGCGCCCGGCGCGGGCGACGGGAGCGCGGGCGCGGGCAGGTCCAGGTCGGCGGGGTCGGCGTCGAACCCGTACGCCGACACGAGCCGGCACCAGCGCGCCACCTCGTGCTCGCCCGGATCCCAGCCGGGCCCGCCGGCGTGGCCCGCTCCGGCGCAGGCGAACGCCAGCAGCCGGCCGGGCCGCAGCGCCGTGAGGAGCCGGTGGCTCCGCGGGCCGCGGCCGTGCAGGTTGACGGCCACGTCCACCGGACCGGCGGCCGGCAGCGGCTCCAGGCCCTCCGCGGGAAGGACGTCGTCGACCGCGCCGGTGGCGCGGGCGAGGAAGCCGAGCCCCGCCGGGACGGCGAGCGTGATCCGGGCGCCGGGCATCCCGCGCCGCACCGCCCGCAGCGCCGGGACGCCGGTCAGCAGGTCCCCGAGGCCGAGGGCGCGCAGCACCAGGACCCGGCCGTCCGCCGCCGGCGCGGTCACGGCCACGACGGTTCCCGCGAGGGGCAGACGACCAGTTCCCGCACCTCGCACCCGGCGGGCTGGGACAGCGCGAACGCGACGGCCGCCGCCACGTTCTCGGGCCGGTTCAGCTTGGCGTCCGGGCCCGGCCTGTACCGCTCGGCGCGGTCGTCGAAGAACGCGGTGTCCATGCCGCCGGGCACGACCATGGTGACGCCGACCCGCCCGGCCATCTCGGCGGCGAGGGCCCGGGTGAACCCGACGACGCCGAACTTGGACGCGCAGTACGCGGTGGCGTCGCTCATGGCCCGGAACCCCAGCGTGGACGCGACGGTCACGATGCGTCCGGCCGGCTCGTTCTCCAGGTAGGGGAGCGCGGCGCGGACGACGGCGGCGGTGCCCAGCAGGTTCACCTGGACGACCCGCTCCCAGTCCTCGGCGGGCACGTCGCACAGCGTCCCGCAGGCGTCGATGCCGGCGGCGGTGACGACGGCGTTCAGGCCCCCGGCGGCGCGGGCCAGGCCGTGCACGGCGCGTTCGGCGCACCTGCGGTCGGCCAGGTCGGCCTGCATGTGCTCGAAGTCGTCCTTCGGCGGATGCCGGTCGAGGACGAGGGGGCGCCCCCCGTCGTCGGCGACCTTCCGCGCGACGGCCGCGCCGAGTCCCGAGGCGCCGCCGGTGATGAGGACGTTCATGACGCGGTTCCCTTCGTGGTCGACAGCAGGCGCGTGGTCGAGCGCCCCTCCAGCAGGGGCAGCAGGACCACCTCGCCGTTGTGGGCCCGGACCGTCTCGGCCTCGGGCAGCGTGGTCCCGGCGTAGTCGGCGCCCTTCACCCAGACGTCCGGGCGGAGCCGTTCCAGCAGCGGGGCCGGGGTGTCGTCGTCGAACACCACCGCGGCGTCGACGTCGCTGAGCGCCTCCAGCACCCGGACGCGGTCGGCGGCGGGCGTGACGGGGCGCGTCGGCCCCTTGCGGCGCCGCACGGAGGCGTCGGAGTTGACGCAGACGATCAGGCAGTCGCCGAGCCGCCGCGCCTGCTGGAGCATGCTGACGTGGCCCGCGTGGAGCAGGTCGAAGCAGCCGCCGGTCGCCACGACCGTCCCGCCCGCCCGCCGCGTCCGCTCGACGACGTCCCAGGCGTCCTCGCCGCGCTCGGGGACGAGCCGTGCCGTGCCGGTCTCGGCGAGCTGCGCCGCGAGGGCCGCGGCGGCGCCGGCGCGGACGAACTCCGACGCGTGGTGGACGCCCTCGGTGACGGCGTCGGTGAGCGTCCCGCCGTCGGCGAGCACGCCCGCGGCGCCGGCGGCGAAGCTGTCGCCCGCGCCGCACGAGTCGCCCCGGGCGGGCCGCGCGGGCGCCAGGAACGGCGCCTCCGACCCGTCGCAGAGCAGCGCCCCCTCCGCGCCGAGGGTGACCGCGACGCCCTCGATGCCCCAGGCGCGGCCGAGGTGCCGGCCGCACCGTCCGGCGGCCGACAGCCCGGACCCGCTGATGTCGGCGCCGTCGGCGGCGGCGAGCCGGGCGGCCTCCCGCGCGTTCGGGGTGAGGAGCCGGACGCCGGGGACGGGCGGCTCGCCGCGCGGATGCGGGTCCCACACGACGGGGACGCTCGCGGGCAGTTCGCCGAGCAGGGACCGGACGGCGCGGTGCCGGGTGACGCCGCGGCCGTAGTCGGCGACCAGCACGGTGCCCGCCCCGGAGATCGCGTCGGCGACGCGCGGGCCGACGGGCCCGTCGAGGGCCTGCCCCTCCCCGGCGTCGAGCCGCGCCACCGACTGTCCCCCGGACCGGATGCGCAGCTTGCACGGGGTGCCGCCGTGCAGGTGGAACGCGGCGACCTCCACGTGCTTCTCCAGCATCGCGCGCAGCCGCCGGCCGGGTTCGTCGTCGGCGAGCGCGGTGACCAGCACCGCCTCGCGCCCGGCGGCGGCCGCCAGCAGCGCCGCCAGGCCCGCACCGCCGGGCCGGGGCCGCTCCTCGGCCTGCTCGACGACGGGCACGGGCGCGTCCGGGCAGAGCCGGCTGCTGGTGCCGACGATGTCGATGTCGAGCAGGACGTCGCCGACGACCACGAGCGGGGCGGTCATGGTCTCACCCCCAGAACATCATCGATCACCCCGCACAGCAGGTGGATCGCGGCGAGGTGGATCTCCTGGACGGTCGAGGTGGCGGCGGCCTCGACGGTGATCGCGTCGTCGCACGCCTCGGCGAGGTCGTTCGGACCCGGCCCGGTGATCGCCCACGCGGTGATGCCGAGATGCCGGGCCCGGTGCGCCGCCGCGACCACGTTGGGGCTGCGGCCGCTGGTCGACAGGCACACCAGCACGTCGCCGGGCCGGCCGTGCGCCTGCACCTGCCGCGCGAACATGTTGACCGGCCCGTAGTCGTTGCCGATCGCGGTCACCGACGAGGTGTCGGCGTGCAGCGGGATCGCCGACAGCGGCCGGCGCTCGTCCTCGAACCGGCCGACGAGCTCGGCGGTCAGGTGCTGCGCCTCGGCGGCGCTGCCCCCGTTGCCGCACGCCAGCAGCCGCCCGCCGCCGCGGAGCACGCCGGCCAGGCGGTGGCCCCACGCCCCGATCGTGGGGACGTGCTCGCGGAACCGCAGCGCGGCCTGGGCGAGCGCCTCCAGCCGCCGGTCCTGTGCCGTCGCGGTCCTGGTCTGGGAGGGGGTGCCGGTCGTCATGCCGCCACCCCGCTCAGGGCGGCCGCGTGCTGGTAGACGCCGGCGGTGTCGGCGGCGACGCGGGCCCACGAGTAGCGCTCGCGCGCCCGGTCGCTCGCCGCGAACCCCATCGCGGCCCGCTTCGCCGGATCGTCCAGCAGCGCACGGACCGCCGCGGCGGCGGCGTCCGGGTCGCGCGGCCGGACGAGCGTTCCGGTGACGCCGTCCACGACCGTGTCGAGGTGCCCGCCGACGGCGCTCGCCACCACGGGCACGCCGCACGCCATCGCCTCGAGCGGCACCATGCCGAACGGCTCGTACCAGGGCAGGGTGAGCACGAGGCTCGCCGAACGCAGCAGCGGCGGCACCTCGTCGCGGCCGAGCCGGCCGAGGAACTCGACGCGGCCGGCGACGCCCGCGTCCCGCGCCGCCCTCCGCAGCCTGCGCACCTCGGCGTCGCCGTCGAGGTCGCCGCGCGGCGGCCCGCCGGCGATGGCCAGTTCGGCGCCGGGCAGGCGCGCGAGCGCCCTGATGGCGGTGTCGACGCCCTTGCGTTCGACGAGCCGCGACAGGACCACGAGCCGGTGCCGCCCGGCGGCCGGGTCGCCGCCGGGGGCGAACAGGCGCAGGTCGACCCCGCACGGCACGACCCGGACGCGGTCGCGCGGGACGCCCATCGCGGTCAGCTCCGCGGTCTCGTCGGAACAGGTGGCGATCACGGTGTCGGCGGCGCGCCCGATCGCGCGTTCCAGCCGCACCCGGGAGGCCGGGCTGGTGTCCTTGTCGCCCTGGTGGCGGCGCTTGACGGTGCCGAGCGCGTGGTAGGTCTGCACGACGGGCACGTGCCGCGCCCCGGGCGGCTGCGCGGCCTGGATCGCCGCGAGGCCGCTCATCCAGAAGTGGGCGTGCGCGACGTCGGGCGGATCGGCGGCCCAGCGTTGTTCGAGGTAGCGCCCGAAGTCGTGCATCCAGGGCAGGAGGTCGTCCTTGGCGATCCGCTCGGGCGGGCCCGCCGGGACGTGCTCGACGGCCACGCCGGGCGCCAACCGCACCCGGCCCGGCAGGGCTGGCGCGTCGCGCCGCGTGTAGACGGTGACGTAGTGCCCCTGCCTGCCGAGTTCGGCGGCCAGTTCCGCGACGAACACGTTCTGCCCGCCGCCGTCCGCCCCGCCCAGCCCCTTCTCCGCGGGGCCGCACCTGGCGGCCAGGGGGCTGGCGTGCTCGGAGATCATGGCTATCTTCATCGCGTTACCTCCTGGAGAGTTCGCCGCCAGTCGCGCAGGAACCGCGGCAGGCCGTAGCGTTCGACGGCGTAGGCCCGCGCCTCCTTGCCCATCTGGCGGGCACGCGGCGGGTCCGCGGCCAGGGTCCGCGCGGCGCCGGCCAGCGTGGCCACGCGCGTGGACAGCACCCCGGCCTCCGGCGGCACCGCCTCGACCGCCTCGGTGGTGGCGAGCGCCACCACCGGCAGGCCGAGCATCATGGCCTCGATCAGCGCGAGGCCCAGCGAGGTCCACCGGTAGGGGTGGACGTAGACGCGTCGGCGGGCGAGTTCCCCGTGCATCCTCGCCTGCGGCAGGTCCTCGAAGGTCCAGAGGGATTCGGGGGCGATGCCGAGCCGGCCGGGGACGCCGGTGACGTTCATGCCGAACAGGTCGAGGGGGACGGCCGCCGCCAGTTCGGGGAGCAGGTCGGTGCCGGCGACGCGCCCGCGGCGCAGCGGGTCGTTGATGACCACGCCGGCGCGCGGCATGTCGGCGGCGTAGCGGTAGCCGGGGTCGACGACGCCGTGCTCGATGACCGTGGCGGGGGCGCGGCCGCAGTTCCAGAACAGCCGGTTGAAGTGGGTGACGTGCACGACCGGGATGTCGGAGCGGTCGTGCAGGAAGTGGCGGCTGTCGGGGACGACCTCCTCGGGGAGGCCGATGTCGGACGGTGTCCGGCGGGGCGTGTCGTGCTCGACGTAGACGGCGGGGACGTCGCGTCCGGGGCGGCGCCCGAGCCATTCCTCGGCCAGCCGCAGCTCGTGGGGGCGCTGCAGGACGACGACGTCCACGTCCTCGTGGCGCAGCCGCTCCGGCGGGACCTCGATCGCGCGGCCGGGCCAGTGGAACGTGTCGGGCCGTCCCTTCCCGTCCGGTCCCCGGTCAGGGGTGACCGGAACGAGCGTGGTCTGCGGCCCGTGGACGAACGACGTCGCCCACGATCCGTGCACGTGCCACATCAGGACTCTCACCGGGCGGGCACCTCCTCCTCCGACCTGACGATCTCCACGGCCGCGGCGACCTCGTCGGCGCTGACGGACGACAGGCAGGGGTGCCCGTCGACCGGGCATTCGCGGGCGCGGGTGTCCTTGCACGGCGCCCGCTGGTCGCCCAGCAGCGCCATCGGGACGCCGAACGGCGCCCACCGTGCCGCCGGCACGGTGGGTGCGAACAGCGACACGACCGGTGTGCCGACGGCCGCCGCCAGGTGCGCGGGGCCCGTGTTGCCGGCGACGACGGCGCATGCCCCTTCCAGCACGGACGCCAGTTCCGGCAGCGTCGTCCGGCCGCCGAGGTCGAGGCCGTCCTCCCCGGCGACGGACGCGGTGAGCTCCTTCTCGTCCCCGTGCCCGGTGACGACGACGCGGTGGCCCGCGGCGTCCAGCAGCCGGACGGCCTCGGCGCAGCGCTCCGGCGGCCAGGCGCGCGCCGGCACGGACGTCCCGGGATGCACCACGACGTATCCGGGGCCGCCGGTGAGGTGGTCGGTGGCGGGGAGCGGCCCGCGGACCCGCAGCCGGGTGTCGGCCGGGGACGGGAATCCCGCGTCCTCCGCGAGCGCGAGCATCCGCAGCGGCTCGGGCACGTCCTCGCCGGGCCGGTGCCGCAGGTCGAGCAGCGAACCGGGGTAGTCCTCGCTGATGCCGCCGATCCAGGGCGTCCCGGCGAGGCGCAGCAGCAGCGCGAGCGGCAGCGGCGACTGGTGGAACGACGTGAGGATCAGGGCCCGGTCGAACCCCCGGAGCCCGCGTGTGAGCGCGTCGATCTCGGACGGCTCGACGGGCACGTGGTCCGGGTCGATCCAGGGGGCGCGCCATTCGATGACGCGGTCGACGCCGGGCAGCAGGTCGGCGGCGGCGCGCCCGCGCGGGCCGCACAGCAGCACGACCTCGTCGGCGTGCTCGGCGACGGCCCGCACGGCGGGCCCGGCGAGCAGCACGTCGCCGATGTTGTCCTGGCGGGAGACGAGGACCCTCATCGGCGCCGCCTTCCGCCGAGGACCAGATCGACGGCCGCCCGCAGCGTGGGCGCGGTCTCCGCGGCCCGCGTGATCTCGGCCGCCCGGGTGCGCCCGGTCGGGACGAGGATGCCGCGCGCGCCGGCCGCCGCGGCGGCCTCGACGTCGCCGCCGACGTCGCCGATGACGGCGCAGTCGGACGGCAGCGCCCCGAGCCGCCGCGCGGCGCGCTCGATCATTCCGGGACGCGGTTTGCGGCACTCGCAGCCGTCGCCGCCGTCGTGCGGGCAGAACTCCCACACGTCGACGCGCCCGAGGAGCTCCTCGACGCGCGCGTTGACGCGCCGCACGTCGCCGGCGGTGATGTGACCCTTCGCCACGCCCGACTGGTTGGACACGACCCCGATCCGGACGCCGTGCCGCCGCAGCCGGTCCAGGGCGCGCCGCGCCCCCGGCATCGGCCGCACCCGCGCCGGGTTCCCGTTGTAGGGGACGTCGCGGATGAGGGTGTCGTCGCGGTCGAAAAGCACGACCCAGGGGCCGCCCCACGGCCGCGCGCCCCGGTGGGCGGCCAGTCCCCGCAGCCGGTGCCATACCGCCGCGGGCGGGATGACGGCGCTGGTGACCACCATCTTCGTGACCTCGCCCGGCGCCGGTGGCCCCGGACGGATCCGCTCGTAGGCGAACCGGGCGGTCAGCGCGCCCCACACGCCTCCGGCGACCAGGGCGGTGGCCGCGCAACGCCGGCCGTGGAGCGCCGCGGGCAGGACCGCCGCCAGAAGGCCGGCCGCGGTGGTGAGCACATGGCGGCGGAGGAGGCCGCGGGCCTCGCCGGCACGGGTCCGCCACGAGCCGCCGTGCACCCGCCACATGAGGACGTCGTCGGCGTTGCCCGCCTGCGCCCGCACCGAAGCCCAGAAGCCGGCCGGGCGGACGGGGTGCGTCAGCCGCCGCTCGCCGAGGACCAGGCCGTGCCCGGCGTCCATGGCGCGCAGCGCCAGGTCGGCGTCCTCCCGGTAGGCGCGGCGGAACCGTTCGTCGAAGCCGCCGAGCTCGGCGAGGACGCCGCGGCGGTAGGCCATGTCGGCGGTGATCCAGTCGGCGTCGGCGAGCGCCGCCGTGTTGCGCTCCCAGTCCGTCGGGCGCCGGTCGCCCGGCAGCGGGACCGTGACCCGGCCCTGGGAGCCGCCGACCTCGGGCGGCAGCTCCGCGAGGTCGGCGGCCAGCCCGGCGGCCCATCCGTGCCCGGGCACGACGTCGTCGTCCAGGAAGGCGACCCATTCGGTCGTGGCGGCGCGCCAGCCCGCGTTCCGGGCGGCGGCGGGGCCGCGGCCCCCGGAGCGGATCACCCTGATCTCCGGTCCGGGGGACTGCGGCGCGCCCGACGGCAGGGGGAGCGGCGCGCCCGGCGCGGGACGGTCGTCCACGACGATGATCTCGTGCGGTGCGCGTCCGTTCCCGCCGCCCAGGCCCGCGAGCAGCGCGTCCAGGGTGACGCGCAGGCTCTCCCGGCCGATCGTCGGGATGACGACGGTGTGGCTCATCGGGCGTGCACCTCCCGGCGGCGGACCACGTACGGGCCGATGGCCAGCAGGTCCACCGGGGCGGACCCGAAGCACTCCAGCGCGTCGCGCGGGTCGTCGACCATGGGACGGCCGGCGGTGTTCAGGCTGGTGTTGATCACGACGGGCAGGCCGGTCCGGCGGCGGAACTCCTCCAGGAGGCGGGCCACGAGCGGCTCGTCCCCGGCGGCGACCGTCTGGATCCGGGCGGTGCCGTCCACGTGGACGACCGCGGGGATCCGCTCCCGCCAGCCGGGGCGCACCCGGTGGACGAACAGCATGTACGGGCTCGGCAGCGGCCCGTCGAAGATCTCCGGCGCGTGGTCGAGCGCGACCATCGGCGCGATCGGGCGGAACTGCTCGCGGCCCTTGACGTCGTTGAGCCGCTCCACATTGCCCTCATGACCCGGATGGGCGAGCAGGGAGCGGTGCCCGAGCGCGCGCGGGCCGAACTCGGAGCGGCCCTGGAACCACGCCACGATCTCGTTGCGGGCGAGGGCGTCGGCCACCGTGGCGGCCAGGTCGTCCGGCCGCTCGTACGGGATCTTGGCGACGTCGAGACGTTCGGCGATCTCCCGGTCGTCCCACCGCCTGCCGAGGTCCGCGCCCGGCATGGCCGTCAGCGGCTCGCCGCCGGCCTGCGCCAGGTGCAGCGCGGCGCCGAGCGCCGTCCCGGCGTCGCCCGCGGCGGGCTGGACCCAGATGTCGCCGTACGGCCCGGCCTCGGCGAGCCGGGAGTTCGCGACGCAGTTGAGGGCGACGCCGCCGGCGAGCATCAAACGCCGGGAGCCGGTGCGGCCGTGCAGCCAGGCCGCCAGATCCAGCAGCACCTCCTCAAGCCGGGCCTGGACGCTCGCGGCGAGGTCGGCGTGGTCGCGTGTCCACTCGCCGCCGGGCTTGCGGGCCTTGGCCAGCGCACCCCAGTCGACGCCCGCGACGGCGAAGCCGCCGTCCCCGGTGGCGTGGACGTGCTCGCGCAGTTCGTCCAGGAAGCGCGGCTCGCCGTAGGACGCCAGCGCCATGACCTTGTACTCGTCGCTGGAGCGCAGGAAGCCGAGGTGCTCGGTGAGGTCCTCGTACATGAGCCCGAGCGAGTGCGGGAGGCGCTGGGCGTGCAGCGGGGTCAGGACGCCGCCCTCGTACGTCCCGGCCAGGTGCGAGTGCGACTCGCCGCGGCCGTCCAGGACCAGGACGTCGCCGTCGCCGGGTCCGGGCGCGGCGAGCGCGGCGGACGCGGCGTGCGCCACATGGTGCGGGACGTACCGGACGATCCCGGGATCGAGGCCCGGGAGCGCGGTCGACAGGAAGTTCGGGGCGCGCCGCGCGTACAGCGTGCGCAGCCGCTCCCACTGGGCGTCGTGCCCGTCGAGGCCCGGCTCGACGAGGCCGGGATCGTAGGAGTAGGCGACGGCGTCGAGGTCGCCGGGTTCGAGCCCGGCCTCCTCAAGGCACCACCGGGCCGCCTTCTCGGGCATTTCCCAGCCGGAGAAGGGCACCGGCCGCTTGCCGTGCTTGCGGCGGCTGAAGCGTTCCTCTTCCGCCGCGGCGACGATGGTGCCGTCCGACACCAGCGCGGCGGCCGGGTCATGAAAGATCGCATTGATTCCGAGCACGCGCATGTAAAAGCCCCGTTTCGGCGCAGCGTTCGGTGGTGTGCCGATGACGTCGTCGTAGCCATCGGCGCTTGGCGTTCTCGCCGGGAGCAAATCCCCTATAGGTGATTCGACATTGCCGATAACAGTGGCTCTAAACGCCGAAGTCGGAAAAGTCGCTGGTCGTCGAAGTGCCAGATAGATCACATGGCGTGCACATAGAGGCGAAGACTGTGGGTACTGGCGGTTTCATGCGCTACACCGTTGTCGTCATCACCAAAGACCGGCGGCACTCGCTGCTCGCGACACTCGCGCGCCTGCGTGATATCACCGATCGGCCCCCGGTCATCGTGGTGGACAACGCCTCACGTGACGGCACCGCCGACGCCGTCGCGGGACAATTCCCGGAATTCGAGCTGATCCGTTCCCCGCGCAACCTCGGCGCCGTGGCCCGCAACGTCGCGGCCGACCACGTCCGCACCCCGTACATCGCGTTCTGCGACGACGACACCTGGTGGGAACCGGACGCGCCGTCCCGCGCCGCCGGCCTGCTCGACGCCCACCCGCGGCTCGCGGTCGTCACCGGGCGGATCCTGGTGGAGCCCGGCGGCCGGGAGGACCCGATCGTGCCCGAGCTGCGGCATTCACCCGTGCCCGGTCCGCCGTGGCTGCCGGGCCCCGCGCTCGGATCGTTCCTGGCCGGGGCGTCCATGGTCAGGACGGACGCGTTCCGCGAGGCCGGCGGGTTCTCCCCGCGGCTGTGGCTGGGCGGCGAGGAGGAACTGCTCGGCGCCGACCTGATGGCGCTCGGCTGGCAGCTGTGCTTCGCCGACGACGTCGTCGTGCACCACGAACCGTCCCGGCTGCGCGAGCCGCACCTGCGGCGCCGCCACGGCATCCGCAACACGCTGTGGTTCACCTGGCTGCGCCGCCCGCTGCCCGCCGCCGTGCGGCGCACGGCCGGGCTGCTGCGCACGCTGCCGCGCGACCGCGTCACGGCGGGCGCGCTCGCCGAGGCCGCCGCCGGGCTGGCCTGGGTGGCCCGCGAACGCCGGACGCTGCCACCGGACGTCGAGGAGCGGCTCCGGCGCCTGGAGACGTCCCAGCGGGAGTCCACCGCCCGCCGATACGTGAGCTAGGGAGAGCGGCCGATGCCCGATGTGACCATTCTCGTCGCGACCCGCGACCGCGCCCCGGAGCTGCGCCGCAGCCTCGCGCGCCACGACGCCCCGGTGATCGTGGCCGACAACGCCTCCGCCGACGCCACCGCGGCCGTCGCCGAGGCCGCCGGCGCCACGGTGCTGCGGCTCCCGCGCAACCTGGGCGCCGCCGCCCGCACCGTCGCGGCCGAGCACGCCTCGACCCGCTACGTCGCGTTCGCCGACGACGACTCGTGGTGGGCGCCGGGCGCGCTGGACCGCGCCGTGGAGATCCTCGACGCGCACCCGCGGACGGCGCTGCTCGCCGCCCGCGTGCTCATCGGCGAGGAGGAGCGGCTGGAGCCGGTGTCCGGGCAGATGGCCCGCTCACCTCTCGGCCGGCCGGACGGGCTGCCCGGACCGGCCGTCCTGGGCTTCCTCGCCTGCTCCGTGATCGTGCGGCGTGAGGCGTTCCTCGGCGTGGGCGGCTTCTCCGACGTCCTGCACTTCGGCGGGGAGGAGGAGCTGCTGGCCCTCGACCTGGCCGCCGCCGGGTGGGGGCTGGCGTACGTGCCCGAACTCACCGTCCACCACCACCCGTCCAAGGCGGGTCGCGATCCCGCCGCGCGCCGGCGCCGCGAGGTGCGCAACCGGCTGCTGACCGCGTGGCTGCGCCGCCCGCTCCCGGCGGTCGCCCGCGCCGCCGCGTCCGCGCTGGGCAGCCGCGACGGCCGGGCGGGCCTCGCGGACGCGGCCCGCGCCCTGCCGGCGCTCGCCCGCGCCCGCCGCCCCGTCCCGCCAGCCGTGGAGGCCGCCCGCGCCCGGCTGGCCCGCTACTGAACGTTTCGGCGGCCGGCGCGGGTAGATCCGCGTTGACCGCTCGGCCGACACGCGAGGGAAGCGCCGATGCGCGCCGTAGTGATCAACCGCACGCTGAAGCGCTCGCCGGAGACCTCCAACACCGAGGCGCTCGCGGCGGTGGTGGAGGAGGCCCTGCGCGCCAGGGACGTCAAGGTGGAGAGCATCCGGGCGGTGGACCTCGACATCCCGCCGGGCGTGGCGACCGACCTCGGCCCCGGCGACCCGTGGCCCGGCGTCCACCGGACGCTGCTGGAGTCGGAGATCCTGATCATCGCGTCGCCGACGTGGGCGGGCCAGCCCTCCTCGATCGCCCAGCGGGTCATCGAGCGGTTGGACGCGATGCTGTCCGAGACCGACGACGCCGGGCGGCCGGTCGCCTTCAACCGCGTCGCCGGGGTGATCGTCACCGGCAACGAGGACGGCGCCCACCACGTGATCAACAATCTCAGCGGCGCCCCTGGTGGCCGCCGCCACGGCGCTGGCCGAGCACCCGATCCCCGCGCCGCCCTCCCGACCCGGACCGGGCCGCCGGCGGAGGTCACGTCCGGGTGCGCCGGGCGATCACGACCAGGTCGATCGCGGCGACGACGGCGACGGCCGCGCACACGCCCGCCGCGGCCCAGGCGCCGTCACCCCCGTCGCCCTGCGCGCTCACGGCGAACACGACCGCGGCCGCCGCCGTCGCGACCAGTGCGACCCCGGACAGGATCGCCCGCAGCCGCAGCGGGCTGCGGGCGGTCAGCGGCTCGGCGCCGCGCGGCTGCTGATGCGGGTAGGGCCCTCGTGAGCCGGGGCCGCGCCACGCGGGATCCTCCCACTCGGACTCGTAGGGGCCGGGATAGTCGCCGCCGGCACGGTCGCGGCCGGGATGGTCGCGGCCGGGGTCGTTCTGGTCGGGAGCGCCCACGGGTCACCTCACGAACGTCCCGACGAGCGTGCCGGACGCCACGATCTTCTCCTGGACGGCGACGCGCAGGTCCTCGGCCGTGAACCCGGGACGGAGCCCGGACGGATCCGACAGCCCGTAGAGCCGGAAGAAGTACCGGTGCGGGTCGTCGCCCGCCGGGGGCTTCGGCCCGCCGTACCCGTCCGCGCCGAAGTCGTTGCGCCCGACGACCGCCCCGGTCGGCTGCTCACCGGCGTCCAGCCCCGTCGTCACGGGGTCGATGCCGGCGAGCAGCCAGTGCGCGAACGTGCCGGTCGGCGCGTCCGGGTCCTCGCAGGCCAGCGCGAGCTCCACCACCTCCTCGGGGGCCTGCGACCACTCCAGCGGGGGCGAGACGTCCCCGCTGTCGTGCGAGTACTCCGACGGCATGAGCGTGTGATCGTTGAACGCGGCGCTGCGCAGCATCATCTCTTCCATGTGCTGCTCGTGCCCCGTCCCGCCAGGTCAATGCACACGCACGGCGGTCAGCCCGCGCTGGAGGCCGCCCAGATGTTGATCCCCGCCTCGACGGCGTCCCGGTCGATCGCGGCGAGCTCGGCCGCGGTGAGGTCCAGCCGGTCCAGGGCCGCGAGGTTCTCCTCCAGCTGCGCGACGCTGCTCGCGCCGATCAGCGCGGAGGTGACCCGGCCGTCCCGCAGCGACCAGGCGAGGGCGAGCTGCGCGAGCGACTGCCCGCGCCCCTCGGCGATCTCGTTCAGCGTCCGGACGTGCCGCAGGTTCTCCTCGGTGAGCAGGCTCGTCGAGAACGACGTGCCCTTGCTGGCCCGCGACCCTTCGGGGACGCCGCCGAGGTACTTGTCGGTCAGCATCCCCTGCGCCAACGGCGAGAACGCGATGCAGCCCACCCCCTCCCGGCCGAGCGTGTCGAGGAGCCCGCCCTCGATCCAGCGGTTGAGCATCGAGTAGGACGGCTGGTGGATCAGCAGCGGCGTCCCCATCTCCCGCAGGATCGCCGCCGCCTCCGCGGTGCGCTCGGGGGAGTAGGACGAGATCCCCGCGTACAGGGCCTTCCCGGACCGGACGGCGCGGTCCAGCGCGCCCATCGTCTCCTCCAGCGGCGTCTCCGGGTCGAAACGGTGGCTGTAGAAGATGTCGACGTAGTCCAGCCCCATCCGGCTCAGCGACTGGTCGAGGCTGGCGAGCAGGTACTTGCGCGACCCCCACTCACCGTACGGGCCCGGCCACATGTCGTAACCGGCCTTCGTGGAGATGATCATCTCGTCCCGGTACGGACGGAGGTCCTCCCGCATGATCCGGCCGAAGTTGACCTCCGCGGAGCCGTAGGGCGGCCCGTAGTTGTTCGCCAGGTCGAAATGCGTGACGCCGAGGTCGAACGCGCGGCGCAGGATGGCCCGCTGCACGTCCAGGGGGCGGTCGTCGCCGAAGTTGTGCCACAGGCCCAGCGAGATCGCCGGGAGCCGCAGCCCGCTGCGCCCGCACCGCCGGTAGGGGATCCGCTCGTATCGATCGCTGTCCGCCGCATATGTCATGGTCACGAGTATTCCAGTGCCGCCCCGCTTGCCCGACGCGGCGGTGATCCGCCATCATCGACACCATGATCTTCAGGAAGGGCGGTCTCCGCCCGGGCCGTTGAGCCCCACCGAGCCGGTCCTGGAACCGGCCCTCGAATCCCTGCCGTACCCGCGGCGCATGCGGGAACTGGCCCTGCGCGCCCGCGACCTCGCAGGCACCGACGAACTCCGCGACCTCCTCGCCGGCCTGTCCGCACGCGGACGGTACGAGCGCCGCATCGCCCTGCACATGGCCATGGCGGCCCGCGACCTCCCGCACATCGAGCGGGCGCTCGCCGGACCCGACATGGGCCTGCGGCGCGCCGCGCTCCGCGCCGTCCGGACCCTTCCCGTCTCCGACGACGCCGCGGCGGCCGTCCTGGACGACGCGCCCGCCGATCTGCGCCGCGCGTTCTACCGGATGCTCCGCCACGCCCGCCGCACCGCCCTCGCCGACCGGCTCCTCCCCGGCGTGCGGGCCCGCTGGGGGGACCGGGAGGCCGCCGCGCTGCTGCCCGCCTGCTCGGGCGGCACCGTCACGCGGCTCCTCCCGGACCTGGCGCACGGCGTCACCGCCTGGCGTGCCCTGGCCGGACGCCACCCCGGCCCGTTCCTCGCCCACGCCCATGAGCACGTGTCCGAATGGGCGTGGTGGCGGCACTGCAAGGCCGGGCTCCCGGCCCTGGCGCGGCGGGACCCGGCGGGCCTGCTGGGGCTGCTGGAACGGGATGCGCTCCGCAGATCCGCCGCCTACCTCCCGGGCAAGCTCGCTCCGGCGCTGTTCAGGGTGGACGCGGTCCGTGCCGCGAGGGTCGCGAGGCGGATGGGGCGCCGGAGGGGCCGCATGCCGTGGTCGTACTTCGGATACCTGAGCGGCCTCCCGGCGCGGGACCTTCGCGAGTTCCTGCCGGACGACCCGTACTGGCTGCGGGAGGTCCTCGTCCACGTCCCGCCGGGCCGCCGCGGGGAGGTCTTCGACCTCGCGCGGGAACGGGACGGGCAGCCGCCCGCGGGGATGCGGAACTTCCCGCTGCTCGGTCTCCTGCCGCCCGACCGGGCGGCGGCCGAGGCCCGGCGGATGCTGGAGTGGCACGGCTCGGTGTGGCATTCCGCGCGGTCCCGGCTGGACGACCCGGAGATCCCGCTGAAGTTGACGGCTCACCTGCCCTACGGGGAGGCGTCCGGGCCCGTCCGGGCGGCGGCGTTCGGCGGCGACCCGCGGCGGCGGGGACTCGCCCGCACGCTGCTCGTCGAGCTCACCGCCCGCACCGGGGACTCCGCGCTCCTGCTGAGCCTGGTCGCCGAGCTCGCGGACCGCACGCGGAACGAGCAGGACCCGCTCAGGGGGACGTTCATCGCCGCCCTGGCGTCCGTGCCGATCCGCCTGCTGGACGACTCGTTCGCCCCGCCCTTCGCCGCCATCGCCGAGCCGGCCGTGACGGCGCGCGACTCCTCCCCGGCCACCCGCCGGAGGCTGCGCGATCTGGCGGACCTGATGCTCGGCGCGGCCGGCCCGCCGCACGCGGCGCCGCCCGCCCTCACCGGCTGGGCGCTCGGCGTCTACGCCGCGCTCGTGGCGAGGCACGGGCCGGAGGCGCTCGACGGCCACCGGCTCGACCGGGTGCTGCCGCACGGCGGGGAACGCCGCCTCCTGGACGTCCTGCGCCCGCACCTGCGCGACCACGAGACCGTCATCGCCCTGGCCCGTTCCCTCGGGCGGAGGGCGTTCGGGCAGGCGGACCTCCAGGACGACCTGCGCGCGGCGATCCTGGACGCGCCCGAGCCCCTCGCCCGCGAGGCGGCGGCGCTGTGGCTCGCCGACCCCGCGCGGCGTGCGGGGCGCGCCGTGGAACTGCTCGCCGCCGACGCCTCCGCGATCGTCCTGCCCGAGGTGTGGCGCGTCGTCGCCGGCCGCCGCACCGACCTCCTCCCGCCCGTTCTGGACGGCGGCCGGGAGGGCCGGTTCGAGGCCGCGGAATGGGTTCCGGAGGTCCGGCCGCAGGATCCGGGCCGCTGGACGCCGCCCCAGGCCGAGCGCGTGCGGGCGGTGCTGGCCGCGGCCGTCCGGGACGGGCGGAGACCGGCGGACGCCAGGATCACCGCCGTCGCCGGCCTCGGCCTGCTCCCGGGCGGGCTCGGGGATCTCGTGCCCTGGGCGGAGCGGGAGGACGAGATCGTCCTCGCCGAGGCGGCGCTGGAGGCGATGGCGGCCACCGACCGTCCGGCCGAAGCTCTCGCGATGCTCCTCCTCCACGCGCGGGGCCCGAGATCGGCGGTGGCGGTCGCGGCCGTGGGACGGTGCAGCGCGTCGGTGCCGCCGTCCCGGCTCGGGCCCGTCCTGGAGGAGGCGCTGTCCGGCCCGGACGGGAAGGTGACCGCCCGCAAGCAGGCCGCCCGGCTGCTCGAACGGCTGCGGCTCCCGGACGCGGTGGACGTGCTGCTCCGCGCCTGGAACGACCCCGGCCTGCACCGGGACGTCCGGGTCGCCGTCGCGGCGGCCCTGCGCCGCGTCCCCGAGGATCACCGCGCGATCGCCGCGCTCGGCGACGCCGCGGGCCCGTACGCGTCGGAGCTGATGCTGCGCACGCTCTTCCAGGCGAAGCCCTCGGAGTACGCGCCCGCGCACCGCCCCGCCTACGCCGCGCTCGTCCGCCGGCTCGTCTCCGCCGCGGACGGACCGGGCGTCCGGTTCCGGGCGTCCAAGGCGTTCGGCGCGTGGGCGCCCTGGTACGAGGAAGGGTTCGGAGCCGTCCTCGCCGCCGTCGCCGATCCCCGCGACCCCGCCGGGGACGACGAACTCCAGGTTCTGCACGCCCTCGTCAGGACGGGGTCGGTGGGGGAGGAGGCGCTCGACGTGCTCTCCGCCCTGGTCGGCGCCGACCTCGACGACCGGGCGCGGGCGCGGGCCACGGCCATCGCGCAGACGGTCGGCGGCCTGCCCTCCGGCCACCCCAACGCGTCGCTGGCCCGCCGCGCGATCCGGATTCTCGCCGGTCATCCGCTCTACGCCGCCCAGGCGGCGGACGTCGCGCTCAGCTCCGCGCACCTCACCGAGGACGGCGTCACCGCCGAGCGGGTGGCGGGCGAGCTGGCCGCCCTGGCGGACCTGCTGCGCGGCCGCCCCGCCCTGACCGCCGCCCTGTGCGACAGACGGCTGTTCCACGCGGTCGGCGGCCACGGCGTCCGCCGGGAGGGCGGGCCCGCGCGGCTGCTGCCCGCCGCGCGGCTGCTCGCCGGCCGGGGTGACGTCGCGTCGCACCTTCTGGCCGCCGCGCTGGTCCGGCAGATGGGTCCGGTCGCCGGGTGGCCCGGCGACTGGCGCGACCTCCTCGGCGAGCTGCGCCGGTCCGAGCACGTGGAGGTCCGCCAGAACGCCTGGGACGTCAGGCCCTGGCCCTGACCAGCTCAGCGGGCCGAGCGGAGCTCGTCGTTTGTCCGGCGGAGCGCGGTGTACTGCACCGCCGCGAAACCCGCGACGACGATCGCCTGGAGCTCATCGGGATTCCCCTCTCAACGTCGATGACCGCGACGCTCCGGACCGGTCGTCGTGCGGGCGGTTACCTCGGAGGTAGGCGGGCGGCGTCCGCGAGGGCGTGCTTGAGGACCTTGCCGGCCGGGTTGCGGGGGAGCGCGTCCAGGAAGATCACCTCGCGGGGCACCTTGTGCCGGGCGAGGTTCGCGGCGACGTGGCCCTTGACGTCGTCCTCGGTGAGGCCGGCGGCGACCACGTAGGCGCGCAGCCGGTGCCCGAACTCCTCGTCCGGGACGCCGGCGACGGCGGCCTCCGCGATGCCGGGATGGGCGGCGAGGAGGTCCTCGACCTCGCCGGGGTGGACGTTCTCGCCGCCGGACACGATCATGTCGTCGGCGCGGCCGTCGACGTGCAGCCGGCCGTCGCCGTCCAGGTGGCCGAGGTCGCCGACCGCCATCAGGCCGCCGACCTCGTCCTTGCCGCCCCCGCCGGTGTAGCCGCCGAACCGGGCCGGGGTGTCGACGAAGATCCGCCCGGTCGTGCCCGGCGGCACGGGCCGGTCGTCGGCGCCGAGGATCGCGACGGTGGTGCCGGCGGGCGGGCGGCCGACGCAGCCGGGCGCGGCGGCCAGGTCGTCCGGGGTGGCGATCGTGATGCAGGAGGCCTCGGTCGAGCCGTAGAAGTTGTAGAGGGACGGCCCGAACGCCGCCAGCGCGCGGCCTCCGAGCCCGGCGTCCAGCCGCGCCCCGCCCGTCATGACCACCTTGAGGCGGGACAGGTCGCGCGTCTCCACGCCGGGGACGGCGAGGATGCGGCTGAGCATCACCGGGACGGCGATGAGCGAGGTGCAGCGATGCGTCTCCAGATCGTCGAGGACCCGCTCCGCGTCGAAGCGGCGGCGCAGGACGAGCGTCGTCCCGAGCCCCAGCGCGAGGACGGCGGAGGTGAGGCCGAGGCCGTGGAACAGCGGCGGGCCGACGAACATGGCCTCCCCGCCGCGCAACGGCACCTTCGACAGGATCCCGCCGGGCAGCGCCATCGACCGGGACTGCGACCGCGGCGCGCCCTTCGGCCTCCCGGACGTGCCGCTGGTGAGGATCACCATCGAGCCGTGCCGGGACGGGGCGGGCGGCGGCGTGCCGTCCGCGCCGCCGATGAGGTCGTCCACGTCGGACTCGGTGAAGCGGGGCGGGTCGAGGCCGTCCGCGACGGCGGCGAACTCCTCGTCGTGCACCAGGACGGTGACGCCCTCGCGTTCCACGGCGTCGCGGAGCTGGGGCGCGGCGAAGTCGGTGTTGAGGAACAGGACGGACGCGCCCGTCTTGGCCGCCCCCGACATCGCCTCCAGCAGGCCGCGGTGGTTGCGGCACAGGATTCCCACGGTGTCGCCGACGCCGATGCCGCGTGCCAGCAGGGCGTTGGCGAGGGCGTTGCAGCGCCGGTCCAGCTCGCCGAACGTGAGGGTTCCGCGTTCGTCGACGAGGCCGGTGTGGTCGGGGAACCGGTGCGCGGGCAGTGCCGTCGCCGCGCCGAGCGGCCCGTAGCCCCGCAGGGCCCGCGCCGTGGCGGCGAGGGCCCTCGGGGGCATCGGGCCGATCATCCCGGCGCGGACGGCGGCCCGCAGCCCGTTGAGCTCGGCGGAGATCCGGTTGCGCGTGACCATGTCCGGCAGGGTATTCATCCGGGGAACAAATCCACAAGATCTGTCTCTCTGCCCCTCAGGGCCGGAACGCGTCCGCGTTCTCCTCGGCCCACTGCGAGAACGGCCGCGCGGGGCGTCCGGTGACCTCCTCCACGACGCGGGAGACGGTGCGGCCCTCGACCGGGGTGTTGCCGAGCGCGTCGAGCAGGAACCCGATGAGGTCGTCCGTCATGCCCTCGCCGCGCCACTTGGCGCGGGCCTCGTCCTCGGACAGCTCGGCGAACCGGATCTCCCGGCCGGTCGCCGCCGCGAGCATGTCCACCTTCTCCGCGGTGGTGATCGCCTCCGGGCCGGTGATGACCAGAGTCCGCCCGGCGTGGCCGCCGCGGATCAGCACGGCCGCCGCGACCGCGCCGATGTCGGCCTCGTGGACGAGGCTGCTCCGGCGCCCGCCGAACGGCTCGCGGACCACGCCCTCGGCCCGGACGGACGCGGCCCACCATTGCAGGGTGTTGGACATGAACTCGACCGGGTTGAGGAACGTCCACTCCAGGTCGCTGCCGGCCAGTGCCCGCTCCAGGCCGCCCTCCGCGCGGCCGCCGAGGAGCGTGACGCGCCGGACGCCGCTCTTGACCGCCAGGTCGACGATCTGGGGGCCGGTCTCCACCGGGGCGTAGCCGTCGCCGGCGAAGTTGATCAGGTGCACGGCGGTGACGCCGTCGAACGCGGAAACGAGGCCGCCCGGATCGGCCAGATCACCCTGGACGATCTCGACGCCCTCGGGTAGGCCGGCCTTGGCCGGGTCGCGGGTGAGCGCCCGGACGGACTCGCCCGCCCGCAGCAGCTCGGCGACGATGTGGCGGCCGACGGTTCCGGTGGCGCCGGTCACGAGGATGGTCATGTGCGGCTCCCTTGTAGAACGGAACGTTTGATTCCACTATAGCAGAACGGAACGCTTCATTCCAATACGAGTACACAAACGGCCCGGGTCCCGGCTGTCACGTCTGCGAGGCGTGAACCGGGCTCGCGGGTGGCAGGAAGACTCAGAGATATGGACGAGGAGGTCCAAGTGATCGTGCTGCGCAGTTATGTGTCGGGTTCATGGCGTGCTCCGGAGGACGAGGGGGCGCCGCTGCGCGACGCCGTCACGGGGGAGGAGGTCGCCCGCATCTCCTCGGCGGGGATCGACATGGGCGCCGCCCTACGGTACGGGCGGACGGCCGGCGGCCCGGTGCTGAGGGAGCTGACGTTCCACCAGCGCGCGGCCCTGCTGAAGGCGCTGGCCTCCCACCTGCGGGAGCATCGCGAGGAGCTGTACGCGCTGTCGGCGCGCACCGGCGCGACGCTGGGCGATTCGAAGTTCGACATCGACGGCGGCATCGGAGTCCTGTTCGGCTATGCGAGCAAGGGCAAGCGCGAACTGCCGAACGACACGGTGCTGATCGAAGGGGACGTCGAGCCGCTCGGGAAGGGCGGGACGTTCGTCGGGCAGCACCTGTGCACCCCGTCGCACGGCGTCGCGGTGCAGATCAACGCGTTCAACTTCCCGGTGTGGGGACCGCTGGAGAAGCTCGCGCCCGCGTTCCTCGCCGGGGTGCCGAGCCTGATCAAGCCCGCGAGCCAGACCGCCTACCTGACGGCCCGGCTCGTCGAGCTGATCGTCGAGTCCGGGATCCTGCCGGAGGGCACCGTGCAGATGGTCTGCGGAAGCCCCGGCGACCTGCTCGACCACCTCACCGAGCAGGACATCGTCGGGTTCACCGGATCGGCGTCCACGGCCCGGCTGCTGCGCACCCACCCCGCGATCGTGGGGAACGCGGTGCGGTTCAACGCCGAGGCCGACTCGCTGAACTGCTCGATCCTCGGGCCGGACGCCGGCCCCGGGACGCCGGAGTTCGACCTGTACGTCAAGCAGCTCGTCACGGAGATGACCGTCAAGGCGGGACAGAAGTGCACCGCGATCCGCCGCGCGCTGGTCCCCTCCGCGCTCATCGGCGACGTCGCCGAGGCCGTCCGCGACCGGCTGTCGGGGGTCACGGTCGGGAACCCGTCCGACCCGGACGTGCGGATGGGCGCGCTGGCCGGGCTCGACCAGCGCGAGGAGGTGCGGCGCTCGCTGAAGGCCCTGTTGGACGCCGGACGCGTCGTCTTCGGCGACCCCGAACGCGTGGACGTGCGCGGCGCCGACGCCGAGCGCGGCGCGTTCATGTCGCCGATCCTGCTGCGCGCCGACGACGCCGCCCGCGCCGAACCGCACGAGGTGGAGGCGTTCGGCCCGGTCAGCACGCTGCTGCCCTACGACGGCGCCGGCCGGGCGGTCGAGCTGGCGGTGCGCGGCCGCGGCAGCCTCGCCGGGTCGATCGTCACCGGCGACGCCGATTTCGCCCGGGACGTCGTGCTCGGCACCGCGCCCTGGCACGGGCGGCTGCTGGTGCTGAACTCCGAGGACGCCAAGGAGTCGACCGGGCACGGCTCGCCGCTGCCCGCGCTCGTCCACGGCGGCCCCGGACGCGCCGGCGGCGGAGAGGAGATGGGCGGGATCCGCGGGGTCGTGCACCACATGCGGCGCACCGCCGTCCAGGCCGGGCCCGCGATGCTCACCTCGATCACCGGGCGGTGGGTCCCCGGCACCGACCGGACCGTCACCGACGAGCACCCGTTCCGCAAGCACCTGGAGGACCTGCGCGCCGGCGACACCGCCGTCGGCGGCCCCCGCGTCGTCACCCTCGCCGACGTGGAGCACTTCGCGGAGTTCACCGGCGACACCTTCTACGCCCACATGGACGAGGAGGCCGCGACGGCCAACCCGTTCTTCGGCGGCAGGGTCGCGCACGGCTACCTCGTCGTGTCGTTCGCGGCGGGTCTTTTCGTCGACCCCGCCCCCGGGCCCGTCCTGGCGAACTACGGGCTGGAGAACCTGCGGTTCCTCGCCCCGGTCAAGCCCGGCGACGAGCTGACCGTCACGCTCACCGCCAAGCAGATCTCGCCGCGTGAGGGCGCCGGCTACGGCGAGGTCCGCTGGGACACCGACGTCACCAACCAGGAAGGGGCCTCGGTCGCCAGGTACGACGTGCTCACGCTGGTGGCGAAGAGGCCCAAACAGGACTGACGCCGGAGCACTCGATACGAACCGTTTGCCCTTTCCTCCTCGACAGGGCCGGAAGGGGTCGCGAGGATCTCCCCATGGCCGATGTCCTGCTGCTGTCCGCCGCCGACGTGCGCGCGGTGTTCGACCTTCGGGCGGCGATCGCCTCCCAGCGCGCCGCGTTCGGGGCGCTCGGCCGCAAGGAGGCGCGGCTCGCCCCGAGGGTGCTGCTGGACGGCCCCGGCGGCGATGTCGCGTTCTGCTACGTCTCCCGCCTGCCCGGAACCGGCGCCGTCTCCAAGTTCGGGAGCGTCAACCCCGGGAACGCGGCGCGCGGCCTGCCGACGGTGGCGGCGCTCGTGACCGTGCAGGACCCGGTGGACGGGCGGCCCATCGCGATCATCGAGGGCGATGCCGTGACGACGCTGCGCACGTCGGCGGCGAGCGCGGTGGCGGCCGACCATCTCGCGGTGCCGGACGCCTCCCGGCTGGCCGTGATCGGCTGCGGCGTCCAGGGCCGCGCGCACGTCCGGGCGATGGCGGAGGTCCGCCCCATCGGCCGGGTGACGCTGGCCTGCCGCAACCCGGAGTCGTGCGGTGTCGCCGCCGAACTCGCGGCCGAGCTGGACCTGCCGGTCGGGACGGCGGCCTCCGCGCGCGAGGCCGTCGAGGACGCGCAGATCGTCGTCACCGCCACGACCAGCCGGGAACCGGTCGTCCTCGGCGCGTGGCTCCGGCCCGGCTGCACGGTCCTGAGCGTCGGCTCCTTCGCCCCGGACCGGGCGGAGGTGGACGACGCCGTCATCACCGGCGCGGCCGCCGTCGTGGTGGACCACGTGCCGACAGCGCTGGAGCACGCGGGCCCCGTGGTGGCCGCCGTCCGGGCGGGGCACCTCAGCCCGGAGCAGGTGCGTCCCCTCGGCCCCGTCGTCGCGGGCCTCGCCGCCGGGCGGGAGTCCGGCGGCGACGTCGTCTTCTACAACAGCGTCGGCGTGGGAGTGCAGGACACCGCCGCGGCCTCCGTCATCGTCGAGCGGGCCCGCGAAACCGGCGTCGGCCGCGTCGTCGAGCTCTGACCGCCGAACCGGCCGGCCGGATCAGCCGACCCAGACCGTCTTGGCGTTGCAGAACGCGTGCATGCCCTCCTCCGACAGCTCGCGCCCGTAGCCGGAGCGTTTCGTGCCGCCGAACGGCAGCTCGGGGTAGGACGTCGTCTTCCCGTTGACGAAGACCTGCCCGGCGTCCAGCTCGCGGACGAACCGCTCCCGCTCGGCGTCGTCGCGCGTCCAGGCGTTCGAGCCGAGCCCGAAGCCCGTCGCGTTCGCGACCTCGACCGCCTCCGACACCCCGCGGACCCGGAACAGCGAGGCGACCGGCCCGAAGACCTCCTCGTGGTACATGCGCATCCCGGGCGTCACACCGGAGATCACGGTCGGCGGGTAGTAGAAGCCGGGCCCCTCCGGCCGCTCCCCGCCGCACAGCACCGTCGCGCCCTTGGCGACCGCGTCGGCCACCAGCTCCTCGACGCCGGTGCGTCCCTCCTCGCTGACGAGGGGACCGACGTCGGTGGAGTCGTCCATCGGGTCGCCGACCTTCTGCGCGCGCATGTTGTCGACGAACAGCCGCTCGAACTCGTCGGCGCAGCCGGTGTCGACGATGAAGCGCTTGGCCGAGATGCAGCTCTGCCCGTTGTTGAGGCACCGGGACTCCGCCGCCGTCCGCGCCGCGGCCTCCAGGTCGGCGGACGGCATCACCACGAACGGGTCGCTGCCGCCGAGTTCCAGGACGGTCGGCTTCACCTCGTCACCGGCGATCGAGGCGACGGAGCGCCCGGCCGGTTCGCTGCCGGTGAGCGTCGCGGCCTTCACCCGCGGGTCGCGCAGCACCCGCTCCACCTTGGACGACCCGATGAGCAGCGTCTGGAACGCGCCCTCCGGGAACCCGGCGCGGCGGAACAGGTCCTCCAGGAACAGGGCCGTCTGCGGGACGTTCGAGGAGTGCTTCAGCAGCCCCACGTTGCCCGCCATCAGGCCGGGCGCCGCGAACCTGATCACCTGCCAGAGCGGGAAGTTCCACGGCATGACCGCCAGCACCGGCCCGAGCGGCTGGTAGCGCACGTAGGCGTCCTGCGCCCCCACGTCCCCGGCGTCGGCGGGACGGCGGTCGGCGAGGAACTCCTCCGCGTGGTCGGCGTAGAACCGGCACGCCTTCGCGCACTTCTGCGCCTCCGCCCCGGCGGCCTTCAGCGTCTTGCCCATCTCCGTCGTCAGCATCGCGGCGATCCCGCCGGCCTCCCGGTCGAGGATGCCGGCCGCCGCGCGCATCCACTCCGCTCGCCGGGCGACGCTCGTCGTCCGGTACGAGGCGAACGTCTCCGCCGCCCGCGCGATGCGCCGGTCGACCTCCTCGTCGGCCAGCGCGTCGAAGGTCTTCTCGACCTCTCCCGTCGCGGGATTGGTCGTGGCGATCGTCGTCATGGCGAGATGCTCCCCGGTGCGTGTCCGATGTTCGGGTGTCCGCTGTTCACCCGGGGAGGTGCCCGTGGGGCCCTGCGGGAAACGCCCGTCAGGCGGGGATCACGCACACCGGTGACGGCACGCGCAGCGGTGTTCCCGCCGGCACCGGGACGCCGTCCGCGCCGATCCGGAACGTCGCGATCGTGTCGCTGCGCTCGTTGGCCACGTGCATCCACTCGCCGTCCACGTGCAGGTCACGGGGCCAGTTCCCGCCGGAGGGGACGTCGGCGACCGGCTCGAGCGCCGCGCCGCCGTCCAGCACCCGGTGGGCCGTCACCACGTCCGCGCCGCGCGTGGAGGTGTAGACGTACCGGCCGCCGGCGCCGAGCCTGATCGCCGCGCACTGGGCCGGGCCGCCCGCCGGGTCCGCCGTCGCGGGAGACTCCGCCACGACCTCCAGGCCGGCGTAGCCGCCCAGCGGCCGCAGGACGAGCACGGTCGCGGCCAGCTCGGTCACCACGTGCACGTGACCGCCCGGGTGGACGATCAGGTGCCGCGGCCCGGACCCGGCCGGGAGGGGCGTCTCCCCGGCGAGCCGCAGCGCACCGCGGTCGATACGGAACGAGCGGATGAGGTCGGCCCCCAGGTCGGCCGTCAGGATGGTCCCGTCCGGGGCGTGGGCGCTCGCGTGGGCGTGCGGCCCGTCCTGGCGGCCGGCCCTCGGCCCCCTCCCGTGCCCCGCGGCCACGTCCGGGTCTCCGGCGAAGGCGCCGTCCGGGGCCAGCGGGACGGCCCTGACCGTCCCGGACCCGTAGTCGGCGACGACGAGGTGCCCGCCGCCGGGCGTCACGGACAGGTGGCACGGCAGCACCCCCGCCGCGCGCCTTCCGATCTCCCGCAGCCGCCCGCCGGTCACCTCGTAGGCGAGGACGGCGCCCTCGTCCTCCTCCCGCACCGCGTAGAGGGCGCGCGCGCCGGGGTGCACGGCCAGATAGGACGGGGACACGGCCTCGGCCGCGAGCCGCGGCGCCTCCAGGGCGCCGTCGGCGCGCCGCAGCATCCGGTACACGCCCGCGCCGCCGCCGGCCCGGCCGGTGTAGGTGCCCACCCAGAACGCCTGCTCGCCCACCCGGACTCCCGTCCCCATGCGAAGAGTGCCTCGCCCGCCCGGAGCGGGCGGTCCGAAGGCGAGCTTAGGCCCGCCCGCGCAAGGGGATCCGCCGCCCCGCAGGTCGTCCCGCTTTGTGCAGGTCAAACGTGATATGTCTCATACCTCCCGCTGGTTTGGAACGCACCAAGGGCACCTGGCGTTTAATCCGCTTTGACGTGACCTTGAGAGGGAGAAGACCTTGGCGTTCCCGGTGATGCTGCGCTCGCTGCGCCATCACAACTACCGCCTGTGGGCCACCGCGGACTTCGTCTCGATCACGGGGACGTGGATGCAGGTCCTTGCGCTGAACTGGCTCATCCTGTCCATCACCGGCTCGGCGACGAGCGTCGGGCTCGGCCTGGTGCTGCAGGCCCTGCCGACCATGCTGATCGGGCCGTGGGGCGGTGTGATCGCCGACCGGCTGCCCGCCCGGTACGTCGTGGCGGCGGGCCAGGCCGCGCAGGCGCTGCTGTCGGCGCTGCTCGCCCTCATCGCGGCGGGAGACCCGTCGACCATCGGGCGGCTGTACGTGATCTCGCTGGTCTCGGGCGTCGTCACGGCCCTGACGTCGCCCGCCCTCGGCCGGTTCGGCGCCGAGGTCGTCGGGCCGGAGGACCTGTCCAACGGGCTGGCGCTCGGCTCGCTGCTCAGCTCCGGGGGCCGCATCCTCGGGATGAGCCTCGCCGGAGTCGTGATCCCCCTGGCCGGCGTGCCCGGCGCGTTCGTGACGAACTCCGTGAGCTTCCTGGGCGTCCTCGTCGCGATCGCGATGATGCGCGGGAACGAGTTCCACAGGCTTCCGCCGTCCAAGCCGGGGGAACGCGGGATCGTGGCCGGCTTCCGGTACGTGCTCGGCTCGCCCCGGCTCCTGATCATGTTCGGACTCGCGTTCATGCTCGGCAGCCTCGGCCGCAACTACCAGGTCACCATGGCGGCGATGAGCCAGGGCCCCCTGGACGCCGGCGCCGCGGGCTACGGAGCGCTGTCGGTGGCGTTCGCCGTCGGGACCGTCCTCGGCGGCGTCTTCGCGGCGTCCCGCGCCCGCCTCCCGCTCCGGCTGCTGCTGATCACCGCGGCGCTCTGCGCGACCGGGCAGATGATCAGCGGCGCCGCGCCGAACCTGGTGCTGTTCGGCGCCGCGATGCTGCCGATCGCCGCCTGCGCCGTCGTCCTCGACACCACCGTGAGCACCCGGGCGCAGCTGGACAGCCCCGGCCATCTGCGCGGCCGCGTCATCTCCGCGCAGGGCATGGTGGGCGCCGCGTCCGGCGCGTTCGGCGGCCCCGCGCTGGGCGCGATGTGCGACACGCTGGGGCCCCGCGCGGCGCTGATGCTCGCCGGAGCCGTCTGCCTCACCGCCGCCGTCGCCGCCACGTACGGGCTGGCCCGGGTCCGCAGGGCGCGCGCCGCCGCGACGGTCCCGCCCCCGGTCACCGCCCCGCGGCCCGTCCCGGCCCTGGCCGCCGCCGACGCATGAGCGCGGTCAGGACGCGGGACGCAGCAGCGCCTCCTGCGCGACCGAGACCAGCAGCGTCCCGTCCGCCGCGTGGAGCGTGCCGCGCGCGAGGCCGCGGGCACCGTGGTTCGTCACCGGGTCCACCGAGTAGAGCAGCCACTGGTCGACGCGCGGCGGCCGGTGGAACCACATCGCGTGGTCCAGCGTGACCGCCGTGGCCAGCCGCTTCGGCGAGCCGGGCGCGCGGGCGCTGCTGACCACCCCCATGTCCGACAGGTAGGCGGCCAGGCACGCGTGCAGCGCGGGATCGTCGCCGACCGGCGCGGACGCCCGGATCCAGAACGGGTGCGCGATCGGCCACTCGCCCTTGCCGGGCGGGTTCACCACGCGGATGTCGAACCCCACGGGGTGCCGGAAGAACGACGGGAGCGCGAGTCCCTGCAGCCCGTCGGGTCCCGGAGTGCCGGACGGCGGGGCGGCCTGCCAGTCGAACCCGTCCTCGGGGTCGTGGAACGAGGCGATCAGCTCCAGAATCGGCTTGCCGCCCTGGCTGGCGGTGACGTGCCGGGTGGAGAACGACCGCCCGTCCCGGGTGCGGGACACGTCGAAGTTCAGCGGCTCGTCCGGTGTCCCCGGGCGGATGAAGTAGGCGTGCAGCGAGTGCGGCGGGCGCCCGCCGGCCGTCAGGCACGCGGCGCGCAGGCTCTGCCCGGCGACCTGCCCGCCGAACAGCCGCGGCCGCCCCACCGACGGGGAGGTGGCGAGGAAGGAGTCCTCGCCGAGCGGCGTCAGGTCGAACATCCGCGTGAGTTCCAAGGGGGCCTCGCTCATCCGGGAACCTCGCTCATCCGGGAACCTCCTGCACCTGGCGCCGTGGCCGTGACCCTACCGGCGGGCGCGTTTCCCGGTGGCGGGCGGCCCCGCGCCCCGGACGGGCGGTCCGGCCGCGCGGCCGGGGAGAGCCTGATACGGTCACGCGCGGTCGACCTATGATCGCCGGTGGGACGGCGCGGCGCCCGGGGGACATCGGTGCCCGCCCTCCCGCGAGGAGATGAGAGAGGCAATGGCTGATATCACCGAGTCGCCCGAGTGGTCCGCGCTGGCCGGGCATCAGGCGGAGATCGCCGGGCGGCATCTGCGCGAGCTCTTCGCGGACGATCCGGGGCGCGTCGACCGCATGACCGTCACCGCGGGGGATCTCCGCCTGGACTATTCCAAGCACCGCGTCACCGGCGAGACGATGCGGCTGCTGGCGGCGCTCGCCGAGCGGGCCGGGCTGCGGGGCCGCATCGAGGCGATGTTCACCGGGGAGCGCATCAACGTCAGCGAGGACCGCGCCGTCCTGCACACCGCGCTGCGGCTCCCGCCCGGCGAGGCCCTGACCGTGGACGGGCAGGACGTCGCCGGCGACGTCCACGCCGTACTGGACAAGATGGCCGACTTCGCCGGGCGCGTCCGCGCGGGGGAGTGGACGGGCTTCACCGGCAAGCGCATCACGACCGTCGTCAACATCGGCATCGGCGGCTCCGACCTCGGCCCCGCCATGGCCTACGAGGCCCTCCGCGACTACGCCGACGCCGGCGTCTCCTGCCGGTTCGTGTCGAACATCGACCCGGCCGACATCGTCGGGAAGCTCGCCGGCCTCGACCCCGAGCGGACGCTGTTCGTCATCAGCTCCAAGACGTTCGGGACGCTGGAGACCCTCACCAACGCCAAGGTCGCGCGGCAGTGGCTCACCGAGCGGCTCGGCGACGACAAGGCCGTCTCGCGGCACTTCGTCGCGGTGTCGACCAACGCCGGGCGCGTCGCCGAGTTCGGCATCGACACCGCGAACATGTTCGGGTTCTGGGACTGGGTCGGCGGCCGCTACTCCCTCGACGGCGCCATCGGCCTCTCCCTGATGATCGCGATCGGCGGCGAGGCGTTCCGCGAGATGCTCGCCGGGTTCCGGGAGATCGACGAGCATTTCCGCGCCGCGCCGTTCGAGGCGAACATGCCCGTCGTGATGGGGCTGCTCGGCGTCTGGTACACCGACTTCTTCGGCGCGCAGACGCGGGCGGTCCTGCCCTACAGCCAGCGGCTGTCGCGCTTCCCCGCCTACCTCCAGCAGCTCACGATGGAGTCCAACGGCAAGTCGGTGCGGGCCGACGGCGCGCCCGTCGTCGCGCAGACCGGCGCGATCTTCTGGGGGGAGCCCGGGACGAACGGCCAGCACGCCTTCTACCAGCTCCTGCACCAGGGCACCCGGCTCGTCCCGGCCGACTTCATCGGCTTCGCCGAGCCGTTCGAGGACCCGGTGGGGGAGGGAACGGCGGCGGGCATGCACGACCTGCTGACCGCGAACCTGTTCGCGCAGACCTCGGCGCTCGCGTTCGGCAAGACCGCCGAGGAGATCGCCGCCGAGGGGACGCCCGCCGCGATCGTCCCGCACAAGGTCATGCCGGGCAACCGCCCGACCAGCACGATCCTCGTGCCGAAGCTGACGCCGAAGACGCTCGGCTCGCTGGTCGCGCTCTACGAGCACATCGTGTTCGTGGAGGGGACGATCTGGGGCATCGACTCCTTCGACCAGTGGGGCGTCGAACTCGGCAAGGTCATGGCCATGGACCTCGCGCCCGCGCTCACCTCCGACCGGCCGCCCGCGGAGGCGCCCGACGCGTCCACCGCCGCGCTCGTCCGCAGGTACCGCGAACTGCGCGGCCGCAGGGTCTGATCCCGGCCTCCGCACACGGAACGGGCCCGCCGGCGCGGTGCCGGCGGGCCCGTCGTTCCCGCCGTCGTCAGGCGCGCGTACCGGGCAGCGGGCCCCCGGCCCAGCCCTGGGACTCCAGGATCGCGCGGTACTCCCCGTAGGAGATGAACCCGTCGAGGTTGCTGTCGGCCCTCTCGAACCTGTCCTGCGTCTCGGCGCGCGTCCAGGACAGGCCGAGCTCCTCCAGGACGAGCGTGAACTCCATCAGGTCGAGCTTGTCGTCGCCGCCGAGGTCCGCGCGCCTGAACACGGCAAGAAGGTCGTCTCCGGCCGGTCTCGTCGTCATCTCGCTCCTCGCTCCGGTCCGATGTGGCCCGCATCATTTCATAGGGGGCAAGCCGGTCCATATGAGAAACGCCGCAGGAAGAGGCCCGGTTCCTACTCGCCCGTGAGCTCGGGGACGCGGTGCCGGTAGCGCTCCAGCAGCGCGACGTTCACCTCGTCGCCGCCGGGGACGTTCGCGCTCGTCCAGCGGGGCGGGTCCACCCCGCGCGCCGCCGCGAGGTCGTCGAGCGCGGCCAGCACCCGCGACCACGCGTACGCGGCGAGGATCGTGGAGACCGCCGCCGTGCGCGGCTCCTCCGCCGGATGCAGCGCGTCGCCGGGCGGGACGCGGGTGTCCAGCACGATCGCGGCGTGGTCGGCCAGCGTCGTGGCGGCCCGCGCCGCGGCGCCCTCCGACGCCCGCGCCGATGTCACCGCGACGACCGGCACGCCGCGCGCCGCGCACTCCTCGGCGACCTCGACCGGGTACGGGTTGCGGCCGCTGGTGGAGAACACCACCGCCACGTCCGGCGGGGCGGGTGCGGCCCGGGCGACCACGTCGCGCCCCACCCCGCCCCGCCGCTCGACGCGGGTGCTGCGCACGGCGTCGTCGAGCGGGAACACGCCCGGGTCCCAGATCGGGCGGACCGCGGCGAGGCCCCCGGCCCGGTAGAACGTCTCGCACACCATCGCCAGGGAATGCCCCGCCCCGGCGACGTGCACGATCCCATCGGCCTCGATCGAATCCAGCAGCAAGGCGGCGGTGGCGCCGATCGATTCGCCGGAGGCGTCGTCGAGGTCGTCCAGTAGTGTCCGCACCCGGTCGGGGAACTGCCGGGCGGCGTCAGGCATCGGGCAGGGCCTCCTTCAGGACGCGGGCCAGGCCGTCCTCTCCGGACGCGGCGCGGAGCCGGTCGGCCAGGCCGCCGGACAGCGCGCGTGCCAGACCGGACAGCGTGCCGACGTGCGCGTCGGGGTCGGGTGTGCAGAACGCGAGGAGCAGGTCCACCGGATCATTATCCGGGTGGCCGAACCCGACGGGCGCGGCCAGCCGGGTCACGCCGACGCCGACGGCCAGCCCGCCGTCCTCCGGGCGGGCGTGGACGAGCGCCAGCCCCTTCGTCAGCACGATGTAGGGGCCGTTCTCCTCGACCACCCGGACGCACGCGTCGGGGTAGCCCTCTCCGGCGGCGCCGGCGTCGACCAGCGCGGAGGCCGCCGCGCGGACGGCCTCCCGCCAGTCGCCGGCCGGCGCCGCGTCGGTCGCCGTCACCACGTGCGGTCGCCGGGACGTCCGGGGGCCGGCCCCCTCGGAACGCGAGGTCACGAGAGCCAGCCCTGCTCGGTCAGGCGCTCCCTCAGCTGGGATTCCAGGCCCTCCTTGTCCATGAAGTCGCTGACGGTGATCACGACGGGTGCGAGGTCGGCGATCTCGCTGGTGTGCATGCCCTGGCCGATCACCACGTCGGGCGACATCCCGCGCGCGGAGGACACGTCGGTGTTCTCCACCCGGGCCTCCACGCCGAGCGAGCGCAGCGCGTCCTCGGCGGTCATCTTGAGCATCAGGCTGGTGCCCATGCCGACGCCGCAGACCGCGAGGATCTCCAGTTGCCGGTCCAGTGCCATCTCGGTCCTTCTCTCTTGTCGCCCTTGGTCGCCCTTGTCGCCGCGGTCGGGCGATCGCGGTCAGGCCTTCGCGGGGGCCTTGCCGCCCTCCTCGGGCGCCGCGTCCCCGCCGTCCTCCCGGCGCTTGTCGGCGCGGCCGAGGAGCAGCAGCGTCACGACGGTGGCGGCGATCGCGACGGCGGGCACGAGCCAGATCGACCTGTCGCCGATGACCGGGTCGGCCGCCTCCAGCAGCCAGGCGATCGCGTACCAGTCGGGGTCGGCGAGGGTGGCCAGCTCGGGGGCGGTCTTCTCGTACAGGCCCCAGGTGACGGCCTGACCGACCGCGAGGATCAGGCCGGTGATCACGCCGCCGAGGGCGGCGCCGCGCCAGCCCGACACCACGTTGCCGAACAGCCCGGCCGCGCCGCCGACGAAGAACAGCATGATCATGGGCGGGGCGAGGGTGAACCAGCCCGCGCCTGCGAACACGCCGAGGCAGACCAGGAACACCGCGGTGGAGGCCACGAACCCGACCATGACGGCGGTCGGCGCGACGGGGAAGACGGTCGGCGCGTCCAGCGCCGGGCGGGTTCCGGGGATGACCCGGTCGCTGAACCCCTTGAACGCGGGGACGATCTCGGCGAGGAACATCCGCACCCCGAACAGCAGGATCGCGATGCCTCCCGCGAACCGGAGGGCGACCAGCAGCGCCCACACCCACGGGGACAGCTTGGCGTCCATCTCCGCCGCGGCCTCGCTCACCACGCCGCCGTCGGCGAACGCGACCGCCACCAGCATGATCACGCTGATGATCAGCGCGGTGCTGACGTTGACGTCCTTGAAGAACGACAGCTGCCGCGGCAGCTTCAGCTTCTCGGTGTCGTACTTCTCACGGCTGCCCAGCGGGCGGGCGGCGTAGCCGGTGATCAGGCAGGCGAGCGAGCTGGTGTGCGCGTACCCGAACCGGTCGTCCGGCACGACGCGGCGCATCAGCGGCCGCATCCACAGCGGCTGGAGCGTCCAGTACGCGGCGACGAACCCGGCCCCGCACAGCACCAGCGTGAGCTGGTCGGCGCCCGGCGCGATCGTCACCAGCGACGCGACCGTCACCGTGCTGATCCAGAACATCAGGTGCCCGGTGAGGTACAGGTACCTGGCCGCCGGGAACAGCCGCACGACCAGCACGTGGACGAGGAACGCCACCGTGATGACCAGCGCGATCGTCCCGCCCTGGTCGGTGAGGAAGTCGGCGAGGGTGTTGTCGGCCTTCGGCGGCGTGGTCCCCATCGCGCTGGCGAGGACGGTCTGGAAGCTGGTCAGCCCGCCGGTGAACACCTCCACGCCGATGAACAGGATGACCACGCCGATCGTGGCGCGCAGCGCGCCGGCGAAGACGTCCTCGAACCGCTTGCGCTGCAGGATCAGCCCGATGAGGGTGATGAGCCCGATGAGGATGGGCACCTGGCCGAACACGTTGTCGGCCAGGAAGGTGAGGATGTCCTTGATGACGTCCATGGTGAAGTCGCCTCACTTCTCCGGGGGGTGGGTCGTGCGCTGTCGCCCCCGTCAGCGCGAACGGACGGTCGTGCTCCCCGGGCGGCGCGCCCGGGGGCGGGTCAGTGGGTCGGTGGTCGCAGGTCGAGCTCCAGGCGGTACCGGTCGCCGCGGTAGACCGACCTGACGTATTCCAGGGGCCGTCCGTCCTCGTCTCTGGTGATCCGCTCGAACAGGAACGCCGGCGTGTGCACCGGCACGTCCAGTTCGGCCGCCTCCTCGGCGGTGGTGACGGTCGGCTCGATCGTCTCGGTGCCCGAGGCGATCACGATGCCGTTGCCTCTCAGCAGGTCGTAGAACGACCGCCCCTCCAGGTCGTGCCGCCGCAGGCCGGGCATCAGCGACCGCGGCAGGTAGAGGGTCTCGATGGCCATGGTGGTCCCGTCGGCGAGCCGGAGCCGCCGAATGGTAAATACCTCTTCTGCGGGTGACAGGGCCAGCCGCCTGCCGATCCGCGCCCCCGCGGTCTCGGTGCGGAACGACAGGACCCGGCCCCCCGGCTTCATCCCGCGCCTGATCATGTCCTCGGTGAACGAGCTCATGGTCAGCGAGACGGCGATCCGGGGTTCGGCCACGTAGGTGCCGCTCCCGTGCCGCCGGTCCAGCAGGCCCTCGGCGACGAGACCGTCGATGGCCTGGCGCAGCGTCGGCCGGGAGACGCCGAGTTCGTCGGCCAGCCGGCGCTCGGACGGCAGGGCGTCCCCGACGTCCAGCTCGTCCAGCATCGCCAGCAGCTCGCGGCGGACCGCCTGCCGTTTCGTGTGCCCGGATCTGGCCTCACCGCCGGATGGCACGCTGCTCACCTCCTTTGATGCTGTTCCTGTCGCAGCACACGGTATGTCCCATTGTGGCGACTGGTCAATACCACTTTGGCGATGTTTGCCGTGGCCGCGGGCGCGGCGGCGGCCTAGTGTCACCGGCGATCGTCCTGACCATGCCGAGGCCGCGCCGGACGCGCGGCGAGAAAGGCTGCGACATGCGCAACTCCGTACGCGGCGCCGTGGCGCTGACGCTCCCGCTGATCCTGCCGGCGGCCCTGTGCGCGGGCCCGGCCCACGCGGGCGCGGGCCCGCCCGGCGCCCGTGAGGGATGGCGGCTGGTCGCCGCCGAGCCGTTCAACCGCCACCTGGACGACGCCAAAGTGCCCTGGAAGCGGGACAGCGACGGCCCATCGAGCCCCTACGACGTCGACATGTACGACAACGACGGCGCCTACTTCGACACCGTGGGCGGCCCGGCGTTCCGCGAGCGGCTCGCCGAGATGAAGACCTACCGCAAGTCGTTCAGTTTCGGTAAGCGCGGCTGGCTCACCGCGGAACTGGCCGCCCGCGACGCCGACGGGGACGGCAGGCCCGACCAGCCGCCGACGCTCACGTCCGGCAAGGGCGTCGCGCACCTGAACGAGCCCGTCCACCAGGCGGGCGTCGTCATCCGCTCCACCCGCGACCTGCCCGCCGAGTACCGGGTCGAGATGACGTTGCGCGGCCTGGAGTTCGGCGGGCAGCGCGACGGGTCGTGGGACTACCCGGACGGCCGGATCAACGGCTACTCGCCGGAGGGCTGCAAGACCAACTTCCCGTGGGCGTCCGGCGGGGACTTCACCAGGCCGGAGTGCGAATGGGCGAACGTCCGCACCGACTCCAACGGCTTCTACTACATGTCGATCATGGACTACCGGCGGGTCGCGCCGCACAACAACATCTTCATCCACGCCCACCGCAAGGTCGCGATGGACGGCTACAACCGCTACAAGTACACCGGCTCCGGCCTGCTGTACTGCAACCCCGCCACCGGGGAGTACGAGCCCTACTCCGCCGGGACGGGCAACGGCGTCAACGCGCTCTTCATGACCGACGACCGCAGGTACGCGACCATGCCGGGCACCGAGTACCTGATGGAGAGCGAGTGCGGGTTCAAGAAGGGCGGCGCGATCGTCTCGGCCGTCGACATGAAGCCCGGGCTGCTACCGGACGAGCCCTACACGTTCGCGATCGAGCGGCGCGACGGCGCCTACACGATGGAGATGTCCGGCGTCTTCGCGCACGTGGGCCAGGCGACCTTCCGCTACACCCGCGCCTTCGTCCAGGACGGGGAGCCCATCTGGCACTACAACCAGCGGCCGGACGAGTACGACGGCCGGTTCAACGCCGACTGGACCTGGGAGGGACCGGGCGGCACGCTCACCGACCGCGACACCTGGCCCGCCGGATCCGCCTACCCGGACCGGTTCATGGTCGGTGACCCGCACATGAATTTCTACGAGGGGAATGCCCAGGTCGACGACATCCGGCTGTACGTTCCGAGGTAAGCGTCGATGTCGGTGGCGGGGGCTAGGGTCCGCAGGACGTGCCCAAAGCCTCGCACTGGGGGGCCTCGTGACTCAGCAGACCGCGCCGGGCCGGCCGCCCGAGCCGTCCCTCGCCGACCCCTGCGCGGAGCGGGAGCCGGCGGGGGACCGGCTGCGCGGCGGTGAGGGTCCGGCGCCGGCGCTGGACGTGTTCCTGTCCGGCCGGGTCTTCATGGACATGATCTTCACCGGGCTGCCGGGGCTGCCGCCGCCGGGCACCGAGATCGTCACCGACGGGCTCGGCTCGGCGCCCGGCGGCGCCGCCAACATCGCCGTCGCGATGAGCCGGCTCGGCCTGCGGGTCGGGCTGGCGGCGCCGTTCGGCGACGACATGTTCGGCGCCTACCTGTGGCGGACCCTCGCCGAGCAGGAGGGCGTCGACCTCGGGCTGTCCCGGCGGGTGCGCGGCTGGTCCACGCCGGTGACGGTGTCCATGGCCTACGACTCCGACCGCAGCATGGTGACCTACGCGCGTCCCGTGCCGGCCGCGGTGGACGACCTGGCGGGCGCGCCGCCGTCCGCGCGGGCGTGCTTCGTCGACGTCGACCGGCCGGTGCCGCCGTGGGCCGCGGCGATGCGCGAGCGCGGCGCGCTGGTGTTCGGCGACCTCGGCTGGGACCAGACCGGCGCCTGGCCGGCCGAGGTCCTCGACCGGCTCCGGCACGTGGACGTGTTCCTGCCGAACGCCGCCGAGGCGATGGCCTACACGCGCACGAGCACCCCGCGGGAGGCCGCGGAGGCGCTGTCGGGGCGCGGCGTGCCGGTGGTCGTGGTCAAGTGCGGCGGGGACGGCGCCATCGCGATCGACTCGGCGGCGGGCGAGCGGGCCGAGATCAGCGCGCTGCCGGTCGAGGCGCTCGACCCGACCGGCGCGGGCGACGTGTTCGCCGCCGGGTTCGTGTTCGCCACCCTCGCCGGCCTTTCCCTGGTCGAGCGGCTCCGGTTCGCCAACCTGTGCGCCGGGCTGTCGGTGCGGCACCGCAGCGGCTCGCTCGGCTCGCCCTGCTGGGGCGAGATCGCCGCCTTCGGCGAGTCGGGGGAGCTCCCCGAGTCGGTCCTGGCGGAGTACGCGTTCGTGATCCCGTTCATCCCGGACGCGGCGGACGACTCGGTCGTCCGCGCCGAACCCACCCTGCGCAAGGAGCGCTAGCGTCAGCCGCCGGCGGCGGGGCCGGTGCCCGGGCCGGCGCGGTACTCCTGCGGGCTGACGCCGTGCTCGCGCTTGAAGGCCGTGCTGAGCGCGAACGCGTTGCCGTAGCCGACCCGGCGCGCCACCGCCTCCAGCGTCGCGTCGCTCTCCCGCAGCAGGTCGGCGGCCTGGGCGAGGCGGATCCCCGTCAGGTACGACATGGGCGGTTCGCCGATCAGCTTCGCGAACCGCTGCGCGAGCGCCGCACGGGACACGCCGACCTCGGCGGCGAGGTCGGCGACGGTCCACGGGTGCGACAGGTCGTCGTGCAGCAGCCGCAGCGCCGGGCCCACGATCGCGTCGCCGTGGGCGCGGTACCAGCCGGGGGCCTCGGCGTCCGGCCGGGAGAACCAGGCGCGGAGCGTCCCGATGAGCAGCAGGTCGAGCAGCCGGTCGAGGACGATCTCCTGGCCGGGCTCGTCCTTGCCGATCTCCTCGCCGAGCACGTCGACCAGCGGCGACTTCCAGGTGTCGCCGCGGACGACCGCGATCGGGGGCAGGGCGGCCAGCAGCCGCCGCGTGATGGCGCCGCGCATCTGGTAGGTGCCGACCAGCATGACCGCCGACCCGTCGGGGTCGTTGCCCCAGGCGCGGACGCCGAGGTCCATCGCCTCCGCCAGGCTCGTCCCGTCCGGGGTGGTGCAGTGCTGCCCCGGGTGGACGACGATCTGCGGCTCGGTCGCCGGGTCGTCGCCGACCGTGTACGGGTCGGGGCCCCGGAAGATCACCATGTCGCCGGGGGAGACGCGCCGCGGCTCGCCGCCGTCCGGGGTCAGCCACGCGTCGTCGCTGACCATCGAGAGCAGCGTCAGGGGCGCCTCGTCCTGGATCCGCATCGACCAGGGCGGGGTGAGCGACGCGCGCAGCAGGAACGCCCCCCGTGCCCGAGGCCCGTCGAGGAGGTCGGTGAGGGCGTCCATGGGGCAAGGGTAGACGCTCGCGAATGCGGGCGAGCTTCTCAACGATGGTGGCCGGGAGCGTCCGACGGTTGACTCGAAGGCATGACGAACACGGCACGGACCATCATCGAGAACGGCCTCACCCTCGTGCTCGGCGGGACCGGCAAGACCGGCCGCCGCGTCGTCGAGCGGCTGGAGGCCCTGGACGTCCCGGTCCGGATGGGGTCGCGGTCGGCGTCGCCGGCCTTCGACTGGGAGGACGGGACGACCTGGGAGCCCGTCCTGCACGGCGTCGAGAAGGTCTATCTGTCGTACTATCCGGACCTGGCGGTCCCCGGCGCGGCCGAGGTCATCCGCGCCTTCACGGCCAAGGCGGCCGACGCCGGCGTGCGGCACGCGGTGCTGCTCTCCGGGCGCGGCGAGGACGAGGCGCGGGAGTGCGAGCGGATCGTCCAGGACTCGGGCATGGCGTGGACGGTCGTGCGGTCGAGCTGGTTCGCGCAGAACTTCAGCGAGGACTACCTCCTCGACCCCGTCCGGGCGGGCGAGGTCGCCCTGCCGGCCGGGGATGTGCCCGAGCCGTTCGTGGACGCCGACGACATCGCGGACGTGGCGGTCGCGGCGCTCACCCGCGACGGGCACGCCGGCGAGGTCTACGAGGTGACCGGGCCCCGCGCCCTCACCTTCGCCGAGGCCGTCGCCGAGATCGGCCGCGCGGCCGGACGCGACGTCGCCTTCGTCCCGGTCGCGACGGAGGACTACGCGGCCGTCCTCAAGGAGCACGGCCTCCCCGACGAGCTGATCGACTTCCTGACGTACCTGTTCGACACCGTCCTGGACGGCCGCAACACCGCGACCGCCGACGGCGTGCGGCGTGCGCTCGGCCGTGAGCCGGTGGACTTCGCCGGGTACGCGCGGCGGACCGCGGCCAGCGGCATCTGGAACACCTGACGCGACCACCCTTGGAAGATGGGAATTTCGATGAGAACCATGTTCGCGGGCGCTTCGGTGACCCTTTCGATCATCATGGCGGCCGGCATGGCCGGGGCGTTCTTCGCCTTCTCGACCGGCGTGATGCCGGGCCTGAACGCGGCGAGGCCGGCGTCGGCGATCGACGCCATGCAGGGCATCAACCAGAAGATCCAGAACCCGGTCTTCATCGCGGCCTTCCTGCTGGTGCCGGTAATGGCGATCGCGGCGGGGGTGCTGCTGCTGACCCTGGACGAGAAGTCCGCGGCCGTGCTGTTCTTCGTCGCGGCCGGCGTGTACTTCGCGGGCGCGCTCGTTCCGAGCTTCGCGGTGAACATCCCGATGAACAACGCCCTCGACCGTGCGGCGATCCCCGCGGACGCGTCGGAGGCGGCGAAGGTCTGGTCGGACTACTCCGGCCGCTGGACGGCCTGGAACACCGCGCGGGCCCTGTTCGGCTGGGCGAGCCTCCTCGCGATGAGCCTCGGCGTCTACCTCTGGGGCAAGAGCGACTGACGCGGCACCGGGACGGCGCGGCCCGCGCTCCATCTGGAGACGGGCCGCGCCGTTCGCCGTCAGGGGAGGAGCAGGCCCCAGTAGAAGGCCCAGGGGACGAAGACGGCGCCCGCGGTGAGCAGCAGCCCGAGCCTGACGTGCTCGCCCACCGGGACGGTGCCGGCGGCCCGCCGCCACGCCACCGCGGTCGCGACTCCGGCGGCGACGGCGGCCACGGCGAGCCCCTGCAGCGCGAGCCACGGCAGCGGCCTTCCCGCCAGGATGGGACCCGGGTCCGGATACCTCCCGGCGGCCATCAGGTAGAAGATGAAGAAGAGCAGGCCGACGGCGGCGGCGAGTCCCGCCCCGGCGAGCAGGCGGGCCCACCGGCTCACCGGGCGCACCGTCCGGCCGCGCAGCCGCCGCACCAGGGCGGCGAGGGGGTAGCCGGTGAACGCGACGACGAACAGCGCGAACGCCCCGACCTGCATCCAGGCGGACGCCCACCATGGCGACGGCGAGATCGCGACGCTCGGGTGGTCCTGCTTCGGCAGCGGCGCGGTGTCGGCCTCGGGCAGGCGCCCGCTCGTCACGTCGTGGACCCACGAGCCGACCAGGTCGGCGTACCCGGGCGCCAGCGCGTCGCCGCGGGTGAGGCCGCCGTCGGGGGTCACGTGCGCGCCGTGGTCGGCCTCGGGGAAGAAGCGGAACGTGTAGTGGGTGTTGCCGCCCCGCCGGAGGGCCTGCGCGAACAGCGGCGGATTGTCCTCGGGCGGGGTCTGCAGGTCGCGTCCGCCCCAGATGCCGAGGAGCGGCTGCCGGACGCGTTCCAGGACGCCCTGGGCGTCGAAGAACGCCTCGGCGAACAGGCCCGCGTCCGCTCCCATCCGGGCGAAGTTGCGCTTGCCGCGGTCGATCAGCGAGCCGGAGACACCCGCCCGGCGCAGCCCGGAACTCTCGTTCCAGACCTGCTGCCGGATCGGGGTCATGGCGTTGCCGCCGACCACGATCACGAACGCGACGTCCGCCGACCGGGACGCGGCCAGCGGCACCACCCAGCCGCCCTCGCTGAGCCCCCACAGTCCCACCTTCGCCGGATCGACGCCGGGCCGGGAGCGCAGCGCCCGGACGGCCCCCAGCGCGTCGTCCGCGAGTTCGGAGTAGGAGCGGCGGAAGTTCGTGTAGCCGGCCGACCGCTTGTCGTAGATCAGGACGGCCAGGCCCCGCCGCGCGAACTCCGTGGCCTCGGTGAGCTTGGCCTCGCGCGGCACGCCGGAGCCCGATCCCGTCACGAGCACGACGCCCGGCAGGGGGCCGCGGGCCTTCTCCGGCACCAGGACCGTGCCGTGCAGGGTGAGCCCGCCGAATCCCTTGAAGCTCACGTCGGTGGCGGTCAGGTCGGCGGGCGCCGGGATCGAGGGGGACGCGGAGGCACTCGCGGGCGGGAGGCACAGGACGCTCAGCAGTACGCCGGCGAGGAGCGCCAGCGCGACGGTCATCGATGTCTTCATGCGAGGGACCGTAGACTGCAGACAAAGCTCTGCAAAGAGTTCTCTGCAAATATACGTCTGTAGTACTAGACTGCTCACCATGAAGGACGATGCCGAGCCCGCCGAGCCCGTCATCCTGGACGACCCGGGGAGGATCAAGGCGCTGAGCCACCCGCTGCGCCGCCGGATCCTGCACCGGCTGCGCGCGCACGGCCCCGCGACGTCCACGACGATCGGCGAGGTCCTCGGCGCCAACACCGGGACGACCAGCTACCACCTGCGCCAGCTGGAGAAGTACGGGTTCATCGAGGAGATCCCCGAGCGGTCCGCCGGCCGGGAGCGCTGGTGGCGCCCCGCCGACACCCCGCGCGACATGCGGCTGCCCCACCCCGAGACCGTCGCCCCCGAGGACCGGGCCGTCCTCGACGAGCTGATACGGGTCGGGCACGCCGAGGACATGGAACTGTTCCGCAGGCTCCCCGAGGAGTACCGGCGCGAGCGGGCCCGGGCGCTGCTCTCGCGGGGCTTCGCCCACATGACCGACGAGGGACTGGCCGAGTTCTTCGAGGCCTACATCCGCCTCCTCAACGAGCACTCCCACCGCCGCGACGACGCGCCCCCCGGCGCGCGTCCGGTCCACATCCGGCTCTTCACGCTCCCCGCCGACGGCGACTGAGCCCCCTTCGAGGGGCTCACGATCGGGCGGGGCCTACGATCACCGGATGAGCGGTGTTCACGCGATCAGCGACCTGCACGTCGGGTTCCCCGAGAACCGCGCGTTCGTCGAGGGGCTGACGCCCGCGTCGGAAGGCGACTGGCTCATCGTCGCGGGCGACGTCGCCGAACGCCTCGCCGACGTCGAATGGACCCTCCGCACGCTGCGCGAACGCTTCGCCGCCGTGATCTGGACGCCCGGCAACCACGAGCTGTGGACGATCAAGGACGACCCGGTGCGGCTGCGCGGAGAGGCCCGCTACCGCAGGCTCGTCGACATGTGCCGGGGCCTGGACGTGCTCACCCCCGAGGACCCGTACCCCGTGTGGGAAGGCGACGGCGGCCCCGTGACGATCGCGCCGCTGTTCATCCTGTACGACTACACGTTCCGGCCGGAAGGGACGTCCACCAAGGAGGAGGCCCTCCGGGTCGCGCACGAGGCGGGCGTCGTGTGCACCGACGAGGTGTACCTCCACCCGGACCCGCACCCCACCCGGGACGCCTGGTGCGACGCCCGGATCTCCTACACCGAGGAACGCCTCGCCGCCCTCGGGCCCGGGACGCGGACCGTCCTCGTCAACCACTGGCCGCTCGTCCGCGAACCCACCCGCGTCCTGTGGTACCCGGAGTTCGCCCAGTGGTGCGGCACCGAGCGCACCGCCGACTGGCACAGCCGGTTCGGCGCGGTGTCCGTCGTGTACGGGCACCTCCACATCCCCCGGACGATCTGGACCGGCGCCGTCCCGCACATCGAGGTGTCGGTCGGCTACCCCCGCGAATGGCGCACGCGGGGCGGGACGCCGCGCGGTCCCCGCCGGATCCTCCCCGTGCCGGAGACGGAATGATCGAGCGCATCCTGCCGCCCGGCGTCGCCACCGCCGCCGCCTACGACGACCCGCCCGAGGCCGTCCTGCTGCCCGAGGAGGAGGCCGCGGTGGCGCGGGCCGTCGAGAAGCGGCGGCTCGAGTTCACGACCGTCCGCTGGTGCGCCCGCCGAGCGCTGGCGGAACTGGGCGTCCCGCACGCCCCGATCACGCGCGGCGAGCGGGGCGCGCCGCGCTGGCCGGACGGCGTCGTCGGCAGCATGACGCACTGCGACGGCTACCGGGCGGCCGCCGTCGCGAGGGCCGGTGAGATGTGGGCTCTCGGCATCGACGCCGAGCCCCACGCGCCACTGCCCGGCGGCGTCCTGCGCACGATCGCCCGGGAGGAGGAGCTGCCGCTCCTGGACGGGCTGCGCCGCACGTCCCCGGACGTCCACTGGGACCGCCTGCTGTTCTGCGCCAAGGAGGCCGTCTACAAGGCGTGGTTCCCGGTCACGGGCCGGTGGCTCGGCTTCGAGGACGCCGCCCTCATCCTCGACCCCGGCGGGACGTTCACGGCCCGGCTGCTCGTCCGGGACTCCCCGTTCGCCGGGTTCAAGGGCCGCTGGACGGCGGGAGACGGCCTGATCACCACCGCGATCGCCGTGCCGCCCCGGGCCTAGCCCCGCCGGCCCGCCTTGCCCGGGATCACCCCGGTGGCGGCGAGCGACAGCAGCCGGCCGGTCGCGTCCGGGTCGTGCTCGGCGACCGTCGCGATCGCGCCCGCGAGCCTCAGCGCGTCGGTGAACACGGTGTCCGGGGGCACGTCCCCGGCCTCCTGGGCGCGGGCGAAGAGCGCCTCGCCGGCCTCGCGCATCGCCCGGGACGCCGGCCCCTCGTCCCGCAGCGACGTCACGGCCGCGGCCGCCATCCCGCGGAACGTCGTCACCTGCGTGACGAACGCGTGCAGCCAGTCCGCCAGGGCGTCCCCGGGCGCGGGGGAGACCATGAGCTCGCGCGCGTGCACGGCCAGCCGGTCGTAGGCGTCGGCGAGCAGTGCCTCCAGGAGGTCCTGCCTCGTCGGGAAGTGGCGGTAGAGCGTCCCGATGCCGACGCCCGCCAGCCGGGCGACGCCCTCCAGGGACGCGCCGGCACCGTCGCGCTGGAACATCTCCCTGGCCGCGGCGAGCAGCCGCGCGCGGTTGCGGCGCACGTCGGCGCGCACCGCCCGGGCGGGGGCCTTCGGCGTGTCGTCGCTGGTCACCTCGGTCGTGGGTCCTTCCCGGCGGGTCAACGGGCCTGCGGCGATTCGGGGGGATCCGCGGCTTTGGAACGGTCCCTTGATAGTAACCGCGGTGAACCGATGACCCTCCCCGGGGAGGCGGGGCCCGCCGCGGACGGTCCGCGGCGGGCCCCGATCCGCACCGGGCCCGCGCCCGCCGGTCAGGTGCCGTCCGGTCAGGTGCCGCCGGGGGAGAGCGGCAGGTAGACGCGCCCGCCGCCGGCCTGGAACTCCTCGGCCTTCTCCCGCATCCCGGCGGTGAGGGCCTCGTCCTCGCCGAGGCCCCGCTCGGCGGCGTACCGCCGGACATCCCGGGTGATCTTCATCGAGCAGAAGTGCGGCCCGCACATCGAGCAGAAGTGCGCGGTCTTCGCCGGGGCGGCCGGGAGCGTCGCGTCATGGAACGCGCGGGCGGTGTCCGGGTCGAGGGACAGGTTGAACTGGTCCTCCCACCGGAAGTCGAACCGCGCGTCCGACAGCGCGTCGTCCCACGCCTGCGCGCCCGGATGGCCCTTCGCCAGGTCCGCGGCGTGCGCCGCGATCTTGTAGGCGATCACGCCGGCCTTGACGTCGTCGCGGTCCGGCAGCCCGAGATGCTCCTTCGGCGTGACGTAGCAGAGCATCGCGGTGCCGTGCCAGCCGATCATCGCGGCGCCGATCGCCGAGGTGATGTGGTCGTAGCCGGGCGCGATGTCGGTGGTCAGCGGCCCGAGCGTGTAGAACGGCGCGCCGTCGCACCACTCCTGCTGCAGGTCGACGTTCTCCTTGATCTTGTGCATCGGGACGTGCCCGGGACCCTCGTTCATCACCTGGTTCCCGTACTCCGCCGCGATCCTCGTCAGCTCCCCCTGCGTGCGCAGCTCGGCGAACTGCGCCTCGTCGTTGGCGTCGGCGATCGAGCCGGGACGCAGCCCGTCCCCCATCGACCAGGTGACGTCGTAGGCCGCGAAGATCTCGCACAGCTCCCGGAACCGCGTGTAGAGGAAGTTCTCCTCGTGATGCGCCAGGCACCACGCCGCCATGATCGACCCGCCGCGGGACACGATGCCGGTCTTGCGGCGCGCCGTCAGCGGCACGTACCGCAGCAGCACCCCCGCGTGGACGGTCATGTAGTCCACGCCCTGCTCGGCCTGCTCGATCACCGTGTCGCGGAAGATCTCGTAGGTCAGCTCGGCCGGGTCGCCGCCCACCTTCTCCACGGCCTGGTACAGCGGGACGGTCCCGACCGGCACCGGCGAGTTGCGCAGGATCCACTCGCGCGTGGTGTGGATGTCCCGGCCCGTCGACAGGTCCATGATCGTGTCGGCGCCCCAGCGGGTCGCCCACGTCATCTTCTCGACCTCGTCGTCGATCGACGACGCCACCGCCGAGTTGCCGATGTTCGCGTTCACCTTGACGAGGAAGTTCCGCCCGATGATCATCGGCTCGATCTCGGGATGGTTGACGTTGGCGGGCAGCACGGCGCGGCCGGCCGCCAGCTCGTCCCGGACGAACTCCGGCGGCACGCCCTCGCGCAGCGCCGCGAACTCCATCTCCGGCGTGATCTCCCCGCGCCGCGCGTAGGCCCGCTGGGTCACCGCGCCGCCGGTCGCGCGGCGCGGCGGGCGCGGCGGGGAACCGTCCCGGACGGGCGCCCCGCGCCCGTCGTCGCCGGGGCGCACCGCCCGCCCCTCGTACGGGGCGGTGTCGCCGCGCTCGGCGATCCACGGTTCCCGCAGCGGCGGCAGGCCCCTGCGGACGTCGGTCTCGTGCCCGGGATCGGTGTACGGCCCGGACGTGTCGTACAGGACGACGGCGTCGCCGTTGGTGAGCGGCACCTCCCGCATCGGTACGCGGATCTCCGGGCGCGAGCCCTGGAGGTAGGTCTTGCGGGCAGCTGGAACCACAGGTTCGGTCATGACGACTCGATCTCTCCCTACGCCGGCATTACCCGGTCAGGTTCATGCGGTCAGCGGCCGTCCCAGCCGCTATCTCAGCCCGGTTCGCCGGGCCCCCGCGATCTGTCGCCTCCGACGCTAACCCGCCGTCCCCCGGTTGCCGCAACCGGCGTTCATGGGATAGAGGGGCGGGCTGACAGAATCGGACGCATGCCAGACGACTTCACCGTGACGGCGGTCGGCCGCGTCGAGTCCACGCTGACCGACCGCGCCGCCGCGCCCAAGCAGGGGCCGGAGGGCTCGCCCGAGGCGTGGCTGGTCTTCGAGCCGTCCGTCCTCGACGCGCTCGACGGCCTGCGGCCGGGCGACCGGGTCTTCGTGCTGACCTGGCTGCACCTGTCGCCGCGCGACGTCCTGCGCGTCCACCCGCGCGACGACCTCGCCGCCCCGATGCGCGGCGTCTTCGCGACCCGCTCACCGGACCGCCCGAACCCGATCGGGCTGCACCCGGTCGAGATACTGGAGATCGCCGGGAACCGCCTGCGCGTCCGGGACCTGGAGGCCCTGGACGGCACCCCGATCCTGGACGTGAAACCCGTCCTCACCTGCTCACCGGACACCTGACCCGTCGCGTCGAGGGCCGCCGCGTTCAGATCCGGCGGGTGATGCGGACCACCATGGGGAGGGCCAGGGTGAGGGTGCGCAGGGTGCCGGGGGCGGACGGCGAACGCTCCAGGCACATGCCGTCGTCGCCGGCGCCGCTCCCGGTCCGCAGCGAGGCGGACTCCCGGCCGTCCACGCCGGTGACGACGTAGCGGTCGCCGGTCCGCCGGGTGACGCCGAGGAGCATCCCGTCGGCGGTGTGGAAGGACGGCTCGTGCCCGCCCCTGATCTCCCCGGCGAGGCGGCCGTCCGCGCCGAACACGCGCATCCGGCCGCGGCCGGACATCGTGGACGCCCTCCTGAACACCAGCAGCGTGCGGGCGTGGGGATCGCGCAGCACGATCGCCCGGCGGCCGCCGCCGCGGGCGAGGACGCCGGACCTGTCCGCCGGGCGCTCGGCCAGCCGCCCGCAGGCCACGGCGAGCAGGGCACCGCCGCGTTCGCCGCGGTAACGGCCCCTGCCGTCGACGGCGACGCGGTCGGCGCGGGGCAGCCCGCCCCCTGGAGGCCGCCCCACCTCATCGCCCTCGTCGTCGAGGACGCGCCAGGCGGCGCCGAGGGTGCCCGTCGTCGCGGCGTGCACGGCCTCGATCCACCCCGGCGGGAGCGACCGGTCGCGGAACAGGGTGGCCGCACGGCCTTCGACCTTCGTGACGGCGTCGACGCCCGGTGCGGCCCCGGGATCGAACCAGACCGTCCAGGCGGGATCGGCGACCGGCCAGACGAGCCCGACGGCGTCCACGGCGTCCGCCGGGATGGTCGCCTCGTTGCCGCGACGGCGGAGGACGAGGCCCTGTTCGCCGATCGTCACGACGAGGCGGGTCCGGTAGATGATGAAGGCCCAGAGGGCGGCGGCCGACGCGGCGAGCACGCCGCCGCCGCCATAGAGGGCGATGGTCCGCCGGGCCTCCTCGGGTTCCCAGGCCTCGGGGCCGGAGAGCGTGGACAACGAGACGGCCAGGCCGGCCGTCAGCGCGGTCAGGCAGAACCGGAGCGGCCACCGGTAGGCCCTCCGGGCCAGGGTGATCTTGAGTCCGGGCGGGGAGACGGACACTGTCGGCCCTTCGTGACGGGGATCGCAGAACTATAGGCCGGGTGCGGCCCCCCGCGGCGCGGACCCGCCGCACTTGCGGCGGCGGTCCCCGCCCGTTGAGGACGGGGCGGTGTGCGGTGATCGCGGGCGTCGGGGAAGATGGGCGGGTGGTGACGGTGCCCCGGATCGGTGCGACGGCGAGAGACGCTCTGCTCGCGACGCTGCTGGCGGTCACGGCGGCCGCGGTGGCGGTCATGTGGCCCGGCGTGCGGGCGCTGGACGTGCCCGGCGCGCTGCTGCTGCTGGCCGCGCACGCCCCCCTCGCGGTGATCAGGCGATGGCCCGCCGCGGGGCTGGCAGCCCTGGTGATCCTGGTGCTGCCGTATCACCTGGCGCAGTACCAGCACCACGCGCTGGTGCCCGCCGAGGTGATCGCCCTGTTCGCGTACGCGGTGCTCGGGCGCCGGGTGCGGGCCGTCATCACCGTCGTGGCGTTCCTGCTGGCCGTGTGCGTGTTCGGGATGGCGATGCGGGCCGGCGGCGGCTCCCTGCGGGAGCAGATCGCGGTCATCGAGGCCGTCGTGTCCGTCGTGATCGCCGTCCAGGTGTGGCGGGTGCACCGGGCCCGGCTGGCGACGATCACCGAGCGGGCCGAACGGGCGGAGCGGACGCGGGAGGAGGAGGCCCGGCGCCGCGTCGCCGAGGAGCGGCTGCGGATCGCCCGGGACCTGCACGACCTCCTCGCCCACAGCATCACGGTCATCGGCGTCCAGGCCGGGGCCGCGTCCCACCTGCTGCGCGCGGACCGGCCGCTCGACCGGGCGGAGCTGGCCGACGCGTTCGGGTCGATCGCGCAGACGTGCCGCGACGCCCGGACGGAACTGCGCGGCACTCTGCAGGTCCTGCGCGGCACCGACGTCGAGACCTCCGGGACGCTGCCCGGTGCGGACGGGATCGCGGACCTGGTGCGGGCCGCGCGCGGCACCGGGATCGAGATCGACTTCGACGCCGCGGGGCTCGGCGGCGGCACCGGTGCCGGGCCGCTGCCGCCGGAGATCGGCGTCGCGGCGTACCGGATCGTCCAGGAGGCCCTGACCAACGTCGTCAAGCACGCGGGGGCGCGGCACGCGACGGTGCGCCTGACGCGCGACGCCGGGGGCCTCGTCGTGCGGGTCGCCGACGACGGGACGGGACCGTCCGGCGGGACGCCCGAGGGGTTCGGGATCCTCGGGATGATCGAGCGGGCGCGCAGCGCCGGCGGGACGCTCGACGCGGGCCCGGGCGACGGCGGCGGGTTCGTCGTCACGGCCGTCTTCCCGCCCGCGGCCGTCGTCAGCCCGCGATGACCCCCGGCCGCGGCCGGGCCTTCCTCCCACGCCGGCCGTGTGCCCGGGCGACCGCCGCGGGCGACGTCATCGGGGGCTTTCAAAAGTCTTACCGGTAGGGTCAGGATCAAGGGACCAGGGGAGGCGAACACGTCGGTGAGCACACAGCAGGAAGCCCCGCAGGACCGGATCTTCACGGTGCCGAACAGCCTGAGCCTGGCCCGGCTGGTGGGCGTCCCGCTGTTCCTGTGGCTCGTGCTCATCGAGGCGGACTGGTGGGCGCTCGGCGTGCTCGTGTTCGCCGGACTGTCCGACTGGCTGGACGGCAAGCTGGCGCGCGCGCTGAACCAGATGAGCAAGCTCGGGACCGTCCTCGACCCGGCCGCCGACCGCCTCTACATCCTGGCGACGCTCATCGGGCTGACGATCCGCGACATCATCCCGCTGTGGCTGGTGGTGGCGCTGGTCGCCCGCGAGTTCGCCATCCTGCCGATCGCGCCGATCGTCCGGCGGCTCGGGTACAGCGGGACGCTTCCGGTGCATTTCATCGGCAAGGCGGGGACGATGTGCCTGCTGTACGCGTTCCCGCTGCTGCTGCTGGGCGACCACGACGGCGGGGCGGCGACCGCGGCGAAGGTCACCGGATGGTCGTTCGCGATCTGGGGGACGGGCCTGTACTGGTGGGCGGCCGTCCTCTACTGGGCCCAGACGCGGCAACTGGTGCTGGCCGGCCGCGCCTCGTCCCCGGCCTCCGGGCCGGACCCCGCGCCCGGACGGGGAGGGCCGGGCGACCCGGGCGCGGATCCGCCGGCCGGCGATCAGAAGGGAGCTGAGACCCCCCGATGAAGGCCGTCGTGATGGCGGGAGGCGAGGGGACGCGGCTGCGTCCCATGACCGCCAACCAGCCCAAGCCGCTGCTTCCGCTGGTCAACCGGCCGATCATGGAGCATGTGCTGCGGCTGCTGAAGAAGCACGGGTTCAGCGAGACCGTCGTCACCGTCCAGTTCCTGGCCGCGCTGATCCGCAACTACTTCGGTGACGGCGAGGAGCTCGGCATGTCGCTGAGCTACGCGACGGAGGAGATCCCGCTCGGCACCGCCGGCAGCGTCAAGAACGCCGAGGAGGCGCTGCGCGACGACCGGTTCCTGGTGATCTCCGGGGACGCGCTCACCGACATCGACCTGACCGACATGGTGCGGTTCCACGAGGAGAACGGCGCCCTCGTCACGATCGGTCTCAAGCGCGTCCCGAACCCGCTGGAGTTCGGCATCATCATCGTGGACGACGAGGGCCGCGTGCAGCGGTTCCTGGAGAAGCCCACGTGGGGGCAGGTGTTCTCCGACACCGTCAACACCGGGATCTACGTGATGGAGCCGGAGGTCCTCGAACACGTCGCGCCGGGGGAGCCGGTCGACTGGTCCGGGGACGTGTTCCCCAAGCTGCTGGCCGAGGGCGCACCGCTGTTCGGGTACATCGCCGACTGCTACTGGGAGGACGTCGGCACCCACGAGAGCTACCTCAAGGCGCAGGCCGACATGCTGTCCGGGGAGGTCGGCATCGACCTGGACGGGTTCGAGATGTCACCCGGCGTCTGGGTGGCCGAGGGCGCCGAGGTGGACGCCGAGGCCGTCCTGAAGGGCCCGCTCTACATCGGCGACTACGCCAAGGTCGAGGCGGGCGTCGAACTGCGGGAGTACACCGTCCTCGGCAGCAACGTGGTGGTGAAGGAGGGCGCGTTCCTGCACCGCGCCATCGTCCACGACAACGTGTTCGTCGCGCCGTCGACGAACCTGCGCGGCTGCGTGGTCGGCAAGAACACCGACATCATGGCCGGCGCCCGCGTCGAGGAGGGCGCGGTCATCGGGGACGAGTGCGTGATCGAGGCGGAGGCGTACGTCTCCAGCGGCGTGAAGGTCTACCCGTTCAAGACGATCGAGGCCGGCGCCGTCGTCAACACCAGCGTGATCTGGGAGTCGCGCGGGCAGCGCAACCTGTTCGGGCCGCGGGGCGTGTCCGGCCTGGTCAACGTGGAGATCACGCCGGAGCTGGCGGTGCGGCTGGCCAGCGCGTACGCGACGACGCTGAAGAAGGGCACCACGGTCGTCACCGGGCGGGACGTCTCCCGCGCCGCCCGCACGCTGAAACGCGCGGTGAACAGCGCCCTGACCGCCAGCGCGATCAACGTCCACGACCTGGAGGCGACGCCGCTGACCGTCGCGCGGTTCGAGACCGGGCGCGAGGACAGCGTGGGCGGCATCTACATCCGGACCACCCTCGGCGACCCGCAGGGCGTCGACATCATCTTCCTCGACCCGGACGGCGCCGACCTGTCGCAGGCCGCGCAGCGCAAGCTGGAGCGGGTGTTCGGCCGGCAGGAGTACCGCCGCGCGTTCCCGGGCGAGATCGCCGAGCTGGCCTACCCGCCGCGCGTCGTGGAGACCTACACCCGCGACCTGCTGCGGCGCGTCGACATCCGCGGGGTCCGCGAGGCCGGGCTGAAGATCGTCCTGGACTGCGCGGGCGGCGTCGCCTCCCTCGTCCTGCCCAACCTGCTCGGCAAGGTCGGGGTGGAGGTCCTCACCCGCAACGCCGGCCTGGACGAGGCCAACCCGACCGAGACGCTCGCCGAGCGGATGCGGGACCTGGAGCGGCTCGGGGAGCTGGTGTCGTCGTCGCGGGCCGCGTTCGGCGTCCGGTTCGACCCGGTGGGGGAGCGGATCTCGCTCGTGGACGAGAACGGCGAGCTGGTCGGCGACGACCGGGCCCTGCTGGTGATGCTGGACCTGGTCGCGGCGGAGCGGCGCGGCGGCAAGGTCGCGCTGCCGGTGACGACGACGCGGGTCGCCGAGCAGGTGTGCCGGTTCCACGGCGTCCAGGTCGAGTGGACGTCCACGTCCCAGGACGTGCTCACCAAGGCCGCCGCGCAGCCCAGCGTGGTCTTCGCGGGGGACGGGCGGGGCGGGTTCCTGATGCCGGAGTTCAGCGGCACGGTCGACGGGATCGCGGCGTTCGTCCGCCTCGTCGGGCTGGTCGCCCGGACGCGGCTGACGCTGTCGCAGATCGACCGCCGCATCCCGGACGCGCACCTGCTGCGCCGCTCCGTCCCGACGCCGTGGGCGGCCAAGGGCAGCGTCATGCGGCATGTGGTGGAGGCCGCCGGCGACCGCACGATCGACACCACCGACGGTGTCCGCGTGGTCGAGGACGACGGCCGCTGGGTCCTCGTCCTACCCGACCCGGCCGAGCCGGTCACCCACCTCTGGGCCGAGGGGCCGGACGCCGACGCGGCGCAGGCGCTCCTGGAGGAGTGGGCCGTCGTCGTCGAACGCGCGGGCTCCTGACGTGACGGTCCGTCAATCGACGAGCGTGTCCTCGGGGGCCCCGGCGGCGATCTCGGCGAGGACGCCGAGGGCGGCGGCGAGGGCCCGCGGGGGCGGGGAGGCGAGCCCGACGCGGACGGCGCGGGGAGCGGAGCCGGTCCCGGCGGCGAAGGCGGCGGCGGGCGTGACGGCGATCCCGTGCCGCGCCGCCGCGGCCACGAAGGTCTCCGCGCGCCACCGGGGCGGCAGGTCCCACCAGCAGAAGTAGGACGGGCCGGCCGGTGCGGCGGCGCCCGGGAGGCGCTCGGCGGCGAGCCGCAGGCGGGACGCGGCGTCGGCGCGCTTGGCGCGGGTCACCGACTCGACCGTGCCGTCGGCGATCCAGCCGGACGCCGCCTCCAGCGCGAACCCCGCCGGCGCCCACGCACCGGAGCGCAGGGCCGCGGCGATACGTCCGGCCAGCGCGGCGGGGGGGACGGCGAACCCGATGCTCAGGCCCGGGGCGAGACGCTTCGACAGGCTGTCGACGAGCACGGTGCGGTCCGGCGCCAGCGCCGCCAGCGGAGCGGGACCGTCCTCCCGGAGGAACGCCCAGATGCGGTCCTCGATGGCGTAGAGGCCGAGCCGTTCCAGGACGGCGGCCAGTTCGGCGCGGCGTTCCCGCGGCATCGTCGTCCCGCACGGATTGTGCAGCGTCGGCTGGACGTACACGGCGCCGAGCGGGGCGCCGCGGTGGGCGCGGGCCAGGGCGTCCGGGCACAGGCCGTGCTCGTCGACCTCGACCGGGACGAGCGTGACGCCGAGCCGCGCCGCGATGCCCTTGATCACCGGATAGGTGACCGCCTCGACCGCGAGCCTCCCGCCGGGCGGCACGAGGGCGGCCACGGCGCCCGCGATCGCCTGCCGCCCGTTCCCGGCGAACAGGACGCCGGACGGTGCGGGCCGCCAGCCCGGCGCGGCCAGCAGCGCGGCCGCCGCCTCCCGGGCGGCGGGCGTCCCCGCGACGCCGGCGGGCCCGAGCGCCGCGCCGAGGACGTCGGGCCGCAGCAGCCGCTCCATCCCGGCGGCCATCAGCTCGCTCTGCCCCGGCACCTCGGGGTAGCTGAGCTCCAGGTCGACGCGCGCGTCCGCCGGCTCGGACAGCGCCGGCTCGGACGGCGCCGTGCCGGACGGGCGCCGCGCCGCGCGGACGAACGTGCCCCGCCCGACCTCGCCCACCACGAGTCCGCGCCCGGCCAGTTCCCGGTAGACGCGGCCCGCCGTCGAGTTCGCGATGCCGCGCTCCCGTGCGAACGCGCGCTGCGGGGGCAGCCGGTCGCCGGGCCGCAGCCGTCCCGCCGCGATCTCGGCGGCCACCGCGTCCGCGACCCTCCGGTAGTCGTCCACAGGCGCCTCCTCGATTGCACTGAGAGCAATCTGATTATTGCACTGAGAAAGCTCGGCCATCTAGTATCGGAGCACTCGGAGACATCAGGAGCGCAATGATCTCGTCCAGCGCCGTGGCGGCCATCGCCCTCATCGCCCTCGGCCTCGTCCTCACCCCCGGCCCCAACATGATCTATCTGGTGTCCCGGTCGGTGGCGCAGGGCCGCCGCGCCGGGCTGATCTCGCTCGCCGGCGTCGCCGCCGGGTTCCTGGTCTACGTCGTCGCCGCCACAGCCGGGATCACCACCGTCTTCACGCTCGTCCCGACGCTCTACACGGTCGTCAAGGTCGCCGGCGCGCTCTACCTGCTGTGGCTGGCGTGGCAGACGGTCCGGCCGGGCGGGACGACGGCGTTCGCCACCGCGGACCTGCCCGCCGACCGGCCGCGCCGGCTGTTCACGATGGGGCTGGTCACCAACCTGCTCAACCCCAAGATCGCGGTCCTGTACGTGTCGCTGCTGCCGCAGTTCGCCGACCCCGACCGCGGCAACGTCGCCGTCCAGAGCATGCTGCTCGGCCTCACCCAGATCACCGTCGCCGTCACCGTCAACGCCCTCATCGTGCTCGGCGCGGGCGGCTTCGCCGCCTTCCTGGCCAGGCGGCCCGGCTGGCGGCGAGCCCAGCGGTACCTGATGGGATCGGTGCTCGCCGGCTTCGCCGTCCAGATGGGCCTCGGCCGCCCCGCCAGCGCCTGACCCGCCGCCGAAGGCCCGGAGTGCGCACGCGACGGTCAGCGGAGAGACTGGGCACCGTGACCCCCACCAAGATCCTCGTCGTGGACGGCGACGCCCGCCTGGCGGACCTCGTCGCGACCGCGCTGCGCTACGAGGGCTTCGAGACGGCCGTGGCCGGATCCGGCGCCGAGGCGCTGGCGAGCGTCCCGCGCTTCGGCCCCGACCTCATCGTCCTGGACGCGCTGCTGCCGGACGGGCCCGCCATCGACGCCCGCGCCCGGCTGCGGCGGGCCGGCTGCGATGCCCCGGTCGTCTTCCTCGCCGCCCGCGACGCCGCCGAGGAGGAGATCAAGGGTCACACCGCCGGCGCGGACGACTGCATGACCAAGCCGTTCAGCCTGGCGGAGCTGACGGCGCGCATCCGCGCCGTGCTGCGCCGCACCCGGCCCTCCGCGCGGGCACGGGCCCGGCTGACGATCGCCGACCTGGAACTCGACGAGGACACCTACGAGGTTCGGCGCGGCGGCGTGCCGATCGGCCTGACCCCCACCGAGTTCACCCTGCTGCGCTACCTGCTCCTCAACTCCGGCCGGGTGCTGACGAAACGGCAGATCCTCGACCACGTCTGGCAGTACGACTTCGGCGGCGGCGACGCCGTCGTCCAGACCTACATCAGCTACCTGCGCCGCAAGGTGGACGACCGCGGCCCCCGCCTCATCCACACGGTGCCGCGTGTCGGGTACATCCTGCGCATGCCGCGGGACGGCTGATGCCGCACCGGCCGCCGTCCCTTGCCATGATGGGGCGGTGATCGCACGACAGGACGACGACGCCCCCGGATGGCGGCGGCCCGACGCGTCCATGTCGCTGCTCGCCGACCTGTTCGCCGGCGAGCTCCTCGACCCCGGGTACGCGGAGGCCGCGGCGCGGCGGGCGCGCCGCGCGGACCGGGCGGGCGGCCCGGGTCCCCGGCGGGGGCGGCTGCGGGGCGGCGGCGTCCTGCTCGTCCTCGTCCTCACCGGGACGCTGATCGCCGTCGCCGGGGCGCAGGTGCGCCGCAGCGAGCCCGTCGCCGCCGAGCAGCGCTCCCGGCTCGTCGGCGAGATCGGCGCCCGCACCGCCGAGACCGACGGCCTGCAGCGCCGGCTCGACCGGCTCCGCGCCGAGACCGAGCGGCAGCGCGCCGCGGCGCTGGCCCGCAGCGACGACGGCCGCCGCGCCCGGGCCCGGCTCGCCCGCGCGGCCGCCGCTGCGGCCGCCGCGCCCGTCACCGGCGAGGGACTGGTGGTCACACTGGACGACGCGCCGCGCGGCGACCCGGACGCGCCCGCCGCGCGGGACCACGCCGCCGCCGGCGGCCGGGTCTATGATCAGGATCTCCAGGTCCTGGTGAACGGGCTCTGGGCGGCGGGCGCCGCGGCGATCGCCGTCAACGGCCAGCGGCTCACGGCGACGACCGCGATCCGCACCGCCGGTGAGGCGATCATGGTCGACTACCGGCCGCTCGCCCGGCCCTACGAGGTGACGGCGCTGGGCGACACCGGCGGCCTGCGGGACGCCTTCGCGGACTCGGCCGCCGACCGGCGGCTGCGGACGCTGAAGGAGCGCTTCGGGATCGGGTACCGCACGCGCCGCGCGCCGGACGTGCGCCTGCCCGCCGCGGGTCCGGTCCGGCTGCGGTACGCCGTCCCCCGCGAGGAGGACGGCCCGTGAGTGGACGGCCCGTGAGAGGACGGCACGGGGAACGGCCCGTGAGCGGGGGAGGGGTGACCCGGGAGTGATCGCGCTCATCGGGCTGGTGATCGGCGTGACGCTGGGCCTGGTGTTCCAGCCGGACGTGCCGCTCTGGCTGCAGCCGTACCTGCCGATCGCGATCGTCGCGGCGCTCGACGCCATGTTCGGCGGCGTCCGTGCCCGCCTGGAGGGCATCTTCGACGAGAAGGTGTTCGTGGTCTCCTTCGTCAGCAACACCGTCATCGCCGCGCTCATCGTCTTCCTCGGCGACAAGCTCGGCGTCGGCTCCCAGCTGTCCACCGGTGTCGTGGTCGTCCTCGGCATCCGGATCTTCTCCAACGTGGCCGGGATCCGGCGGAGGCTGTTCGGCGCATGACCGGAAACGAGAACGAGCGCGAAGACGGCCCCGCGAACGGGCGCCCTGACGCGGACGGGCGTCCGGCGGAGCCCCCCGGCCTGCGCGGGCTCGCCGGGCTGTTGAGGCCGCGAGTCAGCCGGGGCCAGCTCGCCGGCGGGCTGCTGAGCCTCCTGCTGGGCTTCGCCGTCGTCGTCCAGGTCGAGTCCACCGAGCGGGACACCACGTTCGCCACCGCGCGGCAGGACGAACTCGTCGGAATCCTGTCCGATCTGGGCCAGCGGTCCGAGCGGCTGCGAGGCGACGTGCGCGAGCTGGAGCGGACGAAGGCCGAGCTGGAACGGGACGCCGAAGGCGAGACCGCGCTGGAGGAGGCCCGCGAGCGCGCCGCCACCTACGGCCTGCTGGCGGGGACGCTCCCCGCCGAGGGGCCCGGCATCGAGATGGTGATCAGCGACCCCGGAGGCGGCGTCAAGGCGATCAACCTGCTGGACGCCCTGGAGGAACTCCGCGACGCGGGCGCCGAGGTCATCCAGGTCGACGACGTGCGCGCCGGCGTCGACACCCACTTCCTGGACGGTCCCCGCGGCATCCGGGCCGACGGGGAACTCCTCACCGCCCCGTACCGGTTCCTGGCCATCGGCGACCCCCACACGATGACGACCGCGCTGAACATCCCCGGCGGCCTGGTGAAGACCCTCCAGGGAACGGGGGCGGCCGTCCTGATCAACCCGCGCGCGAAAGTCACCGTCGGCGCGATACGGTCTCCGTAGAGGGGAACGGGGGGAGCGGTGAACCGGGCGCCCGGCACGGGCGTCGCGATCGGGGCCGTCCGCGCGGCGCCGTAGACCTGCGATCATTGACGAATGTAGTTTGGTCCAGTCGGCTCACCGTTCCAGTTGACCCCTCGGGTAATACCCGCGTAAGTTGCGGCGACCGTCGTGTGAGCGGCCGGTGAGTTGGACCGTGGTCGGGGGCGGGTCCCCGGCGTGGGTTGGTTTGATGGATGCGCGTGGCGCAGGCGGCTCCCGCTGCGGCGGGACGGCCGCGGGCGGTACGCCGATGGTAGGAGGCCGAGCCGATCGATGCCGAGCGTCTACTGCACGCAGTGCGGTCACGCCAACCCGGACGATGCCCGCTTCTGCTCGAACTGCGGCACTCCGCTGACGCGGAGTTCGCCGTCGCCGCCGCCTCCCCGCGAATCCCCCGGTGAGTCCACGTCCACGATCTCCATCGGCGGGTTCGAGGCTCTGGACACCGACGCGGGCGCCGAGGAGCCGGTCGGCCCCGACCAGATGGCCATGGAGGCGCTCCCCCCGGGGACGGCGCTGCTCGTGGTCAAGCGGGGCCCCAACGCCGGCAGCCGCTTCCTCCTCGACAAGGACCGCACGTCCGCGGGCCGGCACCCCGAGAGCGACATCTTCCTGGACGACGTCACCGTCTCCCGCAGGCACGCCGAGTTCTCCCGACAGGGCGGCGCGTTCTCCGTCCGCGACGTGGGCAGCCTCAACGGCCTCTACGTCAACCGGCAGCGGATCGACCAGGCCGCGCTGTCGGGCGGCGACGAGGTGCAGATCGGCAAGTTCCGGCTGGTGTTCCTGACCAACCCGGCGCACGGCTGACCGGCGAGCACGATACGAGGTCGCGGCGACGATGGGAGGGGCCTTGAACGCGCAGCCAGCCCGGTCCCTGATGACGATCGGGGACGTCCTCGGGCTGCTCAGGCCCGAGTTCCCCGACATCACCATCTCCAAGATCCGGTTTCTGGAGGCCGAGGGCCTGGTCGAGCCGCAGCGCAGCCCGTCCGGGTACCGCAAGTTCGGCGACGCCGACGTGGAGCGGCTCCGGTTCGTCCTCACCGCGCAGCGCGACCACTACCTTCCGCTGCGCGTCATCCGGCAGCATCTGGAGGCGTGCGACCGCGGCGAGAGCGTCCCGCCGCTCGGCTCCCCCAAGCCCGGTGACCCCGGCACCCCGCAGCGCCGTCCCCGCACGCTCGTCGCCGCCGACACCACCGCCGAGGACCCCGCCGTCCGGCTGACGCGCCGCCAGCTCCTGGACGGCGCCGGCATCGACGAGGCCCTCCTCGCCAGGCTGGAGGAGTACGGCCTCGTCCGCAGGGCCGGCGCGCACTACGAGGGCGACGCGCTCAGCATCGCGCGGGCCGCCGCGGCGCTCGGCGAGTTCGGCTTCGAGGTGCGGCACCTGCGCGCGGTCAAGGCCGCCGCCGACCGGCAGGCCGGCCTCATCGAGCAGATGGTCGCGCCGCAGCTGCGCCGCCGCAGCCGCGGCGCCCACGAGCAGGCCGCCGAGACCGCGCGGGAGATCGCGGCCCTGTCGGTCAGGCTCCACGCCGCCCTGGTATCGGCCGGTCTCCGCGAAAGCCTCGACCGCTGATCATGGGTGCCGCGGAGGATTTTGCCGGACCCGCGGCATCACGAGCTGTCCGGGCCTGGGTGTACGTTGGCTACAGGGTTCGGTCACGAATCGATCCGCTGCACGTGGTGATCCAGACAGCGAGAACCAGCAGGGAGCCGCAGTGAAGCAGATGGAGGTCGTCGGCGTCCGGGTCGAGATGCCCTCCAATCAGCCGATCGTCCTGTTGAAGGAGACGGAGGGCGATCGCTACCTGCCCATCTGGATCGGGGCGGTCGAAGCGACCGCGATCGCCTTCGCCCAGCAGGGCGTGCTGCCCGCCCGCCCCCTCACCCACGACCTGTTCCGCGACGTGCTCGACGCCCTCAGCGTCCAGCTGCGCACCGTCAACATCACCGCGCTGCGCGAAGGCATCTTCTTCGCCGACCTCATCTTCTCCAACGGCGTCGAGGTGAGCGCCCGCCCCTCCGACTCCATCGCCCTGGCCCTGCGCACCGGCGCCACGATCTTCGCCAGCGAGGACGTCCTCGAAGAGGCCGGCGTGGCCATCCCGGACGAGCAGGAGGACGAGGTCGAGAAGTTCCGCGAGTTCCTCGACACCATCTCCCCGGAGGACTTCGGCCGCGCCGGCTGACGAACCCGGAGGTCCGGCCCGCATGATCCGGGCTCCACGGGGCATGCGAAGAACGTGGTGAATGTCACTCTCGGGTGTATGTTCATGCCCTGCCGCGATTGGATGTGCATCGCCCCGGACCTGGCGGTTTTTGCCGGGCGGGCATCGGGGTAGGAGTGGTTTGGCGGTGAAGGTGCGCAGTTTGCCCACGTGAAGCCGGTTCATCCGGGCATGCGACGCGCCGACGGTGAACGTTGACCACACCCTGACCGGCACCTACCGTGCTGGTGGAACACCCGTGGTGTAATTCGTCGAACCCCCTTGACGAAGCGGCACGGGCTGATAGAAGCCGGAGGTCCGCGTGGCGGTGAGCAGCGGCGAGGGCAAGGCGACCCCCGACAGGCACATGGCGTCCCGGCGTGCCGGAGAGCAGGGCCTGCTCTTCGACACCCAGGTCTCGGCGCCGCCGGAGGATGTCGGTTACCGCGGCCCCACCGCGTGCGCGGCGGCGGGGATCACCTACCGGCAGCTCGACTACTGGGCGCGCACCAAGCTGGTGGAGCCGAGCGTACGGCCGGCGCACGGGTCGGGCAGCCAGCGGCTCTACAGCTTCCGCGACATCCTCGTCCTGAAGGTCGTGAAGCGGCTCCTGGACACCGGCGTGTCGCTGCAGCAGATACGCACGGCCGTCACCCACCTGCGGGACCGCGGCGTCAGGGACCTGGCGCAGATCACGCTGATGAGCGACGGCGTCAGCGTGTACGAGTGCACCTCGCCCGACGAGGTCGTCGACCTGCTCCAGGGCGGGCAGGGCGTGTTCGGCATCGCGCTCGGCCGGGTGTGGCAGGAGGTGGAGGGCAGCCTCGCGGAACTACCCGGTGAGCGCGCCGCCGTCGATGACGACGACCCGTCCGACCACCCCCACGACGAGCTGGCCGGCCGGCGGCGCGCCCGCCGCACCGGCTGACGGTCAGAGCGCCTCCCGCCGCTGCAGGTAGGTGAACGCGCCCCATCCCGGCAGGACCGGCAGCCACAGCGTGAGAAGCCGGTAGAGCAGCACCGCCGACGTCGCCGTCTCCGCGGTGAGCCCCGAGATCGTCAGCGCGAGGGTCAGGGCGCCCTCGACGGCGCCGAGACCACCGGGCGTCGGCGCCGCCGACCCGACCGCGTTGGCGGTGAGGAAGACCACCACGACGGTCGTCAGCGGCAGCGACCCGCCGAACGCGCGGATCGACGCGTCCAGGCAGAGCACGAACGCGACCGTCAGCAGCAGCGTCCCGCCCATCCCCGTGAACAGCTTCCGCGGCGTCTGCAGGACGTCCACCAGCCGGGGCACCACCCCCGAGAACATGCTCCTCAGACGCGACGTGACCTCCCGCCGGACCCGCGGGACGGTCAGCGCCAGCCCCGCGAGCAGCCCCAGCGACAGCACCACGATGACGATCGTGCGGGACGGCGCGAGATCCTGCGTCGCCTTCGTCGTCGAGCCGGTGAGGAACCCGAACAGGATCAGCAGCAGGATGTGCGTGACCAGCCCCACCAGCTGCGACGCGCCGACGCTCGCCACCGCCGGGCCGGGCCGCACCCCCGAGCGCTGCAGGTAGCGGGTGTTGACGGCGACGCCGCCCACGGCCGCCGGCGCCACCAGCTTCACGAACGACGCGGCGACCTGGACCAGCACCGTCCGCCCCAGCGGCAGCCTCTCCGGCACGAACCCCATCAGCATGAGCGCCGCGGCGACGTAGGTGAGGGCCGCGGCGCCCAGCGCGGCCAGCGCCCAGTGCCAGCTCGCCGCGGACGCCATGGTCGCCACGTCCAGGCTCGCCACCTGCGGGATGACGATGTAGGCCGCGATCGACAGCGCCACGATGCTGAAGATCGTCCGGGGCCGGAACCGTTCCAGCCTGGCCGGCGAGACCTCCGTCTCCGGCTTCAGCCGGATGATCTGCTCGCGGATGCGGGTCAGCACCTCCCGGTCGTGCCGCAGCGCCGTCCGGGTCGTGCGTGACAGCGCCACCCGCTGCAGCAGCGGCACCGCGGCGGCCAGGGACTCCTCGCCCAGCACCCGCGCGGCGGTGCGGACCGCCCGCTCCGGTCCCGCCCGCAGCGCGAGCGTCGTCAGCAGCTGCGCCAGGTCGAGCCGCAGCGCCAGGTCGCCCGCCGCGGTCTCCCCGGCCCGCAGGTCGGTGATGTAGGCGCGGCCGTCGTCGCCGACCACGATCGCCTCGTCCTGCAGCCGCCGGTGCGCCAGCCGGCCCGCCTGCAGCGAACGGAACTGCCGCCACACGTCCGTCAGCAGGCCGTCGGTGATCTGCTCGTCGGGGACGTCCGCGAGCCGCCGGCCCGGCACGTGCTCGAACGCCAGCAGCGCCGCCTCCGTGCCGACCTCCGACGTGCCGATAAGGCGGGGGGTCCGGGCGCCCGCGGCGTCCACCGCGTACGCCATCAGCGACTCCTGCTCCAGGGACCTGCGCAGGGAGCGCAGCGCCCGCCCGGTCGTCGTGGAGCGCAGCCGCAGCAGCCTCCAGACTCGGTACAGCAGCCCCGCCGTCTGCTGGTCGCGGTCCAGGACGCGGAGTTCGAGGTCCCATTCGCCGTGGCCGCCGGGGCGCGCCGGGAGCCGCGTGCCGTGCCCGTCGCCCCCCCCGTCCCCGTTCCCGGGACGGGGGGCCAGGGCGACGCCGTACCTGCGGGTCTCCTCGGCGCCCTCGGCGGGGTCGTCCAGGCGCGCCGCCCGCTTCGGGCGCAGCCCGAGCCGTTCGAGCGCGGCGACGACCGTCATGCCCGTGGGACGCGGGTTGGGGGTGCCGACCGCGTACAGGGTGCCGTGGCCGATGGCGCGCCCGAGGAAGTAGGTGGCGGCGAGCGCGGAGACCGAGGCGTAGCCCGCGGTGAGCCCGGTGAGCGCCGCGAGCCCGATCATCGTCCAGGTCGCGGCCTGCCACCGGGTGCGCCCGGCCATCCCCACCGCGCTGACGAACGCGATGACGGGGGCGATGTCGGTGTGCACCGGGGCCGTCTCGGTGCCGCCCCAGATCAGCGAGTCCAGGACGCCGCCGGGCGCCGCCCGCACCACCAGGTCGTCCAGCCCGATCGTGATGCCGAACGCGATCACGGCGGCCAGCAGCGCGATCGCGACGCGCGTCCCGTCCTTGTGGAACAGCCGCTCGATGCCGAACGCGATCGGCGCGGCCAGCACCCCGAAGCTGGAGATCAGCGTGGCCAGCGACAGCAGCGGCCGGGGCGCGTGCGCGGTGCCCTCGGCGATGTCGGTCTGCAGGCCGTGCGTCGTCTGCTGCGCGAACGACACCAGCAGCATCACCGCCACCAGGCCGGTCACCGACGCCGCGAACCTGAACGCGTCCGACGGGCGGCGGATCCGGTCCGGCTGGGCGGGCTCGTCGACGGGCACACCGGCGGCCGCGCCCTGCCTCGGGCGCACCGTGCCGTCGTGGGTCTGCGTCACGCCGTACCGCCGCCCTGACCATCCGTCATCGTGATCAGCGTCCCAGAACCGGCGGCGCGCCGTCGAGCGGCCGGCGGGCCGTCCGGCCGTCGCGTGTGCACCCGAAGCCCCATCTCCCGTCGTGAGGCCCCGAGGCCCGTGACCTCCCAGGTCAGACCTCCATATCGTACTCATTGGCAGAGCGGCGTGCCCGCCGGGGCGCCGGCGCCGGAAGGGGCGGGCCCGTCCCGGGGCCCGGCTTTGGGTAGGGTTTGTCGAGGACATGCCGTCGACCCTGGGCGGGAGAGACCCCACGCCGCCAGCGTGGGGCGCCGAAGGGGCAACCTCCCCGGAACCTCTCAGGCAAAAGGACCGCTCGGGCGAGGCACCTCTGGAAAGCAGGCGTCGATCCCCGCACGCGGGGAAGGGCGGCTCACCGAAGGGGAAATCCCGCCGCGCGGGCGAAGCTCTCAGGTGCCGATGACAGAGGGGGAGACCGGCCGCCGGCCCGCGCCGGCGGCGGACCTGAGCATCGCAGCCGCCAGGAGGCTCTCCATGACCGCCCAGTTCTTCGCCCCCGTGGCCTCGCCGCAGCATCCCCGTTCCACGTTCGCCGACCGGCACATCGGCCCCTCCCCGGACGACCAGGCCCGGATGCTCGCCGTCATCGGCTACTCCGGCGTCGAGGCGCTCATCGACGACGCGGTGCCCGCCGCCATCCGCACGTCCCGCCCGCTGGACCTGCCGCCCGCGCTGAGCGAGCCCGCCGCGCTGGACCGGCTCCGGGAACTCGCCGCCCGCAACACCGTCCTGACGTCCATGATCGGCCTCGGCTACCACGGGACGATCACCCCGGCCGTCGTCCTGCGCAACGTCATGGAGAACCCCGGCTGGTACACCGCCTACACCCCGTACCAGCCGGAGATCTCCCAGGGGCGCCTCGAGGCCCTGCTGAACTTCCAGACGGTGGTCGCCGACCTGACGGGGCTGCCGGTCGCGAACGCGTCCATGCTGGACGAGGGCACCGCCGCCGCCGAGGCCATGGCCCTCGCCCACCGCGTCTCCAGGCGCAAGGAGCCGGGCGCGTTCCTGGTCGACGCCGACGCCCTCCCGCAGACGATCGAGGTCGTGCGGACGCGGGCGGTCCCGCTCGGCATCGAGGTGGTCACCGCCGACCTGTCCGGCGGGCTGCCCGAGGGCGACTTCTTCGGGGTGCTGCTGCAGTACCCGGGCGCGTCCGGCGCCGTCCGCGACCTGGAGCCGGTCATCGGGCAGGCCCACGACCGCGGCGCCAAGGTGGTCGTCGCGGCCGACCTGCTCGCGCTGACGCTGCTGCGCCCGCCGGGGGAGTCCGGCGCCGACATCGCCGTGGGCTCGTCGCAGCGGTTCGGCGTCCCGTACGGGTTCGGCGGCCCGCACGCCGGCTACATGGCGGTCGGCGAGGGCATCCGGCGGCAGCTCCCCGGACGGCTCGTCGGCGTGTCCGTCGACGCCGACGGCGCCCCCGCGCACCGGCTGGCGCTGCAGACCCGCGAGCAGCACATCCGGCGCGAGAAGGCCACCAGCAACATCTGCACCGCGCAGGTCCTCCTCGCCGTCATGGCGAGCATGTACGCCGTCTACCACGGGCCGGAGGGGCTCGCGGCGATCGCCCAGCGGACGCACCGCCGGGCCGCCGAGATCGCCGCGGGGCTGCGCGCCGGCGGCGTGGAGATCGTCCACGACGCGTTCTTCGACACCGTCCTCGCCCGCGTCCCCGGCCGCGCCGCGGAGGTCGTCGCCGCGGCCCGCGAGCGCGGGATCAACCTGCGCCCCGCGGACGCCGGCCACGTGGGGATCGCCTGCGACGAGACGACGCTGCCCGAGCACGTCACCGCCGTCCTGGAGGCGTTCGGCGTCCCGGCCGCCGGCGCCGGCGGGGCGGCCGAGGCGCTCCCGGGCGCGCTGCGCCGCGAGAGCCCCTACCTGACCCACCCGGTCTTCCGCGCGCACCGCTCCGAGACCGCGATGCTGCGCTACCTGCGCAGGCTCCAGGACAAGGACATCGCGCTCGACCGCTCCATGATCCCGCTCGGCTCCTGCACGATGAAGCTGAACGCCACCGCCGAGATGGAGCCGGTCACCTGGCCTGAGTTCGCGAACATCCACCCGTTCGCGCCCGTCGACCAGGCCGCCGGATACGTCGAGCTGATCGGCGAACTGGAGCACGCGCTCGCCGAGATCACCGGGTACGCCGAGGTGTCGGTCCAGCCGAACGCCGGCTCGCAGGGCGAGCTGGCCGGCCTGCTCGCCATCCGCGGGTACCACGCGTCCCGCGGCGAGCAGCACCGGGACGTGTGCCTGATCCCGTCGTCCGCGCACGGCACCAACGCCGCCAGCGCCGTCATGGCCGGGATGCGCGTCGTCGTCGTGAAGTGCGACGAGGGCGGCAACGTCGCCCTCGACGACCTGCACGCCAAGATCGGCGAGCATGGCGGCCGGCTCGCCGCGATCATGGTGACGTATCCGTCCACGCACGGCGTCTTCGAGGAGTCGATCACCGACGTGTGCGCGGCCGTGCACGAGGCGGGCGGCCAGGTCTACGTGGACGGCGCCAACCTCAACGCGCTCGTCGGCCTGGCCCGTCCCGGCGAGTTCGGCTCCGACGTCTCGCACCTCAACCTGCACAAGACGTTCTGCATCCCGCACGGCGGCGGCGGCCCCGGCGTCGGCCCGATCGGCGTCCGCGAGCACCTGGCCCCCTTCCTGCCGAACCACCCGCTCCGCGCGGAGGCCGGCCCGCAGACGGGCGTGGGCCCGATCTCCGCGGCGCCGTGGGGCTCGGCGGGCATCCTGCCGATCTCCTGGGCGTACATCGCGATGATGGGCCCGGACGGACTGCGCGCCGCCACCGAGAGCGCGATCGTCGGCGCCAACTACCTCGCCGCCCGCCTCGCGCCGCACTACCCGATCCTGTACACCGGCCGCAACGGCCTCGTCGCCCACGAGTGCATCGCCGACCTCCGCAAGATCACGAAGGAGACCGGGATCACCGCCGAGGACGTCGCCAAGCGGCTCATCGACTACGGCTTCCACGCCCCGACCCTGTCGTTCCCCGTCGCCGGCACCCTGATGATCGAGCCGACCGAGTCCGAGGACCTCGCCGAGCTCGACCGGTTCTGCGACGCCATGATCGAGATCCGCCGGGAGATCCGGCGCGTCGCCGACGGCGGCTACGACCGCGAGGACAACCCGCTCAGGAACGCCCCGCACACCGCCGCCTGCCTGATCTCCGACGACTGGAAGCACGCCTACACCCGCCAGGAGGCCGCCTACCCCGTCCCCGCCCTCCGCGACGACAAGTACTGGCCGCCCGTCCGCCGCATCGACCAGGCCTACGGCGACCGCAACCTCATCTGCTCCTGCCCGCCCCCGGACGCCTTCGAGGATTGAGCCGGCCCGGGCGCGACCACATGAGGACGCAAGGGACCCGGTTGCACCGGCCACCGGCGACCCCGGGCGTTGCCGATCGGGTGCGAAGCCGCGTTCGAGCCTGCGAGAACCCGAGCGCGCAGCGAGCCGCCGGGCGAGTCGGAGCGATGCGGCGATCGCCGCGGTGCCCGCCGAAGGAGGGCGCTCCGGCACCCGGGGCCGAGGACACTGCAATAAGCTCGCCGGATGAGCGAGTCAGCGGAGCGTGTGTCCGACGACCCGGCGCAGTTGTGCGAGCAAGCGCGGAACCTCGCCGAGAACGGCGAGGCGGAGCGGGCGGCGCTGCTGTTCGAGAAGGTGCTCGCGCTCGGCGAGACGCCCTGCCGGGCTCAGGCCGCGCTGGGCCTGGCCGTCGTCCTCGACGACTCCGGTGACGTCGAGAGGGCGCGGGAGGCGGACCGGGCCGCGATCGCCACCGGGGACCCCGAGTACGGGCCGCGCGCCGCCTACCATCTCGCCCTCACGCACGAGCGGGCCGGTGAGCACGGCCAGGCGGCGCCCGCCTGGCGGGTGGTGGTCGACTTCGGCAACGCCGCCTACCTTCCGCCCGCCCACCTGGCGCTCGCCAGGATCGCCGACGATGCCGGCGAGTTCGACGCGGCGCGCGAGCACTGGGAGGCGGTGATCGGGACCGGTGACGCCGAGTACGGGCCGCCCGCCGCGCACGACCTGGCGGAGCGGCTGCTGGAACGCGGCGATCCCGCGCGGGCGCAGCGGATCCTCGCCGCCGGGCTCAGGCTGATCGACCGGGGCACCGCCCCGTACGCCTACGCGCGGCTCGCCGTCGCGCTCGGCATCTCCTACCTCGATCAGGCGATCGGCGCGTTCGGCGCGGCGCTGGGGGAGGAGCCGCCCGACCCGGAGGTGGGGCCGCTGGCCACCGAGCTGCTGGCGCGGACGCTGCCGCTGCGGGGCCGCGCGGCCGAGGCGGGCGAGGTGTGGCGGCGGGGGCTGGCCGACCCGGGCACCGCGGGGCAGGTGCGGGCGCGGCTGCGCCGCGACTTCGGCGAGGGCGAGGAGGACGGCGACCCCGCCGACCTGTGGTGGGAGCCGGTCGTCGAGCAGGCCGTGTCGGACGGGACGCTCCCCGCGCTCACCGGTGAGGCGTTCGGCGCCCTCGACCACATGTACGCGCTCCTCGCCGTCCGGTACGCCGACGCCCCGGCCGAACGGCGGCCGGGCGAGACGCACGACGTGCTCGGCAGGGCGGTGCGGGTCCCGAGCGGCTACGCGTGGGGCCCGCTGCTGCACGAGAGCTTCGCCGAGCGGCTCCGCCTCGCCACGGGCACGCCCGTCCCCGGCTGGCCCGACGACTGAACCCGTCAGTGCGCGATGGCGCGCTCGGCGACCACCTTGGTGATGCGGGCGCGGACGAGGTACTCGGTGGGGACGGCGTTGCGGGCCCCGAACTCCTCGGCGCGTTCCGCGCCCATGTAGCGGCGGCCGATGACGGTGGCCCAGCGGCGCATCTCGTCGGGGTCCTCGATGAGGGACGCCTCGGCCTGGATCAGCACGTAGGAGAACGGCGGCGTCTGGTCGTCCACGCAGATGGAGACGCGCGGGTCGCGGGCCAGGGTACGGCCCTTGACGGTGTCGCGGCCGGTGTTGAACAGCACTTCGTCGCCGTCGAGGACGAACCAGATCGGCGTGACGTGCGGCGCCCCGTCCTTGCGGGTGACGCCCGCCTTGCCGGTGCGGGTGCCCTCGGACACGAAGGCGCGCCATTCGCTGTCGGTCATCTTCTCCATGGGGACAGTCTGCCGCAGTGATCGCTCGGGAGGGCGGCTACGGTGAACGGCATGGAGATCCTGACCGCGCACGGGCCGGCGGAGGTGACGCTGGACGAGGTGGCCGGACCGGCGTTCCTGCTGGTGCTGACGCACGGGTCGAACGGGGGAGTGGGCGCGCCCGACCTGCTCGCCGTGCGGGAGACCGCGCTCGGTCTCGGCGGCGCCGTCGCGCGGGTGACGCAGCCGTTCCGGCTCGCCGGGCGCCGCGCGCCGGGCCCCGCCGCGAAGCAGGACGAGGCGTGGCTGGAGATCGTCGGCGCGGTGCGGGACGGTTTCGGGGACGTCCCGCTGATCCAGGGCGGGCGGAGCAACGGTGCCCGGGTGGCGTGCCGGACGGCGGCGGCCGCCGGCGCGGCGGGCGTCCTGGCGCTGGCGTTCCCGCTTCACCCGCCGCGCGACCCGGAGAAGACCCGGGTGGGGGAGCTGCGTTCGGCGGGGGTGGAGGTCCTCGTCGTCAACGGTGACCGTGACCCGTTCGGGATGCCGGACGCGGCGGACGCGGCGCATGTCGCGGTGCTGGCGGGGGAGCGGCACGATCTCAACCGGGACCCCGCCGCGGCCGGGAGGGCGGCGGAGCCGTGGTTGCGGAGATGGGCGGCCCGTCCGGTGCGGACGGGCGGCCGGGAGTAGCGGATCTGCTCCGGGCCCCGTGCGGGGCCCAGAGACTGCGGGCAGGTGGCCGTGCCCCCGAGGATGATCATCCGTTCGAACTAGTCCCCCGTGGAGACCCCGTTCAAGCGGCGGACGGAGCCTGAAGGTCCGTCGGCCGGTGCGGTGCGATGACTCCCCCGTCGGGCAGCAGCTCACCGGTGTCCTCGAAGAGCACGACGCCGTTGCACAGCAGGCTCCACCCCTGCTCGGGGTGTGAGGCCAGCGTCCGGGCGGCGTCGCGGTCGGGTGCAGTGTGCGAGGGACAGGGCGGCTGGTGCGGGCACATCGTGGTGCCTCCGGTCTCAACTACTTGGTCGGTTGTGGTGCTTTCCCTAATTGACGCACCCCAGTGTGGAACGGTTCGCCATCACCGGCTATAGCCCGTTGGGAGGGTTGTCCGTTGGTACCGGGGTACCGGAGTGTTGTGACCCGTCTCACCCCGAGGTGCCAGGCATAGCGTCCCTCCCGCACGTAACGGCCGAAGAACGACACGCCGTCGGGGCGTGAAACCCCTACGATGTTCGGCGGGAACGGCCTTTGCGAGGCGTGGGGGGAGTGAGGCCGGTGCGGGTCTCCCTTTCCGTCGCCTGCTTCGACGACGCGCTGTTCCCCGATACCGGGAAGGCCGTGACCGCCCTGCTGGAGCGGCTGGGGCACGAGGTCGTCTACCCGCCGGGGCAGACGTGCTGCGGCCAGATCCACTGGACGACCGGCTACCACCGCGAGGCCGCCGGCCTCGCCCGCGCGTACACGGCCGCGTTCGAGGGCACCGAGGTCGTGGTCGCCGCGTCGGCGTCCTGCGCGGCCGCCGTCCGCGACGCCTATCCCCGGATCGCGCGGGCGGCCCGTGACCCGGGCCTGGCCCGCGCCGCCGAGGCCCTCACCGTCTGCGAGCTGACGGAGTTCCTCGTCGACGTCCTCGGCGTCACCGACGTCGGCGCCTACTTCCCGCACCGGGTCACCTACCATCCGTCCTGCCAGTCCGCCCGCACGCTCGGCGTGGGAGACCGGCCGCTGCGGCTGCTGCGCGCGGTCAAGGGCCTCGACCTGGTGGAGCTGCCCGCGGCCGGGGAGTGCTGCGGGTTCGGCGGCGCCTTCGCGATGAAGAACGCGGACGTGTCGGTCGCGATGGTCGCCGACAAGGTCAGGCACATCCGCGACACGGGCGCCGACGTGGTGTGCGCGGTCGACAACTCCTGCCTCGCCCACATCGGCGGCGCGCTGTCCCGGCTGCGCGGCGGCGTCCGCACCATGCACCTGGCCGAGATCCTCGCCGAGACGGGGCCGGCGTGACCGGCTCCTCCCCGCGGACGACCCCGCCCTCCGCCGGGACGAGCGGGCCGGTGCCGCTGCCGACGCCGAAGTTCGCCGCCGCGGCGCGGTCCGCGCTGGCCGACACGCGGCTGCGCCGCAACCTGCGCGGCGCGACCGCGGCGATCAGGGAGCGGGAGGCCGCCGCGGCCGCGGAGCCCGCCGACTGGGAGGTCGTCCCGACCTGGGCGGACATGGAGGTGTTCCTCCAGCTGCTGCCGCGGTCGTCGTCGGGAGACCGGATGACCCCGTACGTCTCGACGTGGACGGGGGTGTCGCCGGGCGACGGGCCGCGCGAGTTCCACCTCGTCCTGCTCGACAACGGCCGCACCAGGGCCCCTCGCCGACGAGGTCGGACGCGCTGCGCTGCGCTGTATCGGCTGCTCGGCCTGCATGAACGTCTGTCCCGTCTACGAACGGACGGGCGGGCAGGCCTACGGGCCGGTCCATCCCGGGCCGATCGGCGCGATCCTCACCCCGCAGATGCGCGGCGTGGAGAGCGCCGCCGACGCGTCGCTGCCGTACGCGTCCACGCTGTGCGGAGCCTGCGCCGACGTGTGCCCGGTGAAGATCGACATCCCGGACGTGCTGGTCCATCTGCGCGGGAAGGTGGTCGAGTCGCGCCGCAGGCGTCCGGTCCCGACGCCGGAGCTGGTGCTGATGCGCGGCCTCGCCTGGACGATGGGCGACCCGCGCCGCCACGAGACGGCGCTGCGGCGCGGCACCCGGTGGGCGCGGCTGCTGTCGCGCGGCGGCCGGATCCGCCGGCTGCCCGGCCTGCTCGGCAAGTGGACGGAGGCCCGCGACCTGCCCGCGCCGCCGGCCGAGAGCTTCCGCGCCTGGTGGACGCAGAGGCGGCCGTGACGGCGGGGACGCGGAGGCGGCCGTGACCGCCGGCGGCGGCGCCGGGTCGCGGGGGGAGGTGCTGCGGCGGGTGCGGGAGGCGCTCGGCGGGGCCCGCGGCGCGCGTCCGCCGGTGCCGCGCGGCTACGCGCGACGGCTGCCCGAGCAGGAGGCGGCGACCAGGGCGGACGTCATCGCTCTGTTCACCGAGCGGGTCGCCGGGAACCGGGCGGCGGTGCGGCATGTGAGCGCGGACGAGCTGGGCACCGCGGTGGCCGCCGCGCTGTGGGGGCGGGAGGTCAAGCAGATCGTCGTCCCGGCGGACCTGCCGTTCGGGTGGCTCGCGGAGCTGGACGGGGTCCGGGCGCTGGCCGACACCCCGGCGGTCGACCTCGGCGCCCTCGCCGCCGTGGACGGCGTGGTCACCGGCTGCGCGGTGGCCGTGGCGCAGACCGGCACGGTGATCCTGGACGGGGGCCGCGCGCAGGGGCGGCGGGCGCTGTCCCTCGTCCCCGGCTACCACCTGTGCGTGGTGCACGCCGACCAGATCGCGGGGACGGTGCCGGAGGCGGTCGGTCGGCTCGACCCGGCCCGCCCGCTGACGTGGATCAGCGGCCCGTCCGCGACCGACGGCATCGAGATGGTCCGGGTGGAGGGCGTCCACGGCCCCTGCCACCTGGAGGTCCTCGTCGTAGAGGACTGAACGGGCGGCCGGGGCTCAGCCGGCGCCGCCGATGATGAGGTCGAGGCCGGCGGTGAAGCGGGCGTCCCAGTCGACCGCGCGGTCCGCGCCGTCCTCGCCGGTGTCGCGCACCTCCAGCGCGGCGTGGCCGATCACGTAGCCGAGCAGGGTGTGCGCGGCGGCCGCCGCCGTGTCCTCCGCGACACCGCCGCGGCGGAGGACCTCGCGCAGCGACGCGACCGTGGTGGTGAGCGCGGCGGGGTTGCGGCGGGTGACGACGAGGGGCAGCACGCCGGCGTGCGCGAGCAGCCGGCCCCGGTAGTCGGCGGCCCACGCGCGCAGGGCGTCCCGCCACGCCCCGGACGCCGCCCCGTCGGCCTGCGCGGGGGCGGACGCGACGTGCGCGACGAGCCCGTCGAGGAGCTGCTCCTTGCCGCGGGGGAGGTGGTGGTAGATCGCCATCGCCTCGACCTCCAGCGCGTCGCCGAGCCGGCGCATGGTGAGCCGGCTGAGGCCTTGGCCGTCGACGATCCGCAGGGCCGCCTCGATGATCCGTTCGGTGGACAGCGGCGTCCGGTGCTGGGCGTTGATGCTGGGCTGCCTGACCATGAGCACCGACCTTACTGTGTAAAGGGCCGAAGCCGGGTGTCCGTCGCCCCGACACGCCGCGAGCCCGCGTACGCTGACCTCGACCGGATTCGAGACCGTTGAGGGAGTACCACCATGCCGCTGGGCCGCCGGGTGAGCAAGGACGTCGCGGAACTGTACGAGGCCGACCAGCGGCTGGCCGGCGAGTACGAGGCGCGGCTGGCGGCGGCCGGCGAGGCGGAGCGGGCGCTGCGGGACGCGCAGGGCGCGGACGTGCCCCAGCCGCGGCTGCGGGAGCTGACGGTCGCGTTCGACAAGGCGATGACGTCCGTGCTCGCCGCCGCCGAGGCGTCCGAGCGCGCCGCGATGGGCCCGAAGGTGTACACGGCCGATTCGCAGAACGCCGGGACGCGCCGCGCCGCGGAGATCGCCTACCGCAAGGCCAAGGCGCGCCCGGCGGTGCGCCCGTGGACCGACGAGGTCGACCGGCTGCGCACCGCCCGCGAGGCGCACCGGCTCAGCTTCCGGACGCAGCCCACGGTGATCGTCTGAGCCGTCCCCGACGTGTGGCGACACAGCGTCACCGGGTGGCACCGGCCACCGAACTTTGAGAGTCTGCCCTCTCGGGGGAACGCCGGGGGAGGCCCGCGCCGCATGTCGCCGGCCGCGACGGGCGCGTGGCCGCGCCGCGGCGGAGAGGGCACACGGTGCTCTGGACGCGGGGGGAAAGTCACGTGGAGCGCACGCCGCCGGACCGGTACCGCGTACTCGAGTCCTACCAGGAGGGGGTGCGGGCGATCCGGGCGCTGGCGGACAAGGCCGTCGACTGGGACGTCCCGACGCCCTGCGCCGACTGGCGGCTGATCGACCTGGCCGGGCATCTGCGGTGCGTCGCGGAGAACTTCCTGGAGTATCTCCAGGACGCGCCCGACAGCCGGCTGGCCACGCTGTTCGCGCGGGACGCGGCGGCGGCGGTGCTGATCAGGCAGCAGGCCCGGCAGAACGCGGCCGAGCTCGCGGTGCTGCCGCCCGAGCCGGGACCCGACCGGATCATGGCGTTCGGGGTGTCGGCCGGGGCGTACGCCGACCTGATGCCGGACATGTGGGACCGGACGCATCTCATCTACCGGGGCACCAAGTACACCGTCGGCGACCACGCGGGCGCGGCCTGCGTGGAATGGCATCTGCACGCGTGGGACATGGCGCGCGCCCTGGGGGAGCGGTACCAGCCGCGCGACCCGGATCTGCTGGTGTCGGCGTGGCACTGGGGCGTCCCGCACCTGCCGCTGGCGTCGGGGGACGCGTGGGAGTCGGTGCTGCGCTCGTCCGGCCGCTCGCCGGACGGCCCGGTCCGCCGCGACCGGGCACCGGGCCGCGGGGGTGTTCACATCCGGCTGTGACCGGATGTGCGCTCGATGTAGCACGGCGGGTACAGGATCCGACCGGGCGTGTAACCCGGCGTCCCTAACTTCTCCGAGTGTTCGCGACGTCCCGGTTTCCGTGACCGGGGCCTTTACGACACCTGGAGGAGACGGCCATGACGCTGCTCACCGACGAGACCTCCCGGCGGGCCGCCGCCGGGAGGGGTGGCCGGTGGATCGACCACTGGGAGCCCGACGACGATGCGTTCTGGGCGGAGACCGGCCGGAAGGTGGCGGCGCGCAACCTGGTGTTCTCGATCTTCACCGAGCATCTGGGCTTCTGCGTGTGGCTGCTGTGGAGCATCGCCGTGCTGTACCTGGCCGACAACGGCACGGCTCTGTCGGTGGGGCAGGTGCTGTGGCTGACCACGCTGCCGAACCTGACGGGGGCGGCGCTCCGCATCCCCTACACCTTCGCCCCGGCGCGGTTCGGGGGGCGCAACTGGACGCTCGCCAGCGCGCTGCTGCTCCTCGTCCCGTGCGGGCTGTTCGTCTACGCGATCGAGAATCCCGGGCTGCCGTACTGGGCGCTGCTGCTGATCGCCGCCGCGACGGGGCTCGGCGGGGGCAACTTCGCCTCCTCGATGTCGAACATCACGCACTTCTACCCGACCGACAGGCAGGGCCTGCCGCTCGGCCTGAACGCGGCCGGCGGGAACGTGGGAGTCAGCGTGACCCAGCTGACCATGCCGCCGCTGATCGCGGCCTTCGGACTGGTCGCGCTCGGCTGGGTGTGGATGCCGCTGGTGCTGGCCGCGGCGGCCGGGGCGTACCTGTTCATGAACAACCTGTCCGGGGCGGCCCAGGCGTACACGCTGCGGGAGATGGGGCGGATCTCGATGCGCCCGCACACGATCGTGATGTCGGTGCTGTACATCGGGACGTTCGGCTCGTTCATCGGCTACTCCTTCTCGTTCGGCGTGCTGATCAAGGCGCAGTTCTCCGGCGTCCAGGCGTCGGACTACATCTGGCTCGGCGCCCTGATCGGGTCGGCCGCGCGGCCGCTCGGGGGCTGGCTGGCCGACAGGTTCGGCGGCACCGCGGTGACCTTCTGGAACTTCCTGGGCATGGGGTTCGGCGTCGTGGCCGTCTGGGCCGCGGTGGCCGCCGGGTCCTGGCCGCTGTTCCTCGGAGCGTTCCTGTGGGTGTTCGCCGCCACCGGTGTGGGGAACGGCTCGACGTTCAAGATGATCCCGGCGATCTTCAAGACGCACACGCTGGCGGGGCTGGAGCCCGGCGACGAGCCGGCGCTGCGCCGGGCGCTGCGGACCGCCCGGCGGGACGCCTCCGCGGCGATCGGCCTCATCTCCGCCGTCGGGGCGTTCGGCGGGGTGCTCATCCAGCAGACGTTCCGCGTCTCGCTGGAGCGGACGGGCGGGATCGGCCCGGCGCTGATCGTCTTGGCCGTCTTCTACGGCGTGTGCGTCGCGCTCACCTGGGCCGCCTACATGCGGAAGGCGGGCGCCGGCCCGGCGCGGGCGAGCCTCGCCGACGCCGGCGTCTGACCCGGCCCGGCCGCCGTTCGTTCCGGCGGCCGGGCCGGGTGAGAGGGTAGCCCGTCCCGGCCTGGGTAGAGCAGCCTGGACGGAAACGCGAGGCGGCGGGGGAACGGAGACAGGACCGATGGCGACCTGTGAGGTCTGCGGCAACGACTACGAGATGGCGTTCGAGGTTCACGCGCAGGGCGCGGTGCACACGTTCGACTCGTTCGAGTGCGCGATCAACCGGATGGCGCCGGTGTGCGAGAACTGCCAGTGCCGAATCATGGGGCACGGCATTGACGTGGACGGCCACTTCTACTGCTGCGCGCACTGCGCCCGCGCCGCCGATCCGGAACGCGGACGGCAGGCCAAGGACGCCGTGCCCGCCTAGGCGCGGCCCGGCGGGCGGGGAGACCCGGACTGCGCGGGGCGGCTCAGCCGGGCGGCCCGGCCGGGCGGGCGCCGAACGGCTGCTCGCGGCCGTCCTCGAGGTAGACGGCGCGGCCGTCGGCCATGGCCCGCAGGCTGGGGTCCATCCGGCGTGCCACGTGCGGCGGCGCCAGTTCGGGGATCTTCTCCGGCGCCACGAGGATGTGGTCGGACAGTTCCTCGGGCGGCAGCCGGATCGCGGCGATCTCCGCACCGGTGATGGTGCCGCCGAAGACGAACACGTTGACGGAGTCGACGCCGTCGTCGCGCGGCGAACCCCAGTCGACGCAGGCCAGGCCGTTCAGGCGGGGGACGAGGCCGAGTTCCTCCTCGCATTCGCGCACGCAGGCCGACAGGGGGGACTCGTCGGTCTCGATGACCCCGCCGGGCAGGTACCAGCCCTCGCTGTAGGTGGGCTTGACCAGCAGGACCCGCCCGAGGTCGTCCAGGAGGAGCGCCGCCGCGGCGCCGCGGGAGCGCGGCAGTGAGGCGTAGTAAGCAAGGTCGGGCATGTACCGAGGTTAGGTGTGATCATCGTACGGTGGTCCGGGCCGGGCGGTGGCGGGGCCGCATCCGTCCGCGCGACCGCCGCGCCGCCACGAATCCGTTCGATAACCGGTTGAATGGCGACGAAAGGGCCATGACCGGGATCAACAACGCTTGACCCGCGATCGTCAAGGCCACCGGCCCGGGCCGCGCCGCGGGGCGGCGCGGGCCGTCCGGCCTGGGCGAACGCGCGGCGTGAACGGCATTTAACGCTGGAGTCACATCGGGGACTCGCCGCCGAAACGGCGCCCGCCGAGGCTCGGTGCATGATCGGGACTCCTGCGCACTGTCCGTACTGCGCCCTGCAATGCGGCATGACCCTCGGCCGGGACGGCACGGGAACCAGCGGGGACACGGTGCGGGTGACGCCGCGCGACGACGTGCCCGCCAACCGCGGCGGGCTGTGCCAGAAGGGCTGGACGGCCGCGGAGCTGCTCACCGTCCCGGACCGGCTGACCACGCCGATGATGCGCCGCGTCCGGGACGCGCCGCTGGAGCCCTGCACGTGGGACGAGGCGCTCGGCCGCGTCGCCGCGGAGGCGGGGCGGCTCCGGGACCTGCACGGGCCGGACGCCGTCGCGGTGTTCGGCGGCGGCGGGCTGACGAACGAGAAGGCCTACCAGCTCGGCAAGTTCGCCCGGGTGGCGCTCGGCACGTCGCAGATCGACTACAACGGCCGGTTCTGCATGTCGTCGGCCGCGGCGGCGTCCGGCCGGGCGTTCGGGATGGACCGCGGGCTGCCCGGCCCCGTCACGGACCTGGCGGCGTCCGGCGCCGTGCTGATCGCCGGCGGGAACCCGGCCGAGACGATGCCGCCGTTCATGCGGCACCTGACCGAGATGCGCGACGGCGGCGGCGCCCTCATCGTCGTGGACCCGCGCCGCACCGCCACGGCCCGCCAGGCCGACCTGCACCTGCAGCCCACGCCCGGCACCGACATCGCCCTCGCCAACGGGCTGCTGCACCTGCTGATCTCCGAGGGACTGGCCGACGAGGACTACATCGCCGCCCGGACCACCGGGTTCGGCGCCGTCCGGACGGTCGTGAACGCGTACTGGCCGGACCGGGTGGAGCGGATCACCGGTGTGCCCGTCCCGCGGATGCGGGAGGCCGTCCGGCTGCTCGCCCGGGCCGGCCGCGCCCACGTCCTCACCGCGCGGGGCGCCGAGCAGCACGCCCGCGGCACCGACATGGTGAGCGCGTTCATCAACCTGGCGCTCGCGCTCGGGCTGCCGGGCCGCGCGGGCTCGGGCTACGGGTGCCTGACCGGGCAGGGCAACGGGCAGGGCGGACGCGAGCACGGGCAGAAGGCCGACCAGCTCCCCGGCTACCGGAGGATCGACGACCCGGCGGCCCGCGCGCACGTCGCGGGGGTGTGGGGCGTGGACCCGGACACCCTGCCGGGCCCCGGGCGTTCGGCGTACGAGCTGCTGTCGGCGCTCGGCACCGGCGGCGGTCCGAAGGCGCTGCTGGTGTTCGGGTCGAACCCGGTGGTGTCGGCGCCCCGCGCCGCGGCCGTGGAGGACCGGCTCGCCGCCCTCGACCTGCTGGTGGTGGCCGACTTCGTGCCCTCGGAGACCGCGCGGCGCGCCGACGTGCTGCTGCCCGCCGCGCAGTGGGCGGAGGAGTCCGGGACGATGACGAACCTGGAGGGCCGGGTGCTGCGCCGGCGCCGGGCCGTCGCGCCGCCGGACGGCGTCCGCACCGACCTGGAGATCATCGGCGCGCTCGCCGAACGGCTCAAGGCGCCGGGGGAGTGGAGCGCCGACCCGGCGGCGGTGTTCGGCGAGCTGCGCCGCGCCAGCGCGGGCGGGATCGCCGACTACTCCGGCATCACCTACGAGCGGATCGAGGCGGAGGGCGGGGTGTTCTGGCCCTGCCCGTCGGAGGACCATCCCGGGACCCCGAGGCCCTGCCTCGACCGCTTCCCCACACCGGACGGGCGGGCGCGGTTCGTCCCGGCCGAGCATCACGGCCCCGACGAGGACGTGGACGAGGACCACCCCGTCTACCTGACCACCGGGCGCGTCCTCGCGCAGTACCAGTCCGGCGCGCAGACCCGGCGCGTCGCGTCGCTGGCCGAGGCCGCGCCGGGGCCGTTCGTCGAGCTGCATCCCGACCTCGCGGAACGGCTCGGCATCGAGGACGGCGCCGAGGTGCGGGTGGAGAGCCGCCGCGGGGCGGCGACCGTCCGGGCGCGGCTCACCGACGCCATCCGCCCCGACACCGTCTTCATCCCGTTTCACTGGGCGGGGGAGGGCCGCGCGAACCTGCTCACCAACCCGGCCCTCGACCCGGTTTCGCGGATGCCGGAGTTCAAGGTCTGCGCCGTCCGCCTCGAACCGGCGGTCCCGCCCGGAGACGTGAGCGCCTTTTAACACGCCGGTGACAAAGGGGACCCAACCGCGAAACGGCCCCTGCCGAGGATCGGTGCATGAACGTCGGGGCCGCGCGCACGCGGAGTCACGCGCGGACGGCAGCGGTCCCGGCGACACGTTCCCGCCAGGAGGTTGCCGCGCGATGACCACGACACCCGAAGCGACGATCACCAGAGGCACGGCGGCACGGCCCGCTGCCCGGCCCGGCGCGGCCCGGTGGTTCGACATCTGCTCCTACGCCGACCTGACTCCCGAGCGCGGCGCCTGCGCGATGGTCGAGGGGACGCAGGTGGCGATCTTCCGGGTCTTCGACGGCGCCCTGTACGCGCTGTCGAACCTCGACCCGTTCAGCGGCGCCTACGTGCTGTCGCGGGGGATCCTCGGCACCCGGGACGGCACGCCGACCGTCGCGTCCCCCATGTACAAGCAGGTGTTCGACCTGCGGACCGGGGCGTGCCTGGACGATCCCCGGGTTGCGCTGCCGGCCTTCCCGGTCCGCCGCGCCGGCGACCGGGTGGAGGTGGCCCTCCCCGATGAGCACCGGCAGTGAGCCGCTGGCCGGGTTCGCCGTCGCCGTGACCGCGGCCCGCCGCCACGAGGAGCTCGCGACGCTCCTTGAGCGGCACGGGGCCCGGGTCGTGCTCGCCCCGGCCATCCGCCTGGTCCCGCTCGCCGACGACGCCGAGCTGCTGGAGGCCACCCGGGCGTGCGCCGGCGGCCGCCTCGACCACGTCGTCGTCACCACCGGGATCGGGTTCCGGGCCTGGCTGGAGGCGGCCGACGGGTGGGGGATGCGGGACGCTCTCGTCGCCCGGCTGGCCGCCAGCGGCATCGTGGCGCGCGGCCCGAAGGCGCGCGGCGCGATCCGGTCGGCGGGCCTGCGGGAACGCTGGTCGCCGGAGTCGGAGGAGTGCGCCGAGGTGATCCGGCGCCTGCTGCAGGAGGACCTCGCCGGTGCGCGGGTGGCGGTCCAGCTGTACGGGGAGCGGCAGCCGGAGCTGACCGGGGCGCTGCGCGCCGCGGGCGCCGAGGTGATCGAGATCCCGGTGTACCGGTGGTCGCGGACCGAGGACTCCACGCCGCTGCGCCGGCTCGTCGGCCAGGCCGTCGCCGGCACGGTCGACGCGATCACGTTCACCAGCGCGCCGGCGGTGGCCGCGACGCTGGCCGTCGCCGCCGAGGACGGGCTGGAGGAGGCGCTGCTGGAGGCCATGCGCGGCCAGGTGGTGGCGGGATGCGTGGGGCCCGTCACCGCGCGGGCGCTCACCGGCCGCGGCGTCCCGACCGTCCAGCCGGAACGGGCCAGGCTCGGCGCGCTGGTGCGGGCCCTGGTGTCGGACCTGCCGAGGCGCCGGTCGCGGCGGCTGTCGGTGCACGGGTTCTCGCTGGAGCTGCGCGGGCACGCCGTCGTCCTGGACGGTCAGCTGCGGCCGATCGCGCCCGCGCCGATGGCGATCCTGCGGGCGCTCGCGCGGCGCCCCGGGCATGTGGTGTCGCGGGCGGAGCTGTGCGGCGTCCTGCCGAGCCGGCTGGTCGCGGGCGGCACCGGGCCCAGGGACGGATGGGCGCGGGAGGTCCGGCCGCGGGAGGCGCGGCCGCAGGCCGACGAGCACGCGGTGGAGATGGCCGTGGCGCGGCTGCGGCGCGGTCTCGGCCGCCCCGGCATCGTGGAGACCGTCGTCAAGCGCGGCTACCGGCTGGCGTGCGACCCGCGGCCCGCCGACCGGCTCCGGGCGGGCGCCGGTGGCTGACACCGCCGCCCGGCCGCGGGCCGCGGGGGCGCCGGTTCCCGCGCTGCTGGCCGTCGCGCACGGCACCCGGGACCCGGCCGGGCCCGCCGTCACCCGGGACCTGCTGGCCCGGGTGCGGGCCCTGCGGCCGGGCCTGCGGGTCGCCGAGGCGTACGGGGAGCTGTCCGCGCCGTCGCTGGAGGACGCCGCGGCCGGGCTGGGCGGCGGCCCCGTGGTGGTCGTCCCGCTGCTGCTGGCGCGCGGCTACCACGCGCTGATCGACATCCCGGACCGGGCGGCCCGGCTGCCGCGGGCGGCGGTGACGGCCCGGCCGCTCGGCCCGGACGCCCTGCTGGCCGGCGCGCTGGCCGACCGGCTGAACACCGTTCTCCCGCCGCGCCGGACGGACACCGTGGTCCTCGGCGCGGCGGGGTCCGCCGACCCGGCGGGCGCCGCCGACGTGCGGGCGGCGGCGCGGCTGCTGGCGCGGCGGCTGCGCCGGCCCGTCCCGTACGGGTTCGTCGCCGCGGGCGGGCCGGCGCTGGACGCGGTCGTGGCGGGCCTGCGGCGCGGCGGCGCGGGCCGCGTGGCGGTGGCGTCCTACCTGCTGGCCCCCGGCCGTTTCCACGACCGGATGAGCGCGTGCGGCGCCGACGCGGTCGCCCCGCCGATCGGCGCGCACGACGCCGCCGCCCGGCTGGTGCTGCGCCGCTACGACGAGGCCCGCCTGCGGCCGGGGATCCCGGCGCCGGTGTCCTGACAGGGCGGTGCGGGCGCGGGGCAGTGCCCGGCGAAGCGCTCGTCGTGGTGGGCGAGGATCCGCAGGATCATCTCCTTGAACAGCCGCCGCTCGTCCGGTGACAGGGGCTCGAACAGCATCTCGTTGAGGCGCATGCGGGCGTCGAGGCTCTCGCCGAGGGACGTCCGGCCGTCCTCGGTGATCTCCAGCGCGTACCGGCGCCGGTCCCCGGGGTCGCGGCGCCGCTCGACGTGGCCGGCCTCCTCCAGCGCGTCCACGATGCCGACCAGGTCGCCGGCGTCCATGCTGAGGCGCTCGGCGACCTCCCGCTGCGACAGCGGCCCGAACCGGCCGACGCACCACAGGACGAGCAGCCGCGGCCACCGCGGCTGGCCGGGGAACTTCCGCGCCGCGGTGCGGCGGACGAGCCGCACCATCTCGAACATCAGGTAGCCGGGCGAGTCGTACAGCGGGTCGGGCCGATCCTCCACGTCCCACTCCTCGGGGCTGCTAGGCGGTGTCAATCTCTCTTGACGTGAGAGATAGGGTACTCCTACCGTTGGATGGCCCAAAATATGGGTCTGTTCCCGATGCGGAGGGAGGCCCGATGCCGGAGGGGGACCCGGCCGTCGAGGTCGACGGCCTGACCAGACGGTTCGGCGACGTGGAGGCGGTGCGGGGGATCGAGTTCACCGTGCGGCCGGGGGAGATCTTCGGGTTCCTCGGCCCGAACGGCGCGGGCAAGTCCACCACGATCAACATGCTCTGCACGCTCCTGAAGCCCACCGGCGGCCGCGCCCTGGTGGCCGGGCACGACGTGGTGCGCGAGCGCGACAGCGTGCGCCGCAACATCGGGCTGGTGTTCCAGGACCCGACGCTCGACGGCTACCTGTCGGGGGAGCAGAACCTGCGCTTCCACGCCGAGCTGTACGGGGTGCCGCGGGCGGTCATGGGCGAGCGCATGCGGCAGGTGCTGGAGATGGTCGGGCTGTGGGACCGGCGCGGTGACCTGGTGCAGAACTACTCCGGCGGCATGAAACGCCGCCTGGAGATCGCCCGGGGGCTGCTGCACTCGCCGCGGGTGCTGTTCCTGGACGAGCCGACCGTCGGCCTCGACCCGCAGACCCGGTCGTCGATCTGGGACTACATCGGGCAGCTCAAGGAGGCCGAAGAGATCACGATCTTCATGACGACGCACTACATGGACGAGGCGGAGTTCTGCGACCGCATCGCGATCATGGACTCGGGGACGATCGTCGCGCTGGACACCCCCGAGGCGCTCAAGGCCGGCGTCGGCAAGGACCGGGTGCGCATCCAGACCGCCGACGACGAGGCCGCGATCGCCGCGATCACAGAGCGGTTCGATCTGGAGGCGGTCATGTCCGAGGGCGCCGTCGCGTTCTCGGTGGCCTCCGGCGAGGCGTTCGTGCCGAGGCTGTTCGCCGGGCTGGGCGTCCCGATCCGGTCGGTGAACGTGTCCCGGCCGTCGCTGGACGATGTGTTCATGTCCTTCACCGGCTCGACGATCCGTGACGCCGAGGCCGGGTCGAGCGACCGCATGCGCATGACGATGCGCGCGATGAGGAGATGACGATGGCGGGTTCCACCAGGGCGGCCGGCCCGGTCGCCGACGTCGTCCGCGTCCGGGTGCCCGAGCCGGGCCTGCGGCAGGACGTGCGCGCCGTGAAGATCGTCCTGCACCGGGAGCTGCTGCGGTTCTGGCGCGACAAGCTGCGGATGGTCTCCGGCCTCGTCCAGCCGGTGCTGTGGCTTCTGGTCATGGGCACCGGCCTGTCCAACCTGATGGCCACCGGGGGAGCCGGAAGCGACATCGACCTGAAGACGTTCCTCTTCCCGGGCGTGTGCGCGATGTCGGTGATGTTCACCGCGATGTTCTCCGCGGGGTCGATCGTGTGGGACCGCGAGTTCGGGTTCCTGCGCGAGATGCTCGTCGCCCCCGTCAGCCGCAGCGCCATCGTGATCGGCAAGTGCATCGGCGGGGCGCTCGTGGCGACCCTGCAGGGCGCGGTGATCGTGGCGCTCGCGGGCCTGGCCGGCGTCCCCTACGACCCGCTGCTGCTGGCCGAGCTGATGGGCCTGATGTTCCTCGGGGCGTTCGCGCTGACCGGCTTCGGCGTGATGATGGCCGCCCGGATCAAGCAGATGCAGTCGTTCTTCGCCCTCATGCAGATGGCGATGATGCCGATGATGTTCCTGTCGGGCGCGCTGTACCCGCTGAACGGGCTGCCCACGTGGCTGAGCGTCCTCACCCGGCTGAACCCGCTCACCTACGCCGTCGACCCGATGCGCCAGGCGGTCTTCGCCCGCCTGGACCTGTCGCCCGCGCTCCAGCGGACGTTCAACCCGGGCGTCACCTGGAACGGCTGGGTCGTCCCGGTCTGGCTGGAGCTCGTCATCGTCGTGGGCATGGGCGTGGGCCTGATGGGCGTGGCGATCCTGGAGTTCCGCCACTCCGACTGAACATCGAAGGGCCCGCCGGACCGCGGGCCCTCCAGTGCGTTCTGCGCGGGTCAGACGGCGTAGTCCAGCAGCGGGCGGGCGTTGCTGGGGTGCCGCAGCTTCGACAGCGACTCCTTCTCCAGCTGGCGGATCCGCTCGCGGGTCAGCCCGAGGGCCCTGCCGATCTCGTCGAGGGTGCGGGGCGTCCCGTCGTACAGCCCGAACCGCATCGCCATGATCTTGGCTTCGCGGGGGGACAGGATGTCGAGGGTGCGGCGCAGCTGGTCGGCCATCAGCTGCCGGTCGACCAGCTCGGACGCCTCGGGGCTGTCGGTGTCCTCGATGAGGTCGCCGATGCGGGTCTCGCCGTCCTCGCCGATCGTGGAGTCCAGGCTGATCGGCTGGCGGCTGGTGCGCAGCAGCTCGCGGATCTGCTCGGGGCTCTTGTCCAGCTCGGTGGCCAGCTCCTCCGGGGTGGGCTCGCGGCCCAGCCGCTGGTGCATGTCGCGTTCGACGCGGCTGAGCTTGCTCAGCATCTCCAGGACGTGCACGGGCAGACGGATCGTGCGGGCCGAGTCGGCGAAGCCGCGCTGTATGGCCTGCCGGATCCACCACATCGCGTACGTGGAGAACTTGTAGCCCTTGGAGTAGTCGAACTTCTCGACCGCGCGGATCAGGCCGAGGTTGCCCTCCTGGACGACGTCCAGCAGCGACAGGCCCCGGTCGGAGTACTTCTTGGCGACCGACACCACGAGCCGGAGGTTGGCCTCCAGCATGTGGGCCTTGGCGCGGCGGCCGTCGGCGGCGACCCATTCCAGGTCGGCGCGCCGCCGGGGCGCGAGGTCCTCGGTCTCCAGCTTGTGCTCGGCGTACAGACCGGCCTCGATGCGCTTGGCGAGGTCGACCTCCTGCTCGGCGGTGAGCAGCTGGCGGCGGCCGATGGCCTTGAGGTAGGTGTGGACCGAGTCGCCCATGGTGGTCGACTGGTCGTCGAGGTCGGCGGGCTCGTCGGCCTCGATGTCGGTGACCTCGAAACCCTCGTCCGGGGCGTCCCCGGCGGCGGCGCCCTTCCCGGCGGTCCCGGCGGCCTTCTTGCGGGGGGTGCGCTTGGCGGGGCCCGGCGCCGCGTGGGCGGTGTCCCCTCCGTTGTGGTCGGCGGCCGCGGCCATCTTGCGGACGGTGTCGGACTCGCCGGCCAGGCTGATCCCGGCCTCGGACAGCTCGCGCAGGATGGAACGGCCCTGGGCCGGGCTGATGCCGGCCGTTTCGAAGGCCCCCCTCACCTCGTCGAGTGAGAGGCGCCCTTGGGCGCGGCCACGCTTGAGGAGGTCGTCGAGCGCGGGGCCCGCCGACTCCGTGAGCGGGGTCTCGACGGCGCTTCGCGGCATGGGGACACCCCTCTCCCTTCGGTGTGTGGGTGCGGCGCGGATTGTTGTTCGCTGGTGGCGCACGCACTTAACGGAACGTCGCACGACCGGGCGATTGTTCCCGGAGCCCGGTGTCCGGCGGTCCGCAGGGGAGCGTGAGGGAGCGATGCAGAAGGCCGTGGTGCCCGGGAAGGGCCATCTCACACGGGTAAACGTAGCCTAGATCTACCTTACTGCGTAAAGGGCGAAAGTCGCGACGACGTGACGAAAACCACCGGGCATCAGGAAGCAGCCGAGCGCAGGCGGGCACGGTCGGGCTTCCCGGACGCCAGCAGCGGGATGGCCTCCACCAGCTCCAGTTCGCGCGGCGCGGCGTGGCCGGGCATCGTCTCGCGGACGAAGGCGCGCAGTTCCGTCAGCTCCGGTGCGCCCCCCGGGCCGGGGGCGGGGACGACCACGGCGGTGACCCGCTCGCCCCACTCGGGGTCGGGGCGCCCGACCACGACGACGTCGCGGACCTTCGGGTGGCGGGACAGGGCGGCGGCGACCTCGCCGGCGACGACCTTCTCCCCGCCGGTGTTGATCACGTCGTCGAGCCGGCCGCGGACGCGGAGCCGGCCGTCCTCCAGGACGCCGAGATCCTGGGTGACGAACCATTCGCCGTCCCTGGCCTCGGCGGTGTCCCGCGGCCGCAGCCGGTAGCCGGTGAACAGGGACGGGCCCGCGAGCCGGATCCGGCCGTCGTCCCCGACCGCGACGCGCATGCCGGGCAGGGGCGTCCCGTTGTAGACGCAGCCGCCGCAGGTCTCGCTCATCCCGTAGGTGGCGAAGACGCGGGCGCCGCGGCCGCGGGCCTCCGCGAGCAGGCCGGGCGCGGCGGCGGCGCCGCCGAGGACGATCGCGCCGAGCCGCGACAGGTCGGTCCCGGCGTCCAGCAGGCGGCGCAGCTGGGTCGGCACGAGCGAGACGTGCGCGCCGTCCGCCGCGGCCACGGCGGCGGGGTCGAACCGGGGCGTGATGATCGGGTCGGTTCCGGCGACGAGGGAACGGACGAGGACCTGGACGCCGGAGATGTGGCTGGTGGGCACGCAGCACAGCCACCGGTCGCCCGGCGCGGCCCCGATGCGGTCCAGGGTGCCGGCGGCGGAGTGGCGCAGCGCGGCGGCGCCCAGCTCGACGAACTTGGGGGCGCCGGTGGAGCCGGACGTGGCGATCAGCACGGCGGTGCCGGCGGCGACGGGGGTGCGGCCGGTGCCGGGGGAGTGCGCGACGGGCCCGTCCGGCGTCTCGATCGCGTCGGGGGCCAGGGCGTCCAGGAGGCCGCGCAGCGCGGCCGCGGGCAGGCCGGGGGAGAGGGGGCAGATCGCCGGGCCGCCGTCGAGGGCGCCGGCCAGGGCCCGGAACAGGCGGGGTCCCGGCGGAAGAACGGCGGCGTGCAGCGGGCGATCCATGATCTCATCAGGGTAGACGACCCCGCTGAACGTGTTCGAATCCAAGGCGGGTTGAATGGGGACGACCGCCGCGACCCCGGCCGGCGCGGTCGCCCTAGCGGAGAGGAAGACATGGTCTCGGAGCTGTTTAACGCGGACGCCTGGAAAGAGGTCGAGGGATTCGGCTTCACCGACATCACCTACCACCGTGCCCTCGGCCACGGCACGGTCCGGGTGGCGTTCAACCGGCCCGAGGTGCGCAACGCGTTCCGTCCCCACACGGTGGACGAGCTGTACCGGGCGCTGGACCACGCGCGGATGTCGAGCGACATCGGATGCGTGCTGCTGACGGGGAACGGGCCGTCGCCGAAGGACGGCGGGTGGTCGTTCTGCTCCGGCGGCGACCAGCGCATCCGGGGCAGGGACGGCTACCGGTACGCCGAGGGGGAGACGTCGGAGACGATCGACCCGGCGCGCGCCGGGCGGCTGCACATCCTGGAGGTGCAGCGGCTGATCCGGTTCATGGGCAAGGTCGTCATCTGCGTGGTGCCCGGCTGGGCGGCGGGCGGCGGGCACAGCCTGCACGTCGTGTGCGACCTCACGATCGCGAGCCGCGAGCACGCCAGGTTCAAGCAGACCGACGCGGACGTGGCGAGCTTCGACGGCGGTTTCGGGTCGGCGTACCTGGCACGGCAGGTGGGGCAGAAGTTCGCCCGTGAGATCTTCTTCCTCGGCGACACCTACGACGCGGAGGCGGCGCACCGGATGGGCATGGTCAACGCGGTCGTCCCGCACGCGGAGCTGGAGGCGACGGCGCTGGAGTGGGGGCGGAAGGTCAACGGGAAGAGCCCGACGGCGCAGCGGATGCTGAAGTACGCGTTCAACCTGGTCGACGACGGTCTGGTCGGGCAGCAGGTGTTCGCCGGGGAGGCGACGCGGCTGGCCTACGGCACCGACGAGGCCGCCGAGGGGCGCGACTCGTTCCTGGAGAAGCGGGATCCCGACTGGTCCCGCTACCCGTGGTACTACTAAATGTCCGAACGCACGGTGTGATCCGGAATACCGTGATTCGGCGTGCAGGTCTGGGGGTCTGGCGGGTGCGGGTCTACTCCATCCCGATGCGGACGCGGTTCCGCGGTGTCACGCGGCGGGAGGGCGTCCTGATCGAGGGCCCCGCCGGATGGGCGGAGTTCTCGCCGTTCCCCGAGTACGGCCCGGCCGAGTGCGCCCGGTGGCTCGCCGCCGCCCGCGAGGCGGCCCGGGAGGGCTGGCCGGCGCCCGTCCGCGACCGGATCCCGGTGAACGTGACGATCCCGGCGGTCGGTCCGGAGCGCGCTTTCGAGATGACCAAGGCGTCCGGGTGCCGCACCGCGAAGGTCAAGGTCGCCGAGCGCGGCCAGTCCGACGCCGACGACCTGGCGCGGGTGGAGGCCGTCCGCGACGCGATCGGCCCGGACGGCCGGGTGCGGGTGGACGTCAACGGCGGCTGGGACGTCGATCACGCGGCGCGGATGATCCGGTCGCTGGACCGGTGGGAGCTGGAGTACGTCGAGCAGCCCTGCGCGACCCTGGAGGAGCTGGCGCGGGTGCGGCTGCGGGTGGACGTGCCGGTCGCGGCGGACGAGTCGATCCGCCGCGCCGAGGACCCGATGAAGGTGCGGGCCGCGGGCGCCGCCGACGTGGCGGTGCTGAAGGTGCAGCCGCTCGGCGGGGTCGCCGCGGCGCTGCGGGTCGCGGAGGCGTGCGGGCTGCCGGTGGTGGTGTCGAGCGCGGTGGAGACGTCGGTGGGGCTGGCGGCGGGGGTGGCGCTGGCCGCCGCGCTGCCGGAGCTGCCGTACGCGTGCGGGCTGGGGACGCTGTCGCTGCTGGAGGGCGACGTCGTCGGTGATCCGCTGTGGCCGGTGGCGGGGGAGATCGGAGTGCGGCGGCCCGTGGTGGACGAGGCGGCGCTGCGCCGCTGGGAGGTGCCCGGTCCGCAGTGGCGGGACCGGGCCGCCGAGGCGCAGGCGCGGCTGGGCGGGCCCGCGGTGATCGAGGCGGCGCGGTGAACCCGGCGACGGCGCTGGCGACCGTCCTGGTCGACGAACTGCTGCGCTGCGGGATGACCGACGCGGTCCTCGCGCCGGGGTCGCGTTCGGCGCCGCTGGCGCTGGCGCTGCACGCCGCGGCGGAGGCGGACCGGGTCCGGCTGCATGTGCGGATCGACGAGCGGTCGGCGTCGTTCCTCGGCCTCGGCATGGCGAAGCGGTCGGGGCGGCCGGTGGCGCTGGTGTGCACGTCGGGGACGGCGGCGGCGAACTTCCATCCGGCGGTGATCGAGGCGCACGAGTCGGGTGTGCCGCTGATCGTGATCACCGCGGACCGTCCGCCGGAGCTGCGCGACACCGGCGCGAACCAGACGATCGACCAGGTGAAGCTGTACGGGACGGCGGTGCGGTGGTGCACCGAGATCGGCGTCCCGGAGAACCGTCCGGGCATGGTGGCGTACTGGCGGTCGCTGGTGAGCCGCGCGTGGGGGCTGACGCGGGCGCCGGTGCCGGGCCCGGTGCATCTGAACGCGGCGTTCCGGGAGCCGCTGATCCCCGACGGTGACGAGTCGTGGTGCGAGCCCCTCGACGGTGACGCGACGGGCGCGTGGACGAAGGTGCGTCCGGCGACGCCCGGGTCGGTGCTGCACGTCCCGCCGACGCGCCGCGGCGTGCTCGTGGTCGGGGACGGCGCGTCCAACGTCAAGCGTTACGTGGCGGCGGCGTCGATGGCCGGCTGGCCCGTGCTGGCCGAGCCGCAGGGCAACGCCCGCTACGGCGACCACGCGCTGTCGTCGCATCATTTCCTGCTGGGGGTCCCGGAGTTCGTGGAGCGGCACCGCCCGGAGGTGGTGGTGACGCTGGGCAAGCCGGGGCTGTCGCGTCCGCTGCTGTCGCTGCTGCGCCGCGCCGAGGAGCACATCGTCCTGGCGCCGGATCTGGCGCACTGGCCCGACCCGGTCCGGTCGGCGACGCAGGTGGCGCCGGAGGTGGAGATCCCGGTGGTGTCGGGCGACGACGCGTGGCTGAAGTCGTGGCGTACCGCGGACCTGGCCGCCGCCGCGGCGGTGGACGGGGTGCTGGACTCGGTGCCGGAGGTGAGCGAGCCGCGGCTGGCGCGCGACCTGGTCGCCGCGCTGCCGGGCGGGTCGCTGCTGCTCGCGGCGGCGAGCATGCCGATCCGCGACCTGGACCAGGTGATGCGGCCGCGGCGCGGCATCCGGATCCTGGCCAACCGGGGCGCCAGCGGCATCGACGGGCTGGTGTCGACGGCGATCGGCGCGGCGCTGGCCCACAGCGGCCGCTCGTTCGCGCTGCTCGGCGACCTGGCGTTCCTGCACGACCAGAACGGGCTGATCCTCGGCCCGCGGGACCGGCGTCCCGATCTGACGATCGTGGTGGTGAACAACCAGGGCGGCGGGATCTTCTCGCTGCTGCCGCAGGCGGCGCTGGCCGACCCGTTCGAGCGGGTCTTCGGCACCCCCCACCAGGTGGACCTGGAGGCGGTCGCCGCCGCGCACGGCGTCCCGTACCGGCGCCTGGACGCCGCGGCGGAGGTGCCGGCCGCGCTGGCGGGGGAGGGGCTGCGGATCGTGGAGGCCCGGACGGACCGGAACGCGAACGCCGCGCTGCACGCCGAGATGCGCAAGGCCGCCCACGCCGCCGTCCGCGAAGTCCTCGCCTGACCGGCGGCCCGAAACCCGCCTACCGCCGGCCCCCCGTTCGCTTCACCTTTCAATTTACAACGTAAAGGCGCCGAGCTTGAGATTATCTCCCAAACTCCAAAACCAAACAGACCACAGCAAGGGAACCATCAATCGTGTGGTGGGACCAGGGGGTCAGCCGAGGAGGCGGGTGCGGAGAGCGTCGGTGTCGTCGGCGGTCCAGCCGTGGCCGGACAGCCAGCCGGTCGTCCCGCCGAACTGCTCGTCGACCCGGGCGAGGAGCTTCTCCATGATCGCCGCGTGGGGGCGGTGGGAGTCGGCGGGGCGCGAGTCGAGGTCGGCGGCATAGGTGTCGCTGGCGCGCAGGCGGCGCAGGATCGCCTCCAGCCGTTCGCCGGTCAGGGCGTAGTCGGAGACGATCGCTTCGCGGGTGACCCCGGCGACGTCCAGGGCGACGGCGCACACCACGCCCGTGCGGTCCTTGCCGGCGGCGCAGTGCACCAGGGACGCCCCGTCGGTGCGCGTCATGACGCGGAGGGCGGTGACGATGGAGTCGCCGCGGTCGTTGAGGTAGCCGAGGTAGTGGCCGACCGGGCGGTCCGTCTCGGGGCCGCCCGCGGGTCGTTCCTGCCAGGGCAGCACCCGGTCCACGTCCACGGCGCCGGCATCGGCGGTGTCGGTGTCGGCGGCGACGTCGGTGTGGCGTCCCCCCTCGGGGAACAGGGACAGCTGGTGGACGGTGACGGACGCCACCCGTGACAGCGGCCCGGTGCCTTCGAGGTGCACCTCGGCGTCGCTGCGCAGGTCGATGACGTTCTTGAGGCCGTAGTCGTCGAGGAGGAGCCGCACGTCGGCGACCGAGAGGTCCTGGAGGTTGTCCGAGCGCAGCACCCGTGCCCGCCGTGTCGTCCGCCCGTCGGCGGTGGGCAGTCCGCCCAGGTCACGGGCGTTGACCGCACCGTCCAATTCGATCCACCGCGTACCGTCGTCCATGGATTGTGAGCCTATATGGCTGCCGTGTCCCGTCTTCTGCCCAGGGGCCCGTTCTGTTTGAGGGCGTGATGTGGAGGTAGCAGTACCGGGACAGGGAGCCGGCACTCCTGTGACTGGCAGGCCCGGCTTGGCGGGCCGGGATGCGTCCGGGGACGTACCCGGGACCTGGGAGCCAGTCCGCGGATGGCTCCGTAGCGGGGTGACCGACCGGTGTCACACTCCGTAGCTTTGAAATCAGTCGTCCCCCCGTTCAGCGAATGGAGGCTTCATGCCCTCAACCCTGCACGCCCCGCCCGTTCCGCCCGCTCCGCCGGGCCGGTCGGCCGGCAGCGACTTCGCGCCGCTGGCGCGGCGCGTCCGCGAGAGCGGGCTGCTGGACCGCCGTCCCGGCTACTACGTGCGGGCGATCGGGCTGAACCTGGCCGCCACGGCCGCGGTCTGGGGCGCGGTGGCCTGGGCGGGGGACGGGTGGTGGACGGTCCTGCTCGGTGTTCCGCTGGCCGTCCTGGCTGCCCGGACGGGGTTCCTCGGCCATGACGCCGGGCACCGGCAGATCGCCCGCAGCGCCAGGGGGAACCGGTGGCTGGGGCTGCTGCTGGGGAACTTGCTGCTCGGGATGGGGCACGGCTGGTGGAGCGACAAGCACAACCGGCATCACGCCAACCCCAATCATGTCGGGAAGGACCCCGATGTGGGGGAGGGGATCCTGGCGTGGACGGGTGAGCAGGCCGGGCGGCAGCGCGGTGTGCTGCGGTGGGTGGCGCGGCATCAGGCGGTGCTGTTCTTCCCGCTGCTGACGCTGGAGGGTGTGAACCTGAAGGTCGGCAGCCTGCTGTTCCTGCGGGGCCGGCGGCGGCGTGATCAGCTGGTCGAGGGTGGGCTGCTGGTCGCTCATACCGTGGGGTATCTGGCGTTGGCGTTCACGCTGCTGCCTCCGGCGCAGGCGCTGGTGCTGGTCGCGTTGCAGCACGCGTTGTTCGGCGTGCATCTGGGGGCGGTGTTCGCGCCGAACCACAAGGGCATGGCGATGCCCGAGCCGGGGGAGCGGTGGGATCATCTGCGTCGGCAGGTCCTCACGTCGCGGAATGTGCGCGGCGGGTTGTTCACCGACTGGTTCATGGGCGGGTTGAACTACCAGATCGAGCATCATCTGTTCCCGAGCATGCCGCGGTGCAGTCTGCGGCGTGTGCGGCCGCTGGTGCGCGAGCATTGCGCGGCGGTCGGTGTTCCTTACGTGGAGACGGGTCTGGTGGCGTCGTACCGGCAGGCTCTGGGTCACATGCGTGAGGTGGGGGAGCCGCTGCGGTAGGGCGGGTTATGCTCCGGCCATGCCGGAGGGACATACCGTTCATCGTCTGGCCGTCGAGCATCAGCGGATGTTCGGCGGCCGTCGTGTTGCCGCGTCCAGTCCGCAGGGCCGTTTCGCCGATGGGGCGGCGTGGCTGGACGGGCGTGTTCTGGTGGTGGCGGACGCGCACGGTAAGCATTTGCTGCTGGGGTTCGATGATGAGCGGACGTTGCATGTTCATCTCGGCATTTATGGGCGGTTCGTGTTCGGTGCGGTGCCGGCGCCGGTGCCGGTGGGGGCGGTGCGGCTGCGGCTGGTGGGTGGGGGCGGGTACGCGGATCTGCGTGGGCCGAGTACGTGTGAGTTGCTGGATCCGGGTGATGTGAAGCTGTTGCGTGACCGGCTGGGGCCTGATCCGTTGCGGGGGGACGCCGATCCGGGGGTGGCGTGGCGGCGTGTGAGTCGTGCGCGGACGCCGATCGCGGTGCTGTTGATGGATCAGTCGGTGGTGGCGGGGCCGGGGAACATCTACCGGGCGGAGGTGCTGTTCCGGCAGGGGATCGATCCGCGGTTGCCGGGGCGTCGGCTGGCGTCGGAGCAGTGGGCGGCGATCTGGGCGGATCTGGTGGTGTTGATGGCCGATGGTGTGCGGGACGGGCGGATCGACACGGTGCGTCCGGAGCATATGCCGGAGGCGATGGGGCGGCCGCCGCGGGTGGACGGTCATGGCGGTGAGGTGTACGTGTATCGGCGGGCGGGGCTGCCGTGTCTGGTGTGCGGGGCGCGGGTGCGGACGGTGGAGCTGGCGGCTCGGAATCTGTTCTGGTGTCCGGGTTGCCAGCCGCCCGTGTCCGGTGGGTGAGGGCGGCGGGGTCGGCGGGGTGTGGTTCAGATGGCGTCGGCGGTGTGGGTTTCTTCGTCGCTGAGGCGGGTGTCGGGGAGCGGTACGTCGTCGTCGGTCTGGGGGGCGCGGCGTTTGGTGCGGCGGGCGCGGAGGCGGCCGGCGAGGGGTTCGGTGCCGCGGGCGAGGACGGGTCCGGCGACGGCGAGGATGAGGACGTAGGCGGCGGCGAGGGGGCCGAGGTTGGCGCTGACGCCGGCGCTGACGGCCAGGCCTGCGATGACGATGTTGAATTCGCCGCGGGGGACGAGGGCGGCGCCGGCGCGCAGGCGTCCGGTGACGGCGACGCGGGCGTGGCGTGCGGCGATCCAGCCGCTGCCCATTTTGGTGAGGACGCCGATGAGGGCGAGGGCGGCGGCGATGCCGAGGACGGGTGGCAGGTCGCCGGGGTCGGTGTGGAGGCCGAAGAAGACGAAGAACACGGCTGCGAAGAGGTCGCGTAGCGGTGTGAGGAGTTTCTGGGCGGTGTGGGCGAGGCTGCCGGACAGGGCGATGCCGACGAGGAAGGCTCCGACGGCGGCCGAGACCTGGAGTTGTTGTGCGACGCCGGCGACGAGGAGTGTCAGGCCGAGGACTTTGAGGAGGAGGACTTCTTCGCTGGGGGAGGCGACGAAGCGTTCGACGAGGGATCCGTGGCGGAGTGCGATGTAGAGGATCGCGGTGATGGTGGCGGCGGCGATGCCGAGTGCGGCGGCGCCGCCGAGGAGTCCGGCGCCGGCGAGGAGTGCGGTGAGGATGGGCAGGTAGGCGGCCATGGCGAGGTCTTCGAAGACCAGGATGGACAGGACGGCGGGTGTTTCCTTGTTGCCGAGCCAGCCGAGGTCGCCGATGACTTTGGCGGTGATGCCGGAGGAGGTGACGTAGGTGATGCCGCCCATGGCGACGGCGGCGACGGGGCCCCAGCCGAGGAGGAGGGCGGCGGCGACGCCGGGGGCGGCGTTGAGGGCGAGGTCGGCGAGGCCGACGGGTGCGGAGGTGCGCAGGGTGCCGACGAGTTCGTCGGCGGTGTATTCGAGGCCGAGGGTGAACAGCAGGAGGATGACGCCGACTTCGGCGCCGATGGCGACGAAGTTCTCGCTGGTGGTGAGGGGGAGGATGCCGCCGGAGCCGAAGGCGAGGCCGGCGATGAGGTAGAGGGGGATGGGGGAGATGGAGAAGCGGACGGATACCGCGCCGAGGAGGCCGAGGGCCAGGATGATCGCGCCGAGTTCGATGAGCTGAACGGCAGAGGTCATGCGCGGGTCAGCCGTTGGCGAGGATCTGGGCGACGGCGGCGGTTCCTTCGGCGGTTCCTACGGCGACGACGATGTCCGCGGCGGTGAAGGTGAAGTCGGGGCGGGGGCTGGCGATGACCTGGCCTTCGCGGACGACTGCGACGATGGAGGCGCCGGTGCGGGTGCGGGAGCGGGTGTCGCCGAGGGGGCGTCCGTCGTAGGGGGATCCGGCGGCGATGGGGATCTGTTCGGTGACGAGGCCTTCGACTTGGCGGTGGAGTTCGGCGAGGTGTTCGATGATGCGGCCGGTGCCGAGGAGTTCGGCGATGGCGGTGGCTTCGTCGGCGGACAGCGCGACGGTGGCGATGCAGCTGTCGGGGTCTTCTTTGTCGTAGATGACCAGGTCGCGGCGGCCGGTGCGGTGGGAGATGACGCCGATCTGGCGGCCGCGTGCGGTGGTCATGACGTGCTGCAGGCCGATGCCGGGCAAAGCGGTCCGTTCGACGTCCACGGTGCTTCGTCCTCCGTCTGTGTGTTGCGTGGTCGTCCATGACCGTACATGGAGTGCGCCGGGATTGTGACGGTGGGTGCGGTGTGATCGTCGCTGTTGGGGGGGTCAGCCGTGGAGGGCGTATTGCATGGCGTGGAATTTGGTGCGGGCTTCGGCGAGTTCGGCGTCGGGGTCGGAGTCGGCGACGATGCCGCAGCCGGCGAACAGGCGTGCGCGGGTGCCGTCGATTTCGGCGCAGCGCAGGGCGATGCCCCATTCGCCGTCGCCGCGGGCGTCGACCCAGCCGACGGGGCCGGCGTAGCGGCCGCGGTCCATGCCTTCGAGTTCGCGGATGAGGTCCATGGCGATGTCGGTGGGGGTGCCGCAGACGGCGGGGGTGGGGTGGAGGGCGGCGACGACGTCGAGGACGGAGTGGTCGGCGGTGAGGTGTCCGCGGACGGGTGAGGCGAGGTGGGTGAGGTTGGGGAGGGTGAGCAGTTCCGGTTCGGCGGGGACGGTGAGGTGTGCGCAGAGGGGGGTGAGTGCGTTGCGGACCATGTCGGCGGCGTAGCGGTGTTCTTCGCGGTCTTTGGCGGAGGTGAACAGGTGCTGGGCGCGGGCGTGGTCGTCGGCGGGGCCGGTGCCGCGGGCGGTGGTGCCGGCCAGGACGAGGGATTCGATGTGGTCGCCGGTGCGGCGGATGAGGAGTTCGGGGGTGGCGCCGACGAGGCCGGCGCAGGAGAAGGTGTAGCAGCCGGGGAACCGGCCGGCGAGGCGGCGCAGCAGGACGCGGGCGTCGATGGGGGTGTCGGCGCGGACGTTGAGGTCGCGGGCGAGGACGACTTTGCCGAGGCGGCCTTGCCTGATGCGGTGGACGGCGGCGGCGACGGTGTCCTTCCAGGCGTGTTCGGGGAGTGCGCCGTCGCTCCATTGGAGGTGGGCGGGGGTGTGCGGGGGGGTGGTGAGGGTGTGGGGGTCGGTGTCGCCGCCGATGGTGGTGAGCCATGCGGTGCCGTCGCGGCGGCCGAGGACGCGGCGGGGGATGATGAGGGTGGAGTCGGGGGATTTGGGGTCGAAGCCGAAGGAGCCGAAGGCGACGGGGCCGGTGCCGGGGAGGGCGATGGGGTCGTCGACGGCGGCGGTGTCGAAGAGTTCGCGGAGGAGGTGTTCGGCGGCGGCGAAGCGGTCGGTGCCGCCGGGGAGGGTGAGGCGGGCGGCTTCGCCCCAGCCGACGATTCCTTCGCCGTGGCGGATCCAGGCCAGTGCGGCGGGGTGCGGAAGCCGCGCGATGAGGTCGCCCGGGTCGGGGACCGGGACGGTGCGGACGGACAGGCGGTCCGGTGCTGTCACGGCGAGCTTCACGCATGCCACTGTACGACAGATTTGAACCTGTTCAAACGGGCGGGGCGGGGTGTGCCGTGAGGTGTGCGCCACATGGGCCGTGTCCTGCGGGGCCTGGCCGGGCGGGGGTGTGTGCCCGGTGTGGACATGCCCGCCCGTCCCGGGGGCATGCGCGGGGCGCGGGTCCGGGTCGGGCGGGCATGGTCGGGGGTCAGCGGCCGCGGGCGGCTCCGGTGAGCTTCCACGCCGCGGGCAGCAGGCCCGCCGCGAGGAGGACCTTCAGCGCGTCGCCGGCCAGGAAGGGGGTGACGCCGAGGTCGAGGGCGCGGCTGAGGTCGACGTGCAGGGAGGCCATGAGGTACGGGACGCCGGCCGCGTACATGATGGCGGTTCCGGTGAGCATCGTGGCGATGGTGCGCAGGGGGGTGCGGTCGCCGCCGCGCTGTGCGAGGGCGCCGACGGCGGCCGCGGCGGCGACGAATCCGATGACGTACCCGAGGGTCGGGGCGCCGGTTCCGGATCCGGCGTCGGTGAACCAGGGCACGCCCGCCATCCCGGCCAGCAGGTACACGATCATGCCGAGGCCGGCGCGGCCGAAGCCGAGCGCGGCGCCGGTCAGCAGCACCGCGAAGGTCTGCCCGGTGACCGGGACCGGTGTGCCGGGCAGCGGCACCGCGAGCTGCGCGGCGGCGCCGACGAACGCGGCGGCGCCGGCGACGAGGGCGGCGTCGCGGGCCAGGGAACCGGGCAGCAGGTCGCCCAGGACGGCGGGGCGCCGCTGGGCTGCGTGGGCAGTAGCCACAGATCCTCCCAAATAGGTGTTGTGAGCCCGAAACCTAGCGAATGGGGTTTACGGGTAGGTTCACGCGGGTCACCGGAACGTGCGGGGACGGTGCGGGGACGGTGCGGAACGCCCGGAGGCGCGGTTTCGCGGTGGCGGGGTGGGGTCAGGGTGCGGCGGGGCGGGGCCCGGACGCCAGGTACACGACGTCGGGTTCGCCGCGCGGGACCGGCACCGGCCGGGCCCGGACCCGGGTGAACCGGGTGCGCAGCAGCGTCTCGAACGCCGGTGCCGCGTTCGCGCTCCACACCGCGAGCGTGCCGCGCGGGGTGAGCCGCCCGGCGAGCAGGTCCAGGCCTCCGGCGGCGTACAGGCGGGCGTTGCCGGGGGTGACCGTCCAGTCGGGGCCGTTGTCGATGTCCAGGCACAGCGCGTCGAACCGGCCGCCGTGCGGGCCGGCGAGGTAGTCGAGCAGGTCGGCGCGTTCGACGGTGACGCGGGGGTCGTCGAGGGCGCCGCGTGACCAGGGCCGCAGCTCGGCCGCGTGCCAGCCGATCACCTCGGGTTCGCGTTCGACGACGGTGACGTGCGCGACCTGCGGGAGAGTGAGGGCCTCGGCGAGGGAGAACCCGACGCCGAGGCCGCCGATCAGCAGCCGCGCCGGGCCGTCGAGGCCGTCGGCCGCGGCGCGGACCAGGAGCCGTTCGGACGTGCCGCCGCGGGTGTCCATCAGGAACACGCCGTTGCTGATGATCTCGTAGTGGGCGCCCGCGCGGCGCAGGACCAGTTCGCCGCCGGCGCCGTCGGCGCGTTCGACCACCACCGGTTCACCGGACGTCCCCGTGACGCTGCCCATGCCCCGCACCCTAGCCGCCGCGGCGGGGCGGCGGGCCGCGGCGGCGATCCTGGGTCTGGGCGGGTGGGGGCGGTGTCGGCTACGGTGCCGGTCATGCCCGATTCCCCCTCCTGCGGTGGTCTGCTGCCGGGGCGCCGCATCCTGGTCGTCGGCGCGGGGACGCGTCCCAGCGACGATCCGGCGGCGCCGGTCGGCAACGGCCGCGCCATCGCGATCACGGCCGCGCGGGAGGGCGCCCGGGTCGCGTGCGCCGACGTCGACGAGGCCGCCGCCGGGCGGACCGCCGCGATGATCGCCGCCGAGGGCGGGGAGGCGTGCGTCGCCGTCGCCGACGTCGCCGATCCGGTGTCGTGCGACCGGGTCGTCGCGCGGGCCGCCGAGCGGCTCGGCGGGCTGGACGGGGTGGTGTTCAACGCCGGGATCGGCGCCGGGTACGGGCTGGCGGGCACGGCCCTGGCCGACTGGGACCATGTCCTGCACGTCAATCTGCGCGCCCCGTTCCTGGTCGGCAAGGCCGCGATGCCGGCGCTGGAGGCGGGTGCGGCGCTGGTGTTCATCGGGTCGCTGGCGGGGACCAAGCCGGGGTCGCGGTCGCCGTCCTATGACGCCTCCAAGGCGGGCCTGGCGGGGCTGGTGCGTCACATCGCCGCCGAGGGCGCGCCGCGCGGCGTCCGCGCCAACGTCGTGGCGCCCGGCCTCATCGACACCGTGATGGGGCGGGACGCGTCGTCGGGGAACGAGGGCCGCGACCGTGTCGCGGGGCTGGTCCCGATGCGGCGGCAGGGGACGGCGTGGGAGGTCGCCGACGTGGTGGTGTTCCTGATGTCGGACCGCGCGTCCTATGTCACGGGGCAGGTCGTCCACGTCGACGGCGGCCTGTCGACCCTGCGCTGAGCCGCCCGGGGTCCGGTGGCGGGCGGGGCGCGGCGGGCCTACCGTGAAGCATCGTGGACGATCATGTGCGGCTGCGGCCGATCGCTGAGGACGACCTGGGGTTCTTCGAGCGCCTGCGCACCGATCCGGATCTGTGCGGCCCGTTCCTGTGGGAGGGGTGGCGCGACCCGCGGCGGTTCCGGCGGCGCTGGGAGCAGGACGGCTGGCTGGGTGAGGACACCGGCAGTCTCCTGGTCGTCCGCGGCGGCGACCGGCTCGGCATGGTGTCCCACCGGCGGGTTCCCATCGCCGGTGCGGTGTGGTGCTGGAGCATCGGGATCTCGCTGATGCCCGAGGCGCGCGGGCGGGGCGCCGGCACCCGCGCGCAGCGGCTCCTGGCCGGGTACCTGTTCGCGCACAGCCCCGTCCACCGGATCCAGGCCGAGACCGACGTGGACAACGTCGCCGAGCAGCGCGCCCTGGAGAAGGCCGGGTTCACCCGCGAGGGCGTCATGCGCGGCTACAGCTTCCTGGGCGGCCGGTACCGCGACGAGGTGCTGTACAGCGTCCTGCGCGGCGAGCTCGACGCCGACGCCGACGCCGACGCCGACGCCGGCGGCGGCTAGCGGGCCGGCCGGGAACACCTCTTCCCCTCCCGCGGTTACCGTGTAACGATGTAATCATCCGGGAGGTGCGATGATCCCCGATCCCCAGGACGGCGGCCCGCCGCTGGACGCCTACTCCCGTGTCGTGTCCGCCGTCGCCCGCGAGCTGACCCCGCGCGTCGCCGCGCTGCGCGTGCGGCACCGCCGCGGCGAGGGCACCGGGTCGGCGGTCGCGTTCACCGGCGACGGGTTCCTGCTCACCAACGCCCACGTCGTCGGCGCCGCGTCCGGCGGGCAGGCCGCGTTCTCCGGCGGCGCCGCCGGCGCGTTCACCGTGGTCGGCACCGACCCCCTGTCGGACCTGGCCGTCGTCCGCGCCGACGGCCCCGTCCCCGAACCGGTCACCCTCGGCGACAGCGACGCCCTGGTCGTCGGGCAGCTCGTCGTCGCCGTCGGCAACCCCCTCGGCCTCACCGGATCGGTCACCGCCGGGGTGGTGTCGGCCCTCGGCCGGTCGCTGCCCGCCTCGCAGCCCACCCGCAACGGCACCGCCGTCCGCGTCATCGAGGACGTCATCCAGACCGACGCCGCCCTCAACCCCGGCAACTCCGGCGGCGCGCTCGCCGACGCCCACGGCCGCGTCGTCGGCGTCAGCACCGCCGTCGCCGGGATCGGCCTGGGGCTGGCCGTCCCCATCAACGCCACCACCCGCCGCATCATCGGCGCGCTCATCCGCGACGGCCGTGTCCGCCGCGCGTTCCTCGGGCTGGCCGCCGCGCCCGTCCCCGTCCCCTCGCCGCTGCGCGCCCGCACCGGGCAGGAGGAGGCGCTGCGCGTCGCCGAGGTCGTGCCCGCCAGCCCCGCCGACCGGGCCGGGCTGCGCCGCGGGGACCTGGTCCTGACCGCCGGCGGGAAACCGGTCTCGCACGCCCAGTCCCTGCAGAAGCTCATGTTCGCCGAGGCGATCGGGCGGCCCCTGCCCATCACCGTGCTGCGCAACGGCGCCATGGTCGACGTCATCGCCGAACCCGTCGAGCTCGACGCCGAACACGCCTGACCCCGCGCGGGCGGCCGGGGCCGGGGGAGGGGGTCAGGGGCCGCGGAACGTGGCGCGGTAGGCCGTCGGGGACACCCCCACCGCCGCCTGCAGGTGCGACCGCAGCGACGCCGCCGTCCCGAACCCCGCGCGCGCCGCGACCGCGTCGACGGGCAGGCCGGTCTCCTCCAGCAGCCGCCGCGCCCGCTCCACCCGCTGCGCGGTCAGCCACACCTGCGGCGACACCCCCGTCTCCTGCCGGAACCGGCGCGTGAACGTCCGCACGCTCATCGACTCCCGCGCCGCCAGCCCCGCCAGCGTCACCGGCCGGTCCAGATGCTCCAGCGCCCACGCCCGCGCCGCCGCCGTGGAGGAGTCGCGGGGCTCGGGCACCGGCCGCGCGATGAACTGCGCCTGCCCGCCCTCGCGGTGCGGCGGCACCACCGTGCGGCGCGCCACGTCCCCCGCGACCGCCGCGCCGTGGTCACGGCGGATCATGTGCAGGCACAGGTCGATGCCGGCCGCCTCCCCGGCCGAGGTCAGCACGTCCCCCTCGTCGGCGTACAGGACCGCCGCGTCCACCCGCACCCCCGGGAACCGGGCGGCGAACCGGTCGCACGACAGCCAGTGCGTCGTCGCCCGGCGCCCCTGCAGCAGGCCCGCCGCCGCCAGCACGAACGCGCCCGTGCAGATCGACGCGATCCGCGCGCCCCGCGCCCGCGCCGCCACCAGCGCCGCCGGGACCGGCCCGCCGCCCGGGCACGTCTCGTCCAGCCCGTGCGAAGCCGGCACGATCACCGTGTCCGCGGCGGCGACCGCCGACAGCCCGTGCGGCACCGCCACCGCGAAGTCGGCGTCGGTGGGCACCGCCCCCGGCTCCACCGCGCACGACGCCACCTCGTAGAGCGGCGCGCCGCCCGCCCCACGCGCGTTCCCGAACAGCTGGTGGACGATCCCCAGCTCCATCGGCAGCACACCCTCGCGCACCAGGACCGCCACCCGCTGCCTGCCGCCCGCGACCATCATGGCCCGATCCTTGCACATCATGGCCGACCGGCCACTCGCGGCGGACCGGGGCGCCCCGGCAGCATCGGAGAGCACCCGAACACGACACCGAAAGGGGAGACCGGCGATGAACGTCCTGTGGGTCTTCGCGCACCCCGAGCGGCGCTCGCTCAACGGCGCCCTCCGCGACCACGGCGCCGCCACCCTGCGGCGCCTGGGCCACCGCGTCCGCCACTCCGACCTGTACGCGATGGGCTGGAACCCGCTCGTCGGGCCCGCCGACTTCGGCCACGACCCCCGCCGCCGCCTCATCGTCGGCGCCGCGTCCGAACGCGCCCACGCCGCCGGCGGCCTGGCCCCCGACATCCGCGAAGAACAGGACAAGATCACCTGGGCGGACGCCGTCGTCGTGCAGTTCCCGCTGTGGTGGTTCGGGATGCCCGCCATCCTCAAGGGCTGGTTCGACCGCGTCTTCGTCCAGGGGTTCGCGTTCGGCGTCACCGACGGCGACGGCCGCACCCTGCGCTACGGCGACGGCGGCCTGGCCGGCCGCCGCGCCCTGGTCGTCACCACCGCCGGCGCCCGCCCCACCGGGCTGGGCCCCCGCGGCGTCCACGGCCACGCCGACGACGTCCTGTTCCCCCTCCTGCACGGCACGCTCCACTACACCGGCATGGACGTCCTGCCGCCCCTGGTCGTCACCGGCGCCGACCGCGCCGGCCCCGCCGACCGCGCCGCCGCCGAGGCCGCCCTCGACGAGCGGCTGCGCGGCCTGCCCACCGCCGCGCCCCTGCCCTACCGCGCCGAACTCGGCGGCGACTACGACGCCGACCTCGTCCTGCGCCCCCACCTGGCCCCCGGCCGCACCGGCCTCACCGTCCACCGCACCGACACCCCCGGCGGCACCGAAACGGTCACCGGACCCGCCGCCCGGCCCGGTGCCGCCTGACCGCGCGCCTCACCCCGGCGGCACGGACCCGGCCAGGCGCACAGACCCGAGCGGGCCGCACAGACCCGAGCGGGCCGCACAACCGGGGCGGGGGCCCGGAGGTCACAGGAGCGACATCTGCTGCGGCGCGGCGGGCGGCGGGGGAGCCGCGGCTTCGCGGCGCGCGGCGCGGCCGCCGATCCCGTACCGGGCCGCCAGGTCCGCGACCCGCCGGGAGACGCGGTCCTGGTAGGCCTTGGGCGCGTAGGCGCCGCCGCGGTACAGCCGCGCGTAGGGGACGACCAGGTCCGGGTGGTGCGCGCGCAGCCACGCCAGGAACCACTCGCGGGCGCCCGGGCGCAGATGCAGCGTGATCGCCGACACCGACGTGGCGCCCGCGTCGGCGATCTCCCGGACCGCCGCCTCCAGCTGGGCGGGGGAGTCCGACAGGTAGGGGAGGACGGGGCCCATCAGGACGCCGCAGCCGATGCCCGCCTCGTTCAGCTCCGCGCACACCTCCAGGCGCCTGCGCGGCGGCGGGGCGCCCGGCTCCACGAGCCGCGCCAGGTCCCGGTCCACCGACCCGACCGACACCGCCGCGCTCACCCGCGTGCGCTCGGCGGCCTCCCGCAGGAGCGGCAGGTCCCGCAGGATCAGCGACCCCTTGGTCAGGACGGAGAACGGGTTGGCGGCGTCCCGCAGGGCCGCCAGGATCCCCGGCATCAGCCGGTAGCGGCCCTCGGCACGCTGGTAGCAGTCGACGTTGGCGCCCAGGGCGATGTGCTCGCCCCGCCACCGCGGCGCCGCGAGCTCCGCCCGGACCCGCTCGGCCGCGTTCACCTTCACCACGATCCGCGAGTCGAAGTCCGCCCCCGAGTCCAGATCCAGATATTCGTGAGTCTTCCGGGCGAAGCAGTACGAGCATGCGTGGGAGCAGCCCCGGTAGGGGTTGACCGTCCAGCGGAACGGGACGCGGGAGGCCTCCGGGACCTTGTTGACGACCGTCTTCGCGTGGACCTCGTAGAAGGTCATGCCGCGGAACTCCGGCGTGTCGATCGTGCGCGCGACCGCCCGCCGCTCGATCAGCGGCACGTCCGGCGCGGGGTCCGGCCGGTCGTCGCCGTCCAGCCGCAGATGGTCCCAGCGCACACCCGCCCCCTTCGAACACCTGAACGACAACACTCCGGTCCAGTATGGAACGCGTGTTCGAAGATCGCAACGCCGTGGCAGGTCAAAAGGGACGGTCGGGCATCACACGGGCATCGTCGTTTCGTACGCAGCATCCCGCCGCGTGGGTAACAATGGGCGCGCTATGTGGCGATCCAAGATCAGAATGGCGGCGGCGGCACTCACGGCGGCGATGTCGGCGGGCGCGCTGGCCGGCTGCGGCATCCCCGCCCTCGGCGGCACCGACGAACGCGGCGCCGCCGCCCGCGCGCCCGTCCCCGCCGGCGCGGACGCCGAATGCGCCGGCGTGCCCGCACCGGACGGCACCCGGGCGCGGCAGCTGCGCGCCATGTGGATCGCCACCGTCGGCGGCATCGACTGGCCCGAGGACACCGGCGACTCCGCCGCCGAGCAGAAAAAGCAGTTCACCCGCCTGCTGGACACCGCCCGGCAGATGAACATGAACGCGGTGTTCGTGCAGATCCGCCCCAACTCCGACGCGTTCTACGACTCGCCCCTCGAACCGTGGTCGCAGTGGATCACCGGGACCCAGGGCAAGGACCCCGGCTACGACGTGCTGGCGTTCATGCTCAAGGAGGCCCACGCCCGCAACCTGGAATTCCACGCCTGGTTCAACCCCTACCGCGTCTCCCGCGACGACGACCTGAAGAAGCTGTCGCGGAAGAGCCCCGCCCGGCAGCACCCCGACTGGGTCCGCGAGTACGGCGACGGCCTGTGGTACGACCCGGGCATCCCGCAGGTCCGGGAACTGGCCACCAAGGCCGTCATGGACGTCGTCGGCAAGTACGACATCGACGCCGTGCACTTCGACGACTACTTCTACCCCTACCCCGAGGACGGCGAGTTCCCCGACCAGGCCACCTACAAGGCCCACGGCGGCGGCATGGACAAGGACGACTGGCGGCGCCGCAACGTCGACCTCCTCGTCGAGGACCTGTCCCGCCGCATCCACGAGGCCAAGCCGTGGGTGCAGTTCGGCATCAGCCCGTTCGGGGTGTGGCGCAACAAGTCCAGCGACCCCGCGGGCTCCGACACCCGCGCCCTGCAGAGCTACGACGACATCTACGCCGACACCCGCAAATGGATCAAGAAGGGGTGGCTCGACTACGTCACCCCCCAGCTGTACTGGCCCATCGGCGACGCCCGCGCCGACTACGCCGAGCTCGTCGCCTGGTGGGCCGAGCAGGTCAAGGGCACCGGCGTGCAACTGACCATCGGGCAGGGCGCCTACCGCGTCGGCGCGGACTCCGCCTGGAAGGACCCCGCCGAACTGTCGCGCCACCTCACCCTCAACGCCAAGTACCCGCAGGTGAACGGCGACGTGTTCTTCAGCGCCTCCGACATCGCCGAGAACCGCCGCGGATTCGCCGAACGGCTCCGCGACGACCACTACGGCCGCCCCGCCCTGCGGCCCGCCGGCGGCGGCGGCAAGGCGCCACCGCCCGTCCAGGACACCACCGCCCGCCCGCACGGCGACGACGACGTCAAGGTCACCTGGCGGCCGTCCGAGGGCGCCGCCGCCTACGCCGTCTACCGGGTGGACGGCGAACGCGCCGCCTGCGCCCCCGTCGACCCCGCGCACCTCATCGCCGACGTCCGCGGCGGCGGCATCATCGACCCGTCCGCCGAACCCGGCCGCACCTACACCTACTACGTCACCGCCCTGGACCGCCTCCACCACCAGAGCGCCCCCGCCCGCGGCGTGACGGTCACCGCACCGAAGGGATAATGATCATGCTCCGTGGGGAAGAACCAGACACCTGACCCCCCGGAGGTATGAGCATGGCGCTGTCGATGGAGGAGCAGCGGATCCTCACGCAGATCGAGGTCCGCCTGAGCGAGGACGACCCGCGGCTGGCCCATCGCCTCGCACGGCTCGGCGGCCCCCGCCGCCGCGCCCGCACCGCCGCACTCACCGCGGCCGCCGTCATCATCGTCCTCGCCGCGATCGGCGCCGCGATCGCGGCGGCGGCACTATGACACCCCACCGGGACACCGTCCCGGACCCCCCGCCCTAGACACCACCCCGCGAACCCCGGCGGCGGCCCCGCCGCGGCCGGACGACCCCGCCCCGCCCCGGAGACGACACCCCGCGGACACGCGAACGCCGAGACCCCGGCGAGATCAAGCTCGCCGGGGCCTCGGCGTTCAAGCCGGTGTGGTGGTCGCCTCACGGCGAAAGGCACAACGAAGCTCCAGCCCGGACCGCATGGGACCGGCGGTATTCCCCGAAGGCGTCAGGTAGAGCCCGGGGGACACATGCCACACCGACCCACCCACTGTAACGGCTCCCCGCCAGTGCCTCCTCCACCGCACCCCCCTGTCCCGATCACCTCACCCGCGGGTGAGGGTTCCCTGAACCCGTGCACCACCCCCGCGGGCGACGCGTCCCTGAATATGAGCGAACGCGGGAAATGCCCGGGGGACCGCGGCCGCGCCGGCACGGGGAAGGCCGGCCCGGCCACACCGGCACCGCCCCCGGACGCGGCCGCACCCGGGGAGAACCGCCCCGGGGGCACAGACCGCCGGCCCGCGCGACCCGGCACAGGTGAGGAGACGGGGCAGTGACCACCACGGGGACCACCACCACAGAGGCGACGACCACGGGACCGCCGGCACCGAACACGGAAACGGAGGCGGCGGGGACGGCGGGAACGGAGGCGGAGACGGAGGCCGCCCCGGCGGGGAACGCGGGGACGGCGGCGGCAGCGGGGAGCAGGGGGACGGCGACAGGAGCGCACACGGCAGCGAGCATGGCAGCGAGCATGGCGGCCGCGATCGCACGGCCCGGCGGCGCCGGCGCGGACGCCGGCGCGGAACCGGACGCGGGCGGAGGCGCCGCGGCGGCGTCCTGGGATCTGGCCGCCGAGCCGCGCGCCGCGTCCCGTGCCCGCACCCTCACCGCGCGCACGCTGCGCGAATGGCGCGTCACCGACCCCGGCGACATCGGCGACGTCGTCCTCATGGTCGACGAGCTGGTCACCAACGCCGTCGTGCACGGCGCCGGGCCCGTCCGGCTCGCCCTGCGCCTGGACGGCCGCCGCCTGCTCGCCGAGGTCGGCGACGCCGACCCCGCCGTGCCCGCCGCGCCCGCCGAGCCGCACGTCCTGGACTGGTCCGAGGCAGGCCGCGGGCTGCTCCTGGTCGCCGCGCTGGCCGCCGAACACGGCACCCGCCCGGAGGCGGGCGGCAAGACCGTCTGGTTCACCCGCCCGCTGAACCCGCCCGGCGGCCACCCGCCCGCCGCGCCCTGACCGGGCGCCGCCCGGTCACGCCTGCAGCGGGCAGCGGTCGACGATCCACACCTCCTCGTCGTCCCCCGACGGCGCCGGCGGCGGCTCATCGGTCAGGCGGTCCAGATGCCACTCGATATGGGCGAGCGGCCCCCGCCACCCCGCCAGCAGGTCCGCCAGCGGACGCGGCGGACCCGGCGGGCCGTAGGGGCGCGGGTCGGGCAGCTCGGCCTCCCACAGCGCGTCGTCGCAGCCCGCCGCCCAGTGCCCCACCGCCTCCAGCACCTCCTGCAGATCGCGGGCCAGGTCGCCCAGGGACCGCAGCGCCATCGCGTCCTGGATCATCCGCTCCCGCGCGTCGAAGGGCATCTCCCGGCCGAAACCCTCCGGGAAACGCGGCGGGCGCCCCTCAAGGACCGGCTCCTCGCCCGTCGCCGCCGCCCGGATCGCCGCCGCCTGCCACCGCGTCCACTCCGCCAGATGACCCAGCACGCCCCGCAGCGCGGCGCCGCCCGTCCCGCCGCGGACCTCCGCCGCCGCGTCCCGCAGCCGGGACCGCACGAACTCCAGCCGGTCCAGCGTCCACGCCCGCGCCCGGGCCGCGCCCGCCGGGCCGCGCGGCCCCGGCTCGGCCGGGGGACGCGGCATCGGCACCCGCAGCGCCGCCAGCAGCGCGTCCAGGTCACGGACCTCCGCGCCCCGCCCCGACAGGAACGCCGCGCCGATCCGGTCCAGCCGGAACATCCGCGGCCCGTCCCGCATCCGGCACCACCCCACCAGGTACTCCCCGTAGGGGGCCACGACCAGGCCGTGCGCCTCCACGTCGCGGAAGCTGCGCGACCCCGCCTGATCGGTGTAGGAGAGCCGGACGACGCGGCGGGTCCGGACGGCCTCGGCCAGCGTGTCGTGCACCGGGCCCGTCAGCGAGTCCGCCTCGCTCAGCGGGGCCGGCTCCGGCTCGTCCGGCAGCACGTACCCGCGGCCCTTCACCGGCCGCACCGGCAGACCGCCGTGCGTCAGCAGCTCCAGGTCGCGGCGGACGGTCCGCTCGCTGACCCGCAGCCGCTCCGCCAGCGCGGCGTGGTCCAGCGGCTCGGGGGAGGCCGCCCGCAGCTCGGCGACGAGCGCCAGCAGCCGGTCAACGCGATCCACACCCCCATCGTGACCCCGCACACCGACAATCCGCCGCCGCGCGGGGGCCCAGATCGCCTGCGGGCAAGGGGAATCGCGCCCCCGGGCAGGCCGCGGGGCCGTCCCCGGCGCGCAACCGGGACCGGCCGGGACGGGACCGGCCGGGAAGGGGGTGCAGCTCGGAGGGCGTGCGGTCAGCGGCCCGACAGCTCCGCGGCCAGTCCCTCGAAATCGGCCGCCGTCAGCGACAGCGCGCTCCCGATCGCCTGCGTCGCCTCCGCACTGCCCAGGTGCCGCGTCGCGGCCCGGTCCAGGTAGGCCTCCACCAGACGCGCGCCGGTCAGCCGCCCCCGCGCGCGCAGGGACCCCACGTCGCGGTGCACCACCGTCCAGGCGTCCGAGCCCAGCCGCAGGCGGCGCTCCTCGGCCAGCAGCCCCACCAGCGCCGCACGCGCCTCCGGGGCGTCCACGTCCGGCAGCCGCACGGCCCGCAGATCGGTCACCAGCTCCGGCGACGCCGCCGACAGCTCCCCGACCCGGTCCGGCTCGCACGTCGCCAGCAGCGCGGTGTCGTTGACGCCCTCCAGCCGCGCCCGGTACAGCACCGACGCGTACGCCGGGCCCTGCGCCTCGTCCAGGATCAGGCCGTCCAGGCCGTCCAGCAGCAGGACGTGGCCCGAGTGCTCGTCCAGCACCGCGCGCAGCCCGTCGGGGCCGTGCTCGCGCAGGTCCTCGGCGTGCGCGCTGTGGACCTCGCCGCTGGAGGCCTCCACCTCCGCCAGCGCCGCCGCGACCATCCGCGCCAGCCGCCGCTGCCCGCTGGACGGCGTCCCGATCAGCAGCAGCGCCGGCGCCGACGCGCTGGACACCTCCTGCCCGCGCAGCCGCCGCGCCCACTTGCCGCGCCGCCGCACCTCCGTCACCACGCGCTCGATGTCGTCGGCGCCGCACAGGAACCGGATCCCGTACGCCTCGGCGATCTGCGGGCCGTGCTCGGGGACGGGCGCCGCCGGCATCGGCGGCGGCGCCTCCGCCACCGGCGCCGGCGGGGGCGGCAGATCCGCCTGCGGAGCGGGACCGGGCGGCGGCGCGGCGGGCGGCGCCGCGGGGGCGTCCGCGCCCGGCCACGCCGGGCCCGGGTCGAGCTGGGTCCGGAACGCGTCGGTGTCGAGCTGCGTGTGCTGCGGTTCCGGCGGCCACGCCGGCTCCGCCGGTGCGGGAGACTCCGCCGGCGCGGGCGGCGGCGGAGGCATGGGCGGCGGGGACGCGGACGCGGCATCGGCGGTCGTCGCGTCCGGCTGCGGCCACGCCGGTGCGGGCGGTTCCTCCGCGGCGGGCGGCTCGGCAGCAGGCGGGGGCGGGGGCGGCTGTGATCCGAACGGTTCCGGCGGAGGCGGGGAGGACGGGGGAGCGGGCGGCGGCGGAGGCGGCGCCTGCTGGTCATGCCGCGCCTGCCGCGGCGCCCCCGGGAAGGCGGGCGGAGAGACCGGCGGCGACGGTGCGGGCACCGGCGGGGCGGGCTCTGCGGGCGCGGGCGGTTCCGGTGCGGCCGGGGGCGGCGCCGGCGCGGCGGGGGGCGGCGCCGGCGCGGCGGGGGGCGGGGCCGGCGCCACCGCGGGCGGCGGGCCCGGCGCGTCCTGCGCCGGCTCGGGCACCGGCGCCACCGGCCGGTCGGCGCGCTCGGCCGCCATGTGGGCGCGGGCGGCCTTGATGATGTCCCACGCCGACAACTCGTCGGTGGACGGCGGGGTGTGCATCGCCGGGGACGTCAGCTCCGCCGCGACCGCCTGCGGCACCGCGAAACCGGTCGCCGGCGGCGGGACCTGCGCCAGCCGGCACCACGTCAGCCCCAGCGTGTAGGTGGTCGACAGCAGCGCGGCCAGCGCGTCGGGGTCGTCGCCGCGCAGCGTGTCCGGCAGCCGCCCGTCGCGCGGCCACAGCGACCGCAGCGGGTTGGCCGGGTCGCCCAGCACCGCCTGCAGGGTGCGGGCGCTGTCGGGGTCCAGCCACGGCTGCAGCGCCGGCAGCGCGCCCGGCGCGGCCTGCAGGTCGGCGGCCAGCACCGCGATCCCGGCGCGGCGCACCTCGTCGTGGCCGCGGCCCGGCGCGGCGGGGCGCGGGCCGGTCAGCCCGGCGACGATCTGCTGCAGGTCGTACAGGGCCAGGCGAAGGTACTCGCCGGGCGCGGTGTCGCGGACCATCGGCGTGGCGAACTCGGCGGGGCAGCGGCGCCGCCACTCCTGCAGGATCGCCTCGGGCCCGTACCGGACGGTGGCCATGTCCTGGTTGACCATCCGCAGCGACGCCGCGGTCACCGCCGCCAGGGCGTCGGCGCCGGGACGGAACCGGGGGTCGGCCTGCAGCCCGGCGGCGACCTCGTACATGACGCGGGCGATGTGGGCGGCGCCGCCGCCGTCGCCGGCGCCCAGGCGGTTGATGTAGTAGCCGGCCAGGGTGGCGAAGTCGGGCGGCATCATCCAGTGCAGCTGGTCGGCCGAGGTGGTCAGGAACGGGATGAACGACTCGATCAGCGGATGCTCGGTCAGCACCACCGGGGACCCGGCGCACCACAGCAGCGCGCCCCACGCGGCGGCGACGGTGCTGGGCGTCCCGGGCTGGAACATGGGGTCGCGCTGGGCGAACTGCTGCGGGTTGACGGCCAGCGCGGTGGTGAGGGCCTGGGAGATGCGCGCCACGACCGCGGTGTCGGGCACGGGCCCGAGGAACCCCAGCGGCGCGACCCGACCGGCGGACAGGTCCGGGCCGGTGGGGAACAGCTGCGGCGGGACGGGCGGGGTCCCGGCGCCGGGCGGTGCGGGGACCGCGACGCGGCGGTCCTCGAACGCGGCGGGGGGAGGGCAGGGGTGCCAGGCGCCGTCCAGGCCGCACCGGTACCAGCGGCCCCACGCCCCGTACAGCCACCATTCGCCCGCGCCCCACAGCATCCGCGCGGCGATCTGGCCGGCGCGGTCGGCGGGCTGGGCGGTCTGCCACCAGGGGGAGGCGACCAGCTCGCGCACGTTGCCCTCGACCGATGCGAACAGGTCCCCGCTCGGCCCGCCTCCGGTTCCGCCGGGCCCCGCCCCGGCCGCCTGCCAGCTCATTCGGCGAATAGTAGTCCCACCGGGCGGCGCGTCCGGCATCGCCGCAGTCACGGCCCGGTATCCCTGTGCGGGCCGGTGCCCCCGCCATCGACGTGTAAGGAGTGTTATGGCACCATGCTCATTAGCCTGCGCGGGGCGGGTGAGCGGACGGTGCGGCGCGTGCGGCGCGGGGGTGAGCAGTGGCGGCGGCGGACGGGGCGGCGCGGGCGCGCGCCTGGGGCGTCGGCCTGGTGCTGGTGGCGTCGGTGTGCTTCGGCGCGTCCGGGCCGTTCGGCAAGGCCCTCATCGAGGCCGGGCTGGGACCGCTGCAGGCGGTGTGGCTGCGGATCGCGACGGCGGCGCTGGTGCTGGTCCCGGTCACGGTGATCCTGCGGGGACGGTCGGCCGCGCGCGGCCTGCGCCCCCACCTGGGGCGCCTGGTCTTCTACGGGCTGACGGGCGTGGCGGGCTGCCAGGCGTGCTACTTCGTGGCCGCGTCCCGGCTCCCGGTCGGCGTGGCGATCCTGCTGGAGTTCAGCGGCCCGGTGATCGTGCTGGCGTGGCTGCGGCTGGTGCGCCGCGTCCCGGTGCACCGCGCCGCCGCCGCCGGCGTCGCGGTCGCGATGACCGGGCTGGCGATGGTCGTGCAGGTGTGGGCGGGCCTGTCCCTGGACCCGCTCGGCCTGGCCGCCGGGTTCGGCGCCGCCGCGTGCCAGGCCGCCTACTTCCTCATCGTCGACCGCCTCGCCGGGAAGGTCGACCCCCTGGTCATCACCGCGTCCGGCACCGCCGTCGCGGCCGTCGCGCTCACCGCGCCCGCCGCCCCCTGGGCGCTGCCGTGGGGCGTGCTGCCCGCGCCCGTCCCCGTCGCCGGGTTCGCCGCGCCCGGCTGGACGCTCGTCGCCTGGATCGGCGTCGTCAGCACCGTCGCGGCCTACCTCGCCGGCGTCGCCGGGCTGCAGCGGCTCCCCGCGCAGGTCGGCGGTGCGATCTGCTACACCGAGGCCGTCGCCGCCGCCCTCATCGCCTGGGCCGTGCTGGGCGAGCGCCTCACCCCCGCGCAGATGCTCGGCGGCGTCATCGTGCTGACCGGCGCCTACCTCGCCCAGCGCGCCGCCGCCCGCCCCGCCGCCCTGCCCGGCGACGCCGCGCCGGGCGCGCGCCGGGGGTCCTCGCCGCCGAACAGGCGGGCGCCCGACGCCGGCGGCACCACCGTGACCGGCGCCCCCTCCGCGACCGCCGCCGAGGCGTAGCCGCCCGGGCGGAAAGCACCGCGGGAGGGACCGCCGCCCGAAAATGAGTGTCGGGCCGCTCCCGATCGTTCCTACACTCCATGATTGCGGAGGCGAACAATCATGGACACCCCCACGCTCCTTGCCCACCTGCACGACCACGACACCCCCCTCACCCTGCCCAGGGGAGGCACCCTGCGCTGGGACGACGCCGGGCTGCACCGCGCCGCCCACACCCTCGACGCCGAGGGCTACGCGCTGCTCGGCCTCGCACCCGGCGTGCGGACCTGGCAGCGCGCCCGCGTGCTGCTGCAGATCCTCGCCGCCACCCAGGCCGGGCTGGACGAGCACACCCGCGCCGTGCAGGCCCGCGTCGCCCGCGTCCTGACCCTCGCCCTGCCGCCCGCGCACGTCATCACCGTCCTGCTCGCGCTGCGGCGGCTGCGCGCCAACCACAAGCACACCACCCGCACCGCGCTGCGGTTCGTGCTGGAGCACCCCGACGCCGACGCGCTCATCGCCGCGCGCCGCCCCGCCCTGCTCGACTGCTTCGAGCACGCCCTCGGCAAGGCCGCCGCCCGCGGCTGCGCCCGCCGCATCGCCGACGGCGACACCGCCTCGGACTACCTGCGGCGGCGCCTGCTGCGGTTCCTCACCGACCCCGCCGCCGCGCCCGCCCGCGTCCGCGACCTCTACGACGCGGCGCCGCGCCCCGCCGCGGGCCCGGCGGGGCAGCGGGCCGTGCCGAGCGAGCCGGTGCTGCCCCTCGACGCCGCACGCGAGCGTCCCCCCACCGTCACCGCCACCAACCGCGGCGACATCGCCGCGACCCTCGTCCACCTGTACCGGGGCGGCCCCGCCGAGGACCTGTACGCCGCGCTCGGCCGCTACGTCGGCGCCGCCGCCGCCGCGTTCCCCCGCTTCGAGGGGACCGTCGCGCTCGTCCTGGACGCCTCGGCGTCCATGCGCGGCTACGGCGACCGCGAGTGGGCCGTGCTGTCGCAGGCCGCCGCGCTGCGGATGGTGCTGTCCCAAGTGTGCGCGGGGCTGGAGGTCATCGAGGTCGGCGGCGACGAACGCGCCCCGCGCGGCGCGACCGACCTGGCCGCCGGCGTCCTGGACGCCCTCGGCACCGCACCCGACCTGGTCGCCGTCGTCTCCGACGGCTACGAGAACGTGTTCCCCGGCGACCTGGCCCGCGTCGTGGCGAGCCTGCCGCGCGCCGGTGTCACCACCCCGGTGGTGTTCTGCCACGCCCTGTTCACCGGCAGCGACGACCTGACGCTGCGGCGCCCCGCCCCGGCCCTGCCGCAGCGCGGATTCTGGCACCAGGACGACTTCGCCGAGCTGCTGCCCTGGATGTTCGGGCACTGCGACGCCGGCGCGCCCTGGCTGCGCGCCGCCCTGCACGCCCGCCTGGACGTCCTGGACCGGCGGGCCGACGGCCTGGCCACCGGCCTCGCCGCCTGACCCGCCCCGACCCGCCGGTGTGCGCGGCGGGCCCGCCGATCCCGGGCCCGCCGCGCGCGCCGCATGAACGGAAAGGAGCACCGCATGACCCAGATGACGGCGCTCGACACCCTCGTCCCCGGCCCGCTCAGCCTCGCCGGGCACCGCCTCGGCACCCCCCAGCAGGCCGGGGCGCTGACCATGGTGCCGATCTCCGGGCCCGCCCACCCCGGCTTCACCCCGCCCCGCACCGGCCTGAAACTGTCCAGGGTCACCGGCTACGGGCGCGTCGAGCTCAGCAACGCCGCCGATTCCGGCGTCGCGATCGTCCCGCTGCACATCGGCTACATCCAGGACCGCGCCCAGAACCACGCCCTGTGCCGGTCGGCGTTCCTGGCGCCCGGGCAGAGCCTGCTGTTCGACGACGCCTGCTGCGTCCAGGAAAGCCAGGGCGGCTACCTCGCCGGGGCCGACCAGTGGTTCTTCGTCCTGCCGCTGGAACTGCGCGCCCGCGCCCTGGAACTGCGCGGCGTCCACGGCTACAGCAAGCTGTGGGACGACATCTCCGGCCTCAACGCCCGCTACGGCCTCGCGCGGCGCGGGCACCTGGAGCAGATCCTGTCGCGCAAGCGGCCCGTCCTCACCCAGTTCCGGTCCCGCCTGGAACCGCAGCCCGGGCAGGTCGGCGCCCTGTTCCTCATCTCCGGCGCCTTCGCCGGCCTGGAGATCACCCCCGGCCCCGGCTACTTCGCCGAGATGTGGACCGCGCTGGTGTGCTTCGCCTACGGCGTCGCCGCCTGGCACGCCGAGCCCGCACCCCCGGCCGCCGCCGCGCCGTTCGGCGGCCCCGCCGGCGGTGTCGCCGGGCTGCGCGGCGCCCTGGAACGCGACCGCGCCGCCCGCCTCGCCGAGATCGGCGACCGGCTCGCCGCCGTCCCCGCCGGGCCCGCCGACCTGCGGGAGGAGGACCGCTACCTCGGGCTGAGGCTGTCCACCGTCACCGCCCCGCACCTGGCCGGGCAGATCGTCACCGACGGCGACCGCACCGTCTACGCCTCCCTGTTCGCCCGCTGAACCCCCGGGGCCGGCCCTGATAAAGGGGTTGCCCCGGGGACGCGGCACCCAGTTGAATCAGACGCGCGGGAACTGTGCCGGGCACGTCAGGCGGAACCCCGATTCCAAATCCGGGATTCGCGCGATGTTGCAGACGTCGTCAAGGCGAAAGTGAGCCTGACGAGGCGCCGGCCGCCTGTCCCGCCCCATCCCGGCCCGGACCCTCCAGACGGGGCTCCAGGGCCGACCTGACCTCCGGCGGCATCTCCCGCTTGGCCTTGGACGCCGGGTCGATGAACACGTGCCGCACCTCCCCGTCGGCGATGAGCCGTTCCCCCACCCGGAACACCGGACGGACCACCATGCTCGTCACCCCCAGATGCGCCACCGGCATCGACACGTCCAGCAGCTCGTCGAACCGCGCGCCGTCCCGGTACCGGATCCGCGCCTCCGCCACCACCAGGTCGTAGCCGTCCTCCACCATCTGCCCGTACTCGCCGATCAGCGCCCGCCACATCTCCGTCAGCGCCACGTCGTAGAAGAACAGGTAGTGGCCGTTGAACACCACGCCCTGCTGGTCGCACTCGCTGTACCGCACCCGCAGCCGGTGCGTGAAGACCTCACCCATGCCGGGCATCCTGCCTCATCGCGGTGAGGCGGTCGGCGCGGCCCCGCAGATACCGCTGCTCCGGCACGCTCGTCGTCAGCCGCGCCGCCGCCCGGAACTCCGCCAGCGCCCCCGCGCCGTCACCGGCCATCTCCAGCAGATGCGCCCGGACGGCGTGCAGCCGGTGATGCCCCGCCATCCGCACGTCGTCCTCCAGCGGTCCCAGCAGCGCCAGCCCCGCCCGCGGCCCCCGCGCCATCGCGACCGCGACGGCGTGGTTGAGCGTCACCACCGGACCCGGGTCCAGCCGCTCCAGCAGCTCGTACAGCGCGACGATCTGCGGCCAGTCGGTGTCGCGCGCGCGGGCCGCGTCCGCGTGGACCGCCGCGATCGCCGCCTGCGCCTGGTACGGCCCCAGCCGGGCACGCGCCAGCGTCCGGGTGATCAGCCCGGTGCCCTCGGCGATGGACGCACGGTCCCACCGGGTGCGGTCCTGCTCGGCGAGCGGGACCAGGTTCCCGTCCGCCGCGGTGCGGGCGGGGCGGCGCGCGTCGGTGAGCAGCATCAGCGCCAGCAGCCCCGCGACCTCCCCGTCGTCGGGCAGCAGCCCGTGCACGGCGCGCGCCAGCCGGATCGCCTCCCCGGTCAGCTCACCGCGCTGCAGGTCAGGGCCCGAACTGGCCGTGTACCCCTCGTTGAAGACCAGGTACAGGACGTGCAGGACGGCGCGGATCCGCGCGTCCCGCTCACCCTCCGGCGGCATCCGGAACCGGCCGCCCGCCGCCCTGATCCGCTGCTTGGCGCGGCTGATGCGCTGCGCCATCGTCGCCTCCGGCACCAGGAACGCCCGCGCGACCTCCGCCGTGGTCAGCCCCCCGACCGCCCGCAGCGTCAGCGCGACCTGCGACGGCGGCGTCAGCGCCGGATGGCAGCACAGCAGCAGCAGCGTCAGCGTGTCGTCGCCGCCCGGCTCCGCCGAGTCCGCGGCGGCGTCGGCGGCGGGCGCGACCCGCTCGTGCGGCGGCGTCCGCGCCGCCGCCGTCTCCTCCCGCCGCCGGGCCGCCGCCGCACCGCGCAGCAGATCGGTCATCCGCCGCGACGCGACCCGGACCAGCCACGCGTCCGGGCGATCGGGCACCCCCTGCCGCGGCCAGCGCGTCGCCGCCGCCAGCAGCGCGTCCTGCACCGCGTCCTCGGCCGTCTCGAAGTTCCCGAACCGCCGCACCAGCGCCGCCAGCACCCGCGGCGCCGCCCCGCGCAGCACCTCCTCGACCCGGACGCCGGACCCGGGGCCGCCCCCGGCCGCGCCGCCCGGGCCGCTCACATCTCCTGTCCGGACATGTTCATGATCGGGCGCACCTCCACGGCGGCGAACCGGGCGTCGGGGAAACGCGCCGCGATCTCCGCCGCGCGCTCCGGGGAATCGCAGTCGACCACGAAATACCCCGCCAGCTGCTCCTTGGCCTCCACATACGGGCCGTCCGTCGCGACCGGCACACCGTCGCGGACCCGCATCGTGCGGGCGGTCACCGGATCGGCCAGCGCCGTCCCGGTCACCAGCTCACCCGACTCGGTGATCTCGGTGAACAGCTCCTCGGCCTGCGCGGCCAGCGCGTCCCGCTCGTCCTGCGGCAACGCCAGGAACCCCGGATCGCGCAGGAACATCGGATGCTCCCAGTTCTCGGCGTTGCCGTAGATCAGCAGCAGGTACTTCATCACGTCCCCCTCCGCTCGCTCCGCGGCGGGCCGGCGACCCCGACCACGTTGCCCTCGGGGTCGGCGAACCACCCGACGGCGAAATCCCCGCCCGACCGCGGCTCCGGGCCCATCCGCCGCGCCCCGCCCAGGCTCTGCGCCCTCGCCAGCGCCGCCTCCACGTCGTCCACGCCCACGTAGAACAGCACCCGCGGCTCGAAGCCGTCGCCGCCGCCGACACCTCCGGCGATCTCCGCCGTACCCTGCCGCAGGAACCCGTACCCGCCCGGCCGCGACACCTTCTCGCTGGCGGCGTCGCCGACGTCGAACTCCCAGCCGAACAGCCCGCCGTAGAAGCCGCGCAGCCCCGCCGGGTCCTTACCGATGATCTCGAAATGCACCACAGGGCGTCCCATGGCCGTGTCCCTTCCGCCGGTGCGCCCCACCCGGGCGCCTCACACCAGAGGACGGACCCGGAACGGCCTTCTCGACATCCCCCGCGAAATTCCTCCCGCCCCGGCACGGTGCGCCCGAATCGTGGCACGATCACAGCATGGCCGAGGTGCTGCTGTTCCACCACGTCCAGGGGCTGACGCCCGGTGTGCTCGCCCAGACACGCCCCGGCGCGCGGGGCGCGCAGCTGCTGCACGCCTGCGTCCCCGCCTCGGAGTTCGGCGGGGCGTGGCCGCCCGGCGTCCCCGTCCAGGTGCACGGCATGGACGCCGACCCCGTCTTCACCGGCGACGGCGACATCGACGCCGCACGCGCCCTCGTCACCGAAACCACCGACGCCGAGCTGTTCCTCTACCCCGGCGATCAGCACCTGTTCACCGACGCCGGCCTGCCCTCCTACGACGAGGAGGCGACCGCGCTGCTCCTCCGGCGGGTCGCCGCGTTCCTCGCCGCCCTCCCCTGACCCGGATCCCCGCGCGCCGCCCGGCACGGCCAGGAACGGGCCCCGCGGCCCGCCTACCGCGGCGGCACGAATTCGGGCTGGTCCAGGACCCGCAGCCAGCTCCCGTCGGGCTGGCGGCGGGCGACCTGCGCGCGGGCACCGGCCCCGTCCCTCGGCGGCGTCGAGGTCAGCGCGACGTCGCCGCTGACGAGGGTCGGCAGCGGCTCCTCCGGCTCGAAGCGCGGACCGCCGGCCAGCACCTTCTCCCACAGCTCGCGGATCGCTTCACGCCCCACCGTCCGCGAACCGGGCGGGTAGGCCAGCACCGCGTCCCGCTCGTAGAGCGCGGCGACGCCCGCCGCGTCCCCGGCGTTGGACCGCTCCACGAACAGCCGGGTGATGTCCTCCGGCCGCATCGCCTTCTCGTACCGCGTCATGGTTCCCCCTGTGCCTGAGCCGTCACCCTCATCGTCGGCGCGGGACCAGAAGAAGTCAAAGACATGAATCTTCTGGGAATCAGAAGCAATCGTTATGGCGCCTCCCGCAGCGGCCCGCACGGCGGGCGGAACGGATCGCTACGAGCCGGGCCTCTTGTCCCGCTGGCGCTTGTCGCGCACGTAGATGATCCCCGGCTTGCCGTCACCCGGGCTGCGCCGGTCCAGCTCGAACAGCGTCGTCGCCGCGATCAGATCGCTGAGCTTGGCGTAGCCGTAGTTGCGGGAGTCGAACTCGGGACGCTGCTTGGTGATGATGTGGCCGACCGACGCCAGCGCCGCCCACCCGTCCTCGTCCGAGGCGCCCTCCACCGCGTTGCGCAGAAGGTTCACCAGCGCCGTGTCCTGCTTGAGCGCCGCGGCCGACGAAGGCGGCGCCGGCGTGAGCGTCGCGGCGGCGGGCACGGCCGAGACCTGGTCATAGGCCAGGTTCTCGATGTAGACGAACTTGTCGCACGCCGCCACGAACGGCTTGGGCGTCTTGCGCTCGCCGAACCCGTACACGGTCAGGCCCGACTCACGGATCCGCGCGGCCAGCCGGGTGAAGTCACTGTCGCTGGAGACCAGGCAGAAACCGTCGAACCGCTCCGAATACAGCAGGTCCATCGCGTCGATGACCATCGCCGCGTCCGTGGCGTTCTTCCCGGTCGTGTAGGCGAACTGCTGGATCGGCTGGATCGACTGGGCGAGCAGCTGCTCCTTCCATCCCCGCAGGCTCGTCCCGGTCCAGTCGCCGTAGGCGCGCTTGACGTGGGCGGTGCCGTACTTGGCGACCTCCGCCAGCAGCCCCTCGGTGATCGTGGGCTGGGCGTTGTCGGCGTCGATGAGCACCGCCAGCCTGGCGGCGTTCTCGCTGACCATCTCGCTCCTCCCCGGACAGTCGCCCGGCCGCGGGCGGGCCGAGCGGATCCGCTCATCGCCCGCCCTGACGGGTCACCTATGCGGCCGAGCCTATGGGGTGGAAGCCGGCGAGGAGGCGCGCACGCACGACCAGATCACCTGGAAGGCCGCGCCCGACCGGCGGCCCGGTGAAGGCGCCGGCTGTCGGTGGGGGGTGGCATCCTGGGGTGATGATGCACTTCGCGGACGCCGGCGAGTGGGAGGCGTGGCTCGCCGAGAACCACGAGCACGAGGGCGGCGCCTGGCTGAAGATCGCCAAGAAGGGGTCGGCCGTCACCTCGGTCCAGATCGGGGAGGCGCTGGAGATCGCGCTGTGCTACGGCTGGATCGACAGCCACCGCAAGGCCCACGACGAGGACTTCTACCTGCAGCGGTACTCGCGCCGCCGCAAGGGCAGCACCTGGTCGCAGGTGAACGTCGAGCGGGTCGAGGCGCTGACCGCCGCCGGCCGGATGCGTCCGCCCGGCCTCGCGGAGGTCGCCGCCGCCCGGGCCGACGGCCGGTGGGACGCCGCCTACGCCGCCCAGCGCAACGTCACCGTCCCGCCCGACCTGGCCGAGGCCCTGGCCGCCAGCCCCGGCGCCGCCGCCCGCTTCGAGGCGCTCGACAAGACCGCCCGCTACCTGGTGATCCTGCCGCTGCTGAAGGCCAGGACCCCGGCCGGACGCGAAGGCGCCCTCGAGAAGGCGATCGCCGGCCTGCTGAGCCGCTGAGAGCCCCCCGCGCGCCGCGCGCATCGCAGCCGACCGACCGGGCGGACCGGGCCTGCCGGCTGAAATCTCGGCAAAGATCGGCCCCGCGGCGGGGCGGGACGCCCGAAACGGGCGGCGGGACGTGGTTAGCGTGCGGACATGTCGCAGACGCCCGGCGACAGGCCCGCGTACGCGCCCGCCGACGTCCCGCCCGACGCCCCCACCGGACCGCCCGCCGGACAGGACGCCGGCGACGCGCACAGGATGCCGCCCTGGCTGCCGAAGGCGTTCGCGCTCGCCGGCGCCGTCGTCCTGGCGTTCATGGCGGCGATGTGGCTGCTGCAGCGGCTGCGGGACCTGCTGCTGCTCCTGCTGATCTCGCTGTTCCTGGCGTTCGCGATCGAACCGGCCGTCAACCGGCTGGCCCGGCACGGGTGGCGGCGCGGCCCCGCCACCGCGGTGATGTTCCTGGTCGCCGGCGTGCTGGTCGGCGGGTTCCTCGGCGGCATCGGGTCGCTGCTGGCCACCCAGGCCGCCAACCTCATCGAGGGGTTCCCCGGCTCCGTCCGCCAGGTCATCGGATGGGTCAACGACACCTTCGGGACCAGCCTGTCGCAGGACACCCTGTTCCAGCGGCTCCCCACCGTCACCGGCGCCCTGTCGCGGCACCTGTCGTCCCTGGCGACCAACGTGTGGGGAATCGGCGCCACCGCGTTCGGCGTCGTCTTCAAGGCCCTCGGCGTGCTGCTGTTCACCTTCTACCTGTCGGCCGAGGGCCCGCGGTTCCGCCGGACGGTCTGCTCCCTGCTGCCGCCCCGCCACCAGCGGCACACGCTGCGGGCCTGGGAGATCGCCGTCGACAAGACCGGCGGCTACATCTACTCGCGCGGTCTGCTGGCCCTGATCTCCGGCGTCGCGCACTACGCCTTCATGGCCGCCCTCGGCATCCCCTACGCCGCGGTCCTCGCGCTGTGGGTCGGGGTGGTGTCGCAGTTCATCCCCGCCGTCGGGACCTACCTGGCCGGCGCGGCGCCTGTCGTGATCGCGCTGACGGTGGCGCCGTCGGCCGCGCTGTGGATGCTGCTGTTCATCCTCGGCTACCAGCAGCTGGAGAACTACCTGCTGCAGCCCCGCATCACCGCCCGCACCGTCGACGTCCACCCCGCCGTCGCGTTCGGGCTCATCCTGGCCGGCGCCGCCGTCGCCGGCCCGGTCGGCGTGCTGCTGGCGGTGCCGTTCGGCGCCAGCGTGCAGGCGTTCGCGAGCGCCTACGTCCGCCGCTACCACGTCGAGGAACATCCGCTGACCGAACCCGACCCGCCCGGCGGCCACCGGTGGCGGTGGCTGCGCCGCAAATGACCCGTCCCGGCCGCGGCGTCGTCGATCCTTGCCGTGGACGGCGCCGCCGTCCCGGGTTAGCGTGCCGGGAGGAACCTTGATCATCCGCAGTCCGGGGGGCCGGAGGGAGCCGTCATGTACCGTCCCCGCATGCGCCGCCGCCGGTGGCTCGCCGGCCTCACCGCCGGCGCGCTCGCCGTCACCGGCCTCACCGCCATGACGACGCCCGCCGCTCAGGCCGCGCCGCCCGGCGGCGGCCACGGGAAGAACCCGGAGCTGATGCGCATCCTGCGGTCGATGACGCTGGAGGAGAAGGCCGCCCAGCTGTTCGTCCTGCAGATCTACGGCAAGAGCGCCGACACCGCCGACCCCGGGGACGTCGCCGCCAACCGAAGGCTGTACGGGGCCGACAACGCCGCGCAGGTCATGGCCCGCTACCAGCCCGGCGGATTCATCTACTACGGCACCAACATCGACGGCCCCCAGCAGGTCGCCGCGTTCTCCAACGGCATCCAGCGCGCCGCGATGGCGCGGCCCCACCGGATCCCCGCGACGATCGCCACCGACCAGGAGGGCGGCATCGTCGCCCGCATCCTGCCGCCCGCGACCCAGTCGCCCGGCGCGATGGCCCTGGCCGCCGGACGCCGCACCGGCGACGCCCGCGCCCTGGCCCGCATCACCGGCCGGGAACTGCGCGCCATCGGCATCAACCAGGACTACGCCCCCGACGCGGACGTCAACGTCAACCCCGCCAACCCCGTCATCGGCGTCCGGTCCTTCGGCTCCGACCCCCGCCTGGTGTCGGACATGGTCACCGCGCAGATCCGCGGATACCGGTCCGGCGGGGTCACCGCGACCGCCAAGCACTTCCCCGGCCACGGCGACACCACCACCGACAGCCACATCGGCGTCCCCGAGATCGACCACACCCGCGAGGAATGGGAACGGCTCGACCTGCCGCCGTTCCGCGCCGCCATCGCCGCCGGCGTCGACTCGATCATGACCGCGCACATCGTCGTGCCGTCGCTGGACCCGTCCGGCGACCCCGCCACCCTGTCGCGGCCCATCCTCACCGGCATCCTGCGCGACCGCCTCGGCTACCGCGGCGTCGTCGTCACCGACGCCCTCGACATGCAGGGCGTCCGCGACAAGTACGGCGACGAGCGCGTCCCCGTCCTCGCCCTCAAGGCCGGCGCCGACGTGCTGCTCAAGCCGCCCGCGGACGACGACGGCACCGGAGTGTTCCCCCGGCAGCTCGCCGCCGTCGTCGCCGCCGTCGAGTCCGGCGAGCTGACCGAGGAGCGCATCGACGCGTCGGTGTACCGGATCCTGAAGCTCAAGTACGAGCGCGGCCTGTTCCGCGATCCCTACGCCGACGAGTCCGAGGTCGACCGGGTGGTCGGGATTCCCGCGCACCTGGCCGCCGCCCAGCGCGCCGCCGACCGCACCACCACCCTGGTCGAGAACGACGCCGGCGTCCTGCCGCTGCGGCCCGGCGCCCGCGACGTCCTGGTCACCGGATGGGGCGTGTCGACCACCGCGGCCCTCGGCACCGAGATCGCCCGGCGCGGCGCCACCACCACCATCAGCCAGACCGGCGTCAACCCGTCCCAGGCGCGGATCGACGAGGCCGTCGCCGCCGCGCGCGGCCAGGACCTCGTCGTCGCCGTCACCAACCGCGCATGGGACGTCAAGGACGAGCCCGGGCACAACGGCCCCGGCCAGATGAACCTCGTCAAGGCCCTCGTCGCCACCGGCACGCCCGTCGTCGTCATCGCCGTCCGCGACCCCTACGACATCGCCTGGTTCCCCGAGGCCACCACCTACCTGGCCACCTACTCCTACACCGCCGAGGCGCTGCGGTCGGCCGCCCGGGCCCTGTTCGGCGAGCTGAACCCGCGCGGGCGGCTGCCGGTCACCGTCCCCGTCCGCGGCGAGCCCGGCACCGCCCTGTACCCCTTCGGCCACGGCCTCGGCTACCGCTGACACACGGCGGCCCGGTTCCGGGACGGCAGCCGCTGCCGCCCCGGAACCGGGCCGGGACCGGGAAAGGGCGGGACGGGACGAGGCAACACCGCACGGGCCGGGCGGGCGTCACACCCTGCGGGCGCCGATCGACTTCATCAGCGTCGGCCAGATGAAGCCCGCCTCACGGATCCACGCGGGCCAGTTGTGCCGGCCGTCGCCGTAGATGTGCGCCGTGTGGGGGATGTTCAGCGCGTCCAGCCGCTTCTTGAACTCCTTGGTGTTCGCGCCGATCGCGATCTCGCTGAGCAGCCCGATGTCCCACGGCGCCACGTTCGGGTCGCCGGGGCCCGGACGGCCCGTCGTGCCGGAGGAGAAGAAGATGCCGGTGCCGCGCAGCTTGGGCGCCAGCGAGTACGGGTCGTGCGCCGCCCAGTTGGCGTCGTCGGCCCACGGGATCCCCCAGATCGCGAACGGGTCCTGACCGTTGCTGGCGTTGGTGAACATCAGCATCGCCGGCATGCCGATCGACCGCATCGACAGGATTCCGCTCAGCGACGCCGCGTACTTGAACAGCCCCGGGTGCCGGGCCGCGTAGCTCATGGCGCCCGCTCCGCCCGAGGAGTTGCCGATGGCCGCGCGCAGCGCCCCCGCGCCGTAGTTGCGCTCCATGAGCTGGCGCACCTCGGCGGTGTGGAAGGTCTCCCACTTGGGCGTCCCGCCCTTGCCGTAGTTGTACCAGTCGGTGTAGGAGCCGTCGGCGGCCTCGGGCATGGCGACGATGACGTTGTACTTGAGCGCCCACGCCTCGATGTCGGTGTTCCTGGCCCAGGAGGTGTAATCGTCCTGGCCGCCGTGGAAGGCGTACAGGACCGGCCACGTCGCCTGCGCGCCGCGCTTCCAGTTCTTCGGCAGCAGGATGCGGGTCTTCACCGACCGGCCCAGCGACGGGGAGGAGATCGTGATGTCGACCGCGTGGTCGCCGACCTTCTTCTCCGCGGTGATGCGCGCCCCGCTGTCGGCCGCGACCGGCGCCGCCGCCGTCCGCGCGGGAGCGGCCTGCGCGGCGCCCGCGCCCACCGCGCCGATCCCGGCGACGAGGACGACGGCGACCGAGCCGGCCGCCATCGGGCGCCGCCACTGGTACCGGAGTGGCCGACGGCGGACGGAGGGTGACATCTGCTCTCCTCGCGGAATCAGGCCCGACCCCCGTGGCCGCGCGACTCGGCCGAGTGTCCTCGCCTCCGCCGGAACGATCTACAGGGACGTGTAACAAGAAAAGCGCGGCAGGCTGTGGAGAAGTGAGTGATCCGGACGTGTTCGGCGATGCGGTCGTCACCCTGCGGCGGGGTCCAGGGCGGCCACCTCACCCAGCAGCGCGGCGAGGTCGCGCGGCCGTGACAACATCGGCCAGTGGCCGGTCGGCAGCTCCCGGTAGGTCCAGCCGGGCCCGACCATCATCGAGAAGACCGGGTGGCCCTGCTCGCCCATCGCCTTCACCGCCGCGAGCGGGATCGTGGTCGCGATCAGCGTGCGCGGCGTCGCCGGCAGCGGGTCGGGACGCGTCAGCGCCTGCGTCGCCGTGCCGAACGGCTGCGGGGTCCCGCGCTCGCGCATCACGGCGAGCTGATCGGCGGTGAGGCCGGCGAGGTTGTCCGGGTCGGTGTCCGGGTCGAACGGCGGCACCGGGATCTTCCACCCCTCGCCCTCCTCGGCGACCTGCTTCTCCAGCTCCGCGCGCGCCTGCGGGTCGTGGAAGTCGATGCCGGCCAGGCCCGACGGCATCGGCCCGGTGTCGACATAGACCAGCCGCGCGATCCGCCCGGGGATCCGGTCGGACGCCCCCGTGGCGGCCATGTTCGCGCCGCTGTGCGCGACGAGCACGACCCGCTCCAGGCCGCCGTCCTCGACGACCCGCACGATGTCGGCGATGTGGGTGTCGACGTCGACGCCGGGTGCGGCCTCGCCCGCCCGCTCGGCCAGCCCCGCCGGAGTCACCGCGTGGACGTCGTGGCCCGCGGCGCGCAGCTCGGCCGCCACCTCGTCCCACGCCCATGCGCCGAGCCAGTAGCCGGGGACCAGTACGAACGTAGCCATGTCAGCCGTCCTTCCTCAGTGGGTATGACCTCACGCTATGGTCAAAACCGGACAGAAACCGCCCGGATTAAGTGAGTGACCTGTGTCATACCCCGCACCGTCCCATCCGACGACCCGGGTGCTGGCGATGCTGGAACTGCTCCAGGCGCACCACCGCATCGGCGGGGCGGAACTGGCGCGGCGGCTCGGCGTGGACGAGCGCACCGTCCGCCGCTACGCCGCGCGGCTGGGCGACCTCGGCGTCCCCGTCGCCGCCGAACGCGGCCGCCACGGCGGCTACCGCCTCAGGCCCGGCTACAAACTGCCCCCGCTCATGCTCACCGACGACGAGGCCACCGCCGTGGTGCTGGGCCTGCTGGCCGGACGCCGCCTCGGGATGCCCGGGCAGGCCACCGAGAGCGCCCTGGCCAAGGTCCAGCGCGTCCTGCCCGCCGCGCTGCGCGAACGGGTCCAGGCGCTGCGCGACACGCTCGGGTTCACCCTCGCCGCCCGCGACGCCGCCGCGCCCGACACCGGCGCCGTCCTCACCCTGGCCGCCGCGGCCCGGGAGCGGCGCCGCGTCCGGCTGCGCTACCGCTCCTGGCAGGGCGAGGAGACCGAACGGGACCTGGACCCCTACGGGCTGGTGTTCCACTCGGGCCGCTGGTACGTCACCGGCCACGACCACCGCAGCGGCGAGATCCGCACGTTCCGCGTCGACCGCGTCGTGTCCGCCGAGCCGGGCACCGCCGGGTACCGGATCCCCGGCGACATCGACCCCGTCCAGCACGTCACCCGGTCGCTGGCGCGCGTCCCGTACGCGCACGAGGTCGAGGTGCTGCTGGAGACCGGCCTGGCCGAGGCGCGGCGCCGCATCCCCGCCACCACCGCCACGCTCACCGAGGTCGGCGGGGGAGTGGTCATGATCACCCGGGCGGAGCGGCTGGACGGGATGGCGCGGATGCTGGCCGGGCTCGGCTTCCCGTTCGTCATCCGCCGCCCCGCCGAGCTGCGCGACCACGTACGCGACCTCGCCCGGTCCCTGGACGAGCAGGCAGGCCGCTGACCGGGCCCCGGCCCGCGCGCCTCAGGCTTCCGCGCGCCTCAGGCTCCGGCGCGGCCGTCCCACTCGTGCCGCAGCATCGCGTAGACGACCTCGTCGGACCACTCGCCCTTGACGATCTCGTTCTGCACCAGGTGCGCCTCGCGGCGCATCCCGAGCCGCTCCAGCACCCGCGCGGACGCGGTGTTGCGGCCGTCCAGCCGCCCCACCACACGGTGCAGGTCGAGCCCCTCGAAACCGAGCCGCAGCACGACCTCGGCGGCCTCGGTCGCGAACCCCCTGCCGTGGTAGGCGGGATTGAAGATGTACCCGATCTCGCCCTGCCGGTGCTCCCGGCTGCGCCACTGCAGGTTCACCTCGCCCATCAGGTCGCCGGTCTCGCGCCACACCACCGCCAGGACGAGCCAGTCGCCCTCCTTCTCCACGGTGGACGCCGTCATCTTCTGCTTCAGGAACGTCCGCGACTCCTCCATGTTCCGGGGTTCCCAGTACAGGAATCGCGCCACCTCGGGCAGGGACTGGTAGGCGTACAGCCCCTCGAGGTCGTCCTCGCAGAACGGCCGGAGGGTCAGCCGCTCGGTCTCGATCGGGTAGGCGGGACGGAGCATACGATGATCCTATTCACCGTGTTCGGCCTTATGCGACCCGTAGTTACCCGGAAAAGCGCACGGTCCCGCATCGGAGGCGGCCTTCAGGGAGCGGTTTCAGGGGCGGCTTCTAGGAGCGTCCGCCGCGCGGCCGTCCCCGGCGGGGGCCCGGCGCCGCCTCGGGTTCGGCGCGCCTGGCGCCGCCGTCGGGACGCCCGCCCTCACCGTCCGGCCGCCCGTCGACGCCGGTCTCGCGGCGTTCGTCCTCGTCGAACGCGCGGGTGTCGCGGAACTCCACGTACGGCTCCTCCTCGGCGTCGTGGCCGCCGGCGATCGCGCGGCCGCGTTCCAGCTCGGCGTTCAGCTCGGCGCCCAGCAAGATCGCCAGGTTCGTGATCCACAACCACACCAGGAAGATGATGACCCCGGCGATGCTGCCGTAGGTCTTGTTGTAGGAGGCGAAGTTCGCCACGTACAGCGCGAACAGGCCCGAGGCCACCAGCCACAGCGCGACCGCCAGCAGACCGCCCGGCGTGACCCACCGGAAGCGGCGCCTGGCGTTGGGCGAGGCCCAGTACAGCAGCGAGAACAGCATGCTGACCACCAGCAGCAGCACCGGCCACTTGGCGATGTTCCAGATGGTGACCGCCTGGGAGCCCAGCCCGAGCGCGCCACCGATCTCGCGGGCCAGCGGCCCCGACACCACCACCGCGATCACCGAGACCGCCAGCCCCAGCAGGGCCGCCAGCGTCACCGCGACCCGCGTCGGGATCGTCTTCCAGATCGGCCGGCCCTCGGGGATGTCGTAGACGACGTTGGAGGCCTTCATGAACCCCCCGACGTACGCCGACGCCGACCAGATCGCCCCGAACAGGCCCAGCAGGGCGAACAGCCCGGCGCCGCCGCTGCCCTGAAGTTCGCTGATCGAGCTGACGAGCAGGTCGCCGACCGCGCCCGGGGCCAGGTCGCTGACGCTTCCGATCAGGTCGTCGGTGGCCGACCGGCCGGCCAGCCCGACCAGCGACACCACCACCAGGATCGCGGGGAAGATCGACAGGACGGCGTAGTAGGTGAGCGCGGCGGCCCACATCGTCAGGTCGTCCTTCTTGAACTCGCCGGCCGCGCGTTTGAGCGCCTGTTTCCATGACGTGGCGGGCAGTGCGGTCGGTCCGCCTGATCCGGGCATGACCGGACCCCTCTCACAGCATCGTGCGGCGGCGGCGGCGCACGCGGACGGCGCGCTTCTGGCCCGGGCGGAACACCACCCGCACCGGGGCGTGACGGCCTCGCCCGCGCCCCGGGCGCAGCCGCGCCTTGGGGGAGCGGCGCCGGCGCATCCACACCGCCGCCAGCGTGACCGCGCCCGCCGACGCGACGACGACGCCGCCCCGCTTGGCCTGCCCGGCGGCGCCGGCGCCCTTGGCCCACGCGGTGACCTCCCGCGCCGACGCGGCGGTCTCCCGCATCCTGCCCCTGGCCTCGGCGGCCTTCTGCCTGGCCATGGCCTTCACATCGGCCTTGGCGGCGAGCTGCTCCACCGTCTCGCCCAGATCGTGGCGCGCCCGGTCGACCTCCTGGCGCAGCTCCTCGGTCCCGGCGTCGGCGCCCTGCTTGCCCTGCGTGGTCATCGGTGCGTCGCCCTCTCCTTCAGCTCGGCCACGGCCTGCCTCGCCTCGTCCATGGCCTTCTCGGGCTTGGCCGGTGTGGCGCGTCTGGTCTGCGAGCGGCCGATCACGGCCAGGACGCCGGCGACCAGCATCAGGAACCCGCCGATGATGAGCGCGGCCGCCCACACCGGCAGCACCAGCGCGATCGCGGCGACCGCCGCCGCGAGCAGCACGGCCAGCCCGTACAGCGCCATCAGGGCGGCGCCGCCGAACATCCCGGCTCCCGTCCCGGCGTGGCGGCCCTTGTCCTTCAGCTCGGCCACCGCGAGACGCAGCTCGGCGCGCATCAGCTCCGACACCTGCCGCGTCGCCTGCCTGACCAGCTCGCCCGTCCCCGCTTCGTGATCCTCGCGGTGGAACTCGGGGGCGCGCCCGAAGTCCTGCCGGTGCACGCCCGCGGCCTCGGTGTCGGTCCCGGCCTCGGTTCCGCCGTCATGTGCCGGCCGCACGATGCTCATAGCTCCGGCCTCCTCCACGTCCTCGTATCGAAGCCTGGCTACAGCCGTTCCCCCTGGTCGTGGGCTAAACGTGGCGGCACCCGGACCGCGGGTGACCGGCCCGGCCCGCAGCGGCGGCGCGACCGCCGGTCAGCCGCCGGTCAGCCGGTGGTCAGCCGGTGGTCAGCCAGTCGACCCGGTGGGCCTCGGTCGGGTCGGGGATCTCCCAGCGGCGGACGAGACGGTCGATGACCGCGTCCGGGACGGGGGAGCGCCGGCCCCGGTTGCGGTCGCGGAGCACGCCGGGCGGCGCCTCCAGCGCCACGACCTCCACCCGGCCCCGGTAGCGGGCGATGAGCCCGGTGCACAGATCGCGCTGCGTCCGCGACACGTTGGTGGCGTTCCACACGAACGACCGCCCGGCGCGCAGATGCCCGCGGGCCGCCTCGTGCGCGGCGGCGGCCACGGCGCGCTGGTCGCCGGCGGGCGAGACGCCCATCTCGGCGCGCAGCCGGTCGAGGCTGACGACGGGCACGTCCGGGCGGTTGGCGGCGATCCAGTGGTCCTTGCCGGCGCCCGGCAGGCCGGACAGGACGGTCGCGGTCAGGCGCGTGTCGTCGTAGGCGGCGTAGCCGGGGTCGCGGCCGGGCTTGCGGAAGTACCAGAACCGGGCGTGGTCGGACGGGAACACGCGCGGGCCGTCCAGGCACAGCTGCTCGGCGCAGTACTCCCCGTACAGGGCGACGTTGTCGAGCAGTTCCCCGGTGTCGGGGCAGATCCGGCCGAGGATGTCGGCCGACGCCAGCAGCACCAGGTCGTCGTTGCGGGCCAGCAGGCTGACACGGAACGCGATCTGCTGCAGGTCGGGGCGTTCCAGCGCCCAGAACGGCACCTGGTGGTGGCGGATCAGCGCGGCGACGTGCTCGCGCCAGACGGGCGGCGCGCCCATCTCCCACAGGATCCGCCGCACCATCAGGTCGCCGCGCCGCGAATGGCCGCGCGCGGTGATGCGGCCCTCGTCGTCGATGCTCGTGCAGTCCGGCTTGGCGATGTCGTGCATCAGGACGGCCGTGAACAGCCGCACCCGCTCGGCCGGCGGGCGCGCCCGCCACTCCGGCAGCGACGCCAGCGCCTCGCACGCCATCCGGGTGTGGACCTCGACGTCGCCCTCGCCGTGGAACACCGCGTCCTGCGGGACGCCGGCCATGTCGCGGACCCAGCCGAACGCGTCCCGGATCCGCTCCCACGGGACGCTCCAGTGCGGCGGCGCCGGGCACAGGTCATCGAACACCCGCATACAGCACCTCCGGGTCGGCGAGGCCGTTGGCGACGATCGGGCGCTCCTGCCAGTGGGTGCCCGAGTCCAGGATCGCGGTCAGGAAGCTCGGCCGGACCCACTTGTAGCGGTCGACGGTCTTCCCGTCCTCCTCCACCTTGATGTAGAGGCCCTCCATGTCGTCGGAGGTGTCGGTCTCCTCGGCGACGCGGCCGGGGTCGGCGCCGCCCGCCTTCGCCGCGGCGCGCAGCGCGTCGCGCCACCGCGGGGTGCGGCACGTGGACGGCCCGGCGAACGCGGTCAGCTCCGCCACGCCCCGCAGCGGGCCCTCGTGCAGGACGGGCACCGGCACCACCGGCGCGCCGTCGAGCAGCTCACGGCGCCGCCCGGTGGACAGGAACGTCCCGTCGGACCGGTCGAGGACGTCGAACTCGCAGAAGTAGTGGGGCAGCGCGTCGTAGAAGACGGTGTGCTTGGCGTACAGCCACTCCCCGTACAGGACGTACCGGTCCTCCAGCCGTTCCCGCAGGACGTGCTGGACGGACGCCGCCCACGCCTTCAGCGGCCCGAACTGGCGTTCCCGGGGCCCGCCCGTCAGATAGTGGCCGCGGCTCTGCAGCCGCAGCTCGCCGCCGGAGGTGAAGCTGATGCCGGCGTTGGCGCCGTCGAGTTTCTCCTCCACCACCAGGTACCGCCCGGCGATCGCGGTGAACGGCACCGAGGCGAGGTCGTGGTCGCCCGGCTGGAGCCGGGAGCCCTCGATGTGCCGGGTCCGGGGGTATTTGCGGAGCATGTCGACCGTTGTAGTGAACGCCGCCGGTCATGCCAACCGGTTTTCCGCCCCGAGGGCGCCGGGCGCCGCCATGTGAACCGGTGGGTGGAGCGGTGCGGAGGCGGTGGCAGGGCGGTGATGAGGCGGTGGGTCAGGCGGCGGTGACGCGGGCGAGCGCTCCGGTCTCCAGCGCCACCCACAGCGCGCCGTCCGGGCCGAGCGCGATGCCGTGCGGCTCGCATCCCGGTGTCGGCAGCGGGTGCTCGTCGATGCGGCCCCCGGGCGTGATGCGGCCGACGTGCGCGGTGCCCCACTCGGTGAACCACAGGTCCCCGCCGGGGCCGGTGACGATGGCGTGCGGGCGGGCGGCCGGGTCCGGCAGCGGGTACTCGGTGACCTTCCCGTCCGTGGTGATCCGGCCGATGTGCCCGGTGCCGATCTCGGTGAACCACAGCGCGCCGTCGGGCCCGGCGGTGATGCCTACCGGCGCGGACCCCTCGGTGGGCAGCGGGTGGACGGCCAGGTCGCCGTCCGGCGCGATCCTGCCGACGGCGTTGCCCTGGTCGAGGGTGAACCACATCGCCTCGTCGGGGCCCGCCGTGATCATCGAGGGCATGGCGGCCGGGTCGGGCAGCGGGTACTCGGTGAGGTGCCCGCCGGTGGTGATCCGGCCGATGCCGCCGGTGTGCATCCGGGTGAACCACAGGGCGCCGTCGGGCCCGGCCGCGATCCCGCACGGGCCGCCGCCCTCCGGGAGGGCGAACCGCGCGACCTCGCCGCCGGTGGTGATCCGGCCGATCGCGTCGCCGTGGAAGGCGGTGAACCACAGCGCGCCGTCCGGGCCCGCCGTGATGGTCATCGGTCCGCCCGTGAAGGGATCGGGGGGATGCAGGGTGTGCCGCCCGTCCGGTGCCATCCGGCCCACGCGGCCCTCGTGGACCAGCGTGAACCAGAGGGCGCCGTCCGGCCCGGTGGTGATGCCGTACGGGCCCGAGTCCGGTCCGCAGACCGTGAACTCCCTGATCGTGGCGTACGAACCCTGCGTCATGAAGTGTCCCCCCTCATCCCTCAACTGCTGTTTCCGCGCGGAGGCGAGGTTAACGCAACGGCTGTTGCGTTACGATGGGGGCGTGGAAACCCGCCGCCCGTCCCGCCGCTCTCCCCGGGAGCGCGCTTGACCGCCTCCGGGCCCGGCAGCGTCCGCCCGGGAGGCCGCACCGCGCGGGTGCGCGACGCCGTCCGGAAGGCCACTCTCGCCGAACTGGCCGAGCACGGCTACCCCGGACTCACCGTCGACAACGTCGCCGCCCGCTCCGGCGTGCACAAGACCACCGTCTACCGGCGATGGGGGAACGCCGAGGGACTCGTCGCCGACGCGCTGGAACTCGCCGCCGGGGAACCGTGGCCGGTCCCCGACACCGGCACCCTGGCCGGTGACCTGCGCGCGATCGCCCGGCTCGTCCTGACCGGCTTCACCGACCCCGGGCACGGACCCGTCACCCGCGCGTTCGTGCTGGCCGCCGCGCAGAGCACCGGCGCCGCCCGCGCCCTGCACGGCTTCTTCGCGCGGCGCCACGAGCAGTCCGCCGCCGTCGTGGAACGCGCGATCGAGCGCGGCGAGGTGCCCGCCGGGACCGACGCCGCCGACGTCGTCCGGGTCGCGGTCGCGCCCCTGTACTACCGGCTGTTCGTCACCGGGGAGGCGGTCGACGAGGCCGCCGCCGACCGCGCCGCCGCGTCCGCCGCCACCGCCGCCCGCGCCGGAGCGTTCGTCGCCCCCTGACCCCCGTGCCGCTCCCGCGCGGGTCAGGCGCCGCCCAGCCGGGCCGCCTTGCCGTTGAGGTAGCGCTGCTCGGGGACGCTGTGCGTGCGCCCGGCCGCCGCCAGGTACGACGCCCGCGCCCCGCCGGTGTCGCCCGACATCTCCAGCAGATGCGCGCGGACCGCGTGCAGGCGGTGATGCCCCGAGATCCGCGGGTCGGCCGCCGGCTTCTCCAGCAGGGCGAGCCCGGCGGCCGGGCCCCGGTGCATCGCGACGGCGACGGCGTGGTTCAGCGCCGCCATCGGATTGTCGGACATGCCCAGCAGCACCTCGTACAGGGCGGCGATCTGCGGCCAGTCCGTCTCCCTCGCCGTCGCGGCCTCGTCGTGCAGCGCGGCGATCGCCCCCTGAAGCTGGTAGGGGCCGGCGGGCCCATGGGGGAGGACCTCGGAGATCAGCGCCACGCCCTCGGCGACGAAATCGGCCTTCCACAGCGTGCGGTCCTGCTCGGCGAGCGGGACCAGGGCGCCGTCCGGGGCCGTCCGCGCCGGGCGGCGCGCGTCGGTGAGCAGCATCAGCGCCAGCAGCCCGGCCGCCTCGCCGTCACCGGGCAGCAGCCGGTGCACGATCCGGGCGAGCCGGATCGCCTCCGCCGACAGCTCGCCCCGGACCAGGCTCGTCCCCGCCGTGCTCGCATACCCCTCGCTGAAGATCAGGTAGAGGACGTGCAGGACCGCGGCGAGCCGGCCCGCGCGCTCGGCCGCCGCCGGCATCCGGAACGGGACGCGGCTGTCCCTGATGCGCCGCTTGGCCCGGCTGATCCGCTGCCCCATGGTCTTCTCCGGGACGAAGAACGCGCGGGCGATCTCCCCGGTGGTCAGCCCGCCGACCGAGCGGAGGGTCAGCGCGATCTGCAGGTCCGGCGACAGCACCGGGTGGCAGCACAGGAACAGCAGGATCAGCGTGTCGTCGGCGTCGCGCGGCGGCTCGTCGGCGGCGGCCGCCTGCCACTCCTCCGGCGGCGTCCACGCGGCGACGGCGCCCTCGCGGCGGCGGCGCGCCTGCTCGGCCCGCAGCAGATCGGTCAGCCGGCGCGACGCGACCCGGATCAGCCAGGCGCGCGGGTCGTCGGGGACGCCGCCGTCCGGCCACTGCGACACCGCGGCGATCAGCGCCTCCTGGACCGCGTCCTCGGCGGCGTCGAAATGCCCGTACCGGCGGACCAGCGCGCCGAGGACCTGCGGCGTCAGCGGGCGCAGCAGGTCCTCCAGTTCGCCAGCGGTCACGGCGCCCTCACGCCTCCAGGTCGGCGCGGCCGTCGATGATCGGCCGCAGGTCGGCCTTGGCGGTGCCCAGCGCCCCTTCCGGCGCCGGGCACCGCGCCAGCCGCGCCGCGATCTCCGAGGCCCGGTCGAAGCTGTCGCACTCGACGATCGTGTACCCGGCGAGGACCTCGGCGGTCTCGGGGTACGGGCCGTCGGTGACGACCGGCACCCCGCCCTCGGAGTGGAACCTGCGGGTGTGGACGGGCGCGGCCAGCCCGTTGGCGTCCACGAACTCCCCGGACTCGACGAGTTCCCGGTTCCACTTCTCCATGAACGCGTGCATCGCGGCCAGGTCGTCGGCCGTCCAGACCGCCTCGCCCTCCGGCACCTTGCCCGCCATCTCGTCGTACTCCCGCTGCGACGCGTACAGCATGATCATGTACTTCATGGCCGTTCCTCTCGTGCCGGCGCCCCTGAGGCGCCTCTCACCGGAGACGTCGGAGCCGCCGTCCCCCGTTCGACACCTCCACAGGATCGCATCCGGTTCCCGCGCTCACCGAGGTCGAGACCGGATCCGGTGAACCGGCCGCCGGACGCGGAGACCTGACCGCCCCCGGCCCCCTTAGACGAGACCGGCGTCGTGGGCCAGCAGGGCGATCTGGGTGCGGTTGTCCATGTCCAGCTTGGTCAGGACGCTGGACACGTGCGCCTTGACGGTGGCCACGCTCATGAACAGCTCCGCGGCGATCTCGGCGTTGGAGCGTCCCCGGGCGATCGCCAGGACCACCTCGCTCTCGCGGGGGCTCAGGCCCTCCAGCGCCGCGCGGGCCCGCTGGTAGGCGCCCGCCTCCACGGCCGCACGGTCCATGAGCCGGCGCGTGATCCGCGGGGACAGGATCGGGTCCCCGGCCGCGACCTGCCGGACCGCCTGGACGATCTGGTCCGGCGGGGTGTCCTTGAGCAGGAACCCGCTGGCGCCGGCGCGCAGAGCGCGCAGGATGTTCTCGTCGGAGTCGAACGTCGTCAGCACGATCACCTCGGGCGGGTTCGCCCGGGACCGCAGCCTGCGGGTCGCGGTGATGCCGTCCACCCGCGGCATCCGCAGATCCATCAGCACGACGTCGGGGGCGTGCAGGTCGGCGGCCGCGGGCACCTCGTCGCCGTCGGCGGCCTCCCCGGCCACGGCGATGCCGCCGGTCCCGTCCAGCATCATCGACAGCCCGGCCCGGACGAGAGCGTCGTCGTCCACGATCAGCACGCGCAGCGGACGGGTCACGCCGGCCATGGTAGCCAGGCCCGCAGCCGGAACTCGCCCGCGGCGGCCTCGTGGTCGAGCCGCCCGCCGGCCAGCCGCACCCGCTCGGTCAGACCGACCAGCCCCGTCCCGCTGCCGGGCGCGGCGGGCCCGGCGCCGGCCGCGGCGGGCAGCGGGTTGCGGATCTCGATCACCAGCCGGGCACCGGGCCGGCCCTCCAGCACCACCGTGACGGGACGGCCCGCGGCGTGCTTGCGGGCATTGGTCAGGCCCTCCTGGACGACCCGGTACGCGGTCCGGCCGGCCGCCGCGGGCAGGGTGTCACGGCCCGCCACCTCGTCGCGCAGCTCCACCGCCACGCCCGCGTCGCGGGACTCCCGCACCAACACCGGCACGTCCTCCAGGACGGGCTGCGGGCGGCCCTCCTCGGCCGCGTCCTCGGCGCGCAGCAGCAGGATCACCTCCCGCAGCTCGCCGAGGGCCTGATGCACCCCGGCGCGGACCACCCCGGCGGCCTGCGACAGCTTCTCGGGCGGCGCGTCCGGCCGGTACTCCAGCGCACCCGCGTAGGTGGCCAGCAGCGACAGCCGGTGCGCCAGCACGTCGTGCATCTCCCGCGCGATCCGCGTCCGCTCCGCCATCCGGGCCTCGGCGACCCTGCGGCCCTGCTCGGCCTCCGCGCGGCGGGCGCGCTCGCTCAGCGAGATCAGCAGCGCACGGCGCGCCCGGGCCAGCGCGCCCCAGCCGACCAGCGCGCCGTAGCCGGCCGCGATCAGCAGAAGCCACCAGCCGAAGGAGATCCCGCCGGGCGGCCGCCAGAGCCCCTGGACGACGTGCGCGGCGATCCCCGCCGCGCCGACCCCGGCGGCGACGGGGAACGGCCGCCGCTGCGCCACGTGCAGCGCGGCGAGTGTCGCCACCGGCGTCGCGGCCGGTGACACCGCCGCCAGCGCGGTGAGCGCCAGCGCCACCGGGACCGGACGCCACAGCAGGACGGGCGACAGCAGCCAGGCCGCCGCGCCCGCCGCGATGTCCAGGGTCAGCGTCCCGCCCGCCGCGCCGGCGCCGTGCCGGGCCCAGATCGTCACCGCGACCAGGACCCCCGCCACGGCGAACACGATCGCCGCGCCGACCCCGCGGCGCCGCCGCCACGGGTCGGCGTCCGCCCGCCCGTAGGTCTCCTCGTCCACCGGCTCGTCCATCGGCCAAAGGCTAGCTCCGCACGTCACGGCGCCGACACCGACCAAAGTCGGTGCCCGCCCCCACGGCGGTCGGACCCGGTCCCGCCCCCCGCACGATGCGGCGGCCGCGCCGCGGCGGCGACGCTGACACGAACCTGCCATCGAAGGAGAAGCACATGCCGAACGGCAACCTCACCCGCAGAACGCTGACCGTCGCGGGCGCCGCTGCCACCGCGCTCGTCCTGTGGACGCTGACCGGCCCGGTCGCCGGGCACGGGCCGTCCGCCGCGACCGGCGGCGACGTCCACCCCGTCGGTGCGGTCTCGGTCGCCGCCGGCGGCCTGCTCGCCGGACTGGCCGCCTGGGCGCTGCTCGCGCTGCTGGAACGGACCGCCCGCCGCCCCGGGCGGACCTGGACGATCACCGCCGCCGCGGTGCTCGCGCTGTCGATGACCGGGCCGGTCGGCAGCGGCGGCGACACCGCGAGCACGGCGATCCTGGCCGCGATGCACCTGCTCGTCGCCGCGGTGCTCATCCCCGGCCTCGGCCTCTCGGCGCGCGGACGATGACCGTCCCGTACGGCTACCTGGCGTCCGTCGCCCTCGTCGCCTGGTGCACGCTGTTCGCCGTCGCGCCGCGGCGCGGACCCCGCCTCCTGAGCCAGGTGACCTTCCGCTCCGGCCTGGTGGTCAACGAGATCCCGCACTTCGCCTTCGCCGCGCTGCTGGCCTCGACCGTCCTGGCCGCGGCGCAGGGCGACCTCGGTTCCCCGGGCGGTCGCGCCGCGCTGGGCCCGGCCGCCCTGACGGCCGCGGGCCTGGCCGTCATCGCGCGCCGCGCGCTGCTCGCGGGCCCGGCGGTCGACCGGGCGATGACCGAGGCCCTGGGGGAGGGGTGGCGCGGCGGCGGCCCGGCCGCGGCGGCGCGGCGGCTTCCGCTCGCCCGCATCGTGTTCGCCCCGTGGCCCGTCCGCAGCCGCACCGTCGAGCGGGTGGCGGACATCCCCTACGGCGACGCGGGCGAACGCAACCGGCTGGACGTCTACCGCCGCCGCTCCGGCCCGTCCGGCGGCCCCATCCTCGTCTACGTGCACGGCGGCGGGTACCGCGGCGGCCGCAAGAACCGCGAGGCGCGCCCCCTCCTGCACCGCCTGGCGAGCCGGGGCTGGGTGTGCGTCAGCGCCAACTACCGCCTGAACCCGGAGGTCGAGTTCCCCGACCACCTGATCGACCTCAAGAAGGTCATCGCATGGGCGCGCGAACACGGCCCCGGCCACGGCGCCAACACGCGGACGGTCTTCGTGGCGGGCAGCTCGGCGGGCGCCCACATGGCCGCCCTGGCCGCCCTCACCCCCGGCGACCCGGTGTTCCAGCCCGGCTTCGAGCACGCCGACACCTCCGTCACCGCCGCGATCTGCCTCTACGGGTACTACGGGCCGGTCCGCCACGCCGCCGGGCTGCCGTCCTCACCATCGGACCACGTCAGGGCGGACGCGCCGCCGCTGTTCATGGTGCACGGCGACCGGGACCCGCTGGTGCCGGTGGAGGCCGCGCGGGAGTTCGCCGGGCGGCTGCGCAGCGTGTCGTCCAGCCCGGTCGTGTACGCGGAGCTGCCGTGGGCGCAGCACTCGTTCGACCTGTTCCACTCCATCCGCTTCGACACGGTCGTCACCGCGATCGAGGCGTTCACCGCACGGGTGCTGCGGCCCGGCTCGCCGACCGGGCAGTCCTGCCTGTGACCTTCGGGGCTTGAGGGCCGGTTGCTTCGTCGGGAGTTGGCAGGGTGATGGGCAGAAGGCCAGGCGCGGTGCCCGGCCTTCTGGGCTTGCGCAGGACGAGCAGGTACTTTGCGAGGCCGGGGACTACCGCTCTCATAGGCGAGCGCGAGCATCCGTTCTCGGGGGAGCTTGCGGAGTCTCAGGGTGGCGGCGTGGCGTTGTCGTCTCCGAGGGTGCGGGTCTGGCGTCGGACAGCTGTGGCGAGTACGCGGATGCCCCGGCTGATCTGGTGCTCGCTGACGTTGCCGAAGCCGAGCACGAGGGCGGGCGGAAGTGGGTCCGGTTCAGCTTCCGCGTCCGCGGCCGCGAACCGGTATCGGCCGAGTCCGTTGACCCGGACGCCCATGGTGGCCGCGGTCGCCACGACGGCGCGCTCGGATGCTCCGTCGGCGAGGCGCAGCAGGGCGTGACAGCCGGCCGCCAGCCCGTGTAGCCGGCCCGGCCCGAAGGCGGCCTCGGCCTCGGCCGCCAGCACGTCCCGGCGTGCGCGGTAGATCTCGCGCACGCGTCGCAGGTGGCGGTCGAAACGGCCCGACTCCATGAGCAGCGCCAGCGCTTCCTGGTCCAACCCGGGGGCCCCGCGACAGCTGAGCCGTTTCTCCTCGACGATCCCCGCCGCGTACCGCGGTGGCGCGAGCACCCAGCCCAGCCGGATCGCGGGTGCGAGCGTCTTGCTGACCGATCCCAGAGCGATCACGCGGGCGGGGGCGAGTCCCTGCAGTGAGCCGACCGGCTGGCGGTCGTATCGGAACTCGGCGTCGTAGTCGTCCTCGAGGATCACCCCGTCGACCTCGTCCGCCCAGGCGACCAGGTCGCGTCGCCGCGACGGACCGAGCGCGACACCGGTGGGGCACTGGTGGGCCGGCGTCAACAACACCGCCCGTGCCCCAGTCTCGCGCAGGCGGCCCACGTCGAGGCCGTGGTCGTCGACGGGAACCGGCACGGCGTCCAGACCCGCGCGGCGGGCGATGACGTCGTGGTCGCGGGGGCCGGGATCCTCCAGCGCGATGCGCTGGATGCCGTGCTGTGCCAGCGTCGCGAGGGCCAAAGCCAGCCCCTGCCGGAAACCAGAGACGACGACGGCGTCCTGGGCGGCCGCGCAGCCCGACCGAACGCGACGGTGGTAGGCGGTGACAACCTCCCTCAAATGCCTGGAACCGGCCGGGTCCTCGTCAGCCAACTCGGCCGTCGGCAGGGACCGAGTCGCCTCCGACACCGCCCGACTCCAGTCTGTCAACGGCACCGAGCCGAGCTCGGGGATGCCGTACTCGAAGTCGACCTCGGCCGGCAGGGACGGCGAGGACACGGGCGAGGCCGCAACGACGCCGGGCGCATGCGGGACCGGCAAGCCGGCCGGCGTCGCGGCCACCCGCGTCCCGGAGCCGACCACCGACTCGACGTACCCCTCGGCCAGCAACTGCTCGTAGACATCGACGACCGTGCCGCGTGAGACGCCGAGCAGCTCGGCCAGACGCCGAGTCGACGGCAGGCGCTCTCCGGCGCCGAGCCGTCGATCGCGGATCGCGGCCCGCAACTGGTCCTGGATCTGAATCCCGAGCGGACCGGCGCCGCGGTCCAGCGCCACCAGAAGGTCGGGGCCACCGCGCGCCCATTCCACCGTCATGCCACCAGTACACCAAATGGTTCACTCCACGGCTCCAGGAGTGGACCTTCAGAGTGAACCGCATCAGCCCCAGGCTCGATGCCATGAACCTCGGAATCCTCCTGGCGCTCTCGTCGGCTCTCGCGTACGGCGCTGCGGACTTCATCGGCGGCGCCGGCTCGCGCCGGCACTCCTCATGGCAGGTCGTCCTGGTCGGGCAGGCCGCCGGTGCCCTCGTCATGCTCGTGGCCGGGCTGATGCTGCCGGGGAACCCGGCCACACGGGACTTCGCCTGGGCGCTGCTGGCCGGAGCCGGCTCGGCGACCGGCAGCATCTTCCTGTTCCGCGGGCTCGCTCGCGGCCGGATGGGCCTGGTGGCGCCGATCTCGGCGGTCGGGGCCGCGGTCCTGCCCGTGCTGGTGGGCGTAACCGTCGGTGAGCGTCCCAGCTGGCTGGTCGGGGTGGGGATGCTCGCCGCACTTCCGGGGATCTGGCTGGTCTCCCGCGAGACCACGTCGGATCAACCGGCGCGTACGCGGGGAGCGCTCGCCGACGGCGCCATCGCGGGTGCGGGCTTCGGGATCCTCTTCATCGCACTCGCCCAGATCTCGGCTGACGCCGGCCTGCTGCCGCTTGCCGCCAACCAACTGATCGGCGCGATCCTGACCATCCTCGCCGCCGGCAGCCTCCGGCAGCCATGGCGTCCCCGCCGCGGCGTGCTCGGCTGGGGCAGCGCCTCCGGCGTGCTCGGCGCCTCGGGCACCCTCGCCTTCATGATCGCCACCGGGGCGACCAGCCTCGGCATCGCCGGAGTCCTCGCCTCCCTCTACCCGGCCGTCACCGTACTGCTCGCGGCTAGCGTGCTCGGAGAGCGGATCGGCACCGGACAACGAACAGGCCTCGGGATCTGCACCCTCGCAGTTGCCACCCTGGCTCTCGGCTGAACCCCCGACACATCACCACGGCCCTACTTCGAGGGTCACGGGATCGCACGACGTGACGGCCGACCAGCGGCCACGCAGGCCGCGCCGGCAAACCAAGATGACCTGACAGACAGACTCAAGGCAGGAGGCAACGAATGAACGACACCAAGCCACAGACCGTGGAGGGAAAGGTGCTCTGGCACTTCACGATGTCATCGGATGGTTTCGCGGCCGGCCCGACGACAACCGATCGCAAACTACAAGGGGAAGGAGCCACCCCGTGCTGACGCAGATCGCGGAGGGTGTGCTGGTCCACCAGAGCGAGTTGCTCCAGAACAACACCGTTGTCGTGCAAGGCCGGGCCGGCGTGTTGCTCATCGACGCCGGGATAACGGGCTCCGAAATGGTCTGCCTGGCGAACGACCTGTCCGAGTTGGGCCAGCCCGTTGTGGCGGGCTTCTCGACACATCCCGATTGGGATCACGTGCTCTGGCACGCCGAGCTCGGCGAAGCGCCCCGTTACGGTACGGCCCGCTGTGCGGCTTACATGCGAGATGTGCGGTCGAACGCGGACTGGAAGGCCCGCGTCGCCGAGGGACTACCGCCGGAAATCGCCGAAGAGACACCGCTGGACCTGTTCGGCCTCATCACCGCCCTGCCTGCCGAAACTGCGCAGATTCCCTGGGACGGCCCTCATGTCCGGGTTATTGAGCATCCGGCCCATGCCCCGGGCCATGCGGCGCTGTTGATCGAAGAACGCGGGGTTCTCGTCGCCGGCGACATGCTCTCTGATGTCCTGATTCCGATGCTCGACGACCCGAACAGCACCAATGACCCGATCGAGGAGTACCTCGTTGGGCTGCGGCTGCTCGAGGGCGTGGAGGGCGACGTCGATGTCCTCGTCCCCGGTCACGGGTCCGTCGGCGGAGCTGATCAGCTACGCGCACGGATCGAACTTGACCGCGCGTACGTGCATGCCTTGCGTGACGGCCATGCTCCCGATGACCCGCGGCTCGGCCCATCGGCCAAGCCCGGCTGGGAGTGGGTAAGCGACATACACGCAGGGCAAGCCCAGAGCCTCGCCCAAAGAAGCGAGCGCGACGAGACGCCCGGCTAACGATCGGGCTGCGGCACCCGATGACCTGCCAGGATCGATGGAAACTCCTTCTCAACTTCGGCCAGGCCGCCGCGCGGTCCACCCTGAGTGCGCTTCGGGCTGCTGCCGGACCACTACCAGGTCGCCATCGCAGATCGCGGCCTCGATCATCGAGTCGCCGCGGACGCGCAGGGCGAAGACGTCGCCGCGCCCGGTCAATTCGCGGGGCAACGACAGCATGTCGTCGAGGTGCTCTTCGGCTGAGATGGGGGTGCCGGCGGCGATGTCGCCGACCACCGGCACGATCACCGAGCCATCCGCGAACGCTGATGCGGGGCGCTCATGGAGGAACATCCGTACATCGATCGGTCGGGTCATCGAGGCGCCGCGGCGCAGGAAGCCCTTGTCCTCCAGGCTCGACAGGTGCCGGGACACCGACGATGAGGACCGCAGACCGACGGCGGCGCCGATCTGCCTCGTGCTCGGTGCATATCCGTGCCTGACCACCCAGTCCCGGATGGCGACCAGGATCTGCTGCTGGCGCGCAGGCAGAACCGAGGCATCCAGCCCATCGAAAAGATCATCATTGGTGGTCGCCTGTGCGAGTGTAGGGGGCCGCAGGCGCCGAGTCCGGGCGACCGGCGACCGCACCGCCGCCGTCGCACTGGCCGAGCCGTACTCGCCCGCCGCAGTCGACCACGCGCTGGGCACACCGCGCTCACCGCCCGGTTCACCGACGCCCCACCCCGCATCGACCGGCAGCTACGATCCGGAGACTTCGAGCCCACGGACCGTCACCGTGCAACTCGGGGTGCCGGTAAGACTCGCGCAGCCAGGTACAAGGGTTTGAGTTAGGCCAGATCAGCTGAAGGTTTCGGGTGCGCCGGTCAGTGGGTGCGTCGGGGTGGCGCGAGGATCCCGGTGATTTCGGCGACGGCTTCACCGCCGGGCTTGGTGTAGCGCATGGCGGTGCGGGGGCTTCTTGTGGCGGGTCTTGGCCATGATGAGCTGCAGCGGGACTTCGGCTTCGCCGGGGTGGGTGGCGGCCGAGTGCCGGAGTTGGTGTAGGTCGAGGCCGGTGTAGCGCTCGGCCAGGACGCGGGCGCGGTCGTAGCCGAGGCGGGCCCTGCCGGTGTGCGGGCAGACGTGCTCTGGGCTGGGCCTGCGGGCGGGGACGGGTTTGCGCTCGGCCAGGAACAGCGGCCCGTGGATGCGGACCGGCCCGTCGGGGGTGGCCGTCCGGGTGCCGGAGAAGGCGCGGCAGGAGGCGGGCGGTGCCGGCGTCCCAGTACACCCATTCGGTGTCGCCGCCCTTGGAGGTGATCGGCGCTTGCGGTTCTCCAGGTCCAGGTCTTGGACGTCGAGGGCGAGGATCTCGGCGGCGCAGACGGCGGTCTCGTACAGCATCCGGTAGAGGGTTTTCTCCCGCAGCGGCAGGTCGCGACGCGACAGTGTCCGCTCCAACTTGGTTTTGGCGACGGCCTTGGTGTGGTCGGTGTTCACCCGCCGCCGTTCGGCGTCGGCCGGGACCGAGGGTGCGGCCCATCTCTTCTTGGTCTGGCACCAGGTGAGCCAGGAGGAGACGGCGGCGCGATTGCGGTTCCAGGTCGCTGGCGAGCACTCGCCCCACAGGGCGGCTAGGGCGTCGCCGATCTGTTCTTCGGTCACCTCGGCGAGCGGCTGGTCGCCTCCGCCGACGCGGGTGATGGTCCGGTCGATCGCCGAGGCGTAGGCGCGCCGGGTGTTCGGGTTGGCGACCCGGCGGGTGGAGAGGAACTCATCGGCCGCCTCGGTCAGGGTGACCCCGCCGCCGCGCAACGCGGTGATCTTCCGCTGGCCGGCGGCGGTCATCTGGCGTACGCCGCAGGCGCGAGGTACCGGATAACGTGCCTGAGCCGCGCGTCGGCCGCAGGGGCGGATCCCCAGCTCAGTGATGATGGTTCAAGCCTCATGTACGCGATAAGAGTCCGTTGTCACGTACATATGTCAGCCGGTTGGCAGCCAGGCGACGGATCTTGGCTTCCGACTGCAGGGTCTGGTTACGCCGGGTTCTGTTCTTCGTTCCGGGTGCCCGCTTGGTTGTGTCGGCGGTATCTGCCGGGTGCGGTGCCGTACTCGCGCTTGAAGGCGTTGGCGAAGGCGAATGCTGAGGTGTAGCCGGTGCGGGTGGCCACCTCGCTGAGTGGGGCGTCGGATTCGTGGAGCAGTCGTGCCGCGGTTGTCATTCGCCACCAGGTCAGGTAGGTGAGGGGTGGTTGGCCGATCATGGCGGTGAACCGCTTGGAGAAGGCCGCGCGGGACAGTCTCGCGTGTGCGGCCAGTGTCTGGACCGTCCAGTGGTGTGCGGGGTCGCGGTGAATGGCGTGCAGTGCGCCGCTGATCGCCGGGTCTGCCAGTGCCGCGGCCCAGCCGGTGACGGTGCCCTGCTCGGGTTGCTCGTCGAACCAGGCTCGCAGGATGTAGAGGAGCAGCATGTCGAGCAGGGCGGGCACGATGGTGTCGGTGCCGAGGCGGGGGTGGTCGAGTTCGCTGCCGAGCAGGTCGACTGCGGCGCGGAGTTCGGCGCGGTGCCCGAGGCGGGCGGGCAGGTGGACCATGTCGGGCAGGTCGCCCAGCAGCGGATGGGCGCGGGTCGGGTCGAGTTGGTATCCGCCGCAGAGTGTCACGGTGGGGGTGCCATGCAGGGGTTGGCCAATGGACGCTGAGGCGTAGAGTTCGGCTTCTTCGAGCGGGTCGCAGTCGGGTTCGGCCAGCGGGGCGGCTGGGCTGTCGGCCAGACCGTATCCGTGCCCGTGGGGGAAGAACACCACGTCGCCGGCGCTCAGCATGATGGGTGCGCCGCCAGCGGGCGGGGTGAGCCAGCATGTTCCCTGGAGGATCACCTGAAAGCCCGCGGAACCGAGGGCGGCGGGGAAGCGCTGTCCCCAGGGGGCGTGCCATTGAACGCGCGCTGAACGCGGCCGTCCAGTGCGCATGATGGCGATCACATCGCTGAGCACATCCACAGGAAAAGTCTATCGCTGACATTTTGCGAAGACGGTCGCGTATGAATCACAGATTCCTGCGCATATGACGTCTCCTGCTGTCCTCGTACGGTTGATCTCGAACTGATCAATCCTCCGGTCCCGAGGGCCGAGGGCGGCCTGGAAGAGGAACGGTTGATGGCACGGCTGGGCAAGGTTCTGGTTACTGGGGCGACCGGCACGGTTGGTCGGCAGGTCGTGGCTGCGCTGGCGGACGCAGGAGCTGAGGTTCGGGCGCTAGCCCGCGACCCCGAAGCGGCGCGCATGCCGGCCGGCGTCCAGGTCATGGGCGGTGATCTGTCCGAGCCGGACACCCTGCATGCGTCCATGGCCGGAGTCGGGGCGGTGTTCCTAGTCTGGCCTCTTGCCACGGCGGAGGGCATCACGGCAGTCCTGGATGTGGTCGCCGAGCACGCCCGCCGCGTGGTCTACCTGTCGTCGGCGGCCGTGCGACAACACGAGCAACACGTCGAGCAGTTGATCGACGGGTCCGGGCTGGAGTGGACGTTCCTGCGACCACACGTCTTCGCGGCCAACACTCTCAGGTGGGCCGGGCAGATCTGCACCGAGGGCGTCGTGCGCGCGCCGTACGGGGCGGCCGCCATGTCCCCGCTGCACGAGCGGGATATCGCAGCCGTCGCAGTACATGCGCTCACCGGTGACGGTCACGTCGGCTCAATCTACGAGCTGACCGGCCCTGAATCACTGACCCAGGCGGAGCAGGTGCACATCATCGGAGAGGTGATCGGCCGCCCAGTGCGCTGGGCCGAGGTCTCGCCCGGGACCGCGCGGCAGCAGATGCTCGCCCGAGGCTGGCCGCCCGAGGCCGTGGACGGCATCCTCGATGCCCAGGCGGAGATGGTGAACGGGCCTAGGCTGGTCACCCCCACGGTGGAAGAGGTCACCGGCGCGTCGGCGCGCACCTTCCGTACGTGGGTGACCGACCACGCCGGCGTTTTCCGCGACACCATGAAGGCTGCACTCATCCATGAGTACGGCGATGCCGGCGTCATCCGTCATGAGGAGGTGCCGCTGCCGGTGCCCGAGCCGGACGAGGTACTGATCCGGGTCGCTGCGACCTCCTACAACCCCTCCGACGCCGCGCTCCGTTCCGGGTTCTTGCAGGCGGTACTGCCGGTGGACCTGCCCTACACCCTCGGCTTCGATGTGTCCGGCACGATCACACAGGTCGGGAGCGACGTCGGCGCGTTCACCGTGGGCGACCGGGTGGTCGGCCGCCTCGACCATGGCGGAGCTGCGGCCGAGTATGTCGCCACCCCCGCCGACGCCCTGGTCAAGGCGCCCGCCACCGTCTCGCTGGCTGACGCCGCTGCGATCCCGGTCGCCGCGCTCACCGCCTGGCAGGCGGTACATGAGCATGCCCATCTCACCGTGGGACAGCGTGTCCTGATCAACGGCGCGGGCGGAGGCGTCGGAGTCTTCACCGTCCAACTCGCCAAGCACGCCGGAGCAACTGTGGTCGCCACGGCAAGTGGCCGCAGCGCCGCGGCAGTCCGCACCCACGGCGCCGACCAGATCATCGACTACACCCGCACACCCATCGCTGACGCGCTGGACGGCAGGGTCGACGCCGTCATCAACCTCGCCGCGATCAGCCCCGAGGCAGCCGCGGAGCTTGTTCTGCTGATCCGGCCTGGCGGCGTCATCGTCTCGATCGCCACGCCGGTCGAGACGCCCGCCGATGCGAAGGTCACCGCCGTCCACTTTGTCGCCCGCAACGACCCCAAACAACTGACCGAGATCGTCGAGCTCATCGACACGGGCACGCTCATCGTCGATGTCAGCGAATCCCACCCGCTGGCCGACCTCGCGCTCGTCCACCGCAAGAGTGAGGCAGGCCAGACCCGCGGCAAGATCACCATCGTCCCCTAAGCACAGGACCCGTGCATGGGTGCCCCTTCTGGGCGCACGCCAGCGGCCAGTGTGGCCATCCCCCGATAACGAGGGAAGCCGTCATGACCTGGATCCACCAGCTGTCTCGGGCTACCACGTCCAGCACTCAGCGCTGGCGTTTAAGAGCCGCCGCCGTCGGTGGCGCGTCACTCGCTACCAGCCTGCTCTCGCTCATCGCCCGCACGCTGGGAGCCGCGCCATCGGTGTTCTCCTCATCATCGGCTTCACTCTCGTGATCTCTTCGCTCGGCTGGTGTGCGCTTGCCCTGCTGGAGCATTACACCCGGCGGGTCACCACCGTCTGGAGCGCACTCGCCATCGCGATACTTCTGCCGTCCTTCGCGCCGATCCTCCTCGCCGGAGCCAGCACCGGGACCAAGACCACGCAGGCCCTCATCCACCTCACCGTCGCGCGCCGTCCTGATTCCAGCGCTGCAACGAGACTCACCAAAGGGGTCGTGACGCATAACCCTGGTGTTCCCTGAGCCCTCTTCAGCCTCGTCCTTGCTCGTCCGGCCGTCCCACTCATACGGTCCTACGGTCCAAGGTCCGCTTCAGCGACCTTGACCAGCCGCGCCACATAGCCGACGGCCTGATCCGGCAGCTCGTGACGGCCCCTTGGGAACCGGCCGTGCAGCGCGTAGAGCCGCAGCATCAGCGCGAACGCCAGCTTCGTCGGCGCCGCCGGTTCGACAACAACGCCAGCTCGTCCCCGACCAGCGTCCAGTTCCCGACCAGCTCGTCTTCGTCCAACGTGCGCGCCACGGCATCCAGCTCTCTCGCAAGCCGCGACCGCCCTCCCGCCGACCGCCGCAAACCCTACGAATCCAGATCAATACTGACCGCACAAGATCCGGCCCGTCACCCGATCCGCGAAAGATCCCTCGACGCCCCCGCTGACCTGGTTTAACTCAAACACTTGTACCTGGTTGCACGAGTCTTACCGGCACCCCAACTCAGTCCCTTCGACGACGATCGGGGCGTCGGCGCCGTAGGGCTATCGCACGACGACGCCATGGGGGAGGAGGTCCAGAACGGTGCGGGCGTATCTCAGGGGGGCGTGGTGAGCGTCGTTACCGCGGTGGCCGTGTCCGGGGTCGCGGTGGTGAGCCAGTCGCGCAGCAGGTCGGCGAGGACCTGTTCGCCGGTGGCGGCGAGTTGGGCGTTGCGTTCGCCGTGGGAGCGGCGGACCCAGTAGCGCAGGGTGGTTTCGGAGCGCTTGTGGTTGGCGAAGGTCATCACCTGTGCCAGGCCGGCCATGACGCCCTGGTCGCCGGATTGGCGGTGCAGGGCGTCGAGCATGTGGGTGATGCGTGAGGCGCGCCACACGTGCGGGGTCAGGGCACGGCCCTCGAGTACGCCGGCGGCGCGGCCGAGGGCGGCGCTGATCCGCAGCGCGCCGTGCCGGTCCAGGCGGCGGCCGCTGCGGTCGAGCAGCAGCGGCCCGTCAGCGCGGCCGTCCAGGTGGCGGTCGAGCAGTTCGGCCAGCGCAGGGGGGACCTCCAGGTCGCGGACCTGGCCGCCCTTGCGCCGCACCCGCAGATAGCTGCGTCGCCCGCGGGTGTGCAGGTCAGCGGCGTCGGCGGCGCAGATCTCGGTGACACGGCCGGCCAGGATGTACAGCAGCGCGATCAGCACCAGCTCGGCCAGGCCGGTGGCCTGCCGGGCGACCGCGGCGACTTCGTCGGGTTCGAGGATGGGGGTGGCGGTGGCGGCGTCGGACTGGTCGACCGGCGGCCGCACGTCCTCGGTGACGGGATTGCGCGGCGGGGGGTCCAGGACGCCGGCGGCATAGCGGTACAGGCTGGACAGGGTGGCGGTGTACCGGTTGATGGTGCGGGGCGCGGCGCCGGCCCGCGTCATCCGCAGCTGCCACAGCTCCAGGTGGGCGGTGGTCAGCTGTCCGAGCGCGAAACGCTGGTGGCCCAGTTCGCGGGTCAGCGGCGCCCACACCGACAGCAAGTCGTCGCAGTAGCCGCGGCGGGTGGCGGCCGAGCCGCGGTGCGCCGAGCCCAGCCAGCGCAGCACCACCGGCAGCGTCCGGGGGTCGATCGCCTCGCCGAGCAGGTCCAGTCGGCGCCGATAGCGGCGGACCTTGCCGGGCGCGCGGCCTGCGCGCCCGCCGCCGACGGTGCTCCCGCCCCCGGCCGCGGCGCCCGCTGCGGTGCGGTGCTCCTCGGCGCCCGGGCCGGGTCGGCCACCGGCACTCGGGTTCGTGTTCGGGGCGGGATCGCTGACGCCTTCTCGCTCGCCGCGTCCCAGGTCACGGTCACGGTAGGGAGTCTGCCCGGGAGAGTGCTCAGGCGCGGGCCCGGTGGTACGTCCGGGGATGGCGGGGGGCGGTCCCCAGCCGACGCAGCGGGCGCCTAGGTCGGCGTCCAGTGCGCTGAGCGCGTCGTGCAGCAGCGGGGGGAGTGGACGAGTGAGGACACCGGCGCCGCTGGTCGGCACCAGCCCGCCGGCCAACGGGTCGGCGAGCCCGAGGCCGGTGGGATCGGCCGGGGGCGGATCGGCCGGCGGCGCGGTGGTCATAGGTGCCTCTTCCAGGGTGCGGGCGCGTGGTGGTCGTGTGGGCTCGGCGCGGAGGCAGACGGTCTCGCCCGCCTCAGGGCTTGATCATAGCAGCGCACTTAATTCTCTTTAAGTGCACTCGCCGTCTGCAGAGAATCGTTTCAAGACAAACGTGCGATGAAACGTTTGCACGCATACGTTTAATGGGGCGTCCTGCTAAGGTTCTGATCATGAAGGAGCAGGACACGGACACCGCACCGGCCGATCCGGACGCGGACGGCGAGAGCGGCCGCCAGTCGGCCGCCACCCCGGCGGCCGAAGCGGCGCCAGCGGCCGACGGCGGCGCGGAGAGCGCCCCCGATGGTGGTCCAGCGCAGGCGGCGGCCCCGCACGGCCGGTGCGAATGGTGCGAGCGGCCGCTGCCGCCGCCGCTGCCGGGCGGCGGCCGCCGCGCCAAGTACTGCCCCGGCACCAACTGCAAGAGCAAGGCGCACAACGCCCGCCGCAGCGCCGCCGCGCGCAGCGCCGCCGCGGTGGTGCGCGCGCACGACGCGCTGCCCGGCCGGGCGGCGCCGGCGCTGGCCGAGCTGACCGAGCTGCTCACCACGCACACCGCCCGCCACCAGGCGCTGCTGGACGAGCTCGGCGCCCGCACGGCGCTGGAGGAGGAGATCGAGCGGCTCGCCGCGCAGGCCACCGCCGCCGAGGCCGACGCCACGCGCCGCATCCGCGAGGCCGGCGCCCGCGCGGACCGGCGCGTCACCGACGCCCAGCAGCGCGCCGAGCAGGCCGAACAACGCGCCACCGAAGCCGAGCGGGCCCGGCTCGCGGCCGAGGAGAGGGCCGCCGCCGCCCAGGCCGCCAGTGGCCGCGCCGCCGAGCGCGCCGACCACGCCCAGCGCACCGCCGAAACCGCCGTCGCCGACCTCGAACACGCCCGGGGCGAGCAGCGCGCCGAACGCGCCGCCGCGGCCGCCGAACGGAACCGTCTGCACCAGCAGCACACCGCGGCGATCAGCGAACTGGCCGCGCAACTGCAGGACGCCCGCGCCGAACGCGACACCGCGCGCGCCGAACGCGACACCGCCGCCGCCCGCGCGACCGAGGCCCACGACGCGCTGACCGAGATCGGCCAGCAGCTCACCGCGCTGCGCACCGAACGCGACACCCTGGAGCAGAACCGGCGGGCCGCGCTCGATGAGACCGCGCAGGCCCGCGCCGCCGCCGACGCCGCCGTGCAGGAGGCCCGCGCGGCACGCGAGCAGACCGCTCAAGCCGCGGCCGGACGCGCCGCCGCCGACGCCGCACTGGCCGAGGTGCGCCAGGCGCTCACCGCCGCACGCGCCGAAACCGCCGAGCAGCGCGAGCGCGCCGCCACCGCCGAGCAGCGCGCCGCTTCGGCGCAAGCCATCACCACCACCGACCCCGCATGAGACCGGCACGAGCCAACAACCGCTCGGATCTCTTAAAGGGCGGTGTTCGTCAACGACATGCCACCGGCGGCAAGAGCACCGGACGGGGCACCGGAGCGCGACCGGGGCTTGGCCCGTCCATGCCCGTCCGTGGCCACGAACGCCGGGTCCGAACACCAGGGAGGACTTGGGTCAGGACCGTGGCCGGACGGTGGTGGGCGACCGCACGGCCGATCGAGGATCCGGGGCTTCCTCAAGTCCCAGGTAGTTGAGGGGGGTCCCTGGTCGCAATCGCCGAAAATCCAACAGAAATGGATCTGACCTGCGATTACTGGGGTTCTGCTGCCTGGCGCTGATCTCCGTCACTACGGTTCGTGATGCATCGCACGCAACAGCATCCAGGGCTTCCACCTCTACGTGGCGACCGGCCTCACGCCGGGGGAGACCGCCCGGGAGATCGAGGAGCAGGACATGCGGCAGTGCTTCGTCACGCGTGCGGAGTTCAGGCGGTAGGTCCGTGAGGGGTCATCACCGATGACTCCACCGTCGCCGCCTGCACCCTGCTGATGTTGCACGAGGGTGACCGTCACGCCTCCTGAGGCTCCTCCTCCTTGCGCTTCTCCTCGTTGAGGATGACGTTCAGCAGGCCGGGGAATCGCGCCTCCAGGTCGTCGCGGCGCAGTGTGATGTAGAGGTTGCGGCCCTCAGGGCGCTGCCAGATGACGCCGTTCTCGCGTAGCACGCGCCAGTGGCCGGTGAGCGTGGACTTGGGTGCGCCCACGTCGATGTCGCCGCACCACATCTCCTCGCCGGAGGCGATCTCGTGCACGATCTTGTGCCGGATCGGGTGGCCCAGGGCGTGCATGACGTCCACGAGCCGGATCTCGTCGCGGTCGGGGTGCAGGAGCGCGGCCATGTGTACCACTGTACGGGATGTTCGTATGGTCGGTTGACTTCTCCAGTGATTGTACGACAGTCTCGTACAGTCAAACTGTTCGACCCTTTCGGACAATCGTAACGAGTCGATGGGATGTTCATGCCCGCATCGCGTTCGCGCCCCGGCCTGGCCTTGGCGCTCCTGGCGTTCGCCCAGCTCATCATCGCCCTGGACTTCAACATCGTGTACGTGGCGTTGCCGGAGATCGGCCGTGAGCTGAGCTTCTCCGATCAGGGCCTGCAATGGGTCGTCAGTGCCTACGCGGTGGTGTTCGGGGGCTTCTTGCTGCTGGGCGGCCGCGCCTCGGACCTGCTGGGCCGGCGGCGGATGTTCGCCTTGGCGCTCGCCCTCTACGCGGGTTCCTCGCTCGCGGGCGGGCTCGCCCAGGGGCCGGGATTGCTGATCGCGGCCCGTGCCGTCCAGGGCATCGGGGGCGCGCTGCTCTTCCCGGCCACCCTCTCCCTGGTCAACACCATGTTCGCCGAGGGCAGGGAGCGCAACCGGGCCTTGGCGGTCTGGGGCGGCGCCGGGGCGAGCGGGTTGTCGCTCGGCTCACTGCTCGGCGGGGTGCTGACCGACGCCTTCGGCTGGGAGGCGGTCTTCTACGTCAACGTGCCGCTGGCCGGCGGCGCCGCGCTGCTCGCCTTCGTTCTCCTCGTCAAGGACGGGCCGCGCGAGGCGGGCCGCGGCTTCGACCTGCCCGGCGCGCTCGCGGTGACCCTTGGCGTGACGCTGTTCGTCTTCGCGCTCGTCCAGGGGCCGGAGGCCGGCTGGGCCGCCCCGGAGATCCTCGCCGCGTTCGCCGCGTCCGCCGGGCTCCTCGCGGTGTTCACCTGGATCGAGGCCCGTACCAAGGACCCGCTGATGCCGCTGCGGTTGTTCGCCAACCGCAGCCTGAGCGCAGGGATGGCGATCACGTTCACGTTCATGGGCACGTTCGGCGCCCTGCCGTACCTGCTGACGATCTACCTGCAGAGCGTGCACGCGTACAGCCCGCTCCAGACCGGGCTGGCGTTCCTGGTGCCGTCGCTCGCCATCGCCGCGGGCACGCAGGTCGGCGAGCGCCTGGTCGGCCGGATCGGCCTGCGCGCCACCCTGCTCGGCGGGCTGGTCGTGGGCGCGCCCGGCACGGCGCTGATGGCGTACGCGGTCAGCGCCGACGGGCCCTACGCCGCCCTGCTGCCCGGGATCCTCGTCTCCGGCGTAGGCCAGGGCGTCGTGTGGACCGGCATGTGGATCGCGGCCGCCTCGGGCGTCGAGGCGGGCGAGCAGGGCGTGGCCTCCGGCATGGCCTCCACCGCCCAGCAGGTCGGCGGCGCGGTCGGCCTCGCCGTCATCGTCGCGCTCACCAACTCCGGCCTTGACGGACTCACCGGAGACCCGCTGCGGCGGGAACTCGCGGGCGGCATCCAGACCGCGACGTACGTCGCGGCGGCGGCCATCCTGCTCGCTGCCCTGGCCGCCCTGGCACTGAAGAAGCCCTCGCGGCAGCCGGAGCCGCACCGGGCGCCCCTCGCGCCCGAGCCCGTCCTTGTGAACGCCGAAGACTAGGAGAGCAGAACTGTGAACGTGGACTTCGAGGTGGCCGTCGTGGGCGGCGGGCCGGTGGGCATGCTGCTCGCGTACGAACTGGCCCTTCAGGGGGTGCGCCCCGTCGTGCTGGAGCGGCTCCCCGAACCCACGCTCCAGTCCAAGGCCGGCACGCTGCACGCCCGCACGGCCCAGACCTTGGACCGGCGCGGCCTGCTGGACGACGTGGCGGGAGTCAGGGGAGCCCGCCCGGCCCGCCGACCGCCGCGTGGGCTCGTACCGTTCCACTTCGCCGGTCTCTTCGACCTGGACCTGGCCAAGCTGGACCAGGAGGGGCCCGCGATCGTCGGCGCGCCCCAGGCCTGGGCCGAACACGTCTTCGCGGTGCACGCGGCGGAACGCGGCGCCGAGATCCGGCGGGGCCACGAGGTGGCCGGCCTAACCGACCACGGCGACCACGGCGACCACGTCACGCTCGCCGTGCAGGGGCCCCGCGGCCCGTACGACCTGACCGCCGCGTACGTGGCCGGGACCGACGGCGCGCGCAGCGCGGTGCGCAAGCTGGCCGGGATCCCGTTCGCGGGGAGCGGCGCGACCGTGGCCGCGTTGATGGGCGACGTGCGGCTGCTCGACCCGTTCGAGGTCCCGGCCGGATGGCACCGCACGCCGCGCGGCTGGGTCATGCTGTTGATCGACCCGTACGGGGTGAGCCGCGTGTTCACCTACGACTTCCGCGCGCCCCACCCCGACCGCCGCGCCCCCGTGACGCTGGACGAACTGCGCGACACCGCCGAGTACATCGCGGGGATGCCCATCCGCATGAGCGATCCCCGCTGGCTGACCCGCTTCGGCGACGCCGCCCTCCAGGCCGAGACGTACCGCAAGGGCCGGGTGCTCCTGGCGGGGGACGCCGCCCACGTGCACTTCCCCGCCGGCGGCCAGGGCGTCAACACCGGCATGCAGGACGCGGTCAACCTCGGCTGGAAGCTCGCCGCCACCGTCCAGGGCCGGGCGCCCCACGGCCTTCTGGACACCTACCATTCCGAACGCCACCCCGTCGGTGCCCGCGTCCTCTGGAACACCCGCGCCCAGATCGCCCTCATGAACCCCGACCCCGCCATCACCCCGCTCCGCGAGCTGTTCACCGAGCTCATGCACCTCGACCAGGTCAACGCACACCTCGGCAACATGATCAGCGGACTGGACATCGCGTACGACGTGGGCCTGCCCGGCGTGCCGCTGGCCGGACGGCTCGCACCCGACATGGAGCTCAAGAACGACCGGGGGACCTTCCGCCTCGTCGACCTGCTGCACCCCGGCCGTCCCGTCCTCCTCGACCTGGCCGACCGCGCCGACCTGCGCGCAGCCGCGGACGACCGGGTGGACGTCGTCACCGCCGCCACGACCGGCGACGACGCGCCCGACGCGCTGCTCATCCGCCCGGACGGCTACGTCGCCTGGGCCGGTCCCGATCTCACGACGTTGGGCCCGGCGCTCGATCGCTGGTTCACCGGAAATGTGTTGTGACAGGGAATGCACACCCCCTGTCACAACACATCCGGCTGTCGATTCCCGTAGTCCTCTGCACTGGTGTCCTGGAGATATGGGTCGGTTTGCAGAGAACTTCGGATCTTCCTGCTGTCCGCACTCGTGTGCACAACGGTGAGGTTGGGGCATGGACGGCGAGCCGGTCGAGGTCGCTGAGCGGGTGTGCTGACGGCCTCGGACGAGGCATGGCCGGTCGCGCTTGCCGGGCCGAGGTCATCGGCGCCCTGGCACGGGAGCAGCAGGTGGGGTGGAGGCCGCTGACGCCGCGGCAGCCGAGAGGATCCGGTGCGGAGGACCACGGCGTTTCTGAGAAAGAGCGCATAGCCTACGTTTGACTCGCCGCCTGCTCTCGCCAGCGCGCCAAACTGTGGCGGGGCGTTCCGGACGGTTGCTACTCGACGATCATGCCGCCGGTCAGGTTGGCGATCGTCCCGGTCATCCCGCTGGCACGGTCGGAGGCGGCGAACGCCGCCACATTGGCGACCTCGGCGATGGTGGGCAGCCGCTTGCGCAGCGTCCGGTCGGCCATGCGGGCGTGGAAGGCGTCCCGGCTGACGCCGTAGGCGTCAGCGTGCAGGCCGTAGACCTCGTCCAACTGCGGTGATTCCGGCATCCCGGCCGCGTTCAGGCAGAGGACTCGGACGCCGGAGGGCCCGAGTTCGGCGGCCAGGCCACGCGACAGTGACTCGACGGCCGCCCAGGCCGGTGCCATTCCGCCCATGAGGGGGACGGCGGTGCGTGACGGGGACGCGGTGATGGTGAGGATGACGCCCGACCCCTGGCCGGTCATGTGCCGGGCGGCTGCTCTGCCGGTGAGGAAGTTCGCCTTGGGGTAGCTGTCCATGGGCAGGTCGAAGCTTTCGGGTGTCATGTCGACGATCCGGGTGCCCTGGATGCCGGTCTGGGGGAGGCTGAAGAGATTGAAGGAGACGTCGATGCTCCCGGCGCTGGCGACGACCGCGTCGGCGTGCGTCTCGACGGCGGCCTCGTTCAGCACGTCGACGGCAGCGGCCTCGGCGACGCCGCCGGACGCCTTGATCATGTCAGCGACCGACTCCAGCGCGACTTTGTCGCGGCCGGCGAGGAAGACCCGCGCCCCTTCGGCGGCGAAGGTGTGGGCGACCACCCTTCCGACCGCTCCACTCGCCCCGTAGACGATCGCGTTCTTGTTGTCGAGCAGCACTGCCGGCTCCCTTGGTTACGCACGATGGATCTGGTCTTGTGATGAAACCAGAAGGACCGTAACAGTGGGCAGTCTCATCACGCAACTACTCTCATCATGGAACTATCTGGCGTAGGCTGTGGCCATGCTTGGTCGTACGTACGAGACGCAGAACTGCTCGGCGGCGCGAACGCTCGAGATCGTCGGCGAGCGCTGGAGCCTGGTGATCATCCGTCATGCGCTCTTCCGGGGAATCACCCGCTTCGGCGACTTTCAGCGCAGCCTGGGAATCTCCCGCAACATCCTCACCGCCCGGCTCGACTGGTTCGTCGAACAGGGGCTGATGGAACGCCGCCCTGACGCGCAAGGGTCGGCGTACCAGGAGTACGTGCTGACCGACAAGGGCCGTGAGCTGCAACCGGTCATCATCGCTCTCACCCACTGGGGCGATCGCTGGGCCGCCCCCGACGGCCCCCCCGTCGTGCTGCGGCACGCCCACTGCGGCGGCCAGATCCACCAGCACGCGATCTGCGACTGCGGCGAGCACGTGACCATCGACGCGGTCCAAGCCGACCCCGCCGTGCACTGAGCGCCGCCTCGCCGGCGCCCCTCTCCGACATCCGCGCGCAGAATCTGGTCGATGAACGGCCTGTGCGGGTCCAGCCATGACGACCGGGCGGCTTCTTCCGCGGTTCCGGCCACGGCGACGCCAGCGCGTTCTGCACGGTGGCGAATCCCACGCCGTACTTGCGCTGCAAGGCAGCCAGGCCCGCGCGAGGGTCGCGGCGGATCGCCGCGTACAGCTCGGTCTTGGACATCGCGGGCACCGAGACCCCTCGGGCCGCTCAGCATCTCGGTGGTCCCACCGCGACCACCGAGCGCTCTCAAGACTCACCAACACACTGCCCGCCAAGGCAAGCCGCTCCCGGTCCTGACCTACAAACGCTCCCGGGACTCACCTACAGAGCCAGCAACGGGTTCGTCGTGCGGGCGACGATCGCGCTGTTCCCGTGACATGACCCACCATCCGGAGCCCGTGCGGCTGGACGGGCTTCTCGCGTGAGCCCGCGGGACCGGATGAACGGATCGTTCAAGAATCTCAGCGCAGGTATCGCGAGGATTGCGGTCCACCAGGCAGGTGAGGAGGACACGGTGGACGTTCCGCTACGGCTTTCCCGCGAGAACATGCGCAGGCTCGGGTATCGCGCGGTGGACGAGGTCGTCGATCACGTGGCGACCCTTCGAGAGCGACCGGTCGGGGTGCCGCCTGACCGTGAGGAGCTGGAACTGCTCTTCGACCCCGACCTCCCTGATGGTCCCAGCGACGCGATCGAAGTCATGCATCGGGCGGTGGAGCAGGTTCGTGGCTCCATCGTGCACACCGACCATCCACGATTTCTGGCCTACATCCCCGGTCCGAGCACGTACGTGGGCGCGGTCGCGGACTTCATCGCGGCCGGTCTCAACGTGTTCGCCGGGCAGTGGCTGGTCGGTTCGGGACCGGCCGTCATCGAACGGATCACCATCGATTGGCTCCGGAAGATGTGCGGGTTCCCCGAGACAGGCGGCGGCTTGTTCGTCAGTGGCGGCACGATGGCCAATCTGATCGCGATCCATGCCGCACGGAGCCGGGGCGGACGCGTCGCCGATGACACCAATCTGGTTTATATCACTCGCCAAACTCATAGCTCGATCCGCAAGGGACTGCGTTTCCTCGGTTTCGGGGACGCCCAGTTGAGGCTCGTCGACACCGACGAGCATCATCGGATGGACCTGGTCTCTCTGCATGAACAGATCGTGCGGGACCGGCGTGCGGGGTTGCGTCCTTGCTGCGTCGTGGCGACCGCCGGCACCACAAGCACCGGCGCGGTCGACCCCCTCGACGCGCTCGCCGACCTGTGCGCCGGTGATGATCTGTGGCTCCATGTCGACGGTGCCTACGGCGCGGCCGCGGTCCTGTCCGACCGTGTCGGGGATCTGCTCAAGGGCCTCGACCGCGCCGACTCCATCGCGCTCGACCCGCACAAGTGGTGGTACCAGCCGTACGAGGTCGGCTGCGTCCTCGTCCGCGACGAGACCCGGCTGATCGATGCGTTCGCCATGAACGCCGAGTATCTCCGCGAGACCCGACACGGCACGGCGCCGCTGAACTACTACGACCTGGGTCCTCAGCTCACCCGCGGCTTCCGGGCGCTCAAGGTGTGGATGTCGATCAAGACCTTCGGCCTGGACGCGTTCCGGCGGGCCGTCGACCATGGAATCGCGCTCGCCGAGCACGCCCAGCATCTGCTGGCGGACAGCGATCGTTGGGAGGTGGTCACGCCCGCCCAGCTCGCGATCATCACTTTCCGTCCCCGGTCGCTCGACAGGCGTCCCGGCGACGTCGACGCCCTGACCCGGCGTATCGCCGCGGCGACGCTGAAGGACGGTTTCGTGCTGGTCACGACCACGGAGATTCATGATCGACCAGTGCTGCGGCTGTGCGTCACCAACCCGGAGACCACGCCTCGGGACATCGAAGAGTCGATCTCCCTGCTCGAACGCCTGGCGCATGAAGAAGGCTGAACGGTGGCCACCTCATCGCCGGCGAAAGCGGCCGGGCGTTACTCCGACGATCCGGGTGAAGTGCCGATGCAGATGGCTCTGATCGGCGAAGCCGGTCAACTGCGCGATCTCGGGCAGGGACCGATCGGACCGGAGGAGCGCGCGGGCCGCGTCGATCCGCCGGGACAGCACGTACTCGTGCGGCGCGATCCCTAGGTCCTCCCGGAAGTGCCGGGCTAGAGTCGCCGGGCTCACATGCGTCAGCCTCGCCATGTCATTGCGCGATAGCGGAACGGCGTAGTGGTCTTCCAGATAGTCGCGCAAGGCCCGGACCACGGGTGAACGACGTACCGTCGCGCGCTCGCCGCGGGCGTGGGTGTGGAAGAGCCGCGCCAGCGGTGCCGCGAGTTCCACTGCCTTGTCGCGGACGTCCGCCGCCTCGCAAGCAGCCAGCAACGCTGCGGCGCACTCGGGGTCATCGATCACGTGATCCGTGAAGCGAGGCGTCGCCCGGTGGCCGTGCAGCCCGGCCGCCATTGCCTCGGTGCAGGTGATGACGACGTAGTCCAGGCCTTCCTCCGGATGCGCCCGGCTGTGGTGCGCCTCGCCGGGGTGCAGGACGGTGATCGCTCCGGGGCCCGCCTCGTGAAGGGCGCCGTCGAGGTGAATGAAGCCGGTGCCGGCGCGCACGACCGCGACCGACCAGTCGGCGTGCGCGTGCCGTGGGAATCGATGCCCCGGCCGCACCACGTTGCGCTCCCAGTTCAGCATCGCCACACCTTCCCGCAGCGCTTGCTGCCAATCCGGCCGGCACCAGTCTTGCAGGACTGGGACGCGATTCACCGATGCGGGTCATCGATGGGCGCGGTGGGCACCAGCGCCGGCAATGCGGCAAACGAGGCGCTCCAAGGCCGCAAACGCTGCGCCGGGAGGACTACGACCCGGGCGAGCGGTCGCTGCAGATCTCCGGCAAGGGCGACAAGCAGCGGCTGGAGTACGTCCACGAGGGCGCGGGCCGCGCTGCTGGACGCGTGGCTGGCGGCCGACGACCGCCCGTCCGGCCCGCTGTTCAAGCCGGTGCACCGCTCGGGCGCGGTCCAGCACCGCCCGATGACCGACGCGGCGGTGCGCAACGTGGTCGTCAAGCGCCGCAGGCAGGCCGCCCTGCCACCGATGACGCCGCACGACTGGAAACCCCCGGCGGTGCCGCTTCCGGGAGTCCGGGCGCCGTTCATGGACGTGCGCTGAGCCGCAATCCGGGCCGCCTCGTACAGTGGCGGCGGGCGGCCGGGGCCGTCGCGGCGGCGACGCGGGCGGGGGCCTTTTCGCGTCGTCCGGCCTCAGCGGCTCAGCGCCGTCTCCTGCTCCACACGCGACAGTTTCTCGGGGTTGCGTACGTAGTAGAGCCCGGTGATGAGGCCGTCCTCGACCCGCATCGCGACGACGCCGTCGATCTCTCCGTTGAGGCGCAAGATGAGTCCCGGGTGGCCGTTGACCTGGACCGGCTCGACCGACGCCCGGACGGCGAACTTGCTCAGGCCGGCGGTCAGCAGGCGAGCCGCCTTGCCGGCCCCCACGATGGGGCGCGGCACGGCCTGCTTGAGCCCGCCGCCGTCGGACAAGAGCACGACGTCCGGCGCGAGGACGTCCAGCAGGTCCTGCAGGTCGCCGGTTTCGACCGCCCGCTGGAAGGCCGCGAGCGCGGCCCGGGTGTCGGCCGGGGAGACGACGTCGCGTGGTCGGCGCGCGGCGACGTGCGCCCGCGCCCGGTGGGCGATCTGGCGGACCGCGGCGTGGTTCTTGCCGACGGCTTCGGCGATCTCGTCATAGGCCAGGTCGAACACTTCGCGCAGCACGAACACCGCCCGCTCGGTCGGCCCGAGGGTCTCCATCACCAGCAGCATCGCCATCGACACGCTGTCGGCCAACTCGACGTCCTCGGCGACGTCGGGCGCGGTCAGCAGCGGCTCGGGCAGCCAGGGGCCGATGTAGGACTCCTTGCGCCGGCCGAGCGTACGCAGCCGGGTGAGCGCCTGCCGGGTGGCGATCCGCACCAGGTAGGCACGCTGATCCCGCACCGTGGCCAGATCGACGTTCACCCACCGCAGCCAGGTCTCCTGCAGGACGTCTTCGGCGTCGGCCGCCGAGCCGAGCATCTCGTAGGCGACGGTGAACAGCAGATTGCGGTGGGTGACGAACGCCTCGGTGGCGGAGTCCACGCGGTCGCCATGGGCCGGCGGCTCGGCCGCGTCCGTCGTTGTCCTGCCGCGCTCGCTCATAACTCGCTCCCACCTGCTCGTTCTCGACCTGCTGCACGCACAAGACGCCGGGCCCCGCCGCTTTGTGACATCCCCGTGTGGTGGCGCACGTCATATGAGCGCGCCGTCACAGGGAGCGGGCCGCCGGCATCTCGTGTTCGTCAGGGCCGCGCGAACGTTCCGCGCGGCACGCAACCCCACGAGTGAGGACGAAGTCATGGCAACCACGAAGGCGCAGGCCCCGGCGGTCGCTTCACGCCGCTGGGCCGCGCTGTTCTTCATCGGGCTGGCCCAGCTCATGATTGTCCTGGACGCCACCGTCGTGAACATCGCGCTGCCCACGCTCCAGCGGGACCTCGGGATCTCCGACGGCGACCGGCAGTGGATCATCACCGCCTACATGCTGGCGTTCGGCAGCCTGCTGTTGCTCGGCGGCCGGATCGCCGACTACACGGGACGCAAGCGGACCTTCCTCATCGCGCTGCTCGGCTTCACCGGTGCGTCGGCCCTCGGCGGCGCGGCGGCCAACTTCGAGATGCTCCTGCTCGCCCGTGCCCTGCAGGGCGTGTTCGGCGCGCTGCTCGGGCCGTCCGCGCTGTCACTGCTGACGGTGACGTTCACCCAGCCCAAGGACCGCGCCAAGGCGTTCGGGATCTGGGGCGCCATCTCCGCCGCGGGCGGCGCGATCGGGCTGCTGGCCGGCGGGGCGCTGACCGACTACCTGGACTGGCGCTGGTGCCTGTACATCAACATCCCGATCGCCCTGATCGCGGCGATCGGCGGGTACGCGGTGCTGGCCGAGTCGCGGCACGCGGGCAAGGCCCGGTTCGACATCCCCGGCGTGCTGCTGGTGACCGGCGGGCTCGTCGCGATCGTGTACGCCACCAGCCGGGCCGAGTCCGACGGCTGGGGCTCGGCGGAGGTCATCGGCCTGCTGGCCGCCGGCGCGGTGCTCCTGGCCGCTTTCCTCTTCGTCGAGAGCCGGGTGCCGCAGCCGCTGCTGCCGCTGCGCGTCATCGCCAACCGCACCCGCGGCGGCGCGTACCTGGCCGTGGGCCTGGCCGTCATCGGGATGTTCGGCGCGTTCCTCTTCTTGACCTACTACATGCAGGTCGTCAAGGGATACTCGCCGATCAGGACGGGTGTGGCCTTCCTCCCGATGGTCCTGGCGGTCCTGCTGTCGGCCGGCGGGCTCACCACCCGGCTGCTGCCCAAGCTCCCGCCGCGGACGCTGATCGTACCCGGCATGCTCATCAGCTCCTCCGGGATGCTGTGGATGCTCACCCTGGAGGCCGGCACCGCCTACGCCGGCGGCGCGCTGGTCGCGCAGCTCCTGCTCGGCTTCGGAGCGGGCATGATCATGCCGGTGGCGCTCAACTACGCCACCCACGGCGTCGACCCGGACGACTCGGGCGTGGCCTCGGCCAGCATCAACACCGCGCAGCAGATCGGCGGCTCGATCGGCACCGCGCTGCTCAACACCATCGCCACCAGCGCGACCGTGGACTACCTGGCCTCGCACGGCACGAGCCCGGCCGTCGCCAAGCAGGCGGTCGTGGAAGGCTTCGGGGCGGCCGGCGCCTGGGCCGCGGGGATCCTCCTGGTCGGCGCGCTCATCACCGCCGTCCTGATGAACACCCCGCGCCCCGAGCAGCAGGCCGTCACCGAGGACCCCGAGAGTGCCGAGCCCCTCCTCGCACACTCTTGATCGCCTGGCGGATACCACCTTCAGGGGACGACACATGCCGAGCCTTCCGGTTCCAGACCCGGCCGGTCACGTGACCACCCCTTCGCGTCGCCCTGCGATGTCCCGGAGCGGCGTGATCGAGGACACTTGCCGAACAGGCTCAGCCTCACACTGTCTCCTTCAGTGGGCCTTGCGACGGTGTGCTGCCGGGGATGTGCGTCCGGATGGAGGAGTGCGCACGGTTGGAGCTGCGGGGCAAGGTCGCATCGATTACTGGGACGGGTGAAGGAATGGCGCGTGCGGTGTGCAGGGCCGGCATCGGGTGCCTGGCCGCCGTCACCGCTGGCGCCCGGACGTTTTCGAGAGGGCCGCACTAGTTCATGGACAAGGTGGATGAAACCGGACTAGAGGCGCCGGGTCTTCGGCCCGTGCTGGTCCTGCTGGGACGGCATCTGCTGAAGAACCTGGCCGCGCTGATCGTCCCGGTGGGCCTGGTCACGGCGGCCTCGGTGGCGTTGTGCGGGACGATCGGCGTGCTGGCGATCCTGGGCCGGGGCGCGGTGATCCTCAACGATGTGCTGCTCCCGTTCGAGCCCTCACCGGGCCTGGCCGTCATGGCCGTGGCGATGGGTGTGTGCCTGCTGGTGGTGCAGCTGGGCTTGACGGCGTTGGTCGTGGTCGTGGTGGCGGGCTCGGTTCTGGGCAGGCCCGTTTCCACCGCACGGGCGGCACGCATGGTGCTGCGGCGGTCCGGAGCGCTCCTGGTGCTCTTCGTCGTGTACGTCGCCGTCGTGGCACTGCTGCTGGCGATCGCCGCCATGGTCAGAATCGTGCTGCTGGGATCGGACATCGACCTGGGATCCGAAGTCGAGTTGGAAACGCTGGCGACGTGGGCCGGTCTGATCGTCGCCGGTCTGGTCGCCATGGGGCTGTGGTGGCTCCCACTGGCCGTGCCGCTGGTCATGCTGAAGGGCACGGGGCCGTTGCGGGCACTCTCGCGCGCCAAGGAGATCCCCAGGGGGCGGCGCGGGCGCATGTTCGTCCGCCTGATGGTGACCGCGGTCGCAATACCCGCCGTGCTGGGCGCCGGAACGTCATGGCTGGAGTCGCAATTCACCGGGATCGAGCACAACGCGGCGGCGATAGCGACCGTGACCGTCTACATGGCGCTCGGCACCGTCCTGCAGGGAGCCGCACTCGCGGTCGTGGCGCTGGACCAGCGGCCTGTGCGGTCGCGTCCACCGCAACAGGCGGCGGAGCCCGCCGTCATGAACCCCGACATCCTCGACCTTGACGCCGTGGCCGCGCGGTTCCCCGAGCCCGCGTCCGCACCCAGAACCAAGCCACTGCACGCACTGCCGCTGGTGGCGCTCACCATGATCGCGCTCCTCGTCCCCGGACTGGCCTATTGGGGGTACCTCACCGCCAACCCGCACCGGCTTGCGGCCTTCCAGATACAGTCCGTGCGTTCTTCGGACAGGTGGACGGAGGACGGGCCGCTGAGGGGGTCCCCCGTACTGCTGGACGACAGCAGGTTGCTGGTCACGGGGCACTCCCACGGGGACCACAAGCTTTGTTCAGACAGGGAATGCGACAAAGCCCGCGAAGTGCCCCGACTACCGTCCCCGAACCGCGTGCCGGTGAGGGCGACGGCTCTTCCGGACGGATCGTGGGCCTACGTCCAGAACGAGGACATGGGCCGCGGCAAAGCCACGGCCATTGCGCTCAGGCGATGCACGGAAGATGAGTGCACCCATTTCGATGAGGCCCCGCCCATCGCAACCGTGCCGGACGGTGCCGACAGCGACGTGATGGTCAAGGCCTCGGGTCGCGACGTCCTGGTCGCGGTCCTGACCGATACGGAGGATCGTCGGCGCGCGGTCAGCACCTTGCGGCTTCTGCGCTGTGCGAGCGTGCCCTGTGGGAAGCCCCGGCTGCTGGCCGAGTTCAACATCCCGGAACCCCATGTCTCCGGCCGGGAGCCGATCGGGCTCGCGACCCGGGCCGGGGGACGACCGGTGGTCGCCTACGAAGACAGCGCCTCGGGTGCCGTCACCCTCTTCATCTGCCAGGACCGCGATTGCCGTCGCATCATCACACGACGACCAGTCGGCCGGGCCTCCGCAGCGATCATTGAGCGTGGGGGCAAGGACGGCGCCCGGCACCAGAGCGGCGTCCGCCTCGCCGTCCCGCCAGACAACCGCCCCGTCCTCGTCCACCGGGACCTCGCGACCGGAGCCAGCCGCCTGCTGCGCTGCCGCACCCCTGACTGCGCCGAGGCGGACGCCATCATCCACACCGACCCGAGTACCGCCAAGCCGGTGGCGGACCTGGCACTGGGACCCGGCGGCCTTCCCACGCTCGCCTCCTTCGATGTGTCCCGCCGGATGGTCGTCCTGATCGCCTGCGCCGTTCCCGACTGCTCCCGGCGTGACACCGTCGATCTCGGCACCTTTGACATGGGGAGTCCCGGCACCGTCACCGCGGGTGATCTCGGCGTCCTCGACCTGGCCGTGGGGCGGGACGGGCGACCACGGGTCCTCTGGAACTTCACCACCCACGCGAACCTGCTGACCTGCCGCGACACTCGCTGCGGCTCCTGACCGGCATCCCGCAGCGGGCCGGGGTGACGCCGACCCGACCGGATCGGCAGGACCCTGGGAGCCCACGTCTGCCTCATCCCGGCCGAACGGTCAGGCGGGCCTGCGCACCAGGCCGCAGCCTCAACCCCCGCCGACGGGAAACGGACCGTCGAGGGCCTGCCGTCCGAGGATACGCGGCGGTGGGAGGCGATGGCGGGTTTGGACCTGTCGGTGGCGTATTGGGTCCCTGTGTCGGGAGTGGCGCCGCTTCTAGGTTGAGATCA
>NZ_JBQQBP010000008.1:0-387063 GCF_052245875.1 Actinomadura sp. 3N407
GGTGTCGTGCATGCGGGCGCTGTGCTCGTTGAGCCCGACGATCTCGACGGTCTTGCCGCGCCGTTCGTACTTGGTGGTGACGGCGTCGAGGGCGGCGACGGTGGAGGCGTCCCAGACGTGGGCGTCGGTCAGGTCGATGGTCACGCGTTCGGGGTCGCCGGCGTAGTCGAACTGGTAGACCAGGTCGTTGCTGGAGGCGAAGAACAGCTCGCCGGTGACCGCGTACACGACCTGGCCGCCGTCGGGGTCGGTGACCGCGCAGACGTTCACCAGGTGCGCGACGCGGCGGGCGAACACCACCATCGCGGTGATCGAGCCGGCGACCACGCCGATGGCCAGGTTGTGGGTGAACACCACCACGGCGACGGTGACCAGCATGACGGTCGTCTCGCCCAGCGGCATGCGCTTGAGCGTGGCCGGGGCCATCGAGTGCCAGTCGAAGGTGCCGGCCGCGACCAGGACCATGACCGCGACCAGGGCGGCCATCGGGATGTCGGAGACGATGGGGCCGACCCCGATGCACAGCACCATCAGGAACGCCCCGGCCAGCAGCGTCGACAGCCGGGTCCGGGCGCCGCTCTTGATGTTGATCATGGTCTGGCCGATCATCGCGCAGCCGCCCATGCCGCCGAAGAACCCGGTGACGACGTTGGCGACGCCCTGCCCGATGGACTCGCGGGTCTTGCCGGAGTGGGTGTCGGTGATGTCGTCGACGAGCTTGGCGGTCATCAGCGACTCCATCAGCCCGACCAGCGCGAACGCCAGCGAGTACGGGGCCAGCAGCCGCAGGGTGTCCAGGGTGGGCGGGACGTCGGGCAGGCCGGGGGTGGGCAGGGCGGACGGCAGCGCGCCCTTGTCGCCCACGGTCGGCACCGCGATGCCCGCGGCGACCGTGATGACGGTGAGGATCACGATCGACACCAGCGGCGCCGGGACGGCCCTGGTGACGCGCGGGAACAGCACCATCAGCGCCAGCCCGGCCGCCGCCAGGGGGTACACGGGCCAGGGAACGTCCCGCAGTTCGGGGACCTGCGCCATGAAGATCAGGATGGCCAGCGCGTTGACGAACCCGACCATCACGCTGCGCGGCACGAACCGCATCAGCCGGGCGACGCCCAGCGCCCCCAGCACCACCTGGAAGATCCCGGCGAGGATCACCGCGGCCAGCAGGTGCCCGAGCCCGTACTCGCGGGCGAGAGGGGCGACGACCAGGGCGACCGCGCCGGTCGCCGCCGAGATCATCGCGGGCCGCCCGCCGACGACCGCGATCGTGACCGCCATGGTGAACGCGGCGAACAGCCCGACCTGCGGCTCCACCCCGGCGATGATCGAGAAGGAGATCGCCTCGGGGATCAGCGCGAGCGCGACCACCAGGCCGGCCAGCACCTCGGTGCGCAGCAGCTTGGCGGTGATCGGATGCGCGGGCGTCAACGCCGGCTTCAGCCGGTGTGCCAGTACGGCAGGCAGACTCAAAACACTCCAGACATGGCGGAACGACCGTGCCAGTTCCGGGCACGGGCACACGAACAAGGGTTTGCGGGGCGGGAACCGGCGACGATCCCGGGATGGGGCGCATGGGCGCCGGGCGGTCAGGCCGCGGCCCGGTGAACCGTCACAACGACCGGCTCACCGATGGGGAATCACATAGGCCGGACCGCGGTGAACGGCCAGGCCCGGCCGCCTTCAAGGTCGCCATGAGACGGCAACGGACTCCCCCGAGAATTCATGACCACGACCGAAGCCCGATGGGCTTCGACGGACGGCAGACCGCAACCACCAATGCTTGCCGTCGCGTTCCTACTCTAACGTCACAGAAGAGTCATCGGCGCCAGTGGAGGGTCACAGGCGCCGGTAGAGACAACTGTCACACCGTCATCGCCAAGCTCGCGGGGATCGCGTCGAACGCCTCGTCCACCCGGCGGGCGAGGACGTTGCGCCCCCATCTGCCCCGCCCGCCGCCTTCGCCGCGGCCCGCGGCCCAGTTCTTGGCGCCGCACCGGTAGGCACCGAAGGCGAACTCTCCCAGCAGCCGGAGGCGGATGTCCTGGCGTCCGTCGACGCCGAGTTTGGTCTCCAGTTCGGCGACCAGCCGCTCCTGGGCGTTGATGGAAAGCAGGGTGCTGGCGTCCCGCAGCGGGACGGGGACGTGCGAGATGAGCATCCGGGTCCGGACGATGCGGTCGTCCCAGCCGTCGTCCATGCCCAGGATCGCCGCGATGAGCGCGGAGCGCAGCGCCCCCAGCACGGTGCCGTGCAGGTCGGTGCGCGCGAACTCGGCGATGTAGGCGTCCCACAGGTCGGCCTCGGCGGCGGTGGCCACCGCCTCCTTGGACGGGAAGTAGCGGAAGAACGTCCGCCGGGAGATCTCCACCTCGTCCACCAGGTCCTCGATCGTGGTCTCGTCGAACCCCCGGTCGGTGAACAGTTCGAGGGCCGCGTCGACCAGGGCGCGGCGCGTGCGCAGCTTCTTGCGTTCGCGCAGGGGCAGCCGGCGGTCGTCTTGCGGCGCCCGTCCTGCCGGGGCGTTCGTGACCATCGCCCCAGTCTAGAGCCCGCACGGGCAACTGCCTCCTCGTGTAAGTTGCTTGCGCAGGCGTTTGACACTCTGTGCCAACTTTTGATGTCATCGGACACGATGGCTCCGGGCGCGATCGCCGGGGCCGCTCGCCATCGGGGAGTTGTTCCGTGCTGTTCCGGCTTCTGCGCGTTCATCTGCGTCCGTACCGCGGCTCCATCGCGCTCGCCGTGGTGCTGCAGCTGGCGCAGACGACCGCCTCGCTCTTCCTGCCGACGCTGAACGCGGATCTGATCAACAACGGGGTCGTCGAGGGCGACACCGGCCATGTGCTGCGCGTCGGCGCCGTCATGACGGCATTGACGCTGGTGCAGATCCTCGGCGGATGCGCCGCCGTCTACGTCGCCGCGCGGACCGCCGAGGGGCTGGGCCGGGACCTGCGGGCCGCCGTGTTCGAGAAGATCCAGTCGTTCTCGGTCCGCGAGGTCGGCCGGTTCGGCGCGCCCTCGCTGATCACCCGCACGACCAACGACGTCGACCAGATCCTGATGCTGGTGCTGATGGCGTTGACGACGGTGGTGGTCGCGCCGTTCATGGGCGTCGGCGCGCTGGTGCTGGCACTGCGCCAGGACGCCCCGCTGTCGCTGCTGCTGTGCGTCGTGCTGCCCGCGCTCACGGCGACCGTCGTGCTGCTGATGCGGGCGATGGGGCCACTGTCGGCGTCCCAGCAGCGGCGCATCGACCGGGTCAACCGGGTGGTGCGCGAGCAGATCAGCGGCGTCCGCGTCGTGCGGGCCTTCGTCCGGGACGACCGCGAGCGGCGGCGGTTCGCCGAGGCCAACACCGAACTGCGGGACGTGGCGCTGCGCCTGGGACGGATCCAGTCGCTGATGATGCCGGCGGTCACCATCGTCGCCGAAGCCTCCGCCGTCGCCGTCGTCTGGTTCGGCGGGCACCGGGTCGCCGGAGGAGACATGGAGATCGGCTCCCTGCTGGCGTTCCTGCAGTACCTGATGCTGATCCTCGGCGCGGTGATGATGGCCGCGATCGCGTTCATCATGGCGCCACGGGCCAGGGTGTGCGCCGAACGCGTCCGCGAGGTGCTGGACACCGTCCCGGGCGTCGCACCTCCGAAAGCCGCACCGGCCGTCCGCACGGCCCGCCCCGCGAGACGACCGGCCGGGCATCTGGAGGTCCGCGACGCGGAGTTCCGGTACCCGGGTGCGGAGGAACCCGTGCTGCGCGGAGTGAGCCTGAGCGCGCGTCCCGGCGAGACCACCGCGATCATCGGCTCCACCGGCAGCGGGAAGACCACACTGATCAACCTGGTGCCGCGGCTGTTCGACGTCACCGGCGGCGCCGTCCTCATCGACGGGACCGACGTACGCGACCTCGCCCCGGCCGCGCTGACCGGCACGATCGGGCTCGTCCCACAGAAGCCGTACCTGTTCTCCGGCACCGTCGCGTCCAACCTGCGCTACGGCGATCCCGGCGCCACCGACGCCGACCTGTGGCACGCGCTCGAGGTCGCGCAGGCGCGCGGCTTCGTCGAGGACATGCCCGGGAAGCTGGACGCGCCCATCGGGCAGGGCGGCGGCAACGTCTCCGGCGGCCAGCGCCAGCGCCTCGCGATCGCCCGCGCCCTGCTGGTCCGGCCGAAGATCTACCTGTTCGACGACTCCTTCTCCGCGCTCGACCAGGTCACCGACGCCGCCCTGCGGGACGCGCTCGCGGACGAGACCCGCGACGCGGCCGTCGTCACCGTCGCCCAGCGGGTCTCGACCATCGCGAGCGCCGACCGCATCGTCATCCTCGACCACGGCCGCGTCGCCGGCACCGGGACCCACGACGAACTGTTGCGGGACAACGCCACCTACCGGGAGATCGCACTCTCCCAGACCTCCGAACGGGAGGCGGTGTGAGAGAAGCGAACCAGGGAGCACGGCAGCGAAGCTCACGCATGGCCGAGCCACCAGGCGAGGAGGCCGCGTGAAGGCGGCGAACCAGGACCCTTCCCGCGTGAAGGCGATCGAGTTCCGCCGTTCCGGGCTGCGGCTGCTGCGGATGATGGGGGCCGACGGAAGGCTGCTGGCCCTCACGCTGGTCCTGGTCGTCACGAGCATCTCCCTGTCGGTCACCATCCCGCGGATGCTCGGGCAGGCCACGGACCTGGTGTACGACGGCGTCACCGGTGGCGGCGCCGTCGACTTCGGTGCGGTCGGCCGGATCCTGCTGACGGCCCTCGCCGTGGCCGGCGGCACGGCCGCGATCCACCGCGTCCGCGGCTGGATGGCGGCCGTCATCGCCCACCGCACGGCCTACCGGCTGCGTGAGCAGGCCGCCGGCAAGCTCGGGCGGCTCCCGCTGAGCCACTACGACGGGCACAGCCGCGGCGAGATCCTGTCGCGCATCACCAACGACATCGACAACATCGCCGAGACCCTGCAGAACGGACTCGGCAAGATCATCTACTCGCTGCTCACCCCGATCTTCGTGCTGGCGATGATGCTGTGGCTGTCCCCGCTGCTGACGCTGGTCGCCCTGCTCACCGTCCCGGTCGCGGCGCTGGCCACCGCCCGCATCGGCAGACGCGCGCAGCCGCAGTTCGTCCGCAAGTGGGACGCCACCGGACGGCTGAGCGGCCACATCGAAGAGATGTACACCGGCCACGCGCTGGTGAAGACCTTCGGCCGCCAGGACGAGGCCGTCCGCACCTTCACCGAGCACAACGACGAGCTGTACGGCGCCGCCTGGCGGGCCCAGTTCGTCTCCGGCGTCATCGAACCCGCGCTGACCTTCGTCGGCCACCTCAACTACGTGCTGATCGCGGTGATCGGCGGCCTGCGGGTCGCCTCCGGGTCGATGTCCATCGGCGACGTCCAGGCGTTCATCCAGTACACGACGCAGTTCAACCAGCCGATCGCGCAGATGGCGGCGCTGGCGAACATGGTGCAGTCCGGTGTGGCGTCCGCCGAGCGGGTCTTCGAGCTGCTGGACGCCCCCGAAGAGACACCGGACCCGTCCGGCTCACCGCGTCCCGAACGCCGCGTCGAGGGACGTGTGTCGTTCGAGCGGGTGTCCTTCCGCTACAAGCCCGGCGAACCACTGATCGAGAACCTGTCCCTCACCGTCGAGCCGGGACGCACCGTCGCCATCGTCGGTCCCACCGGCGCCGGCAAGTCCACCCTCGTCAACCTGCTGATGCGGTTCTACGACGTCACCGGCGGACGCATCACGGTGGACGGCGACGACATCTCCGCCATGTCCCGCGCCGAGCTGCGCGGCCACATCGGCATGGTCCTCCAGGACACCTGGCTCCGGCAGGGCACCATCGCCGAGAACATCGCCTACGGCCGTGACGACGCGTCCCATGACAAGATCATGGAGGCCGCGCGCGCAGCCCACGCCGACCACTTCATCCGCACCCTGCCCGGCGGCTACGACACCGTCATCGACGACGAAGGCGGCGGGCTCAGCGCGGGCGAGAAGCAGCTGCTCACCATCGCCCGCGCGTTCCTGATCGAACCGGAGATCCTCGTCCTGGACGAGGCGACGAGTTCGGTCGACACCCGCACCGAGATGCTCGTCCAGCAGGCGATGGCCTCACTCCGCCGGGGCCGCACCGCCTTCGTCATCGCGCACCGCCTGTCGACGATCCGGGACGCCGACCACATCCTGGTCATGGACGCCGGCCGCATCGTCGAGCAGGGCGCCCACGACGACCTCATTGCCGCAGGCGGCGCCTACGCCCTCCTGCACCACGCCCAGGTCGCGGGGCCGTCCGCCGCGGTGAGTCCGGGACGACCGCGGCCGGAAACGGGGTGAGGCGAGACCGTCCCGCCGCTCACCGCGGCCCCGTCTCGTACTCGGCCTCACCGACCCACCGGGTGGACATGGCGGACGCATGCGGAGACGCGGACGCGTCCGGCGATCCCGTCCGGGTCGCCAGTTCACGATCAAGACCGGTGGCCAGGCCCTCGGCGATCTGCAACCGCTCGCGGAGCAGCGCACAGCGCCAGTCGATCTCCCGGCACCAGGTGGTCAGCTCGTCGACCAGCCGGCGCCGCTCCCGCGGTGCCGGTTCTCCGGCGAGGCCGCCCAGCACCGCGAAGAGCAGCCGTGTCTCCTCCAGCGTGAACTCCAGCGACTTCATCCGTTTGACCAGTTCGAGGCGTCCCGCGTCGGCTTCGGTGTACACGCGGAAACCGCCGCGCGTGCGCGCGGACGGCGTCACCAGCCCGACTTCCTCGTAATAACGGATCGTGCGCAGCGACAACCCCGTCCGCTCGGCCACTTCGCCGATCTGCATCCGCCCACCGCCTGACGACCCGTTCGCAGCCAATCTAACCTTACGTTAGAGTACCTTGGGTGCGGGGTCGGCCGGAGGCACACTCGCCGATCTTGCGCGGTTCTCGCGCCGCCGCCTGCAGGGCGTGCTCGCGGTGGCGCGAGGACATCCACCCCGCCGCGAGTCATCGCCAAGGCCGTGCATCGTTCAGCCTGCGGCTCCCTGAACACCGATTGATCTTCAAGGACCCCCGACGCGGGGATCCACCGTGTGCGGGCGGCGCCCCGTTCGACGCGGGCGGCAGTGGCAACAACTCTTCCATGACGTTAGAGTAGGGTCCGCGCTCTGGCGAGACCGCATGGGGGAATGGCCGGCCTGGTCCAGTCCGGATCCTGTCGCCTCTCGAACAGGGCACACGCCCTTACAGGCCGGAAAGGCGCGAGATGTTCACCTTCAGGCACGCAGCCGTATCCGACGTCGGGTTGCGGCGGCGGACGAACCAGGACTCCGCGCTCGCGAGCGACCGCCTGCTGGCGGTCGCCGACGGCATGGGCGGTCACGCCGGAGGCGACGTCGCCGGCTCCATCGCGATCAACTGCCTGGCCCGCATGGACCGGTCCCTCGACGCCACGCCCATGGCCGCCCTGGAACAGGCCGTCGAAGCCGCCCGGCGCCAACTGCGCGAGAACGTGAGCCGCACCCCCGCCCTGGCCGACATGGGGACGACCTTCACCGCGATGCTGCTCGACCGAAGGCGGATCGCACTCGCCCACATCGGGGACTCGCGCGCCTACCTGCTGCGCTCGGGAAGGATGCACCAGCTCACCGTCGACCACACGATGGTGCACACGCTGGTGGAGGACGGGCACATCACGGCCGAGCAAGCGGCCCAGCACTCGCACCGTTCCGTCCTGACCAAGGCGCTCGACGCGGTCAACGCCGCGAAGCCGGACCTGTCGATGCATGAAGTGGAGCCCGCAGACAGATTTCTGCTCAGTTCGGACGGCCTCTCAGGGGTCGTGCCGTCGGATGATCTCCTGCGGATCCTCGTCGACCACGCCGACCCCGCGGCGGCCGTGCAGGAGCTGATCAACGCGGCCTACCTGCGAGGCGCACCCGACAACGTCACCTGCGTCGTCGCCGACGTGCACGACGTCCCGGGCTCGCCCGAGGACGTGCCGCAGCCGGAGACCCGCGTGGGAGCCGTCACAAATCCCGCACGTCACCTTTGACGTCCCAGTCGTGCGCGGTCAGCGGCTCGTGCCGCACGAGCCTGGCCCGGCGTAGGAAGCGATCCCGACCTCTCGCTTCGGCCCGCACCGCAGGGCAGGGCATCGCCATGGACCACTCTTCCCTTACGAGAGGGTATATTTCGAGCGACGCGAATCGGTGCGGTCGAAGCCATCAGGTCGGCGACCGCCGTCGGATCATCCAGATCACGAGGCCGTGTCCGTCGCCCGCGCCCGCTCCCGTTGAAGGATGAGGCCCTCCCAGCCATGACCGATCCCGCCGGCGGCATCCCCGACGACCCGGAGATCAAGCGTGAACGCGCCCACCTGGCCGAGGCACTGGCCGCGCTGCGACGCATGCACCGGGACGTCGTCACCACCGAGACACAGGTGACGGCCGCGACCGAGGACAACGACAACTTCGCCGAGCGGCTCTTCCTGCGCCAGGCCCGCGAGCGGCGCGCCCTCGCCCTGGTCGACCTGCCCGACGTGCCGCTGTTCTTCGGGCGCCTCACCTTCGAACCGGGAGCGATCCAGGCGGCGGATCCGCACCATCGGGGCGGCGCGGCGTCCGGTGACCGGCTCTACCTTGGTCGGCGGCACGTCCACGACGGTGCCGGAAGGCCCATGGTCATCGACTGGCGGGCCCCCATCTCCTCGGCGTTCTACCGCGCCACCCGCGGCGACCGCCACGGGGTGCTGTCGCGGCGCCGCTACGGCTTCTCCGGCGCCGCGGAACTCACCGGCTACGAGGACGAGCCGCTCACCGGCCCCGGCGGCGAACCCGGCGATGGACAGGCCGGCGACTTCCTGGCGGCCGAGATCGAACGGCCCCGGTCCGGGCCGATGCGCGACATCGTCGCCACCATCCAGCCCGAGCAGGACGATCTCGTCCGGGCCCCGCTGGACACCACCCTGTGCGTGCAGGGCGCGCCCGGCACCGGCAAGACCGCCGTCGGCCTGCACCGCATCGCCTACCTGCTCTACACCGAACGCGACCGGCTCGGCCGGGGCGGCGTCGCCGTCGTCGGCCCCAATCCCGCCTTCCTGTCCTACATCCGCAACGTGCTGCCCGCGCTCGGCGAGGTCAACGTCGTCCAGACCACCATCGAGGGACTGGTCGGCCGGACCCCGGCCCAGCACGACGACGAGGACCCGGAGGCGGCGCGCCTCAAGGGCGACGGCCGGATGGCAGCCGTCCTGCATCGCGCACTGTGGCTGCACGTCACCCGGCCCACCGAAGGGCTGATGTACGCCCGCGGCGCCTACCGCCACCGCCTCCCCGACCACCAGGTCAGCGAGATCATCGCCGCCCTGCGCGGAACCGCCCGCTACAACGCCGGCCGCGCCAGCGCCGCCAAACGCCTCGCCCACGCCGTGCTGATCCAGATGGAACGCCGCGGCGAAAGCGGATCACACGCCACCGTGGCCGGCTCCAGACCGGTCAAGCAGCTCCTCGCGCAGGTGTGGCCCAAGGTCACCCCCGAACAGGTCCTCTACCGGGTGCTGTCGGACGCCGCCTTCCTCGCCAAGGCCGCCAGACGCGACCTCACCCCGGAGGAACAGGGCCTGCTCCTGTGGGCCGAGCCCGCCCGGTCCTGGCGTTCGGCGCGCTGGTCGGCCGCCGACACCGCACTCCTGGACGAACTCGCCGACCTCATCGAACGCCCCACCACGCTCGCGCACATCGTGGTCGACGAAGCCCAGGACCTCAGCCCCATGCAATGCCGCGCCGTCGCACGGCGCTGCTCCCAGGGATCGCTGACCGTCCTCGGCGACATCGCACAAGGCACCAGCCCCGCGGCCACCGCCGACTGGCGCACGCTCCTGGAGCACCTCGGCAAGCCGGACGCCACGGTGACCGTCCTCGACCGCGGGTACCGGGTGCCCGCACAGGTCATCGACTACGCCGCCCGCCTGCTGCCCGACATCGCGCCCGGTCTCGCCGCGCCGACCTCGGCCCGCCGGAACCCGGGAGCGCTCCGCGTCACCGAGCGCGCCCCCGCCGACCTGCATGACTCACTCGCACTGATCTGCCGGGAACAGCTCAAGGACGACGGTTCGGTCGGGGTCATCGCCGCGGACGGCGACATCACCGCGGTCCACCGGCGTCTCCGGACCGAAGGCCTGGAACCGGCACTGCTGGGCGGTGAAGAGAACACCCTGGGGACGGCGCGGCTGGTCTGCGTCCCCGCCGCCCTGGCCAAGGGCCTGGAGTTCGACGCGGTCACGGTCGTGGAACCCGCGAACATCGTCGCGGCCGAACCCCGCGGACTGCACCGGCTCTACGTCGCCCTCACCCGGGCGGTCACATCCCTGCACGTTCTGCACTCCCGGCCACTTCCCGCCGCCCTGCTTCGGCCTCCCAGCCATGCAGATCGAGAGCCCGCAGGAACGCCTCGACCATGACCGGATCGAACTGGGTCCCCGAACAGCGCCGCAACTCCCGCACCGCCTCCCCGACCGGCCGGGCCTTGCGGTAGGGACGCGTGGAGGTCATGACGTCGAAGGCGTCCGCCACACCGATCACCCGGGCGAACTCGGGAATCTCATCACCGGCCAGCCCCAGCGGGTAGCCGCGGCCGTCCATCCTCTCGTGATGGTGCATGATCCCGGCCAGCGCCTCGTCCAGGAACCCGATCTCCCGGACGATCTCCAGACCCCGCATCGGATGCAACTGGACGGCGGCGTACTCCTCGTCGCTCAGCGGCCCGTCCTTGGTGAGGATCCTGGTGGGGACGCCGAGCTTGCCGACATCGTGCAGCATCCCCGTGTACCGGAGCGTCTCGACGCGCTCCGGCCGCATCCCGAGTTGCCGGGCGACCATCACCGCGGCACGGGAGACCCGCCCGCAGTGCCCACGCGTGAACGGGTCCTTGGTCTCCACCGCCTGGCACAACGCCGCCAGGGTCGCGTCATGGGCCCGCTGCTGGGCGTACGCCTGTTCCAGCGCCCACCGCGCCACCAGCAGCGGCAGCAGCACCAGCACCGCCACCAGCAGGCCGAGCCGCCCCCACAGACCCGCGATCAGCAACCCGAACATGCCGTACCCGACACATCCCGCGGCGACCGGGCCGCTCGCCCTCGCCAGCTCATGGGCAGCCGCCTGCCCGCCCAGCAGCAGGACACCCGCCGTCAGCCCGAGATTCGCCACCACGAACGTGACCAGGGCGGCGAGGAACGGCACGATGACCTGCCCGACCCAGCCGACCTGACCGGGCTCGAACCCGCCACCGCCCAGCAGGCCGAACACCGTCCCCGCGGCGAAGCCGCTCAGCGCGAACTGCGCTCCGTTGAACATCCGCTTGACCGGGCCGACGCTGCGCTGCCCGGTGGCCATGGCGCCGCCCCCCACCAGCGCCGCCCCGGCGGGGCCGAGCAGCACCACCGACGCCAGGCTCACCGCAAAGCCCAGCGAGATCCGCGCCCCCTCGACGTTCAGCCGGGCCGGCAGCGAGTCACAGACCACGAACAGCACCGCCAGCGCGACCAGCGTCCGCCAGTCCATGGCGGCGAAGGACCCACCGGAGAACAGGGACGCCACCAGCGCCCCGGCGGACGCGATCACGGCACAGATGTAGACCCTGGCCGTATTAGGAAGTCCGAACATGGGCCGTCCAGGAAACCGATACGGGATCAACCGGCAGAATCTGCCGCAAAGGAAGATCGCCGCCGGGGCGAGGAGCGGGGAAGTGAGAGCTCCACGCCGCAGCGGCGACGAGCGAAAGCACGCTCCCACCCTACTCTTTCGTAAGATTAGGGATGGTTAAATCGGATTCTCCGCACGCTCCGGCTCACCCGAACCGGCGCATACCGGTACTGACGACGCTGTGCGACCGCGGCCTCACCGCGAGGCCGAAGATGGCAAGCTTGAGCGACGATATGGATCATCCGCCCCGGCGGGACGGGCCGGTGGCGTGAGGAGGAACCCGATGGACGGCAGGCACATGCAGATCGGCGAGGTCGCCGATCGGACCGGCCTGAGCCTGCGCACCATCCGCCACTACGAAGAGGTCGGCCTCGCCCTGCCCACCGCGCGCTCCCAAGGCGGCTTCCGGCTCTACACCGACGACGACGTCACCCGCCTCCTGGTCGTCAAGAGGATGAAACCGCTCGGCTTCACCCTCGAAGAGATGCGCGACCTGCTGGACATCCTGGACCGGCTCCAGGCCGCCGACACAAGCGAGCCCACCCGCAACGACCTCACCAAACGCCTCGCCGTCTACCGCTCCCTGGTCGAGGAACGCTGCGAGAAGATCCGCACCCGCCTGGCCGACGCCGAACAGTTCTCCGCCGAACTCTCCACAGAACTACGCAAACACCGCTCAGCAGGGTGATGACCTCGATCGTCGGGCGCGAGGCACGGGCCGGCCACATGCGCCGGAGTCCCCGCCCGAGCCCGCTCGGGAGGGCGAGGTGAGCCTCACGTGGCAATGCCGTGGCCCGACCTCCGGGAGCTCGACCGACGTCTGATCCACGACGTGCCCCGCCCGGGGCGAGAGAAGGAGATCCCGATGCCGATGCCGAGGTGGTGGGGGCACATCAACAAGCGGGTGTTCAACCCTCGCGCGATCGCGGGCGGGAAGTGGCCGGTGCTGACCCACGTCGGTCGCACCTCCGGCACGACGTACCGCACACCGCTCGACGCGCATCCCGTCGACGGCGGCTACCTGTTCGTACTGGTGTACGGATCGGGCTCGGACTGGGTGCAGAACGTCCTGGCGGCCGACGGTGCGCGGCTCCGGGTCGACGGGACGGAGGTGGAACTCGCCGCCCCACGCCTCGTCGGGAAGGACGAGGCGTTCCAGGTCCTCTCCGATGAGGTGGCACGCCCACCGAGGCTGCTCCGCATCACCGAGTTCCTCCGCATGGACCTGGTCGCAGCCTGACGATCGGCGAGCCTCGTCGCCATCGGCAACACATAGGGGCCCTGGTCACCGGGGTCTGGTGAGCGGGGCACCGGCGAACCGATGGACGATGCGGGCCGTCGGTCTCTGCCGGACGTTTTCCGGGTACATGTGTCGATCTGGGGATGGCCCATTCGTAGTAGGTGAGAGGCGGTGAGCCTGCCGACCGCGAGGAGCACACCATGACGCACTACATGCTGTCCGTCCACAGCGTCCAGGGCGAGGCCCGCGCCCCGATGACCGAGGAGGAGATGAGCCTGACACCGCCACCGTCGTGCGCGTGTCCGAGGGCGAGCTGCTGACCACCGACGGCCCCTTCGCCGAGTCGAAGGATCACCTCGGCGGCTTCTACATCATCGAGGCCGCCGATCTGGACGCCGCGCTCGCCTGGGCGTCGAAGGTCACCGCGGCCATCCACACGCCGATCGAGGTCCGTCCGTTCGCGGGCATCGCCGGAGCCTGACCGTGCCGGTCGCCGACGGGGCCACCGTCGGCCGGATCTTCCGCCAGGAGTCCGGCCGCTCGGTGGCCGCCCTGATCCGCGTCTTCGGCGACATCGACATCGCCGAGGACGCGGTCCAGGAGGCGTTCGCCATCGCCCTGCGCAGTTGGCCGGGCCGCGGCCTGCCGCCCAACCCGGGCGGCTGGATCACCACGACCGCCCGCAACCACGCCATCGACCGCCTGCGCCGCCAAGCGCGTGAACGGGACGTGCTCGGCAAGGTGGCGAAGCTGCCGCCCGCTCCCGACGACCCGGGCGATGATCCCGGCATGACCGATAAGGCGGGACAAGTGCCCGACGACCGGCTCCGCCTCATCTTCACCTGCTGCCACCCGGCACTGTCCACCGAGGCGCAGGTCGCGCTCACCCTTCGCCTGCTCGGCGGCCTGTCGACCGGGGAGGTCGCCAGATCCTTCCTGGTCGCCGAACCGACCATGGCGCAACGTCTCGTGCGGGCCAAGCGGAAGATCAAGGCCGCTCGAATCCCCTACCGCGTGCCGGAGGAACACGAACTGGCCGGCCGGCTGCCCCCCGTCCTGGCCGTCGCCTATCTCATCTACAACGCCGGGATGAGCGGACCCGCCGAGCGGGGGCTGTGCGCAGAAGCGATCCGGCTAGCCCGGGTCCTGGTCACGCTCATGCCCGACGAACCGGAAGTGGCCGGATTGCTGGCGCTGCTGCTGCTGACCGAGTCCCGGCGCCTCTCGCGAAGACGACCCGACGGCTCCCTGGTGCTGCTCGCCGAGCAGGACCGGAACCTATGGGATCGCGCCTTGATCGAGGAGGGGCAGGCGATCGTCCGCCGCTGCCTTCGCCGCAACCGGCCCGGCCAGTATCAGCTCCAGGCCGCCATCAACGCCGTGCACGCGGATGCCGCCACGGCCGGGCACACCGACTGGGAGCAGATCCTCGTCCTGTACGACCATCTCCTCGAACTCGCCCCCACACCGGTCGTGGCCCTCAACCGCGCTATCGCCCTCGGCGAGGTCCAGGGCCCTGCCGCCGCCCTGGACTTGGTGGACGAACTGGAGCTGGACGGCTACTACTCCTTCCACGCCGCACGAGCCGATCTGCTCCGGCGACTGGGCCGGACCGCCGAAGCCGTGGCCGCCTACGAGCGCGCCGCCACCATGGCGCCCACTGAAGCCGAACGCGAATTTCTCAGACTCCGCGGTCGCGCCACACGCTGAGGCGCCGGGGCGGACCGGGCCGACGGCGACCGGTTGTGGAATCGAGCTCCGCGTACCCCGGGCGATGAGCGGCTCTCCCACGTTCTCCACGGCCCGGGTGAGCGTACATGCCGCGAGGGGAATCATCTCCGTCCCGCCTACCTGCGTGCCGGCCGTCCCGAGATGGCGCACGACGCGGTCGCGGCGGCCGGTTCAGGTGGAGTCACGGACGATGAGCTCGGTGGGGAAGATCACTGGCTCGGCCTGGTGGTCGACTCCGTTGAGCAGTATCCGGACGGTGGCCTGGGCGACCTCGGCGATCGGCTGACGGACGGTGGTCAGCGGCGGATCGGTGAATCGAGCGGCGTCAATGTCGTCGAAGCCGACGATGGCGACGTCGTCAGGGACGCGGCGGCCCGCCTTTCGCAGGGCGTACAGCGCGCCGGTCGCCATCAGGTCACTCGCGGCGAACACCGCGTCGAGACCGGGGTCGTCCTCGAGGAGCTGGCCCATCGCGGCCGCCCCCGACTCGCGGGTGAAGTCCCCTATGGCGGCCAGGGACCGGCGGCCGGTTCCGGAGAGGAGCTCGCGGTAGCCGCCCAGCCGGTCCAGCCCCGCGGACATGTCGAGCGGGCCGGTGATGGTGGCGATGCGCCGCCGTCCCCTGGCCAGAAGGTGTTCCACGGCGGTCCGCGCGCCCCCGACGTTGTCGACGTCGCAGTACGGCGGTTTGGCCGTGGACACCGGCCGGCCGTGCGACACCACGGGTACGCCCGTCCGCAGGAGAGCCGCGGGCAGGGGATCCGAGCCGTGCTGGGAGAGCAGGATGACACCGTCCACATGGCGGCCCGCGACGTACCGCTCGACCCTCGTCTGGCCCGCCGGTGAGGACGGGATCATGAGCACGACCTGTTTGTCGGCGGCCTCCAGCTCCTGGCTCACCGTACGTACGACCAGAGAGAAGAAGGGGTCGTCGGAGAACACTCGGGCGAGCGGCTCGGAGACGACCAGCCCGATCGATCCGGTGCGCTGGGTCACCAGGCTGCGCGCCGCCGAGTTGGGGATGTAGCCGAGCTCCTCGACGGCGCGCAGGACGACCGTGCGAATCTGCGGGTTCACGGTGGCCGAGCCGTTGACCACGCGTGACACCGTGGCCCGGGAGACCCCGGCCCTGGCCGCCACGGCCTCCAGCGTGGGACGTTTCATGCCGCCTCTCCACCGAGTCGGTTGCGGGCGATGACGTCACGGAACACTGTGCGCCGTCCTTGGGCGGGCGCCGTTGGCCGACGCGGTCGCGTGGACGACGCCGAATCTCTTACCGTCACCCTCGGCCCGTTCGAAGTTCTCCGGGGACGACCTTACGAGATGTCCCTGCAGGTCCGCACCGCCGCTGAGCGCGACGTGCACGGTGAGGAGCGCGGCGTGGAAGGCGTCGGCGGCGGTCCCGCGCGGGTTGAACGATGGCTGAGACAGGGCAGGGCACCAGACGGCTATGGATCTGCGCATGGCTTTCCTCGAAGCGGTGTCGGGATCAACCGAGGTCGGCGAAAGACCTTTTGATGGAGCGCGGCTTCAACATGAAGCCATGGCGAGAGAGCGGTTTCTCAACAAGACTAGTACCGATTGCGAACAGAACTGCCTGCAGCTAGATGCACCATTATGCGCGCAAGGCTTTGAGAGAGCGCTCTCTAGCCTCTTGACGGACCGTCCCGGGCGGGCGACATTGACCCCACCAGAGGGCAGGCACCCCGCGCTTGCTCCCGCCCCCACTCTGGAGGCCCCGCCATGACCTCACTGAGACATCCCCGGCTCTGGCGCAGGTCCGTACTCGCAGTCCTCGCCGCCGCGCTTCCGGTGGTGATCGCCAGCGCGTTGACGTCACCGACGGCGGACGCGTCCGTTCCGCCGCCCCCCGCCGGCTGGAGCCAGGTCTGGAGCGACGACTTCGACGGTCCGGCCGGCTCGCTCCCCTCGTCGGCGAACTGGATCATCGATACCGGCCACGGTTACCCGGGAGGCCCGGGCAACTGGGGCACCGGCGAGATCCAGAACTACACCGCCGACCCCGCCAACGTCCGCCTGGACGGCAACGGCAACCTGCGGATCACTCCGATCAAGACCGCGTCGGGCGAGTGGACGTCGGCCCGCATCGAGACCCAGCGCGCCAACTTCAAGCCCGCCGACGGCCGCGTCCTTCGCATCGAGGGACGGATCCAGATGCCCAATGTCACGGGCGCCCAAGCCCTCGGCTACTGGCCCGCGTTCTGGGCCCTGGGCTCCCCCTACCGGGGCAACTACTGGAACTGGCCGTCGATCGGCGAGTTCGACATCATGGAGAACGTCAACGGGATCAACTCGGTCTGGGCCGTCCTGCACTGCGGCACCAGCCCCGGCGGACCCTGCAACGAGACGAGCGGGATCGGCGCGAGCCGCACCTGCCCGGGCACGTCCTGCCAGGCGGGCATGCACACGTACCGCTTCGAGTGGGATCGCAGCGTCAGCCCCAACCAGCTGCGCTGGTACGTGGACGGCCAGCAGTTCCACAGCGTCAGCCAGAACCAGTTCGACGCCGGCACGTGGGCGAACATGACCGGGCACGGCGGCTACTTCCTGCTGCTCAACGTGGCCATGGGCGGCGCGTTCCCCGACGGCGTCGCCGGGCACGCCACCCCCATCGCGGCCACCGTCTCGGGACGCCCCATGATCGTCGACTACGTCGCGGTCTGGCAGAGCGGCGACTCCAACACCCCGCCCCCGACGGGTGGCGAGGTCGACGCCCGCTCGACCATCCAGGCGGAAAGCCGGCAAGCCCAGTCGGGCACGCAGCTTGAGACCACGACCGACACCGGAGGCGGCCAGAACGTCAGCCACATCAACAACGGCAACTGGCTGCGCTACGACAACGTCGACTTCGGCGGCACCCCGGCGACGCAGTTCCGGGCCAGGGTCGCCTCGGGCGCGGCAGGCGGCGTCAGCGGCCTGGTGCAGGTGCGGCTGGACAGCGCGACCGGCCCGGTGATCGGCGAGTTCGCCCTCGCCAACACCGGCGGCTGGCAGAGCTGGCGAACGGTACCCGCCAACCTCTCAGGGGTGACCGGCACCCACTCCGTCTACATCACCTTCAGCAGCGGCCAACCGGCCGACTTCGTCAACCTCAACTGGTTCACCTTCGCCAGCTGACGGGCTTACCCGGCGACCGCCGCCGACCCGGCCGAAGGGTCGGCGGTCGGCCGCCGACCGCACGACCGCACGAACTCGCCGTCGGCGCGGAAGAACCCCGGGTCGGCGCGACGCCCCACCACCGCATTCGGCACACGAGCCGACAGCGATGCCGGAAGCTGGGGCCGGGACGGAGTTTGAAGAACACCAGGTCACCGGGCGGCCTTGGGGCAGGCGGGTGCCACGCCGCCATCACGCACAGGCGATCCGGAGTCCGATGGCGCGGTAGGCACCGCAGGCCCCGCCACACCCGAAGGCGCGCCGGGAAGCACCACCCGGTGCCGAGCACGAGGTCGAATGCCCGCACCGTGCGTTTCCACCACGGGCCCGGACGCCTAGGACTGCTCCAGCTTGTCCGGGCCGCAGGCTTCACGATCCCGCGAACGACCTTCCGGCGGGGCCTTCGGCGTCCGCATTCCAAGGGCCGGGAGCAGCCCGGGACCTCGTCTTCTTCAACGTCGGACTCGTCATCGCACCCGGTCGCGGCCCTATGCTCCAACCTGCCGCCCAGCCATCGGCGTCGAGACCTACCACCGCTCCGACCAGATCGGCGTAACCCACCCGCTCTGAAGTTCCGCAAAGACAGAGCCGAGCACCCGCCCTCAGATCTCAAGACGCGTCCAAGTGGAACGAATTATTCCGTTCTGATAGAATTCCAGTGATCGCACAAAGAACCAGGCTCTGCCTGCTAGATGAGGAGTTCTCGTCATGCGCAACCCAGTCATCGCCACGGTCGTCTTCCCGGCACGCAACTTCCAGGCCAGCGTTGAAGCGTGGTCGACGGTGTTCGGCACGGGCCCGACATTCTCCAGCGACGGCGTCGAGCAAGCCCCCGGCGAGGCGGACTTCGCCGTCTTCAAGACCGCCGACACCGAGATCGGCCTGACGTCGCTGCCGTGGGTCGAAGAGCCGCTCGTCATGCTCAACACGGACGACATCGTCAAGACTCGTCAGGAGCTCATCGAGGCCGGCGCGACAGGGCTGGGTGAGATCGCCGACGGGTCACTCGCGCCGCTCGGCACCGCACCGGTGACCAACGGCGACCCGGAGACGGGAATCGTCGACGTCCCCGGCGCACGCCTCGCCGCCGTCCAACTCGCCAACGGCAACAGGCTCGGCTTGCGCCAGTCGCTGCCTGCATCTTGGTGAACGCAGTCCAGGACTCGGGCCGGGGAGCAGCCAGGGATCAAGTACCTCGTCGTCCGGCACCTGCCACACCCGGCCACCGACCCAGCCCCGCACCCCGCCGCTTTCCGGAACCCAGCCGCAAAGCTCGTACTTTGGCCGCCCGCGAGCACCTGGAATTCCAAGGTCTTCCGGACAGGCTGGTCGCGGGCTCGTACGGGGGTGTCCCGGTGGGTAACCGTGGCCGGTTCGGGCGGTGGTCAGGGGGTCGGGGCGGCACGCTCGTACGGATGCTGGTCGGGTTGCTGCGTCCCGCCACCGGGTCGGTGCGCATAGGCGGCACGGACGTGACAGGGCAGGCCGCCCGCCGCACCGGCACCCCGCGAACCGCTTTCGTCCGTGAACGCGTCCCGGTCGGGGCGGGGCGGACACCGAACCGCCGGCCCGTCCCGCGCCGGAGCAGCCGGCCGCGGAACCCCGGGGCACCTTCACCGCCGAATCACTCGGCCGGTACGCGCTCGGCCTCACCGTCGTCGGCTGGACCGTCCACTTGACGGCCCTCATCGCCCGCGGTTCGGCCGCCGGCCACGTCCCGTGGGCCAACATGTACGAGTTCGTGTGCGCCGTGACGTTCGCCGCCGTCACCGCGCTCCTGGTGCTGTTCACCCGCAAGCGGACCTTCTACCTCGGCACCTTCGTGATGTTCCCGGTGGTGCTCGCACTTGGCCTGGCCACGACGACCCTCTACACGCCGGTCAGCCTGCTCCAGCCGTCCCAGGACTCCTACTGGCTCGCCATCGCCGGCTACGGCTGCCTGCTGTTCAACCTCATCGGCATCAACATCTGGGGCTCGGGCCTGCACTCCAACGCAGGCGTCTGACCTGCCCTGCCGCCTCCTCCGGCTCGGCCGGCGGGGAGGCCACCGCCGAGATCACTGCTCCGATGGCGAGGGTTCTCAGCGGGTCTGCGCCCGCGGGTGCGCTTCGACCGTGAACGCGGCCGTACGGACGGTGCCGCCATGCTTGAAGTCGAGGAACAGCCGGTAGGTGCCCGGGCCGGGGACGGCGGCGTGGAAGGTGGTGTCCGGACCCGGCTCGGTCACCCCGTCGCCCGGCTCCCCGTCGGGGTGGACGTGGACGTACGCCAGGTCACCGGCACGCAGAACCACCAGGTGGCCATAGGCGGCGAGGTAGGGCTGTAGATCGGTGACCGGGGACCCGTCCTTGCGCACGGTCAGCGTGATGTTCCGTCCCTCACCCGGAACGAGGTCGCCGGCCAACTCGACGTCGTAACCGTCGATGGCGAACGAACGCTCGGGTTCCGGTGTCGGGCTCGGCTCGTACGGGCCGCGCACGGCCAGGTCGGCGCCGAGAGTGATCGTACGGCCCAGAGCTCGGGGCTCGATGTCGGTGAAGATCCGGTACGACCCCGCCTCGGGAAGGTTCAGCCGTACCGACCAGGTGCCTTCGGCGTCTCGTTCCGGGTGCACGTGCCAGAAGCCCGTCAGCTCCCGCCGCACGACGATCAGGTGAAGTTCGCGATCGTGGATCGGGGCGTAGGACGTGACCGGCCGCCCGTCCGGGCCGAGGATCCGGAATCCGAGGTCGGTCCGCCCGCGTTCGATGATCGCATCTGCCAGTTCGAGCGTGTAGCCGTCCTGGGAGATCCGCAGTCCGCCGGGGACGCCTCCGGCCTCGTGGGCTCCGTGCCCCGCGCCGTGTGCGACGTGTGCCCGCCGTGGTCCGTGACCGCGTTCATGTCCTTCGCCTCCTGTCACCTGGATCGTCTTGACGATCACGGGAACTATACCGGGTTGGGGTATATTCCGCGCCGGTCGGGATTTCTCGCCGGAGGGTTCGCCCCCGAATCAGGCGAGTCCCGATCTCTTCACCGCAGGCCCGCGGGGAGAAGGCGTCGCCGCCGTCCGCACATGTGAGCGGGTGGCCAACGATGCCGTGGATGGACATGGCCAGCCCTCCGGCAGGGCAGAGGCGCCCACCGGGGTCCGTAGAGCCGCCGTTCGAAAGCGGCGAGGGGGTTGCCGTTTGGAGTACTACCCCCCTAGGGTATCGTCCGCTCGTGCATACCCCCTAGACGTATATCTGGAAGTGATGTCCATGTCTCGCGCAACGGTTCCCCCGGCCTCGCGTCGCCGGTGGGCGCTGGCCCTCATCGCACTCGCCCAGTTCATGGTGATCATGGACACCTCGATCATCGGGGTGGCCCTCCCCCGGATCCAGGAGGACCTCGGGTTCTCCCAGGAGAACCTGTCGTGGGTGTTCAACGCCTACGTCATCGCGCTGGGCGGCCTGCTGCTGCTCGGCGGCCGGCTGTCGGACCTGTTCGGGGCCCGGAACATGTTCGGCACCGGCTGGCTCATCCTGCTCGCCGGCTCCGCCATGGCCGGGGCCGCGGGCGGCGTGGGCGTCGAACTCGCCGGACGCGCCGTCCAGGGCGCCGGCGCGGCGCTCATCGCCCCGGCGGCACTGACGCTGCTGATGACGATGTTCGGGTCCGAGCCCCGCGAACTCACCAAGGCCCTGGCCCTGTACGGCGCCGCCGCACCCGCCGGAGGAACCGCCGGCGTCTTCCTCGGCGGCGTCATCACCGAGTACGCCTCCTGGCCCTGGGTCTTCTACATCAACATCCCCATCGCCGTCCTCGCGCTCGCCGCCGCGCCGTTCCTGATGCCCGGCGGCGGCGGGGCACGGGGCTCGGTCGACCTGGTCGGCGCCGTCACGGTCACCCTCGGACTCGGAACCACCGTGTACGCGGTCGTGCGCGCTCCCGAGGCCGGCTGGGGTTCGGCCGAGACCTGGGGAGTCATCGCGGCCGGGATCGTGCTCCTCGCAGCGTTCCTCTGGATCCAGTCCGCTCGCCGGGCGCCGCTGATGCCGCTGTCGATCTTCCGCGCGCCGAACCTGGGCGCGGCCAACCTGGCCCAGCTGCTGCTCGGCGCGGCATGGATCCCGATGTGGTTCTTCCTCAACCTCTACCTTCAGCAGGTGCTGGGCTACAGCGCGTTCCCGTCCGGAGCGGCCCTGCTGCCGATGACCGTGCTGATCATGCTCGGGATGATCGTCCTGGCCCCGCGCGCCATCAACCGCTTCGGCACCAAGACCGTCACCGTCACCGGGCTGGCCGTCCTGGCGATCGGGATGGGATGGCTGTCGCTGATCCGCTCGGACGGCTCGTTCTGGATCGACGTGCTGCCGGCCTCGATGGTCGCCGCGCTGGGCATGTCGCTGGCCTTCATCCCCTCGCTGGGCACGGCGATCTCCGCCGCCCGTCCCGAGGAGGGGGGCCTGGCCTCCGGCATCGTCAACACCGCCTACCAGGTCGGCTCCGCGCTCGGCCTGGCCGCCATGACCGCCGTCGCCACCGCCAACGGCGCCGACCGGCTCGGCGACCTCGTGGCACTCACCGACGGCTTCTCCGCCGCCTTCACCGGCGCCGGCCTCATCGCCCTCACCGGGGCCGTCCTGGCCGCCGCCACCCTGCGCACTCCCCGCCCGGAGCCGGGGGCCGCGTCGGCGGCCCAGCGGAGTGTTGACCAGGAGACGGCCCGCGATCGCTGAAGCGAGCCATCGCGACCGTGAACGAACGGCACTGCACAACATCGCCTCGGAGGGTCCAATGTCAGGCTCCAGAGCTCGGGCCGCCATGGTCCTGTGTTCTCCGGCCTTCCGGCAGGCGGCGCTGCCCAACGGGGCGCGCTCACCGATCCGGTGAGCAAGCGAAGAACCGAATTCCGGAGGGTGCGGCGCCGCCGGGTGCCACGCCCGGCGGCGCCGCCGTTCCGCCCTCCGGACCGCACCCGAACAGAATCCAAGGCAACACGATGCGAAATCTGCACACACTCGCCCCCGCCGATGCGCCCTCCAAGTCCAAGGAGCTCCTCGACGACATCATCGGCCGCCATGGTTCCGCCGGAGACATGGTCGGCCTCGTCACTCTCAACATGCTCACAGGAGCGTTCAGCCTCGTCGCCGGAATCCAACCGCATACGGAGGTCACGGCAAACAACGCGCCGCCACCCCGCTGAACGAACCCTTCGCGCCTTCGGCGACACGGTTGAGCGTCTACCTCGACCGGCAGCTCGCCCTCAAACGCCCCCGGACCGCACCGCACCAGACGCCGGACGATCAGCCCGGTCGCAGCGCCCGGTCGCCTCTGGCCAGGATGTCGGTGGCCAGGGCGACGCAGTCGGCGCAGATCCACACGCCCGGACCGGCGACCATCGCGCGGCCGGATTCGGCGCCGCCGCAGAACGAGCAGGCCCGGTCTCGTGGATCGCACTTGCCCTTGCGCCGCCGCCTGCGCTGACGGCCGGGGAACGGCGGGATCGCCTGATTGATCTCCTTCTTGATCGTCGCGATGTCGACGGCAAGGTCGTCCAGGACCCGGCGGGAGGCGGCCCCCTCATCGGTGGCCAGCGCGAACAGCAGGTGCTCGGTGCGGACCTCGCTCTGGCCGCGATGAGCCGCCATCCGGTGCGCGACCGCCAGCGCGGCCTCGGCACCGCCGTCCCCGACGACACGGCGTTCCTCACCGTCGTCGCCGGGAAGGACGGTGGGCTCGAACAGCCGGGCGCTGGACCGGCGGATCTTCTCCCGGGTGACTCCGGCCTTGTCCAGCACGCTCGCGGCGATCCCGGCATGGAGCAGGCCCAGCAGCAGATGCTGGGTGCCCGGGACGCTGTCGTCGGTGTCGGCGGCCGTCCGGGCGGCCTCCAGGCACGCCGCCAGGCGGGGCGCGATGCTGGCCGTACCCGTCTCCAGCGGGCCGGGGACGGGTCCGATCCGGTCGGCGAAACGCTGCCGGGCGGCCTGCTTGGACACCCCGAGCCGTTCCCCGATCGCCGTCCACGACGACCCGGCCGACCGCGCGGCGGCCACGAAATGCTCCAGCAACGCATCGGCCGCCTCGCCCGCTGCGGCGGCGACGCCGACCGCGGACTCCAGCAGCACGAGCGGATCATCGGTGGTGGCCCGGGCGCGGGTCGTCTCGATCAGTCCGCGCACATCCAGCGGCTCAGCGTCCATGTGACAACGCTAAATTGTCGACAGGCCGAAAGACAACCCTGCGTTGTCACCAGCTTCCTTCCTGGGGACGTCCTCAATCCGCTGCGGTCAGCAGGGGACCGAAGATGCGCACGCCGGTCTCCCAGGCCTCATGCCGGCCCAGCACCCGCCCGCCGATACCGGGGTGCCGCCGGGCCCAGCGGACGGCGGCGTCGTGGCCGGTGAAGAAGTTGATCAAGCCGCAGCACACGTCGGCGGCGGCCTCGGGCACGCCCGCGTCGGCCGTGGTCTGTGGCGAGGTTTCGCAGCCGTTGCCCTGCCGGCCGTAGAACACCACGGCGGTGGCCGGTTCCCAGACCGCCGCGTCCGCGGCCGTGCCGACGGGGACGGTGACGGTGATCGGATGGGCGGTGCCGGGCTCGGCCGAGGAGATCGTCACGTCCGTGCCGAGCATCGCCGCGATGCCCAGCGCGTCGATCGCGCACATCGCATACACCTGGGGACCGCCGGCGATGTGCACGCGGTGCACGGTCGGCGCCGCCGAGAAGGGGTAGGCCGCGCTGATCGCACCGTCGGGGTCCAGGCGCAGGAAGTCCTCGGCGTGCAGGTGAGCCAGCACCTGATCGCCGGTGGTGCCGTGCGGGGCGGCGGCCCGGTCCAGCTCGGCCGCCGACGGTGCCCGGCCGGTCTCGGCGAAGGCGCGCAGCACCCGCTGGTGCACCGCGCGCAACCCGCCCTCGACCGGGGCGACCCGTCCCAGCCCGGCACGGCCCACCGCCTGCGCGAGCACATCCGGCACCGGATCGTCGGCCGCCCGCTGGAGCACGTCGTGCAGGGCCGCCACCGACGGAGCGCCACCGGCCTGCCCGGTCTCATCGCGGTACAGGCGGCAGGAGACGCCGGTGGCCGTGCCGGGCGCGGCGAACGGGTCCACCCCGTTGATCAACAGGGTCGGGGAGCCGTGCATCCCCAGCCGGGCGGCCTCGGCCTCGGTGTCGATGATGTGGCGAGTGATGGTCGCGTTCAGCTTGCCGGTCAACGCCTGAGCCAGCCGGTCACTCAGCATCGGCTCGTTCGGGCAGTCCGGCACCGCAAGAACGGTCAACTCCAGCACGACCGTGTCTCCCTCCAACGCGGCTTGCAATCTCGTCTTGGACGGTAGACCTTCCAGTGCGCTGGAAGGTCAAGCCTAAACTGGGCACATGCGCATCGGACTGCTGGCCGAGCGAACGGGCCTGACCACGAAGACCCTGCGGTTCTACGAAGACGCCGGGCTCCTTCCCGCACCGCCTCGCACCGCCTCCGGATACCGCGACTACCCCCGGGACACGGAGGCCCGGGTGGCCTTCATCCGCGCCGCCCAGTCCGCCGGGCTGACGCTGGCCGAAATCCGCGGCGTCCTGTCACTGCGCGACAGCGGAAACGTCCCGTGCGAGCACGTCACCGACCTGATCGACCAGCACCTGGCCGATGTCGAACGCCGCCTCGCCGAACTCGCCGCAACGCGCAACGCGCTACGCGATTTGCAGCGCCGCGCCGCCGCCACCGACCCCGCCGACTGCACCGCCGACCAGGTCTGCAGCATCCTCGCGGCCACCTCCTCCACGTAACCCTCGATCGGGAGGGCCGGTATGGCATGGCGGGCGGGTACCCGACGATGCCGCGTCCCGGCTCGCTGCGACGCTCGGATATGGCGAGCGACCTCGGCACTGCGGCTGTGCGACTAGGAAGCGGTGCCCTACAGGTGACGAGCATTCGGGTTCGGTCGGACGACACGGCGGTGCGGCGGTGGCCTTCTCGGTCAGACTCTCAGCAGGGCGGCCAGGTCCTCTGGGACTGGCATGGGCTGGGTGAGTCCGACAGTGGCGCGGCCGGTATTGCCTTCGGGGTAGCGGCCCAGGGCGGAACCCGGGGCGGCCACGATGATCCGGATGACCTGGCCGACTGCTTCGCGGCGGTCCCGCTGGACGACGGCCAGGGCGAGCATGGCGAAGTGGTTGCGGGTGTGGGGCCAGGGCCAGGGCTGGGACAGGATGTGGGCCCGTTCCAGGTGCCGCCACCGGGCGGCGGGGTCGGCGGTGCGGCGGGCGGCGTTCATCTCGCCGAGGTAGGCGGCCCGCACTCGGGCGGGCATCGGACGGCCCATCATGTTCTGTCCTGTCGGGTCTGGCCGACGGTCGGCCTTGTCATGTGGTGGCCAGCAGGGCGCGGACGCGGGTGGCCGCTGTGTGACCGGATTCCAGGGCGCCTTCGATGGAGTTGGGCCAGCTGGAGCGCTCGGCCGCGGCGAAGGCCAGGCGCCCGTGCGGGGTGCGCAGAGCGGCGCCATGGCGGGTGAGCCGGCCGGGGCCGAAGGCGATGTAGCTCCCGCCTGACCAGGGGTCGGTGGTCCAGTCGTGGCCGGTCTCGGCGGTGATGCCGGAGATCACCTGGCCGGTGCGCCAGGCGATGCCCAGCGGGGAGCCGCCGACGACGGCGCGCGGACGGATCGGACGTCCGGAAGCGACTCGGGCGCTGATCTTGGTCGCGGTCCCGAATCGGAGGTCGTTCATCGCCGCCGTGAGCGGTTCGGGCAGCGGCGGGGTGATGGCGATCCGGCGCAGGGCGGGCAGCGGGATGGCCAGCACGGCGGCCTTGGCCCGCACGGGTCCCGCGGTGGTGGTCAGCTGCACGGGCCTGTCGTCAGTGCCGGTGGCGGTCACGTGATCGCGGGTTTCGACGGCGGTGAGGGCGGTCCGGTAGCTGGCCCTTCGGACCGTTCGGAACCTGTAATGCGCAGGCCGGAGCCTTCCGGGACCGCCGCGCAGCACGAGCACCCGGGCGCGCAGGTTCCGCAAGAGGCGATCGGTGTCGCCGCCTGCGGATCGCTCGCCGCGAGTGGGGGCACCGGGCAGCAGGTGTCTCCGCGCCAGGCGTCGCGGCCTTCCTTGACCGCGGCGGCGGCGATGACCAGGGCGGCGATCGGGTCGGCCCAGGTCCATCCGAACAGGCTGTTGACCGCCAGCCCCACCAGCAGCACGGCCGACAGGTAGGTGCACAGCAGAGTCTGCTTGGAGTCGGCGACCGCGCTGGCGGAGCCGAGTTCGCGGCCGGTGCGGCGCTGGGCGTACGACAGGCCCGGCATGATCGCCAAGCTCAGCGCGGCCAGCACCAGCCCCGGGGTGGAGTGCTCGGCCCGGCCGCCGTCCAGCAGGGACTGAAGCGAGTCGGCGGTGACGTAGGCGGCGAGCGCGAAGAACGACACCGCGATGATCCGCAGCGCCCGCCGCTCCCGCCGTTCGATCACCTCGGGGTCGCGGGCGGAGAACTGCCAGGCGACCGCGGCCGCCGAGGCGACCTCGACGACCGAGTCCAGCCCGAACGCCACCAGGGCCCCCGATGACGCCAGCGTCCCGGCGCCGATCGCCACGACGGCCTCGACCGCGTTGTAGGTGATGGTCGCGGCCACCAGCCACCGCACCCGCCGGGCCAGCACCGCCCGGCGGCGGGCCGGTGGACCGGGTGAGGGACCCGGCGTCGGCACCGTCATGCCCGCGCCACCGTCCCGGGTCCGGGCTGCTCGGACCGGACGGCCGCATCGACGCCGTAGACCGGGCAGAGCGCGACGGCGCGGTCGGTGGCGGTCAGCAGGTGCTCCGCCGACCGCAGCAGGTCCAGCAGCTCGGGTGCGGCGATGAAGTAGAACGACTGGCGGCCCTCGGCGCGGTAGTCCACCAGCTTGCAGCCGCGCAGGCAGGCCAGGTGCTTGGACACCGTGGACTGTGCCAGCCCCAGCTCACGGGTCAGGTCCACGACCCGGACCTCGCCCCGGGCCAGCCGCTGCACGATCGACAACCGGACCGGATCGGCCAGCGAATGGAACAGCGCCGCCGCCGGCGCCAACCCGTCCAGAGAAGTCATTCCACAATCGGAATCAATCGCCATATCGCGATGGTATTACATGAGCGTGATCGGTCAACCCGGCGGTAGGCGCGCGACCGCTCAGGAACAACCGCAGGAGTCGTCCGACGCCGGCTCGGCGGTGACCGGCGTCACGGCCGTTCTGCCTTCTGAGCGGTCATCAGCATGTATCCGGCGTCGCCGCGAGCGACGGTGCGGGCACTTCGCCCGGGACATCAAGCCCGCGCTGGTCCGCAAGTACGTCGACACCGGTGTGGTGCGCCTCTACTGGCGCGACTTCCCCGCGTTCGGCAAGGAATCGGTGCGCGCCGCCGTCGCCGCCCGCCAGGGCGGATTCTGGGACTTCCACGACGCGCTGTACGCACGGCAGCCGCCGACGACTGGCTCCTGGCCGCCGTCCCGCCCACCGGGCGAGTCCTGGATCTGGCCTGCGGCAATGCCCCGCTGTGGCCGGCCCTCGGTGACCGCCCCTACATCGGGATGGACGTCTCCACCGCCGAGTTGGCCGAGGCGCGCCGCGCCGGGGCGCACCCGCTGGTGCGGGCCACCGCGTCCGCGCTTCCGCTGGCGCCGGGCAGCGTGGACGTCGTCGTGTGCTCGATGAGCCTGATGGTCCTCACCCCGCTCGCCGAGGTGCTCGCCGAGATCGGGCGGGTGCTGGTTCCTGGCGGGGTGCTGGTGGCGACCGTCCCGGACCGGCGGCCGCTGCGCTGGGCGGACTTGGCCGTGGCCGGCGGTCTGCTGGCGGCACTGGGCACGGGACTGGGCTATCCCGGCGACCGTGCCCTGCGGCGGCTCCCCGCGATGCTCGCCGGGGCGGGGCTGCGGCTGGACGGCGACGAGCACCGCCGGTACGGGTACCGGCTGGGGAGCCGCGACGACGCCGATCGTCTTGCCTCGTCGCTGTACCTGCCGGGCCTGCCGCCATCGCGGCGCCGACGGGCCCGCGGCTACCTGCGGGCGCTGAGCCTGCCGCATGCCGAAGCGCCGATGCCGATCCGGCGGATCATCGCCCACCGCCCCGGCTGAGGACCCTCCGGCGGTGATCGCCGGGGCGCCGTTCCGCTGCTCAGGGCGGATCCGCCGTGGGCGGATCGGGCCGTGGGCAGTGCACGCGCGGGCGCAGAGTGAAGGCATGAGCGAGGAACAGAAGAACCCGTTGTTCAACGAACGAGTGCGGCGCGAGCTCTACCAGCAACGCGTTCTCGTGCTCGACGGCGTGCTCGACGACGACAATGGCACGCTGCTGGCGACACAGCTGATCACCCTCGCGAGAGAGGACTCGTCGGCCGACATCGCGCTGTGGATCCATTCCCCCGGCGGGTCGGTGCCGTCGATGCTCGCGATCCGCGATGTCATGCGGCTCGTCCCGTGCGACGTGTCCACGGTGGTGCTCGGCATCGCCTACAGCGCCGGCCAGTTCCTGCTGTCGTCCGGAACCCGCGGCAAGCGCCGCGCCATGCCGCACGCCCGCGTGCTGATGCACCAGGGCTCCGCCGGGATCGCCGGCGCCGCCGTCGACATCGAGCTGCAGGCCAACGATCTGCGCCACACCCGGGACACCGTGCTCGGGCTCATCGCCGAAGACACCGGCCAACCCCTCGACCGGGTCTTCGAGGACTCGCTGCACGACCGCTGGTACACGGCGCAGGAGGCGCTCGAATACGGGTTCATCGACGCGATCGTCAGCACTTTCGACGAAGTGGCGACCACCAGGCACCGGCCCATCGGGCTCGGTGTCCCCTCCGAAGGGACCGTCCGATGAGCAGCTACACGATCCCGAACGTCATCGCGCAACACCCTCGCGGTGAACGGATCATGGACGTCTATTCGCACCTGCTGACGGAGCGGATCATCTATCTGGGCACCGCCATCGACGCGGGGGTCGCGAACGCTCTCGTCGCGCAGTTGCTCTATCTGGAAGCCGACAGCCCCGAACGCGATATCCAGCTGTACATCAACTGCGAAGGCGGAGACCCGAGCGCGATGCTCGCCGTGTACGACACGCTGCGTTACATCCGTCCGCAGGTGGCGACGACGTGCGTGGGCCAAGCGGTCGCCGTCGGCGCCGTGCTCCTCGCCGCGGGCACCCCCGGCAAACGCGCAGCGCTGCCCCACACCCGCGTCGTCCTGCACCAGCCGATGGGGCAGAGCCGCGGAGCGATTCCGGACCTCATTCTCCAAGCGGACGAGGTCGTCCGCGTGCGCGCGGACATCGAGCGCATCCTCTCCCGGCACACCGGGCAGGACACCGCGACGCTGCGTGCCGACACGGACCGCGACCGCGTGTTCACCGCGAAGACGGCGCTGGACTACGGCCTCATCGATCACGTGATCGAGGAACGGGAACTGATCCCCGTGTAGGGGGACCGACTATGCGGCCAGCGCGTAAGCGGTCTGGCAAGTCGGGCCCGCCGGACGGGTTCCGGCCGGCGCGGACAGGAGGGTCGTCGCCACCGCGAGCGTCAGGTCGCCGAGCGTCACGTCCAGGGCGCCGGCGACTGCGGCGATCATCTCGCTGGAAGGCTCCTTGACACCGCGTTCCATCTCGGAGAGGTACTGCGGCGAGACCCCGGCGCGGCGAGCGGTCTCGACCAGTATCTCGCCGCGCTCGAGGCGCAGGCGCCTCAGGCAGTGGCCGAGCGCGTCGCGCCACAGCGGCTCCGTCGGCCGGCGCGTCCCGGTCGGCTCGTGCGGCGTCTCGTCGGCGGGAATGAGCGGTCGGGTGATCTCGGCCATGCGCACATCGTAAGTCGGCAGCGCCGTCCGGTCCTACGCGTTCCGCCCACCGCAGAATGGAGGCGGCCGGAAGGGAGCGGGTCCCGCGCCGCGCACGGCGCCGTTCGGCCGCCTGGCTACGTCCGGGAGCGGGTGTCATTCTGAGGGCATGCGGATACTGGTCGTGGGCGCCGGGATCATCGGGAGCGCGCTGGCGGACCGGCTCACCCGTCCGGCACCCGGTGGCCGTTCGCGTTCGCAGGACGAGGTCACGGTGGTCGAGGAGCAGGGGCCCGGCGCCGGGACGTCCGGCGCCAGCTACGCCTGGCTCAACGCCAACGACCCCGCGGACCCGGTCTATCACCGGTTGCGGACGGCGGCGATGTCCACCTGGCGGGACCTGACCGCCGAGTTCGGCGACCCGGCCTGGTACCGGCCGGCGGGCAACACGGCGTGGGCGGCCACCGACGACGCGAAGACCCGGCTGGCCGACCGGGTCGCTCGCCTCACCGGCCTCGGCTACGCCGCCGAGCTGATCGATTCCGACCGGTTACGCGAAGTCGAGCCGCACATCCGGGCTCCGCGGGGCGCGCTCATCGCGCACTATCCTGACGAGGGCTACGTGCACGGAGGCTCCGCCGCGCGGGCTCTGGCCCGGCGCGCACGTGAATCGGGCGCCGGCATCGTGACCGGTCACCGCGCGGTCCGCCTCAACACCGAGGGCGACCGCGTGACCGGCGTGCGGCTCGACGACGGCCGGGACCTGGACGCCGACCTCACGATCTGCGCGGCGGGCCGGCGCAGTCCCGCGCTCCTGGCCACCGCCGGGGTCGCCCTTCCGCTGGTCGACCCGTCCGAGCCCGGCTCGGCCGCCCCGTGCCTCATCGCCACCACATCCGCGGCGCGGGGCGTCCTCAACGGTCTCGTCCATGCCCCCGGCCTGTCCGCCCGGCCGGCGGAGGACGGGGGTCTCGTCCTGGAGGCCGAGGACCTGGACGCCGGTGTCGACGAGTCGGCCGCCCCGGCGCTGATACGGGCGGTCGGCGCCGAGCTCCTCGCCCGTGCGCGTGCGCTCGTCCCCGGTCTGACGGCGGACGTCGCCGAAGTGCGGCGGTGCGTCCGTCCTCTGCCCGTCGACGGGTACCCGCTCACCGGCTCCCAGCGGCCCGGTCTGTACACGGTCGTCACCCACAGCGGCATCACGCTCGGTCCGCATCTCGCCGTGCTGGTCGCCGAGGAGATTCACGGCCGCCCGTCGCCGGCGCTCGATCTCTACCGCCCGGACCGCGTGAATCCGCATCGTCCGTGAGCCGTGCCGCGAAGGTCGCGGTGATGGCGTGGGTGACGTGACGGGGCGCGTCAGAGCCAGCCGGCGTTGCGGGAGATGCGGATGGCGTCGATGCGGTTTCGGGCGTTGACCTTCGCGATGGCGTTGGAGAGGTAGTTGCGGACCGTCGCGCGGGACAGGGAGAGAGTGGTGGCGATCTCCTCCGTGGACAGTCCGCTCTCGGCGGCGCGGAGGACGTCGGTCTCGCGCGGGGTGAGCGGGCTGCTGCCGGTCTCCAAGGCGGCCGCGACGAGGTCGGGGTCGATGACGCGTTCACCGGCGGCCACGCGGCGGATGCCGTCGGCGAGGGTGTCGGCGGGGGCGTCCTTGATGATGAAGCCGCGGACGTGGACCTTGAGCGCGCGCAGCAGGTTGCCCGGCTGGCTGAGCCCGGTGAGGACGAGCGCGCGGCACTCGGGGAGTTGCTCGTACAGCTCGCCGGCGGCGGCGAGCCCGTCCAGGCCGGGCAGGTCGATGTCCAGGACGGCCACGTCGGGCCGGACCTCCAGGGCGGTGGCGACGATCCGGTCGCCGCGCTCCAGTTCGGCGACGACCTCCATGTCGTCCTCCAGCGAGATGAGCGCGACCAGCGCACCGCGGATCATGTGCACGTCCTCGGCGATCAGCACCCTGATCATCAGATCGTCTCCTCGGGGACCTCGACGAGCAACCGGAACCGGCCCCTGGAGCCGTCGGCCGACACCGAACCGGACAGCGCGCGGGCGCGTTCGGCCAGTCCGGCCAGTCCGCTGCCCTCGCCCGCCGGGCCCCGCGTCCCGTCGTTGACGATCTCCAACCGTACGGTGCCGCCGTGGCGCCGCGCGGTGATCGAGCACACGCGGGCGTCGCTGTGGCGCAGCACGTTGGTCACGCCCTCGCGCACCGCCCAGGCGAGGACGTCCTGCACGGCCGGGTCGAGGCCGGGCAGCCGCACGTCGACCCGGGCCTCGATGGAGGCGGCGGTGAGCAGCGCGGTCACCCCCTTGGTCTCCTCGTCCAGCGACACCGCGTGCTCGTCCCTGGTCACGGCGCGCATACCGGCCAGTGCGTCGCGGGCCACGAGGGTCAGGTTCTCGATCTGCGCCTGGGCCGCGGCCGGGTCCCTGGCCAGCAGCCGCAGCGCCAGGTCGCCTTGGAGGGACACCGCTGAGAGGCTCTGGCCCAGCAGGTCGTGCAGATCGCGGGAGAGCCGGAGCCGCTCCCGTCCGATGGCGACCTCGGCCAGTTCGGTGCGGGTGGCCTGGAGTTCGTCGATGATCCGCACCAGCCAGACCGATCCGTAGGTGGCCGCCACCCCGATCGTGAAACCGGCGGACAGCCAGAAGGTGCCCCAGGCCGCCTTCTCGGCGACGCCCACGCCGGCGTACGGCCCGGACGGGGCCGTGGCCAGTATCGCCAAGGTCCCCACCGCGGGAAGGGCGGCGACGACGACCGCGAGAGCGCCGCGCAGGAGCATCATGGCCGAGACGACGACGAACAACTGCATGTCGATCCAGTTCCCGGCGTACCACGGCATCGGCAGGTAGACCAGGGCGATCAGCGCCGCGAAGGTCCACCGCCAGCCGCGCGGGCGTTCGCCCCGGACCGCGGCGAAGCTGTGCCGCAGCTGGAGCGCTCCGACGGCGAGGCCCGCGAGAAGGGGGACGGCGGGGTGGCCTGCCGCGGGATCCTCCACGCCGGTGATCGTGTAGATCGGGGACGCCAGGATGAACGGCAGGTGGGCGGCGACGAGGAACCAGCGGGCGCGGCGCGGTGACCAGGCGGGGCCTTCCAGCCAGCCGGGCGGCGAGGCCCTCACGGCGCGCCCCCCGGCTCGGCGGTGACCTCCAGCCGCAGGCGGCCGTCGTGGCGGGTGACCACGATGACGCAGCGCCGGACGGTGTCGTCGTGCAGGAGGCGCGCGACGTCGGTGCGCAGCGCCGAGTGGAGGTCCTCGTCGAGGAGGTCCGGAACGTCGCCGTCCGGCAGCACGACGCGGCTCTCGATCCCCGCCGCGGACAGCAGCGTCGCCGCGGTGTCCAGCGCGGCGTCCAGCGAGGTGTGCTGGTAACCGCGGATCAGCCGCCGGGTGTCGGCCAGGGTCCGCCGCGAATCGCGGGCCAGTGCCCGCAGTTCGGCCTCGGCCGCCCGCCTGTCCCGCGGGGCCAGCGCACCCGCCCGCCGTCCCCGCGCGGCGATCGACTCCAGTGCCGTGCCGACCGTGTGCCGCAGTTCCTCGTCGATCCGCAGCCGTTCGCGCGCGACCGCCTTGTCGGCCAGCGCGCCGCGCGCCGTGTGCAGCCGCCGCACCGCGCCGACGAGCCAGATCAGCAGGAACACCGGCAGCCCCTTGAGGGCCCCGGCGATCGTGAAGAAGGGCGCCATGTCGGGACGGCCGAGCACGATCGCGAGCGGTGCCTGCGCGGCCACGATCGTCCCGAAGATGGCGAATGACCAGGGGCGGCGCACCACGATGAGCACCGAGACGGCGAGCGCGTGGAACTGCCCGAGCCAGAGGGCCCCGAGGTGGGGGGTGACCCCGACGATCACCGCGGCCATCGCCGCGACCGTCCAGCCGGCTCCGCGGGGACGGGTCCCCTGCGCCGCGTGGTAGACGTGCCGGACGTGCAGCGGCAGGTAGGCGGCCGTGGCCAGCACCGCGCCCAGCGCGGGGGCGTCCACGGACGTGAGGGCGAAGCGCCACAGCTCCACCAGGGGGATCAGGACGCTGTAGGCGACCGCGCCCATCGCCGCGAGCGGAACGAAGTTCGTCGTGAGCGGGAGGTACCGTTCGGCCCTCGGTTGCAGCGGTCGCGGCTGCTGCGGCGGTTGCGGTGTCAGGTGGCCCTCCACCCGTGGATCAAGGCTGGGCCAGGATATGCGCCGGCCGCGGGGCATGGCCAGCGAGGCACCGGCATCGGGCACGTGACCTCCTTCGGCGTCCCACGGCCACCCGGCCTCCGCCATCGCGACCACCGTTGACCAGTGTCGTCCCGGCGCGGCGCGCGTCGGCAGATGCGGATGTCCGCATTTCACCCATGACGTTCATCACTGCCGACTGACGACATCGGCATCTGCCGTGCGGGCCGTCCGCTCGGCGAGGCTCGATCCGTCAGGACGGGCGCCGCCGGAGACCGGTGCGCACGGACACCAGAGCGATCCACGGGGAACCGGCATGAGGGAAACGACAGGTACCGGCACGGACGGTGTCGTCCAGTTGCGGGCGGTGCGCAAGGTGTTCGGCTCGAAGCGGACCGGCGTCGCGGCGCTCAACGGGGTCGGCATCACGTTCCGGCCGGGCGACTTCACCGCGATCATGGGTCCGTCGGGCTCGGGCAAGACCACGTTCCTGCACTGCGCGGCGGGACTGGAACGGCCGACGTCGGGCTCGGTCGTCCTGGACGGCCACGAGCTGACCGGCATGGGCGAGCGGGCCCTCACCAGGCTGCGGCGCGAGCGCATCGGGTTCGTGTTCCAGGCGTTCAACCTGCTGCCCGCGCTGAGTGTCGCCGAGAACGTGGCGCTGCCCATCCGGCTCGCCGGCGGCAGGCCGCGCCGCGCCGCCGTCCACGAGGCGCTGGAGCGGGTCGGGATCGGCTCGCTGGGACGCCGCCGTCCCGCCGAGCTGTCCGGGGGGCAGCAGCAGCGCGTCGCGATCGCGCGCGCCCTGATCACCCGTCCCGCGGTGGTCTTCGGCGACGAGCCGACCGGCGCGCTCGACACCCGCACCGCCCGGGAGGTCCTCGTCCTTCTCCGCGAGGCGGTCCGCGACGCGGGTCAGACCATCGTGATCGTCACCCATGATCCGGTGGCCGCCGCGCACGCCGACCGGGTGGTCTTCCTGGCCGACGGCCGGATCGTGGACGAGCTGCACCGGCCGTCCGCCGACGCGATCGCCGGGCGGATGACGCATCTGGGCGCCTGGGACACCGATCCGGGCGAGCACCGTCAGGCGGAGGTGTCCTGATGTTCCGGCTGGCCCTGCGCACGCTGCGTTTCCGGAAGGGCGGCTTCGCCGCCTCGTTCGCCGCCCTGTTCCTCGGAGTCGTGATCGTCACCGCGTGCGGCGGGCTGATGGAGAGCGGCATCCGGACCGAGGTGCGGCCGGAACGGCTGGCCGCGGCACCCGTCGTGGTGGCCGGCGAGCAGTCGTACCGGGTGCCGAAGTCCGGGGACGCCGAGCGGGTGACGCTCCCGGAGCGGGTCCACCTCGACCCCGGTCTGGTCACTGCGGCACAGGCCGTCCCCGGTGTCGCCGAGGTGGTGCCGGACGTGTCCTTCCCCGTCGCCGTGTTGCCACCGGGCGGTGGCGCGCCGCTGCCCCTGGACGAACGACCGGCAGGGCACGCCTGGTCATCGGCACCGCTCGCGCCCTACACCCTCAGCGCGGGGCGTGCACCCGGAGCTGAGGGCGAGGCCGTCCTCGACACGCGACTGGCCGCGTCCGCGGATGCCAAGCCGGGCGACACGATCGACCTGATGGTGAGCGGCGCGGTCGGGCGTTTCCGTGTCGTCGGCCTCGCCCGGGGCCGCTCCGCCCTGCCGCCGGGCGTGTTCTTCTCCGATCCGGACGTGCAGCGCATCGCGCCACAGCGGATCGACGCCCTCGGGGTGTTCCCCGCCCAGGGAACCGGCGCCGACGAGCTCCGCGGACGGATCGCCGAAGCGCTCGCAGGACACGGCGTCACCGTTTCCACGGGTCTCGACCGGGGGCAGGCCGAGTTCCCCGACGTCCGTCCCGCCGGAGAGACCCTCATCGTGCTGGCCGCGGTGTTCGGCGGGCTCGCGATCATGGTGGTGGTCTTCGTCGTGGCGAGCACGCTGGGACTGTCCCTCCAGCAACGCCGGCGGGAGATGGCGCTGCTGCGGATCGTCGGCGCGACCCCGGCGCAGCTTCGCCGGCTGGTCCTCGGCGAGGCGGTCGTGCTGGCCGTCCTCGCCGCCGCGCTCGCCCGGCTGACCGGTGCGTCTTCCGGACGGCTCCTCTTCGGCCGCCTCACCGCGCAGGAGGTGGTGCCCGACGAGATCGTCTTCCGGCAGGGCTGGATCCCGGCGGCCGCCGGCGCGGGCGTCGGGCTGCTCACCGCCGTGGTCGCGGCGTTCATCGCGGCCCGCGGGGCGGCGACGGCACGTCCGGCCGAGACCCTCACCGAGGCGTCCCTGCCGGACCGGCGGCTCGGCTGGGTCCGTACAGGTTGCGCACTGGTCTGCCTGGCCGGCGCCACGGCGCTGGCGCTGGTCACCGCGATCGTGATCCCCGGGCCGGCCGCGGCCGGCACCGCCGGGCCGGCCGCGATGCTGTGGGCGGCCGGGCTCGCCCTGCTCTCACCGCGGATCGCCCCGATCCTGATCGCGCCGCTGCGTCCGGTGCTGCGCGCCGTCACGGGGAACGCCGGCCACCTCGCGCTGCTCAACGTCCGGGCACGGCGGATCCGGACGGCGGCCGCCATCACACCCGTCATGCTCGCCACCGGACTCGCCACCGGCATGATCTACCTGCAGACCGCGCAGTCCGCCGACGCGGAGCGCGTCTTCGGCGAGACCCTCCGGGCGGACGCCGTCGTCACCTCGTCCACCGGCGGGCCCGCCTCCGGCCTGGTCGAGGACATCCGCGAGGACCCGGCGGTCGCGGCGGCATCGGCCCTGGTCACCAGCATCGGGTACGTCGAGGCGCCGCGTTTCGGGGCGCAGAGCGAGGACGGGCTGCCGCTGCGCGGGGTCAGCCCGGCGGGTGCCGCGGCCACCACCGCGGTCTCCGTCACCGCCGGCACGCTCACCGCCCTGCGCGGCGACACGGTCGCCCTGGACGTCGAGCACGCCCGCCGGATCGGCGGGGGCCTCGGGGTGGGCGACACCGTGACGCTACGGCTGGGCGACGGCGCGAAGGTCGACCTCAAGGTCGTCGCGCTGGTCACCATGCGGGCCGGGCCCAAGACCGTCCTCCTGCCGGCCGCGCTGCTGGCTCAGCACACCACCGCCGCGGGGCCCGCGCGGGTCCTCGTGCGGGCCGCGCCCGGCGTGGGTCCCGACCGGCTGGCCGCGACGCTCACCGACCGGCTCGCGGACAGGCCCGGCGTGCGGGTCGCCGACCGGGACGAGGCCGCCGCGGCACAGGCCGAGCAGGAGCGGACCGGGGCCTGGGTGAACTACATGTTCGTCGCGGTGATCGTCGGCTACACGGTGATCACGCTGGTCAACACGTTGGTCATCGCGGCGGCGGAGCGGCGGCGCGAGTTCGCGCTGCAACGCCTCATCGGAGCCGACCGCGGCCGGCTGCTGCGGATGATGGGCGTCGAAGGGCTCGTCATCGCGGTCGTCGGCGTCCTGCTGGGCACCCTCGTCGCGGGCCTGACGCTGGTGCCGTTCGGCATCGCCCTGGACGGCTCGCCGACCCCTACCGGACCGCTGTGGATCTACCTCACCGTGATCGGGTCCGCGGGTGCTCTGACCCTCGCCGTGACCGTGCTGTCCAGCTGGTTCGCGTTGCGTCCGCGCCCCGTCACCGTGGCCGCGGACCCCGCGTGAGCTCTGTTAGAACGAAGGGGCGTCCAGGAACACGCACGGCGGACGCCGCGAACGACCGGCCGGTGTCGGTTACTGGACGTCGCCTGTGGTGGTCGTGGCGACGATCCCGCGATCGCTGAAATCGCCCGGAGGGATGCCGGGCTGGTGCCCGAGATTCGCTGTGGTTTCCGAGGCGGTGTCCGCCAGGGCGAGACGGGAGACGATGCGGTAGCGGTCGCCGCGGTAGATGCTGCGCACGTACTCGACGGCCTGGCCGTCCCTGTCGTAGGTGAGGCGTTCGATGAGCAATGCCGGGGACAGGACGGGGACCAGGAGTTCACCGGCCTCCGACTCGCTGACGACGGTCGGTTCGATGGACTGGACGGCCTCGCGTACGTGGACGTCGTGATGGTCGCGCAAATGGTCGTAGAGTTCTCCCGCTTCGAGTTCCTCCGTGGTGAGCCGGGGAACGAGCCGGGCCGGAATGTGCAGGTGCTCGATGGCCATGGGGACGCCGTCGACCAGGCGAAGGCGTGAAATGTAGCGCAGGTCCGTGGCGGGGGAGATGTTGAGCTTCCGGCCGATGCGGGCGCCGGCCTGGACGGTGTTCAAGGTCAGTATGCGGCTGGTCCAGAAGCCCGATGCCCTGGGAACGCCCATGGTGGCGCCGGAGGAGACCAGCTGCTGGGTGATCTTGTCGGCGGCGATGAAGGTGCCGCGGCCGTGCCGCCGGACGAGGTGACCGAGGGCGATGAGCTCGTCGACGACGGCCCTGAGCGTGGGGCGTGAGACGGCCAGCTGATCACTGAGGAGGCGTTCGGAGGGGATCGGGTCCCCGGGCTTGCCGGCTTCGATGAGCCCGAGGAGGTGTTCTCGGACTCGATCACGTTTGGGCATTCCGCCGGCAGTGCGGTTCACGCTGGGCATCCTCGTCCCTTCATCCTTACAACTGGTAAAGCAATGAGGTGTCGCTTTACCAGCTCATGTCCTGGCTTCCAAAGAGCTACCTGCACAGGCGTTGACACCTCGCTCCACCCATGTCACCGTACTCCATACCACTGGCACCTGACCACTGGTCAGTTACCTCCCCTGTGGAGAACCCCCATGAAGACACGTCTCATCGCTGGTGCCGCCTGTCTGATGGTCTCCATCACCCTGGCCGCCTGTTCCGCCTCCGACGACACGACCACGGACGGTCCTCAGGAACTCACCGTCTGGCTCATGAAGGACAGTGTCTCCCAACAGCTGCTGGATCGCTTCGAGAAGGACTTCGAGCTCACGCACGAGAACCTGACCCTGGACATCCAGATCCAGGAGTGGGAGGGCATCGGCGAGAGGGTCACGGCCGCGCTGGCCAGCAAGGACGCCCCCGATGTCATCGAGGTCGGCAACACCCAGGTCGCGCAGTACTCGGCCAGCGGCGGCGTCGTCGACCTCACGGACAAGATCAAGGATCTGGACGGGACGGACTGGCTGCCCGGGCTCGCCGAGCCGGGGAAGATCGACGGCAGGCAGTACGGCATCCCCTGGTACGCCGCCAATCGCGTCGTGATCTACAACAAGGCGCTCTTCGCGGAGGCGGGGATCAAGGCGCCGCCGAAGACGCGCGGCGAGTGGCTGGAGATGACCGAACGGCTCGACTCGGGCAAAACGCAGGGCATCTACCTGCCCGGGCAGAGCTGGTACACCCTGGCCGGGTTCATCTGGGACGAGGGCGGCGACCTGGCCGTCAAGGAGGGCGGGAACTGGAAGGGGACGCTCGACACCCCCGCGGCGCTGAAGGGCATGGACTTCTACAAGCGGCTGCAGTCCCTCGGCAAGGGGCCGAAGGACTCCGACGAGGCCGAGCCGCCCCAGGCGAACGTCTTCGCCGAGGGCGACGTCGCCCAGATGATCTCCGTGCCCGGTGGCGCGAAGCTGATCGAAGAGGCCGACCCCGGCCTCAAGGGGAAGATCGGGTTCTTCCCCGTTCCCGGGAAGACCGCCGGCAAGCCCGGGTCGGTCTTCATCGGCGGCTCGGATCTGATCGTCCCCGCGGCGTCCGCCGACCCCGACGGCGCCTATCAAGTGGTCAAGGCGCTGACCGGCACGAAGTGGCAGACCGAGCTGGCCAGGACCATGAGCTACGTGCCGAACCGGACCTCGCTGGCCTCGGTGGTCGAGGACGACGAGGGAACGGCCGCCATGGCCGCCGGCGCGGCACAGGGCCGGGCCACCCCCAACACCCCCAACTGGGCCGCCGTCGAGGCCGGCGACCCGATCAAGCAGTACATGACCTCCGTCCTGACCGGGGCCGATCCCGCCGAGGCCGCGCGGAGGGCTTCGTCGAGCATCACCGGGACGCTGAACTCCTGACGGGCGCCACCGGAAAGGAGCGGGCCGTGTCCCCACCCACCGATACCCGGCCGGCGCGAGCCCCGGTCCCCGGACGGGAACCGTCCCCGCACCGCTCAGGCGCGCCCCGCTCGGGCCGGACGCTCCGCCGGCGGCGCTTCCGGCCGGCCTCTCTCTGGCCCTACCTGCTGATCTGCCCCGCCGTCGTGGGCTTCGTGCTCCTGCTCGTCTATCCGCTGATCCGCAACCTGGTGATCTCCTTCCAGGATTTCGGAATGCGCGAACTGATCCGCGGCGGCGCGGGGTTCACCGGCCTCGGCAACTACCGGGAGGTCCTGGCCAAGCCCGAATTCTGGCAGGTCGTCCGGCGGACGTTCTGGTGGACGCTGATCAACGTGGTGCTGATCATGGGGCTGGCCACGCTGGTGGCGCTGATGATGCAGCGGCTCGGCAGGAAGCTGCGGATCCTGGTCATGAGCGGGCTCGTGCTGGCCTGGGCCAGCCCGGTCATCGCCACGACCACCGTCTTCCAGTGGCTGTTCTCCTCCCGGCTCGGGGTGGTCAACTGGATCTTGGTCCGGATCGGGTTCGAGTCCTTCCAGGGGTACTCGTGGTTCGCCAACGGCCCGGCCACCTTCGCCATCCTCGTCGTCCTCATCGTCTGGCAGTCGGTGCCCTTCGCGGCGATCACCCTGAGCTCGGCGATGCTGACGGTGCCGGGCGAACTGTACGAGTCGGCCCGTATGGACGGGGCCGGCGGCTGGCGGCTCTTCCGGTTCGTCACCCTGCCGATCCTCAAGCCGATCTTCGGGCTGGTCCTGTGCCTGGAGATCATCTGGGTCTTCCGCTGCTTCGCGCAGATCTGGGCCGTCAGCAAGGGCGGGCCGAACGGCGCGACCACCACACTGCCCGTCTACGCCTACCAGGTGGCGCAGTCCCTGCACCGCTACGACCTGGGCGCGGCCGTCGCGACCATCACAGTGATCATCCTCATCGCCGTCCTGATCCTCTACTTCCGCCAGATGTTCAAGCAGGAGGCCGCGCAATGAAGGCCGCCCGGCTCAGGCGAATCCCGCTGAACGTCGCCGCACTGATCGTGTTCGTCCTGTCGATCTTCCCCGTGTACTGGATGGTCCTCACCGCGTTCAAACCGACCGAGGACATCCAGGCCGCCACCCCGCGCTTCCTGCCGACATCGGTGACCTTCGACCACTTCAGCACCGCGGTGAACGCGGACGGCTTCTGGTTCTTCTGGCGCAACAGCCTGATCGTGACCATCGGCTGCGTCCTGCTGACGCTGGTGGTGGCGCTCGGCTCGGCGTTCTCCGTGGCGCGGCTGAGATGGAAGGGACGGCGGGGCTTCATCCTGATGATCTTCATCGCCCAGGTCGCACCGTGGGAGGCGCTGCTGATCCCCATGTACATCATCGCCCGCGACACGAACATGCTGGACCGCCTGGCGACGCTCACCCTGATCTACTTCATGCTCACGCTGCCGTTCACCATCGTGACGCTGCGCTCTTTCCTCACCGCGATCCCGGTAGACCTGGAAGAGGCGGCACAGGTCGACGGCTGCACACGGACCATGGCCTTCCGCAAGGTGACGCTCCCGCTGCTCGCGCCCGGCCTCCTGGCGACATCGTTGTTCGGCTTCATCACCGCGTGGAACGAGTTCGCCTTCGCCAACATGCTCATCATCAAGAACCAGGACGACCGCACACTTCCGGTCTGGCTGTCCTCGTTCTCCAACATCTTCGGCACGGACTGGGGCGCCACCATGGCCGCCTCCACGCTCTTCGCCCTGCCGGTCCTCATCCTCTTCCTGATCCTGCAGGGCCGGGTGGCCGCCGGAATGACCAGCGGCGCAGTCAAGGGATAGCCCCCCGCTTTCTCAGCTCACATCACACGACCGTACGACCGAAGGCTGCCGCATGCCCACATCGAGCACCCATTTCAACCTCGTACCTCTCCCCGGCCAGGTGGACGCCAGACCCGGCTCCTTCTCACTCGGCCCAGAAACCGCCGTCCGGGTGCTCCCTGGCACACGGCCTGCCGCCGACCTCCTCCGTGAAATGCTCACCCCCGCCCTCGGCCGGCCGTTGGCGGCGGCGGCCGACGGGAACATCGTGCTGAGCCTGGACGATGAGCTGCCCGCGCTCGGTGGCGAGGGCTACGACCTGAGCATCGGGGCCGACACCATCGTGCTGCGCGCCCACCGGCCGGCCGGCCTGCAACGCGGCGTCCAGACCCTTCGCCAGCTGCTGCCGCCCCATGCACTCTCTCGCGCGCCGGCCGGATCCGGCGCGTGGGAACTGCCCTGTGCGCAGATCACCGACAGTCCCCGTTTCGCCTGGCGAGGCGCGATGCTCGACGTCGCCCGCCATTACCAGCCCGTCTCCTTCCTCAAGCGTTTCGTCGACCTGCTGGCCTTCCACAAGCTCAATGTCTTTCACCTTCACCTGACCGACGACCAGGGCTGGCGCATGCCGGTGGCCGCCTATCCGAAGCTGACCGAGGTCGGCGGCCGGCGCAAGGAGACCACCGGGGACGGGATCCCGCACGGCGGCTGCTACACCCGCGCGGAACTGGCCGACCTCGTCGCCTACGCACAGGCCCGCGGTGTGGACGTGGTTCCGGAGATCGAGATGCCCGGCCATGTCCGAGCGGCGCTCGCCGCCTACCCGGAGCTGGGCAACGATCCGGGCCGGCGGCTGGAGACCTGGACCCGGTGGGGCGTGTGCGACACGATCCTCGGCGTCCACGACGAGGTTCTGGATTTCTGCCGCACGGTCCTGGACGAGGTCATGGACGTCTTCCCGTCCCGCCATCTGCACATCGGCGGCGAGGAGTGCCCCACCACCGAATGGGAGACGAGTTCACGGGCATTGCGGCGCGCGGCCTCGCTCGGTCTGCCCGGGCCGGGGGCGCTGCACGGATGGTTCATGGGAACGATGGCCGACCACATCGTCGCCCGCGGCCGGACTCCCCTCGGCTGGACCGAGAACGGGCTGGATCTGCCGCCGGCGTTCACGGCCGCCACCTGGCGCGACGACGAGCACGGCCTGGCCGCCGCCCGCCGGGGCCAGCGGATCGTCATGGCGCCCCACATCTCGACCTACCTCGACTATCCCCAGTCCAGCAGCCCGCACGAGCCCGCCGGCCAGCCGGGACTCGTCGTCGATCTCAAGACCGTCTACCACACCGAGCCGGCCCCCGATCACTGGGAACCGGAAGCCGCCGCCCGCGTACTGGGCGCACAGGCGCAGCTCTGGACCGAGTACGCCCCGACCGCCGGTCACATCGAGTACATGGCCTATCCCCGGCTCGCCGCCATGGCCGAGGCGACCTGGACCAGCAGGCGTACCTGGCCGGGCTTCCAGGCTCGCATGCGCGTCCACCAGGCCCGGCTGGACGCGCTGGGCGTCACCCGCCGCCCCCCGCGGAAGGAGGTTCCCGCTCAGAAGATCGGATCCTGACCAGCCACCGCCAGCACCTCTCATCACCCCCATTCGAAACCCACCCCCACCGAGAGGAATCGGACAATGTCCATCCCGCGTCCTGGCACGGCCACCCGAATATGCACGGCCATCGCACTGACCCTGACCGCCGGCGGCCTCGGCACCGCCGCGCTCACCGCGCTTCCCGCCAGCGCGGCCGCCGAGGCGGTGCAGGTCCAGTACCGCACCAGCGCCGGCGGAGCCACCGCCCACCAGTCGGAGCCGTGGTTCAAGGTGGTCAACACCGCGTCCACCCCGCTCTCCCTCAGCCAGGTCAAGATCCGCTACTACTTCAAGGCCGACGCCGCCGGCATCCAGTACCGGTTCGCCTGCTCATGGGCCAGGAAGGGGTGCAGCAACATCACCGGCACCTTCGGCAGCCTGGCCAACCCCACCGAAACCGCCGACCGCTACCTGGAGGTCGCCTTCACCTCCGGGGCCGGCTCCCTCGCCCCGGGCACGGACACCGGTGACATGCAGTTGCGGTTCTACCGCGCCGACTGGCAGAGCCTCACCCAGTCCGACGACTACTCCTTCGACGGATCCAGAACCGCCTACGGCGCCTGGGACAAGGTCACCGCGCACGTCGGCACCGCCACGGTCTGGGGCACCGCCCCGGCCGGCAACCCGCCGACGGACCCCCCGACCGACCCGCCCACCGACCCGCCCACCGGCGGCCCCGCGCTCTTCGACGACTTCGACTACACCTCGCACACCGACCCGGCGATCGGCGCCCACGGCTGGAGCGTCCGCGGCAACTCCGGCGGACCGGGTGTGCCGGGCGCCACCTGGGCTCCGGAGAACGTCACCTTCGCCATGGAGGGGACCAACTCGATCATGAATCTGGAGACCTCCACGGCGGGCACCGGCGGAACCACCGTGCACACCGAGATCCTCACCAAGGCGATGAAGTTCAAGAACGGCACCTACGCCTCCCGGGTGAAGTTCTCCGACGCGCCGACCTCGGGTCCTGACGGCGACCACATCGTCCAGACCTTCTTCACCATCAACGACCTCACGGCACCCATGGCCGACGACTACTCCGAATACGACTTCGAGTACCTCCCGAACGGTGGCTGGGGCGAGCCCTCCAACATCCTCTATGCCACCTCGTGGGAGACCTACCGTCCGGACCCCTGGGAGGCCGTCAACCAGCACTCGCAGACGCGCACGAGCTACGCCGGCTGGCACGATCTCGTCCTCACCATCGACGGCGGCAGCATCACGTACCACGTCGACGGGCAGCTGTTCGGCACGCACGACGCCCGCTACCTCCCCGAGCGTCCGATGTCGATCAACTTCAACCAGTGGCTCATCGACCTCAACGGTCAGCCGTCGACGACCCCCCGTTCCTACGACGAGAAGATCGACTACGTCCTCCACGTGAAGGATCAGGTACTCACGCCCGCGCAGGTGACGGCCAAGGTCAACGCCTACCGCGCGGCCGGCACCGGCTTCGAGGACACGGTGCCCGGCGGGCAGTGAACCCGGCCTCCCGCTCAAGGGGTGCGTGAGGCCGGAACGGCCCCACCCACCCCAGGTGTCAGCGCGGGATCGAGGGTTCGGGGTCAGCCTCCGGCGGGGGCGCGGACGCCCAGTTCGGCCAGCACGGCCCAGCCGCCGGACCGGGTGATCTCGACCTGGATCCCGTCGATCGGGGTGCCGGGGCCCACCCGGAACCACGTGAGGTCGTCGCCCCAGCGGACGCGGTGGTCGAGGTCGCCGACGTCCCGCCACGCGCCGGCCGCGGTGCGCACCTTGACCGTCGCCGCTTCGGCGTGGCCGGGCTTGAGGGCGACGCCGACCTCCATCGCGCGGGTCGGCCGATCGAAGGTGACGGTGTAGCGGGCGGGCGCCTCCCCGGGCTTCCAGGCGGCGTCGTAGTAGCCGACCACGCCGTCGATCGGGCCCGTGCGTCCCACGTTCGGACGGCCGGGAGCCGTGTACACGAGGTCGGTGTCGATGGCGAGGCGGCCCGCGGCGTGCAGCGCGGCCAGGTCCATGCGGCTCGGGTCGGCGGGCTCGGCCCGGATGCCGGCCACGTCGACGAAGTCGCCGACCAGCCGTCCCCGGGTCGAGTCGAAGCCGAGCACGAGGACCCGGCCGGGACGGACCTCGGCGACGGCGGGGTTGGCCTGGTCACCGGTTCCCGAGTCGTACACCAGCTCGCGCGGCGCCGCGTTCCACGGCCGGCCGGGGTTCCGCAGGACGGCCCCGACGGTGGCGCGGCGGCTGGTGAAGCGGCCGGAGAGGTCGCCGTAGGCGAGGAAGACGTCACCGTTCTCCAGGACCTCGGTGTGGGCCGAGGAGGTCACCAGGTCGATCTCGGCCGGGGGCGTCCAGGTGCGGCCGCCGTCGCGTGACCAGGATTCCTGGGAGCGGGCCGCGCCCATCGTGGAGGCCGCCGTGCCGATGCGCAGCAGGGCGTGGATCGTCCCGTCGGGCAGGACGGTGAGCACGGGCTCCTGGTAGTGGGTGTTCTGCGCGGACGCGATCAGCGACTCGGCGTCCGCGTTCCAGGACTCGCCGCCGTCCAGGCTGCGCACGACGGTGGCGCGCTGCCGGCGGTCGTCGGGGACGGTGCCGTAGAGCGGAATGATCAGCTCACCGGAGGGCAGTTCCTTGATCTGACCGTGGGCGGCCGCCCAGCCCAGCTCGTAGGTGTCGACGATGTCGGACTCGCCGCTCATCGAGGTCCGCACCGTGACCGGCTCGGACCAGGTGGCGCCGCCGTCGTCGCTGTGCCGGACGAACACGCCCATCGGCTCCGGAGGCGAGACCGAGTAGTCGATCTGGAACCAGCTCAGCAGGAGCCGGCCGGATCCGAGCTGGGTGATCATCGGGTCGCGGTCGTCGTAGGGGGAGTCGTGGACGACCTCGGGCGACGACCACGTCCGGCCCCCGTCATCGCCGGTCAGCATGAGCAGCCGGCCGTCCTGGCCCGTGTGGCCGGCGCCCTCGCGCGCCACCGCGGCGAGGGACCCGTCGTTCAGCCGTTCCATGTTCGGGAAATGCAGCTTCTTGCCCTGGGCCGCCTGGGCGACGATCACGTCGGGCCGGTCCGGAGCCGATGGGGTGGACGGGCTCGCGTGCGCCACGGCGCTCAAGAACCCCAGCGTGAGCAGCGCGCTCAGGGCGATGGAGATCGTTCGGTGGAGTCGCATAGTTTCCGGATCCAACACGGAATACCATTCCATGTCAATGCTCGAATTTCGGGCGAGAAGGGCCGCATCACGGCATGCCGAATTGGGCGGACCTCGCCGATGATGCGCGAATGGCGCCTAATGGCGCGCCTCGATCGAATGGCGTTCCACGGCCTGGCCGCCGTCCACGAGATGCAGGGCGCTCCACATGTTGGTCGTGCCGCAGGCGTGGTTGGGGACGATCCGCAGCAGGTCGCCCACACGCAGGCCCGAAGTGCCGGGGCCTGTGAGGTAACCGTGCTCCTCGTTGCCGCCTGTGAAGGCCAGTCCGTCCAGTGGGGCGCCCGCCGCGTCGCAGACGATCCCCAGGGTTCCGGCGGCCGCGACGGAGTCGGAGCTCATCGCCTTGATGCCCGCGTCGACGATGACGGTGCCGGGACGCTGAGCACTGGTGACGCGGGTCAGGACGGTCTGCGCGCATTGCTCGATCCGGGCGCTGCCCAGGCCGACCTGGTTGGCGTCGAAGTAGACGTAGGTGCCTGGACGGGCTTCGGTGACCCCTTCGGCGAACGGCGCGGAGGTGGCGCCGGGCGTCGAGCCGACCGACACCAGCGGGCACTCGTGCCCCTCGGCGCGCAGGGCCTTGGCGATCTGCACCAGCGTCCGTCCGGCGAGCTCTCCCGCCGCCTCCAGCCCGGCGCGGTCGGGGCCGTGCGCGGCGAGGTGCCCCTCGTGAGTGAGGACGCCTCGCATCTCCAGAGCGGGCAGCGCGGTGAGCGCGGCGGCGGCGCCGACGGCCCGGTCGGGATCGACGCCCGCACGGTGCAGGCCCGTGTCGACCTCCAGAACGAAGGGGACGGTGACGCCGGCGCCGGCGGCCGCCTCCGCCAGCGGTTCCGCCGCCTCCGGCGAGTCGAGCGCGACGGTCAGTCCGCCGCGGGCCGCGGCCTGGACGGCGAACGCGACCTTGGCGGGGCCGACCGGCTGGTGCGCCCACAGCACGTCCCCGATGCCCGCGTCCTGGAACAGCGCGACCTCCGCGGGCGTGGCGCAGGTGAACCCGGTCGCGCCGTGGGCGAGCTGCCGGCGCGCGACCGCGAGGCACTTGGAGGTCTTGAAGTGGGGGCGCAGCGCGACCCCGGCGGCGCCGATCGAGCCGGCCATGGCGGCCAGGTTCGCCTCCATGCGGGCCCGGTCGACGAGCAGCGCGGGCGTCGGCAGCGCGTCCAGGGACAGCGGGAGGTCCGCGGTCATGAGAGCCCCATCGATGGCCGCGGGTCTCCGTCCAGCAGCCACTCGACGGTCTCCTTCCTGATCTCGGGGAAGCCGGCCGGGCGCCGCCCGGCCATCTCGCGCAGCCCGGCGACGGCCTCGGCGGGCGTCCAGAGCGGGAAGTCGGAGCCGAAGACGAGCTTGTCGACCACGTCCCACTCCTGGGCGCGGGCCAGCGCGAGGTAGCCGTCCATCGGACGGGCCCAGCACGCCGAAACGTCGGAGTGCACACGGCGGTTCTTGCGCAGGGTCACGATCGTCTCGCGCTGCCACGGATGCCCGAGGTGCGCGATGATCTGGACGAGGCCGGGATGGCGGCGCGCGACGTCGTCCACGACCAGGGGGTTGCTGACCGACAGGTCACCGGCCGGGCTGGGGGTGGCGCCCATGTGCCACAGGACGGCCAGCCCCGCGTCCGCCGCGGCCCGGTAGAACGGGTCGTAGGCGGTGTCGCGCGGGTCGAACAGCGCCAGCACCGGGTACAACTTGATGCCGCGCAGGCCGCGCACGACGCCGTCCGCGAGCTGGTCGAGCACGTCGGGATCGGTGGGATCGAGCGCCATGAACCCGATCGTCTCGGTGGCGGTCTCCGCGCAGAACTCCTCGGTGTACTCGTTCGGGGTGAGGATCCCGGCCGCGGTGGCGCGGATGCCGAACACGCACGCGGCGGTCACGTCCGCCATGGCGCGGTCGTAGTCGGCCGGGGTGAACTCGTGGGCTCCCCGCCCGTAGACGGGCTTCCAGTGGTCGTCCCACTCGTGGCCCCAGTGTTCGGGCCGCTGGCAGTGGGTGTGGAAGTCGATCAACCATCCTCCCGGGTGCGGGGCGCGCCGGAGCGCAGGGACGAGTGCAGGAACTCCAGGGCGGCGACGACGTCGGCGTCGGCCGCGAGGTCCGCGGCGGCGGCGCGCAGCCGGTCCAGATAGCGGTCTCGGCGGTCGTCGTCGAACTCGGCGGACGGCCCGGACACGCTGACGGCGGCGACGCAGCCGCCGTCCACCTCCACGGGCACGGCGACGCAGCGCAGGCCGACGCTGCCCTCGTTGTCGTCCAGGGCGTGGCCGCGTTCGGCCGTGGCCCGCAGCTCTGCGGTCAGGGCACGGGCCGTCGTGAAGGTGTGCTCGGTGCGGGCGGGGAACGGTTCGGGCGGCACATGCACGGCGAGCTCCGGCGGGTCGAGCCGGGCGAGCAGCATCTTGCCGAGCCCGGTGCAGTACGCGGCGTCGCGGGTGCCGGGCGTGGTGTGGAAGCGGATCGGCCGGTCGGGTTCGCGGACGCACACGTGCAGCACCTCCCGCCCGTCCAGCACACCGAGGTTGGCGGTCTGGCCGGTGGCGCCCGCGACCTTCGCGAGGTGCCCGCCCGCCACCTGCGACAGGTCCAGCCCGGTCAGATAGGCGGTGGACAGCGTCAGGGTCTTGTGGCCGAGCCGGTAGGCGGGCCGCTCGTCGGCGCGGACCACATAGCCCATCTCCTCCAGCACGCCGAGGAGCCGCACGAGCGTGCTCTTCGGCAGGCCGGTACCGGTCGAGAAGTCGTTCAGGGTGAGCGTGCCGCCCTGCGCGGCGAGACGTTCCAGCAGCGCCAGGCCCCGGGCCAGCGCGTTGGCGTGGTAGTTGGCCGCCGCCGGGCGGTCGTCGTCCACGTTGCCGCGACGGGCCGCGGGCCGCGCGGCGGCGGCTCCTGTCCCTCTGGCTCTCTCCATGGGTGCCTCGTCTCTGTTCGGGGGATGCGCGATTCAGGGGATGCGCAGGATCTCGCCGTGCCGGGCGCCGCCGTGCGCGCCGAGGTGCACGCCCTCCTCGACCACGGCCCGGCCGCCGACGATGACCGCGCGGATCCCGTCCGGATACCGCTGGGGTGCTGCGAACGTAGCCCGATCGATGATGCGCGCGGGGTCGAAAACCACGATGTCCGCGGCCGCCCCCGCGCGGAGCACTCCGCGTCCCGCGAGCCCGGCCCGCTCGGCGGCGGCGGACGTGCACTTGCGGACGGCCTCGGCGAGCCCCAGCCGGCCCGGCACGGTCCCTTTGCCTCGCGCACCCCCCGGAACGGACCGGACGTACTCGGCGAACAGCCGCGGGTAGCAGCCGTAGGAGCGGGGATGCGGCATGCCCTGCCCGGTGGGCCCGCCGGGGTCGAGGGCCTGGCCGTCCGAGCCGATCACTGCGGCGGGATGCGTGAGCGCGTCGGCCAGGTCGCGTTCGCTGCGCCCGCCCGCCACCATCTGGACGCCGTTGCCGTGCTCGGCGACGAGGTCGAGCGCGATGTCCGGCGGGTCGGTTCCGGAATCGGCGGCGAGGTCGGTGACGGCCCGTCCGGCGACGGCGATCTCGTCCCACGAGTTCGGCAGGTCGCGCCACTCGTCCCGGACGCGGGCGCGGACGGCGCCCTCGGTGAGCCGGGCCCGCATCGGCCCCTCACCGCCCTCCTGCGCCCACGCGGGCAGGAGCTGCGACAGCGGCGCGTTCCCGGCCAGGTACGGGTAGACGTCGAAGGCGACGTCGAGCCCGGCGGCCCGCGCGGCGTCGATCAGCTCCAGCGCCCGCGCGACCGAGCCGTGGTTGCGCCGCCCGACCGCGACCAGGTGCGAGATCTGGGTGCGGCAGCCGGTCGCCGCCGCGACCCGCAGCGCCTGCCGGACGGAGTCGAGCAGCCCGTCGGCGTAGTCGCGGACGTGCCAGGCGAACAGCCGCCCGTACGCGGCGGCGGTGCTGCCGAGCGCCTCCAGTTCGTCCTCGCGGGCGTAGCAGACCGGCGCGTAGACCAGGCCCGTGGAGACGCCGGCGGCGCCCGCCGCGAGCGCGTCGCCGAGCAGCCCCCGCATCCGGTCGAGCGCCGCGGCGTCGGCCGGCCGGTCGCCGAACCCGACGGCCGCCGCGCGCAGCGGCGTGTGCGCGACGAGCGCGGCCACGTTCACCGCGGGACGCGCGGCGTCGAGCGCGGCGAGGTAGCCGGGCAGGTCCGTCCAGTCCCAGCGGACGGCCGGGTCCAGGTCCAGGTACCCGGCGGCGGCGCGGAGGGCTTCAAGGTGGTTCCGGGGATCGGCCGGGACGGGCGTCACGCCGAGGCCGCAGTTGCCGACCACGACGGTCGTGATCCCCTGCCGGACGGCGCTGTGCGCTTCGGGGCCCGAAAGGAGCGTCAGGTCGGAATGGGTGTGGACGTCCACGAACCCCGGCGCCACGACATGGCCGGACGCGTCCATCGTCCGCGCCGCGGGCCGCCCGGCCAGGTCGCCGACCTCCGTGACCCGCCCGCCCTCGACGGCGACGTCGGCGCGGCGCGGCGCCGCCCCGGTGCCGTCGGCGAGCGTCCCGCCGGTGATGAGCAGATCGGTCACGGCGCCGCCTCGGGGCGCAGCCGGAAGGTGGCCTGCACCTCGACCGGGCTGCCGGTCGGCAGGGCGGCGACGCCCAGCGCGACCCGCGCGTGGCGCCCGGCGTCGTCGCCGAACACCTCGGTGAACAGGGCCGTCGCGGCGTCGGCGACCAGATGCTGGTCGGTGAACCCCGGCGCGGACGCCACCCACACCGACACCGCCTCGACGTGCTCGACGGCGCCGAGCCCGCCGTCGCCGGACAGCTCGTCCCGGACGGCGGTGAGGACGTTGCGGGCGCACTGCCGCGCGCAGGAGCGGGCCACGTCGAGCGAGACGTCCACCCCGACGCGGCCCTCGGCGAGGAGCTCGCCGCCGCGGGCGGCGACCTGGCCGGAGGCGATCAGGGCGCCGCCGGAACGGCGCGCGGCGGCGACGGACGGGCGCTCCCCCGCGGGCCCGGGTTCCGCGGGGGCGGCGGCGAGTCGCTGGTCGGCGTCGTGCAAGGTGTCTCCCTCGGGTCAGGTGGCGGCGAGCACATCGGCGGGTTCGGCGAAATGGCAGGCGGCCGGATGGCCGACACCGTCGCGCTCGACGAGCGGCGGCGTCTGCGTCGCGCAGATGTCGCGCGCCTTCCAGCAGCGGGTGCGGAACCGGCAGCCGGACGGCGGGTCGATCGGGCTCGGCACGTCGCCGGTCAGCATGATCCGCTCCGGGCCGTCGCGGGTGCCCGGCCGCGGGCGCGGCACGGCCGACAGGAGCGCCTGCGTGTACGGGTGGGCCGGGCTCCGGAAGATCTCGTCCCGGGTGCCGCGCTCCACGATCGTCCCGAGGTACATCACGGCGACTTCGTGCGAGACGTGCCGCACCACCGACAGGTCGTGCGAGATGAACAGGTACGCCACGCCCAGCTCGCGCTGCAGCTCCCGCAGCGTGTTGACGACCTGCGCCTGGATCGACACGTCCAGCGCGCTGACCGGCTCGTCCAGCACCAGGACCTTCGGGCCGAGGGCGAGCGCGCGGGCGATCCCGATGCGCTGCCGCTGCCCGCCGGAGAACTCGTGCGCGTACCGGCGGGCGTGCGAGGGCGCGAGCCTGACCATGTCGAGCAGCTCGGCGACCCGTTCCGGGCCCCCGTCGTCGTAGCGGCCCTGGACGCGCAGCGGCTCGGCGATGATGTCGTGGACGGTCATCCGCGGCGACAGCGACGCGTACGGATCCTGGAAAACCAGCTGCAGGTCCTGCCGGAGGGCGCGGAGTTCGGCGCCGCGTGCGCGGGTGACGTCCCGGCCGGCCACGGCGATCCGCCCGGCGGTGGGCTCCAGCAGCCGCACCACCATCCGTCCCGTGGTCGTCTTGCCGCAGCCGGACTCGCCGACCAGGCCGAGCGTTCGCCCGGCCCGCAGCGAGAAGTCGACGCCGTCGACGGCGTGGACGCTGCCGGTCCGCAGGCGCAGCGGTCCCGACCGCACCGGGAAGTGCTTGGTGAGGCCGGTGACGCCGAGGACCTCGTCCGGCGCCGCGGGCACCGCCTTCTCAAGCTCGGGCATCGGTCTCCTCCCCCGCCAGCTCGTGATGGAAATGGCAGGCGCTCCCGCGTCCCGCGCCTGTTTCCAGGTGGGGGGACGACCCCCCACGCCCCCCGGCAACTGCGCCGAGCTGCACCAGCTCCGGACGCTCCACCCGGCACCGGTCCCGCGCCATCGGGCAGCGCGGCGCGAACGCGCAGCCCTCCGCGATCTCCCCCGGCGCCGGCGGGGACCCCGGGATCGGGGTGAGGTCGCCGGCCTCGCCGTCCAGCGCGGGCAGGCTCTCCAGCAGCCCCCGCGTATAGGGGTGCCGGGGCGAGTCGAAGATCGCCGCGACGGCGCCGTGCTCGACGACCCGCCCGGCGTACATCACCACGACCCGGTCGGCCAGCTCGGCGACCACGCCGAGATCATGGGTGATCAGCACGGTCGCGGCGCCGGTCTCCCGCCGGGTCAGCCGGATCAGGTCCAGCACCTGGGCCTGGACGGTCACGTCCAGCGCGGTCGTCGGCTCGTCCGCGATCAGCAGGTCGGGGTCGTTGGCGATGGCCATCGCGATCATCGCGCGCTGCCGCATCCCGCCGGAGAACTCGTGCGGGTACTGCTTCAGCCGCCGCTCCGCCCCCGGCACCCCGACGAGGGTCAGCAGCTCGGCGGCCCGCGCCCGGGCCTTCGCCCGCGACATGCCGCGCCGGTGCAGCCGCAGCGCCTCGCCGATCTGCGCACCGATCGACATGACCGGGTTCAGCGCGGTCGTCGGATCCTGGAAGATCATCGCGATCCGGCCGCCGCGCAGCCTCCGCAGCTCGCGCGGCGCCATCGCGCGCAGGTCGGATCCGTCGAACACGACCCGTCCCGAGACGACCCGTCCCGGCGGCCTGATCAGCCCGAGCGCGGACATCGCGGTGACGCTCTTGCCCGAACCCGACTCGCCGACCACACCGAGCGTCTCGCCGGGCGCGACGGTGTACCCGGCGCCGTCCACGGCCCGGACGGTCTCCTCGTCGCCCGCGAACTCGACGACCAGGTCCTCGATCTCCAGCAGCGGGCCGGTCACGGGTTCTCTCTTCGCGGGGGCGGTCATGTGCGTCCTCCCGGCGTGACCGCGTCGCGGAGGCCGTCCCCCACGAAGTTGACGGCGAGGACCGTCACCGCGATCGCGACGCCCGGCGGTATCCACAGCCACGGCATCGTCTGGATCAGCGTCAGGTTCTGCGCGTCGTTCAGCATGTTCCCCCAGCTCGCCTGCGGAGGCCGGACGCCGAGCCCCAGGAAGGACGCGGTCGTCTCCAGCATGATCGCCTGTGCGACGGCGAGGGTGCCGGTCACCGTGACCGGCGCCAGCGCCGCGGGGACGATGTGCTTGCGGATCAGCCACCACGCGTTCGCGCCGGACGCCTCGGCGGCCTGGATGTACTCGCGGTCGCGCAGCGACATGGTCACGCCGCGCACCACCCGGCCGGCGACCGGCCACTGCGTCAACCCGATGGCGACGATCAGCACCGTCACGCTCGGCCCGACGATCCCGGCGAGCACCAGGATCACCACGACGGTGGGGAACGACATCACGATGTCGGCGATCCGCATGATCACGTTGTCGATCACGCCGCCGAACAGGCCGGAGACCGAGCCGAACAGCGTGCCGACCACGACGGCGCCGAGCGCGGCGGCCAGCCCCACCAGCAGCGACACCCGTCCCGCGTGCAGGGTGCGGGCGAACACGTCGCGGCCCGAAGTGTCGGTGCCGAACCAGTGCGCGCCTGACGGGCCCTGCCGTACCGCGTCCAGGTCCACCGCGTTCGGATGCCCGGCGATCAGCGGTGCCAGCAGCGGCACCAGCACCACGGCGCCGAGCACGGCGCTCCCGGCGACGGCGAGCCGGTTGCGCCGGAACCGCCGCACCGCCCGCGCCCGGGGCGACGCGGACGCGCCTCGGCCGGCACCGCCCGGCCCCGGCCCCTTCTCCATGGACGGCTTCTTTCCCACCTTCCCTGCCGGCGCGCCGGCGGGCGTCGCGGTCATCGCAGGCTCACTCTCGGGTCGACGACGGCGTACAGGACGTCCGCGATCAGGTTGCAGAGCAGCACGAGGACCGCCACGTACAGCGCGAACCCGACGATGACCGGGTAGTCGTGCTGGCCGATCGAGCTGACCGCGAGCTGCCCCATGCCGGGCCAGGCGAAGACCTGCTCGATCACCACCGCGCCCGCCAGCATCTGCGGGATCTGGTACATCACCACCGTGATCAGCGGGATCAGCGAGTTGTGCAGCGCGTGCCGCATGACGACGCGGGCCCGGGACGCGCCCTTCGCCTCGGCCGTCCGGACATAGTCGGCGCCCAGCTCGTCCACCAGGCCGCCGCGCACGTAACGAGTGAACGGCCCCGCGGTCACGAACGCCAGGATCAGCCCCGGCAGGATCAGATGCCGGAGCTGGTCGACGGGCCCGCCGTCGCCCGGCGTCGTCATGCCGGCGGACGGCAGCACGCCCCACTTCAGCGAGAACAGGTAGATCCCGACGATGCCGAGGAAGAACGGCGGCACCGACACCGCGGCCAGGCCGAGGACGGTCGCGCCGTAGTCGACCGCGGTGTTGCGGCGCACCGCGGCGGCCACGCCGAGCGCGATCGACACCACCAGGGCCACCACCAGTGCGGCGCCCATGAGCTGCAGCGTCGGCCCGACCCGCTCACCGAGGACCGCCGAGACGGGACGGTGCCCGACGTAGGAGTATCCGAAGTCGCCGTGCAGCGCGCCCGACAGCCAATGGCCGTACTGGACGACGACGGACCGGTCCAGGCCCAGCTCGTGCCGCTTGGCCTCGATGAACGCGGCGCCGCCGCCGCGCATCTGCTCCGGGTCGACCATCATGCGGACCGGGTCGCCGGGCGCGACCCGCACCAGCACGAAGATCCCGATGCTGATCAGCACGAACACGAACGCGTTCACCAGCAGGCGCCGGATGACGTAGGCCGCCACGCCTCACCTCCTCTCGTCGGTACCGGCCGGGCCGGGGCGTGCGGCCCCGGCCCGGCACCGGTCAGCTCAGCTTCCAGTTCGCGAAGTCCCAGGTCCCGACCTCGTTCGTCGGGAGGCCGGACGGCTCGAAGCCGGACAGGCGCGTCCGGTAGGCCCAGACCGTGTCCGGGTTGTAGAGCCACAGGTAGGGCACCTGCACGTTCTCGACCTCGGCGGCCTGCTGGAACAGGCCCCTGCGTTCCACCGGGTCGGCGACCGAGCCGGCCTTGGACAGCAGCTCGTCCAGTTCCGGGTCGCAGAAGTGGGCGACGTTGCCGCCCGCCGGGTAGCCCTGGTCGCAGGCGTCGATGGTCGCGACGGTCGACGGCTCGGTCGCGTAGTTGCCGCCGCCGAACAGCGCCATGTCGTACGACTTCTCCTCGTAGGACGACAGCAGCTCGTCCGCCTGCACCTGCTTCAGCTTCACGTCCACGCCGACGGCCTTGAGCTGGCTCTGGATCACCGTCACCGCGGTGTCGCGGTCGCGCTGCCCGGGGATCCACGACAGCGTGACGGGCTTGGAGCCGTCCCAGCCCGCCTCCGCGAGAAGGCTCTTGGCCTTCGCCGGGTCGTAGGCGTAGTCGTTGGCGGCGGACGAGGCGATGTCGCCGTGGAAGCTGGAGTTGACGACCGTCCCGGCACCGCCGAGCACCTTGCCGACCAGTCCCTTGCGGTCGATCGCGGTGAGGAACGCCTGCCGGACCCGCGCGTCCTTGAACCGGTCCTGGGACTGGTTGACGGCGATCCGGGTGAAGCCGGGGCTGTTGGCGGACACGACCTTGACGCCGTCCATCTTCTTCACGGTCGGCAGGTCGGTCGGCGAGACCTGGGTGAGGTCCATCTCGCCGGTGCGGAGCTGGGCGGTCGCCACGTCGGAGGTGACCGGCTTCAGGTACACCTTCTTGATCGAGACCGGCTCCCGGAAGTCGGGGTTGGCCTTCAGCTCCACGTACTGGTCGGTCTTGTAGTCGACGAACGTGAACGCTCCGGAGCCCACGGTCGGCTTGGTGAAGAAGCCGTTGTCGCCGAGCCCCTCCGCCGGGACCTCACCGAGGACGTGCTCGGGCAGGATCGGCGTGTTGCCGATCAGCCCGGGCAGTCCCGCCGCCGGCCGCGTCGTGGTGATCTCGACGGTGGTGGCGTCGGGCGCGGTCACGCCCTTGAGGGAGTCGGCCTCGCCGTCCGCGAGATCCTTCGCGCCGGTCACCGCGGCGAACTTGCCCGCCTGCGCGCTGCCCGTCTCCGGGTCGGCGAGGGCGTTGTAGGTGAACACCACGTCCTTGGAGGTGAGCGGCTTCCCGTCGCTCCACTTCAGGCCCGGCTTCAGCTCGATGGTGATCGTCTTGGCGTCGTCCGATATCTCGGGCGCGGCGGCGGCCAGGTGCGGCTTCAGCGCGTAGGACGCGTCCGAGCCGTACAGCGAGTCGAAGATGAACGACATGACGAGCTGGTCGGGCCCGTTGTTCGGTGCGAGCGGGCTGAACGTCTTCGGCTTCTGGTACAGGTACATGTTCAGCACGCCCGCGTCCCCGCCGGAGGACTTCTGCGTCGGGTCGGAACTGCAGGCGGCGATCACACCGGCCGCGAGCACGCCGCCCAGTACCGCCGCGGCGCACCGTCCGGCTCTGCCCGTCCTCGATCTGCCGGCCCTCGTTCCGCCGGAACGAATGATCATTTGACTTGCCCTCTTCTCGGCGGTGGCCGGGAATCCGCCCGGCCACTGAATGTTTTTCATCCGGCCTTTCCACGAGGACATGGCCTGTGGCGGCTACCGAGGATGAAAAGTATTCATTGGGTCCGCTCAGCGGACGCGGTTCACCAGGCTTCCGAGCCCGGTCACGCGGACCGTCATCTCGTCGCCTGCGGACAGGAACTCCCCCGATGCCATCCCCACCCCGGACGGCGTGCCGGTGTACAGCACGTCGCCGGGCTCCAGCGTCATCAGCCGGGACGCGAACGCCACCAGCTCCGCGACGTTGAAGATCATCTGACCGGTGTCGCCGTGCTGCCGGACCCGCCCGTTGACCTCGAGGATCACCTCGAGCCTCTGCGGGTCGGGCACCTCGTCGGCGGTGACGAGGCAGGGGCCGAGCGCGGCGAACCCGTCGAGCCACTTGCCGTTCAGCCAGTCGAAGAACGCGACCGCGGGGTCCTCGGTGTCGCGTTCGTGGCCGTAGTCCATCTTCCGGGCGGACACGTCGTTGCCGATCGTGTAGCCGCCGACGTGGTCCAGGGCGTCCTCGACCGGGATGTCCTTGCCGCCGCGTCCGATCACCGCGACCAGTTCGGCCTCCCAGTCGATGGCGGGGCTCACGGACGGCAGCGCGATCTCCTCGCCGGGGCCGCTGACGGAGGTGGCGGGCTTGATGAACAGCCGCGGCGAGATCCGCGTCTTGTCGATCCGCTCCCCGCCGGTCTCGGTCACGTGCTCCTGGTAGTTCGCGGCGACCGCGAGGACCTTGCCCGGACGGAGCAGCGGCGCGAGCAGGGTCACCTCGTCCAGGGCGTGGGCCGCTCCGCCGGACGGCACCGGGCCGGAGGGGCCGGGCGCGCCGGCCGCGAGCGAGGCGACCACGGGCAGGAGGTCGCCGGGGCCGAAGTCGGTGACGCGGCCGCCGTCGACGATCTCGCCGTGGCGGACTCCGCCGCCGTCCGGCAGGCGGTACGTCGCGAGCTTCATGGGTCAGACCTCCGGGGAGTCGATCGGCACGGGCGTGCCGAGGGCGAGGGAACGGGCCGCGGCGCCGGTGACGCGCAGCGCGGCGAGGGCGTCGGCTGGGCCGGCCTCCGGCCGACGCCCGGTGACGACGGCGGTGTGGAGGGCGCCGAGCATCCGGCCGACGGTGCCGGGGCCGTGCCAGGCGGCGCGGTTACCCGTCACCGTCCGGACGGACGCGCCGGGCCTGGCGGCGTCGACGTCCATGACTCCGCCGGACCCGCTGATGCGGTAACGGTGCAGCGCCATGCCCGGAGCGTCCGCGGTGCCGCGCAGGCGGCCGACGGTGATCGTGCTGGTCAGGCCGTGCTCGTGGTCGAGCAGCAGGACGGTGAGCCGCCCGTGGTCTCGGCCCGGCAGGGCGTGCACGCGGCGGACCGCCTGCCCGGTGAGGGCCCGTACCACGTCCACGGGGTAGAGGCCGAAGTTGACGAGTTCGCCGTCCGGGCACGGGTCGCCGCCGTCGACGAGGAAGTCGGCCTGGACGTTCCAGGGCAGCCCGATCCGTCCCGAGGCGAGCGCGCCCTTGGCGGCCTGGACGGCGGCGCCGAACCGGTGGTGGTGCGCGGGCATGCAGACCAGGCCCGTCTCGTCCGCGGCCGCGGCGATCGCCTCGACGCCCGCCGCGTCCAGGGCGAGGGGTTTGTCGGCGAGGACGTGGCAGCCGGCGCGCAGGGCCTCGATGACACTGGCGGCACGCTCGGCCGGCGGCGCGCACACGCACACGACCTCGGCGCCCGTCTCGCGGACGGCGTCCGTGAGGTCGGGAAGCCCGCTCTCCACGACCGTGAACCCGGCATGCTCCTGGAACGCGGGAAGGTACATGTCGTGCTGGTGATCCTGGGTCCCGAACCCGCCGGACCCCCAGGGCAGCACCCTCAGCGCGCGCATGACGCGCCTCCTCGTGGGGGCACGGCCCCCCACACCCCCCGGTTCGCTCCGCTCATCAAAAGGCCTCCTTCAGCACGTCGGCGACCCGGGCGGGCAGGCCGGTCGCGATCGATCGTTCGGCGGCGACGCCCATGGCCACGGCCAGCAGCCCGTCCGCGCCCGTCACGGCGGGCGGGCCTCCGGTGACGGCGTCGGCCCAGGCGGCGATCTGCGCGGCGAACCCGTCGGTGCCGCCGGGCGGGAGCAGCGCCGTGCCCGTCTCGTCGGTGACGGTTCCCGCCTCGGCGTCCCAGGGAAGCGTCAGGATCCCGCCGGTGCCGGCGACCATGACGTCGCGGCGGGCGAGTGAGGCGGGACGGTGCCCGCGGCTCATCTCGCACACGGCGGTCGCGCCGCCCGCGAACCCGACCGTCATCTCCAGGTAGTCGTGGATGCCGAGTTCGGCGGCGGTCTGGCGGCGGCCGCGCGCGTACACGGTCTCCGGGGTGTCGCCCGTCCACCAGGTGACGAGGTCCAGCAGGTGGACGCCGTTGTGCAGGGCGTGCCCGCCGGACCGGGCGGGGTCGAGCATCCAGCCGCGCCAGTCCGGCCAGATCCAGCCGCCGAGGATGGACAGCCGGACGAGGTCGACCGTGCCCAGCTCGCCGGAGCGCAGCACGTCCCGGACCGTTCGCGCGTAGTCGTAGTGGCGGTGGCTGTGCGCGGGCATCAGCACCCGCCCGGCCGCGGCGAACGCCTCGACGGCGCGGCGGGCACCGGCCACGTCGGTGGCGAGCGGCTTCTCGATCAGCAGATGGGCGCCCGCCTCGGCGACCTGGACGGCGATGCCGGCGTGCGTGTCGTTCGGGGTGCACACGACGCAGCCGCCGGCGCCGGTCTCGGCCAGCGCGCCGGCGAGGTCGGTGAAGGCCGGCACGCCGCCGTTGGCGCGGGACGCCGCGGCGGCCCGGCCGGGGTCGATGTCGACCACGCCGGCGAGCTCCAGCCGCGGCTCGGCGTGGATCGCGGCGGCGTGCTGCGCGGCGATGAAACCGGTGCCGACGACCAGTACCCGGACCGGCACGGAATGGTATTCCATGTCGACGGATCCTGAGCCCCCAACCATTTGCATGTCAAGTGGTGAACGAATAAAACCTTGAAGTTTCCTGTTCAGGCCACGATCTGCCAACTCGGCTGTTGACATGGAACGCCTTTCCATGAACTATTCGACCGGACAGCTCCAGCCACTTGCCAATCACCTGGGGGGCCTCCAGAATGACCACCGCCGAGCTGGCCGGGCAGAGGTCCCGCGGCGCGGAACTGCTCGCCGCCGCGCGGACCGTGATCCCCGGCGGCGTCAACTCCGCGACCCGCCTGGTCGGCGCGCCGCACGCACTGACCGCGGCGTCCGGCGCGTACGTCACCGACGCCGACGGCCGCCGCTACCTCGACTACCACGCGGCGTTCGGCGCGATCCTGCTCGGCCACGCCGCGCCCGAGGTGGACGACGCGGTGCGCACCGCCATCGGGGGCCTCGACCTCGTCGGCTGGGGGGTCAGCGAACCCGAGATCGCACTGGCCCGGCTGGTCGCCGAGACGATCCCGTCCGCGGAGCAGATGATCTCGGCGATGTCGGGCAGTGAGGCCACCGCGCAGGCGATCCGGCTGTCCCGGGCGGTCACCGGCCGCCCCCTGATCGTCAAGTTCCAGGGCGGCTTCCACGGCTGGCATGACGCCGTCGCCCGCAACGTGATCTCCGCGCCGGACCGTGCCTACGGCAGCGACCCGCTCTCGCGCGGCATCCTGCCCGAGGCGCTGGACTCCACGCTGATCGCCGAGTTCAACGACCTGGACTCCGTCCGCGCCCTGTACGAGGCGCACCCGGACCGGATCGCGGCTGTGATCATGGAGCCGATCCCGCACAACGTCGGCGCCCTGCTCCCGGCCCAGGCGTTCATGGAGGGGCTGCGCGCCCTGACCGCCGAGCGGGGCTCACTGCTGATCTTCGACGAGGTGATCACCGGGTTCCGCCACGCGCTCGGCGGCTACCAGCAGATCTGCGGCGTCATGCCCGACCTGACCACCTTCGGCAAGGCGATGGGCAACGGCCATCCGATCGCCGGCCTCGCCGGTCCCCGGCACCTGATGGAGCACTTCAGCTCCGCGGGCGGGGACGTCCTGCTGGCCGGAACCTTCAACGGCAACCCCGTCTCGTCCACCGCGGCCATCGCCACCATCACGTACCTGCGCGACCACCCGGACTTCTACGAGCGCACCCATGCCCTCGGCGACCGCATGCGCGCGGGTCTCACCGAGATCTGCGCGGAACTCGGCATCGCGGGCACCGCCGCGGGCTTCGGCGGGGTGTTCGCCCTCTATTTCGCCGAGTCCCCGATCCGCGGCTACCGCGACCTCATGCGCAACAACAACGACGCCTACGTGGCCTTCCACCGCCGCATGACCGACCGCGGCTTCCTGATGCTCCCTCTCACGCTCAAGCGCAACCACATCTCCGCCGCCCACACGGCAGAGGACATCGACCGCACACTGGAAGCGGCCCGCGACGTCCTCCGCACGATCCGCGACGACGGGCTGCTCACTCGGGCGCGGTAGGCCCGTCCCGCCGAGGGGGCCACGGGCGGGCACCGTCCCGCCGGAGCGTGGCCGCCCGGCCCGCCTAGGAGGGAGGCGTGGTGACGGTCGGGCGGCGGACCTCGGTGAGGACGCCTTCGACCGTGGCCGACCTGCGGTAGGCGTGCGCGACCTGGCACCACCAGGCGAGTTCGCTGTGAAGGTCGATGCCGTCGCGTTCGTCGCCGAACCGGTCCTCCGCGGCCGCGTCCTTGATCCGGACGCCGTGCCGCCGGGCGTCCAGGGCGGCCTTGAGCTGGGCGGCCTCGACCGTGGTGGTGAGCTGCTCGCCGCTGAGGCCCTGCCGCTCGCCCAGCCGGCAGGCGGTCTCCTCGACGGCGGGGTCGAACAGCGGGCTCAGCGTCCATCTCCAATCGCTCAACTCGATCAGCGTCCGGCGGATCCGGTGCTGGACGTCCAGCCGCCTGCCCGGCGCGACGAAGACGGCGTGCGGGTTGACCTCCCGCAGATCGCGGTGCAGCGACCGCAGCGTCCGGAACCTCGCCCACAGGCCGATCGCGCGCCGGGCGGCTGACCAGCGCGGTCCCCATACCGGGACCACCAGGGCGGCGGTCAGGAAGAAGCATCCGGCCAGCGACGCGATGACCGGCACGAGGTTGCCCATCGGGTCCAGGGCCGAGGATCCCAGCCAGTTCGCGGCCATCGTCAGAAGGCGCAGCAGCGGGTACACGACCAGGACGAAGCCGGCCGCGCCATAGAGCTGCAGGCCTCGGCGCAGATAAGGCAGGTTCGCGTAGTCGGGCTGTCGTGACCAGGTGAAGCACCAGCGGGTCAGGATCGTCGATCCGATGAACGTGGCCACGTAGTAGATCGTGTACATGGCCGCGACGGTCGGGTGCGTGGCGTAGTGGAACGTGAAGTCGACGGGACGTTCCTCCGGCACCTCCGACAGCGCGAACAGCACGACCATGCTGACGATGACGAGGGAATAGGCCAGCAGGACCCAGCGGATCCGCGGCCACGCCTGCACCGTCGAGTACCGCCACAGCAACGCCAGCACGAGGAACGAACCGCCGAGCGCGGCCAGGCCCACGGCGGCGAGCAACTCCGCGACGTTGGGAATGCCGGTGGCCCGGTTGATGACCTTGACGCTGGCCGGAAACGCCGACCACATCGTGACACCGAAACAGAAGACCGTGGCGCACAACGCCCACACCCGGGCACTGCTCCACCGCGAGCGCAGGTAGCGCAGCTTGTAGAGGAAGATGATCGTGAGCATGACGCCGCACAGCGGGAAGGCGATGTTCATGATCATCGTGATCCCTCCTCCGGCTCCGGGTCTCCCAACATCCACGGTTCGCGGCCGGCGCGCCACCGAGATGCCCCACAAGTGCGGCTGAATTCTTTCGCCGGCCGTCCAACCGTCCGGCCGAATGGCGGGGACGGACCGCCTTGCCGGTTTGTCGGAAATGTGGGAAATCTAAGGCGATGTGGAGGCCGGGGTTCGGGAGTGGGGGGCGCATGGCAGCCGAGACCGGCGGGGCGGACGTGCCGGTAGAGCTCGAACGGACCCTGGGCACACCCAAGATCGTTTTTCTGGTCGTCGCGGCCGCGGCGCCGCTGGTGGCGATGGCGGGAACGGTCCCCCTGTCGATGGGCGTGGGGAACGGGGCCGGGGTGCCCGGCACCTACCTGGTCGCCACGCTCACCCTGCTGTGCTTCTCGGTCGGGTATGCGGCCATGGCGCGGACGGTCACGGGAGGCGGTGGCTTCTACGCCTACGTCGCCCGCGGGCTGGGCCGTCCCGCCGCCGCCGCGGGCGCGGTGCTCGCGCTGATCGGCTACAACGGCCTGGTCGCGGCGCTCGCCGGGGGCATCGGCTACTTCCTGACCATCGAGGGCGGCGCGCCGGGACCGTGGTGGGCCTACAGCGCGGCGGGGATCGCGGTCATGGCCGTGCTGGGCTTCCGCGCCGTCGACCTGTCCGCCAAGGTGCTCGCCGTGCTGCTGACCTGCGAGGTCGGGATGCTGTTCGCCGTCGACCTGGCGATACTGGCCGACCGGGGGGCGGGCGCCTTCACCGCCGTGTCGTTCGAGCCGTCCACGGTGCTGTCCGGGGCGCCGGGCGTGGCGTTCATGTTCGCCTTCGGCTCCTTCGTCGGGTACGAGGCCGCCGCGATCTACGCCGAGGAGAGCCGCACCCCCGAGCGCTCGGTGCCGCGGGCCACCTACGCGGCGGTGCTGGTGATCGGGCTGTTCTACACGGTGACGAGCTGGCTGACGGTCGGCGCGCTGGGCGCGGACCGGGCGCGCGCGGTGGCCGACGCCCAGGAAGGCGAGCTCATGCTCAACCTGACCGCGGACCTCCTGGGCGCGAGCGCCGAGGCCCTGTTCGGTCTCCTGGTCATCACCAGCCTGTTCGCCTCGCTTCTGGCCTCGCACAACGCGGCGGGCCGCTACCTGTTCACGCTGGGACGCGACGGGCTGGTCTTCACACGGCTGGACCGCGTCCACCCGCGGCACCGCTCCCCGTACGCGGCGAGCCTGGCGCAGACCGGGTTCACCCTGGTGGTCGTGGCCGCGTTCGCGACCGCCGGGCTTGACCCGTACCGCAACCTCGTCACCGTCATGAGCGGGCTCTCGACGCTGGGCATCGTGCTGCTGCAGATGCTGACGGCGCTGGCCTGCGTGGTCTACTTCCGCCGCCGCCGCGACCCGCGGACCGTGCGGACCCTGGTCCTCCCTCTGGCCGGGTGCGCCGGGCTCATCACCGCGACGGTCCTGCTGCTGGCCAACTTCGACACGCTGGCGCACAGCGACGCTGTGGCGATCAACACACTGCCGTACCTGTCGCTGCTGCTCGCGGTGGCCGCCGCGCTGTACGCGGTGCGGCTGCGCACCACCGCCCCCGACCGCTATGCCAGGATCGGAGGGTCGCTCCGCGCGGCGCCCGCCGATGCCGCAACACCGCCCCAGATGGGGGACGCCGATGGTTCACACGCTCGGTGAACTCCAGGAACTCACCGGCAGGGAACTGTTCTGCTCGGAGTGGGTGCCGCTCGGCGCCGGCGACGAGCGGGCCTTCGCCGAGGCCGCCTTCCTGCGCGAGGACTTCCTCGGCGCTCCGCCGTCCAACGGCGACCCGTACGGCGACCGCCTCATCTCGGGCTTCCTGCTGCTGTCGATGCTCGTGGCGTTCCACAAACGCGAACTGGAACTCGACCTGCGGGGCGCCTACGGGCTCAACTACGGCGTCGACCGGGTGCGGTTCCTCCGCCCGGTGCTGGCCGGGGAGCGCGTACGGCTCCGCGCCCGCCTCGTCGAGGCCCGCGAGAAGGAGCCCGGACGGCTGCGCGTGCTCACCCGCAACGTCATGGAGGTCGAGGACGCCGAGACCCCCGCGATGGTCGCCGACTGGATCTCACTGTTCGTCATCCCGGAGTAGAGAGGGCCGACAATGTCCGAGCCGCCCGGCGAGGGACTCGTGCCGCGGGTGGGCAGGGTGGCCGATTTCCTCGGTCACTGGGCGTCCCGGAATCCCGGCGCGCCGCTGGACGAGCTCGACGGCACCGGACGCGCCCCGCGGAGCTACCGGCGGGCCGCCGGCGACGTGGCCCGCTGTGCCGCCGCGCTGCGCGCCTCAGGAGTGCGGCACGGTGACAGGGTGGCCGTGCTGACCACGCCGCGCCCGGAGTTCCTGACCCTGTTCCTCGCCCTTTCCCGGGTCGGTGCGGTGTGGGTGGGGCTGGATCCCCGGTACACGCGTGACGAGCTGCTGCATGTGGTGACCGACAGTGCGCCGGTGCTGCTCGTCTCGCTCGCCGAGCACGGCGGCCGCTCGTACGGGGAGGACATGGCCGCGCTGCGGGACACGGCCGGCTCGGTGCGGGAGACGGTGGCGCTCACCGGCTCGTTCCCCGGCGCCGTGCCGTTCGAGGACTTCCTCGCTCGCGCCGACGAACCGTCCGGCGAGGACGAGCGGCCCGGTGAGGGCGCGACGTCCGGTGATGGCGGGAACGACGGCCCCGGCCTGATCATCTACACGTCCGGGACGACCGGCCGTCCCAAGGGCGCCGTCATCAGCCACCGCGCGTTCGCCGAGGGGTGCCGCCTGCAGGCGACGCGCCTGTACCACTCGCCCGCCGTGGCCCTGGCCAATCTGCCGGTCAGCCATGTGGGCGGAGTCATGGACGTGGTGTCGGTCCCGCTCGCCATGGGCGGTGCCGTGTGCTTCATGGAGGACTTCGACCCGGCCGCGATCCCGGCGGCCGTCGAACGCGCGCGGATCACCCTGTGGGGCCAGATCCCCACCATGTTCCAGCTGGTCATGGCGCGTCCCGAGGTCGCCGAGGCGGACCTGTCGTCGCTGGTGTACGTCGCGTGGGGCGGTGCGCCGCTGCCGCGCGAGCTGGTGGCGCCGCTGCGGGCGACCGGTGCGCGCCTCACCTCCGTGTACGGGCTGACCGAGAGCTGCGTCGCCGTCGCCTACAACGATCCGGACGCCGATGACGAGACGCTCGCCACCACGATCGGCCGCCCCGACCCCCGGCTGGAACTGCGGCTGGCCGGCGAGAGCGGGTCGCCGGTGCCGCCCGGCACGCCCGGCGAGATCCAGGTGCGCAACCCGTGCCTGATGTCCGGCTACCTCGGGTCGCCGGACGCGACCGCCGCGGCGTTCACGCCGGACGGGTTCCTGCGCACCGGTGACCTGGCGGTGGAACGCCCGGACGGCACCCTCACGCTGGTCGGCCGCCTGAAGGAGATGTTCAAGTCGGGCGGCTACAACATCTATCCCCGCGAGATCGAAATGGCCCTTGAGGCGCATCCGGACGTCGTCGCGGCGGCCGTGGTGGCCGTGCCCGACCCGGTGTTCCACGAGGTGGGCGCCGCGTTCGCGGTGACCCGTCCGGGGGCGGAGGCCGGTCCGGACGACCTGGCCGGTCACTGCCGCACCCGGCTGGCCGGCCACAAGGTCCCCAAACACTTCGAGATCGTCGAAGGACTGCCGCTGCTGCTCACGGGCAAGGTCGACAGGGCGGCACTGCGCCAGGCGCATCTGTCACGCCTGTCACGCCCGTGACCGGTGCCCGATCGGCCCGCCGGCCGGCGCGGTGTCACGCGCGGGACGGCGGTGGCGGCGTCACATGCGGGGCGGGCGGCGCGCGATCCCGCCATAGGCCATGATCTTGTTGCGCCGGGCCGGCGGGCGGGGGCTCGGCCAGTGCGCGACGTCCGTCACGTCGGGGGTCGTCAGGCTGAACCCGTCGAACAGGCGGGCGATCCGCTCGCGGCTCCTCAAGGTCAGCGGCGCGTTGGCGGCGGCGTACACCTCTTCGACCGCGTCGATGACGTGCGGGGCGGCGCGGTCGCCGCAAAGGTGGGTGACGACCAGCGCGCTGCCCGGGGCCATCGCGTCGCGGAAGGCGTCCACGACGTCCCGAGGGCGCTCGCCGTCATCGAGGTGATGCAGCACTCCGCTGCACAGCACGGCGACCGGCCGGCGGAAGTCGATGACGCAGCTCACCCGCGGGTCCCCGAGGAGGCGCTTCGGGTCGCGGACGTCCCCCGGGACGGTGACCACGTTCTCGCCGTCGTCCAGCAGCGCCCGCCCGTGCGCCACCACGACGGGATCGTTGTCGACGTAGACCACGCGGGGCCGCCCCTGTAACCCTGTGGCGCGCTCATGGACGGCCTGCCCGATCGGCATTCCGCAGCCCAGGTCGATGAACTGGTCGATGTTCGCCTGTTCGGCCAGCCATCGCACGCCGCGCATCAGGAAGAGCCGCTCGGCGCGCGCGAGACCGTACAGCTCCGGCGCGTGCTCCAGGAGATCGCCGACGGCCGACCGGTCGGCCGCGAAGTGATCCTTGCCGTCGAGAAGGTAGTTGTGCATTCGCGCGACGTTGGGGCCGTACCCGTCGGCGCACTGCCGGAGGCTTCCGATCGCGGACAGGTTCACGGCGCCGGTCCCCGATGATGCCACCGAGCCCGGTCGTACCCAACGAGCATGGGAGTCGCCCTCTCGTGATGGCAGTAGCGCTGCCTGGCGGCAGCGTATCCAGCAAAGGAGGACTAATTCAACTCAAAACCGATAATTCGAGGACTCACTCCAGGCCAGTATGAATCCGGTTCAGCGGCGGTCGCCCTTCGCCGGGTAGTGGACCAGCCCCTCGGCGATGCGCCGGACATGCGGCGTGGCCTCCGCCGACGGCAGCTCGGCCTCCCGGTGACCCCATCCGGTCAGCCGCTCCAGCATCATGTCGGCCAGTTCCTCGGCCTCCCGCTCCTCGTCCGCCTCGTGATCACTGCGTCCCGCGACGATGCGCGCCGCCTGGCCCGGCAGATGCGGCGCGAGCCGGCGCAGCCCGCCATGGCCGGAGACCGTGTCGAGCCGGTGGCGCAGCACCACGTGCGCCAGCTCGTGCAGCAGGATGCCGAGCCGGTGGTACCAGGACCGCGACCTGGCACAGAACACCACGTAACCGCCGTCGGCCAGCCGTACGGTGGCCCCGCTGAACGGGGCGTTGCTCAGCGCGACGAAACGCAACTCGACCTGCGCGCCGAGCAGCTCGCTCATCACCTCACCGGTGCGGCGGCACAGCTCCCGGTGGGTGACGCCCCGCGGCGTCCGGAACCGCCCTATCACCGCGTCGCACAGTTCACCGCGCTCACGCCTGCTCATGCGGCCCATCGCGATCCGCCTCCGCTCGTGACACGCGCCGCCTGGTCATCGGTCACTCCCGTCTCAGCGGGAAGACCCACCGGGTCTCCCCCGACTCCACCGCCTGCGTGATCGCGTCGACGGCCTGCCTGCGCAATTCGGGACTCCACGTGGAGGCGTGCTCGACCAGCCGCGCCGCGAACTCCACCACCCCGGCGTCGCGCAGCGCCACCAGATCGGCCAGCTCCGCGTCGATGGCGGCGGCGAGCCGGTCGTCCAGGAAGTAGGCGGCCTGCGGGCCGCCGCCGTCATCGGCCAGCCCGAAGTGGTCGGCCAGCGCCAGCATGTGCTTGAGCCGCGGGTTGGGCGGCGCCACCGGATGCAGCAGCTCCCTGATGTGGCTCGCCGAGATCGATCCGTACCGCCCGTCCGCGCTGATCGCGGCCGCGACGTCCTCGGGCGTGTACGGCCCCTGCTCCGGCGGGTAGATCGCCTCGAACAGGTGCCGCAACTTGGCCGAGAACGAGCGGCGCGGGCATTCCTCGCCCTCCCGTTCCCTGCGTCCGCCGACGAACGCGGCCGGGCACACGCCGAGGGCGGCGGCCAGATCCTGGATCGTCTGCAGGGTCGGGTTGTCGCGATGCCCCTTGCGCAGATGTGAGACATAGCCATCGGTGATGTCGCCACCGATCTCGTTGACCGCCCGCGCGACCTCGACGTTGGAGAACGGGCGGCGGCGCCTCGGCGGACGCAGGCACAGGTCGTCCAGAACCGCCGCGAACGACCGATCGTCAACCATGACCACGCCTCCGCCAGGATCCTCGCACCCGAGTCGGGCGCCCACCGGCCAAGCCGCCGCCCACTCTAGCGACGAACACCGGAACCCGTCCCCTATGCCACAAATACACCCGCCGAACGGATACCCCCCCCCGCGGAGGCCCCGGCACCGGGTACCGAGCGCGGGACGGCCGGTCAGAGGAGGTTGCGTTCGCGGAGGTCGTCCAGGCGGGCCGGGGGGAGGCAGGCGGCCATGTTGCGTTCGAGGTCGACCTGTTCCATGTCGGTCGCGTACACGACGAAGTCGTCGGTGGTGGGTAGGACGGCCGACCAGTCGAAGGCGTTGAGGTCCTGTGCGACGCCGCAGACCAGCTCCCGTGAGCGTTCGCTTCCGCGTAGAACCTCCGAGTCGTCGGCGTCCGCGAGCTTGAGTTCCTGTGCGAGAAGCCGGACCGTTTCCTGCACCGCGCTCATGTCGGGCATGACGTCCTCACCGATGTCGGCCGGGTTCCAGCCGACCCAGGGCTCGTCCTCCTCGGACTTACGGCTCGGGAACTCGTCACGCAATTCGTCGAGGCCCACATACACCAGGAACTTCGCAGGCTCCCCGAGGAAGTACGCGAGTGCGACGCAATAGGCGGGCTCTGCCATGTCCAGCCCGGCGACCGTCTCGGGAATCCGGGCGACCAGTTCCGTCCGTACCGCCTCGCAGGCGGCGTCGATGGTGAAGCCGGCCGGAGGGCGTTCGTACGTGAGCTCGGTTCCGTCGCCGCCAACGGGGCCGCCGTGCCAGACGACCTCCAGTCGGGTCAGACCGGCGTTGTCGTGGGCGGCGTTGATCGTCTCCCATGGCCTGATCGGCAGCGCCCGCTCGCCTGGCCGTCCCGGCGCCTCACCATGGTGGACGACGATCCGCGTCACGGAGTCGCCGGTGTAGTGGTACTCCTCGTGGCCCGCGCCACCGGTCGCGGCCGTCCACGCTGAGCGGATCCGGCCCTCTTCGTAGCGGTACTCATGCAGGTAGATCGGATCGCTGGCGGCGTAGTAATGCGCCTGCTCGACACGCCCCTCCCCGTAATCGCGGAAAGTCTCGTAGTAGAGCTTGCCGTGGAGGAAGCCGCTGTACTCCTCGAAGACCGCGGGTCGACCGCTCGCGTCGAAACCGATCCTGTGGTGGTCGGCCTCAGGCTCGGGGCGTTCATCCAGGCGGCGGCCGGGCTTGTCCAGGTTCCGCTCGTAATGGAGCGGGCGTAGGTCGAACGCGTCGCCGGAGTACCACTCCCACCGGACGGTCGCATCGTGCGCGGCCGTCCGGCGCCGCTCGTACTCCTCCGCAAGGCGCGCGAAGCGCACGTCGAGTCCGGACAGATCGGGAATGACCGCATCGACATCAGGCATGCGCGCGATCGTAACGCCGGTCCGACCACGGCGTCGGCCGCTGGGCTTCGCCATGCCCCTGCGGCGCCCCGGCGCCGCCTTCCCGCGCCGGGGTCAGGGAGTTGCCGACGTGGCTTGTGCGAGCAGGCCGTCGACCAACGCGCGGAGTCCTTGGGCGTAGGTGTCTTGTTGGACCACGGTGGCCCATTGGTCGCCGATCGCGGCCAGGTTCGGCAGCCGGGACGCGTCGAGGTGGCTCAAGGACGCGGAACGCAGGTCGCCGGCACGGCGGCGGGCGCTGTGGGCGCGGACGAGGACCTCGCCGACGGTGTAGTACCAGATGCTGCGGAAGACATAGACGGCTTGTGCGCGTGTGCACCCGTAGTCGTGGGCCGCGGCCACGATGTCCTCGACCATCCACAGGGCCGATTCGTCGAGGAGACCGACGAAACCGTCGGTCGTGACGACCTCCGCGGCCCATGGCCAGGCCGCGGCGGCGTCGTGCATCGCGATGGCGGCGGCGACGATGCGGTCCCGCGGGTCACTGGGCAGCCGGGGGCGTTCGATCTGGCCGAGGTAGTCGCTGAGCACCAGGACCAGCAGGTCCTCCTTGTTCCGCACGTGGTGGTACAGGGTCGTGGCCCCGACGCCGATCTCCGCGGCCAGCCGGCGGACGGTCAGCTGCTCCCAGCCGTCCCGGTCGATGAGCCTGCGGGCCGCCGCCACGATCTGCGCACGTGAGGTCAGGGGCGGGCGGCCGGTGCGGCCGTGCGGGGCGGGCGGTCGGGACATCGTCCCATCATGCCGTCCCGTCGTCCCCGGCCGCGAAACCGGCGCGGTTCCCCGCCTCCGCGCTCGACAGCGGCCCGGTCTCGCTGCTACTTTCGGAACATGTTCGAAAAGTCCATCAGGGACATCGCCCCGTCCGGTGCCGTGATCCGGCTCCGGCAGGGCCGGAGCCGGGGCCGCAGGGCGATGGAAGGGCAGGGGGCACGGTGAAATCGGGGCAGGCGGAATCTTCGGATGCCATAGGACTCGGGGAGTTGCTGCGGCCCGTCCGGGTGCCGCTGGGCGCGGCCATGGGGCTGCAGGCCGTCGCGGCGGCGGCGGCCGTGGTGCCGTTCGTCGCGGTGGCCGAGCTGGCCAGGGTGCTGCTGGCGGCCGGCCCGGTCGACCGGGACCGGGCCTGGACGGTCGTCGTGGTCGCGGCGGGCGCGCTGGTGGTGTGGCTGCTGCTGACCAGCGTGGCGGGGGCGCTCGCGCATCGGGCGGATCTGGCCTTGCAGCTGTCGGTGCGGCGGCGCCTGGTCGACCGGCTGGGCCGCGTTCCGCTGGGGTGGTTCACCGACCGGGGCGCGGGCGGTATCGGGAAGGCGGTCCAGCACGATGTGGACGCGATGCACCACCTGGTGGCGCATTCGCTGCTGAGCTTCACCGCCGTCCTGGTGACGTCGCTGGTGACGCTGGTCTACCTGTTCTCGGTGAACTGGCGGATGGCGCTGATCGTGCTGGTTCCGCTCGTGATCGGGGTCGTGCTGTTCGCCCGGCGGATCATCAGCATGACCGCGGGGATGGCGGCCTACGACCAGGCCCTGCAGCGCATCGTCGGCAGCGTCATCGAGTTCGTCGAGGGCATCGCGGTGGTGAAGATGTTCGGGCAGGCCAAGCGTGCGCATCGGCAGTACGCACAGGCCGCCGACGACTTCGCGGAGTTCCTCGGCGCCTGGCTTTCGCGGAACAACCGGGCGGCGGCGGCCTCGGCGTTGGCGTTGAGCCCGATCACGATCCTGCTGACCGTGCTGACCGGCGGTACGGCGCTCGTCTCCGCCGGGCTGCTGGACCCGGTCGATCTGCTGCCGTTCGTGATCGTCGGGCTGGGGCTGGCCGCGCCGCTGCAGGCGCTGGACTTCCATGGCGAGGACATGGAGATGGCCGGTGCGGCGGCCAAGCGGGTGGGCGTCCTGCTCGCGGCGCCGGAGCTGGCGGTGCCCACCGCACCGCGCCTGCCGGACGGTGGCGGGGGTCTGCGGGTGGAGTTGTCCGGGGTGGAGTTCGCCTACGACGCGGACCGGCCCGTGCTGAGCGGTATCGACCTGGCACTCGACCCGGGCACCGTGACCGCGTTGGTCGGGACGTCGGGTTCGGGCAAGACGACCCTGGCGAAGCTGCTGCCGCGGTTCTTCGACCCGACCGCGGGAGTCGTCGCGATCGGCGGTGTCGACCTGCGCGACATCGAGCCGGACCAGCTGTACCGGCTGGTGTCGTTCGTCCTGCAGGACGTTCGGCTCCTGGAGGCCAGCGTGCGCGACAACATCCGCCTCGCCCGTCCGGGAGCGGACGAGGAAACGGTGCGTCGCGCGGCTCGGGCGGCGGCCATCGATGAACGCATCTGCGCGCTGCCGCGGGGATACGACTCGGTGGTCGGCCGGGACGTCGACTTCTCCGGTGGTGAGGCGCAGCGGCTGTCCATCGCCCGCGCGCTCCTCGCCGACACTCCGATCGTGGTGCTCGACGAGGCGACCGCACATGCCGACCCGGAATCGGAGGCGCTGATCCGGGACGCACTGTCGGAGTTGGCGGCGGGGCGGACCGTCCTCGTCGTCGCGCACCGGCTGGCCTCGGTGGCCGGCGCCGATCGGATCGTGGTGCTGGAACAGGGCCGGATGGTCGAGCAGGGCGCACACGGCGAACTGCTCGCCGCCGATGGAAGGTATGCGCGGATGTGGCGGCTGCAGGAGCGGGCCGGGCTCGGGGACACCGACGATCGTGACGCCTACGCCGGGACCGGCGCGGCGAAGAAGGGGGCGTGACGATGATCCGCCGGCTGTTCAACGCCCTCGGCCCGGAGCACGACGGCGCACTGCGCCGGTTGCTGGGCTTGCTGACCGCCGCGGCGCTGCTGCAGGGTGCGGCGTTCGTCCTGCTGGTCCCGGTCCTGCGCGAAGTGCTCGGCGGCGAACCGGACCGGGCCTGGCCGTGGCTGATCGCGCTCGCGGTGCTGTGGATCGGCTATGCGGCGGTGAACTATCCGGCGACGCTGGCCGGTCACCAGACGGGTACGGACGTGAGCCGCGACCTGCACCACCGGATCGGCGACAAGGTCGCGCAGCTGCCGCTGGCCTGGTTCACCGCCGACCGCGTCGGCGGGCTCGGGCGCCTGGCCGCCCAGCGCGTGGTCGACATCATGTCGGTGCCCGCGCATCTGCTGCGGCCGCTGGTCGAGACCTGTGTCACGCCGCTGGTCGTGGTGCTGGCCATGTTCGTGTTCGACTGGCGGCTGGCCATCTCGATGGCCGTCGCCGCGGTGGCGGTGGCGATGACGTACCGCATCGCGAGCCGCGGCATGCAGGCCGCCGATCGTCACGCGGAGACCGTCCACGCCGACGCCGCCGGGCGGATCGTGGAGTTCGCCCGCGCCCAGCCGGTGCTGCGGGCCTTCGGCCGCACGGTGGAGGGGCACACCGCACTCGACGACGCGCTCACCGCGCAGCACACCGCCGGCCGCCGGATGCTGCGCGCCGGCACCCCCGGCATCGTCGGGCTCGGCTTCATCGCGCAGGCGTCGTTCATCACGCTGCTGGCCCTGGGCACCTACCTGGCGCTCGACGGCTCGCTGGGGACGCCCGAACTGATCGCGCTGCTGGTGCTGGCGGCCCGGTTCGTCGAGCCGGTCATGTTCATCGCCGAGATCGGCGGCGCGATCCGGGTCGCCCAGAACGCGGTGACCGAGATCGACGCGCTGCTCGCCACCGAGACGCTCCCCGAACCCGAGGTGACCCGGCCGGCGGACGGCGCCGACATCGAACTCGACGACGTCCGCTTCGGCTACGACGGCACAGCGGTGCTGGCAGGACTGTCGATGCGGGTGCCGCAGGGCCGGATGACCGCACTGGCCGGTCCGTCCGGCGCGGGCAAGACGACCGTGATCAAGCTGATCGCGCGGTTCTTCGACCCCGGCGCCGGAACGGTGCGGGTGGGCGGGGTGGACGTTCGCGAGATGCGGACCGAGGACCTGACGTCGCTCATCTCGGTGGTCTTCCAGGACGTCTACCTCTTCGACGGAACCATCCTCGACAACGTGCGCATCGGCAGGCCCGACGCCACCGACGAGGAGGTCTACGCCGCCGCCCGCACCGCGCGGGTCGACGACATCGCCGAACGCCTCCCCGGCGGCTGGGACGCGCCGGTCGGGGAGGGCGGCGGCCGGCTGTCCGGCGGCGAGCGGCAACGCATCTCGATCGCGCGCGCCCTGCTGAAGAACACCCCGATCGTGCTGTTCGACGAACCGACCGCCGCGCTGGACGCCGAGAACGAGCACGCCCTGCAGCAGGCGATGGCGGCCCTGTCACGCGACCGTACCGTCCTGGTGATCGCGCACCGGCTGCACACGTTGCGCGAGGCCGACCACATCGTCGTCCTTGATCACGGACGCGCCGTGGAAGAGGGCGTCCACGAGGAACTGCTCGCTCACGACGGCCGGTACGCCCACTACTGGCGAGAACGCCAGCGCGCCCGCGGCTGGCGCCTGACCGAGCCCGCCACCACCGTTCGCTGAGGAAGGAGTCCGCGATGACGGATCGTTCACGTTCCCGGCCAGGGCTCACGCTCGCCGCGGTGGCCGTCGTGCAGTTCATGGTGTCGCTGGACCTGACGGTCGTGAACGTCGGGCTCCCGCGGATCGCCGCCGGCCTCGGCCCGCGTCCGGGCCTTCGGGGTATGGAGCGCGATGAACGCCGCCGGAGGGCGCCCTCGGCGTGCTGGTGGGCGGCCTGCTCACCGAGTACGCCGGCTGGGGCTGGGTGATGTTCGTGAACGACCGCGGCCCACCACCGCACCGGCCGGATCGCCACGCCCGAGACCCTCAACGACGGCTACGCGCTCGGCCTCACCCTCAGCGCCGCGCTCCTGGCCGCCGCCGCCCTCATCGCCCTCACCGTGCTGCGCCGTCCCAGCCCGCCGTCCCAGGCCGAGCGGATCGATGACCGCGTCGCGGCGTAGAACGGCCGGCCGGGCGGGTGCCCGGCCGGGCGGGTGCCGACGCCGGCCGGGCGGGTGCCGGCCGGCAGGGTCATTCGAAGTCGTCGGGGTTGAACTCCTCCGGCCGCTGACCGCCCGCACCGGGAGGGGAGAGCAGTTCGCCGCCGTCGTCATCGTGGGACTGGTCCGGGGCCGGACGGGCCGGGGTCTCCTCTTCGTCCCCGCCGCGCTCGGTGCCTTTGAAGCCGCCGTCTGGGGTCTGCTCAGTCATGTCGCCTCGTTTCGACCGGTTTGAAGCGAGGGGGTACCCCGGGCACCGGCCGGGTATCTCGTCGCCGATCCAAGAAACGCCATGGTTTGACCGGCTCCGGGTGCGCCGCGTAGGGCGTCCGCGTCCCCCACGGCTCGGCGATCAGGTCGATCTGCGTCATCCCAGGCCCCTCCCCGATTCCGGGGAAGGCACATCCCGCTGCACGGCGGGGAGACATCCGTCTCGATGCGGGATCGACCCGGAACGCGGGCCGGGCCGACGCCCGGCCCGCGTCCCGGCCGCGGTCAGCTCTTGTCGCGGGCGTCGCGGATCATGTCGCGGACGCGGTCCATCATCGCGACGGCGGGCCCGGCGAGCAGGTTCTTGGTCGCGCTCTCGGTGCCGGGATGGGGATGGGTGGGCGCGGTCGCCTCCGCGGCGCGGACCGCGGCGGCGAACCCCCTGAGCTGCGCCGGGCTGAACTCGTCGCGCAGCCGGTCGAACTCGTAGCGCTCCTCGGCGCGGGCATGGGTCAGCACGTCCATGCGCAGCTTGTCGATCGACTTCAGGAACCGCGGGTCGCCCGGGTCCATGCCGTCCAGTTCCGCCAGCAGTTCCTTGGCCTCGCGTTCTTCGGCCAGCCGGTCGTCCACGATCCCCTCACCGCCGGGCAGGCGCCTGGCCACCGGGTGGACGATCTCCTCCTCCGCCGTCTCGTGCACGGCCAGCAGCCGCACCAGCGCCCGGAACGCCTCCTCGCGCTCCCGGCCTTCGGAACGCATCACCTGATCGAACAGGTCCCGGATCCGGCCGTGCTGGGCCCGCAGCAGGTCCACGACATCGGTGGTGGACGAGACTTGCGTCGTTGGGGTGCTCACAACGTTCTCGCTTTCTCGATGATCCGGCCGCTACCGGCGGGACTGGTCCCGCATGCTCGGGACGGGGTGGGGGCCTTCGGTCTCCAGGCGGTACTCGTCGCCGAACTTGTGCTGGTGGTCTTCGATGACCTGGTCGCTGGGCGGCCGCTCGGCGTTGATCTTGTCCTGGTACTCCTCGAACCGCTGGTGGGCCTCCTGGACGTAGCCGGTACCGAGCGTGGTCCAGTCGATCTGGGTGGCCAGCAGTTCCCGGACGAGCTGCTTGTTCGGCTCGAAGGTGACCGGCTCGGGCAGCGACGGCGCCAGGACGCTCTCCGGGTCGCGGCCGTCGTGGCGGCGCATCAGATCGCACGCCAGCCGCAGATGCTCCAGCTCCATGTTCAGGTGCAGCTCCCAGATCGACTTGACACGCGGGTCGGTCTCGGTCTGCATGAACGAGTAGTACAGATAGCACTCGTTGTACTCGTGGTTGACCAGCCGCTCCCACCACGTCTCGCCCGGGTCGACCAGCGACTCGTAGTGCGTGACGTGCTCCTCCTCGACAAGCCCGATCTCCTGGTAGAGCTGCCGCGCGATCGGCTCCATGTACATCGGGCCGACGTTCATGTAGAAGTTCATCGTCTGCTGCTCGGCCGACATGATCGTCAGCGCGTGCAGCTTGGAGATCGGCGCGGCGGCCTCCCGGTCGTACGGCTCGCGGACGTTGTCGGCCGGGTGCCGGTGGTGCAGCCGCGTGGGCCGTCCCGGAATCGCCTCGGTGAGCTGATCGATGATCTTCTCCGCCTTGCGGTGCTCGATCATCTCGTACAGGTTGGCGTACCGGTACAGGTGGTCGAAGTCCTCCAGCAGACCGAACTGGTAGGCCTGCTTGAGGTACGGGTCGGGCTCCTGCCGCGCCACCCAGCCGGTCAGGTCGACCGCGACCTGCTCGTAGGCGATCGTGGTCTCCAGCACCGACGCCTGACCCGGCAGCAGCCAGTTCACGACCTTCTGCTGCTGCTGCTCGATATAGCGGATCTGCGCGAGCTGCTGCTTGACCTCCAGATCCGGGCAGACCCGGTTGAAGTGATGGCTGAACATGATCGCCTCCACCTCGATGCCGTTCATCGTGATGATGCGGCACCGGGTGTAGGGATCGGAACGGTCGGGATCGACGGGCGCGACGTCCAACTGGCTCCAGTTGCGGAGCTGTTCGTCCAGCGGGATGCCGCGGTGTTCGAGCGGGTTGAATGCCACCTGGCTCACCTTCCGTGAGAACGGACCGGCATGACGCTCGGGTGCGCATACCCGGCACGATCCGTCCCGCACCAGGACGGCCGGCCGATCTCAAGATCTTTATCCGGTGTTGGTCCGGCCGAGGCTCCGGCGAACCGGACGCGGTCACCCGCCGTCCGGCACGCCCGGTGTCACATCCGGGGCTTCGGCGGTGCTTGATAGATGTGGACCTTGGAAGACATGGTGCGGGCGCACGGGCCGCCGCGCTGCCGGCCGCCCTGTCCGGGGAAGGACAGGGCATCGTGGCCGGCTGCGCCGGCTCCTGGACGAGCCGGCCGGCGTCGCCGACGCCGATCGCGAGCACGTCGCGGGGTGCGGGACGTGCCTGTCCGGGCTGGCGGCCGTCCAGGAGGACGCGGCGGCCGCCGGCGCGGCGCTGGAGGTCGGGTTCACCGCGGACGTGGACACGGGGTGGCGCCGCCTGGCGGACGCGGTCGCCGTCGAGGGACGGCGTCCGGCGGCCACGGCGGCCCCCGCCGGACGGTGGCGCACGAAGCTGCGCAACCCCGTGGTCGCCATCTTCGGAGCCGTCGCCATCCTGAGCGGGGCCGGCGTCGCGGCCGCCGCGGACTGGCTGCGGATCTTCCGCGCCGAGCAGGTCGCACCGGTCACCGCCCCCCGGTCCGACCTGGTGAAACTGCCCGAGCTGTCCGCCTTCGGCGAGCTGGAGGTCACCGCGAAGATCGACATGCGCGAGGTCGCCGACGCCGAGGCCGCACAGAAGGCCACGGGCCTTTCCGTCCCGCGTGTGAGCACGCTTCCCCGCGGCGTGACGGGAGAACCCGCGTACCGGGTCGGCGGCCCGGTGAGGGCGGTGTTCACCTTCTCGGTCGAGAAGACCGCGCAGACCGTCGCGGCGGCCGGCGGGACGCCGCCGCCACCGCCCCCCGGCCTGGACGGCAGCCGGTTCCGGCTGGGCGCCGGCCCGGGGTTCGCCGCGGCCTGGTCGCAGGGCCGCCCCGTGCCCGCCATGATCGTGGCCCGCGCGGTGGCGCCCACCGTGTACTCCTCGGGCGTCCCGTTCGAGACGGCCCGCGATTACCTGCTGTCCCTGCCCACCCTGCCGGAGAAGGTCGCGTCGCAGTTGCGCGGCTTCTCCGGTGCCGGGACGACTCTGCCCCTGTTCGTGTCGGCAGAGAAACTGACGACGTCCGCCGCCGACGTGGGCGGGGTGCCGGCGACGGTGCTCACCTCGCGGGACGGCGTGCTGGCGGGCGTGGTCTGGGTGGACGACGGTGTCGTCACCGCCGTGGCGGGTTCGCTGAGCGCCGGCGAGGTGCTGTCGGTGGCCCGCGGGCTTCGGTGGGGCCGGTGACCCCCCGGCGGGACGGCCCGGCCGGGGCCGCGGAGCGGCTGCTCGCCGACCTGCCCCCCGCGCCGGCGGTGTGGTGCTCGGGCCTGCGCAAGCGGTACCGGCGGCAGACCGCGGTCGACGACGTGTCCTTCACCGTCGAGCGCGGCGAGGTGGTCGGCCTGCTCGGGCCGAACGGAGCCGGCAAGACCACCGTCATCAAGATCCTGCTCGGTCTCGTCCACGCGGACGCGGGTGACGTGCTGCTGCTCGGACGCCCGGCGCGGGACCCGCGCGTCCGGGCCCGCGTCGGCTATCTGCCGGAGCTGTTCCGGTATCAGCCGTGGCTGACCGCCGCCGAGGTGCTGGCCCTGCACGTCCGGCTCGCGGGCGTCGCGGTGCCGGACGGGGAACGGCGCGAATGCCTGGCGACCGTCGGACTCGCCGACCGCGCCGGGGACCGGGTGGGCGGCTTCTCCAAGGGCATGCAGCAGCGCCTCGGGCTGGCCGTCGCGCTGGTGGCCCGCCCTGACCTCGTCGTCCTGGACGAGCCCACCAGCGCCCTGGACCCGATCGGACGGGCCGACATGCGGGACCTGCTGCTGTCCCTCAAGTCCCGCCAGGTCGCCGTCCTGCTCAACTCCCATCTCATCGGCGAGGTGGAGCGGGTATGCGACCGGGTGGTCATCCTGGACGGGGGCAAGGTCGCCGCGTCCGGCACCCTCGCCGAGCTGCTCGGCGGGCACCGGCTGCGGCTGCGGCTGGACGAGGTGGGCGCGGAGGCGGAGGCACGGCTGGCCGCCGCCGGCCGGCTCACCCGCAGCGGTGACTCGTTCACCGTCGCGCTGCCCACGGACCAGGACGCCGCCACCGTGCCCGACCTGGTGGCCGATCTCGTCGCCCTCGGGGTGCGGGTGCACGCCGTCGAGCCCGGACGGATCAGCCTCGAACAGCGGCTGCTGGACATCCTGCGCGCCGGACCCGGAGGGGACCGCCGATGACCGCCCGGACCGTGCTCACCGTCGCGGCCCTCACCCTCCGGGAGGCCGCACGCCGCCGCGTGCTGCGCTCGCTGGCCGTGATGACGGTCGTCCTGCTCGCGCTCAGCGCCTGGGGGTTCTCCCGGCTCGCCGCGAATTTCGACTCGCTCACCAGCGGGGAGGCGCGGCTGGCGGCGTCCCAGGTCCTCAACCTGGTGATGTTCGGCCTGAGCCTGATCGCCGCGCTCGGCACCGCGTTCCTCGCCGGCCCCACCATGGCCGGAGAGATCGAGTCGGGGACGGCGCTGGCGACGCTGGCGCGGCCGGTCCGCCGCTCGGCGGTGCTGCTGGGCAAATGGCTGGGGCTGGTGACCTTCGGCAGCGGCTTCATAGCCGTGGCCGGACTCGCCCAGCTCCTCATCGTCTGGGCCACCATGGGCTACCGGCCACCGCAGCCGGTGACCGGCCTGGCGCTGCTCGCCGCCCAGACCACCGTGCTGCTCACCCTCGCCCTGCTGCTGTCCACCGTCATCTCACCGATGGCATCGGGCATCGTGGCGGTCGGCCTCTTCGGCGCCACATGGATCGCGGGCGTGGTCGGCGGGGTCGGCCAGGCCCTCGGCAACGAGGGCATGGCCCGGGTCGGCACCGTATCGCGGATGCTGCTGCCTACCGACGGCCTATGGCGCGGGGCCATGCGCGCGTTCCAGGACCCGTCCGTCCTGGCGCTGTTCCCCGCCGCCGACGACTTCCCGTTCCTGAGCCAGGCCCCGCTCACCGCCACCTACATCGCCTGGACGTTCCTGTGGGCCGCCCTCGTTCTCGGCCTGGCCGCGATCGCCTTCCAGCGCCGCGACCTCTGAAGGACCGCCATGTCGCACGCCCACCTCTCCGGTCACCTGGCCGCCGTCCCGAACGCCTGCCGTTCGAGCCGGCAGCCGGCCTCCGGGGCCGGACACGGGGCATCTCGGTGGCGCTCCTTCTGAGTGCCGGGAACAGCCACTATTCTTATTTTCTGGAGGCTACGACATAGTGAAGCAACTTCACGATGATGCAGATTCAGAAAATGTGGACGGCGAGGCCGCCGGCGCGGGGCATGCGCTGGAGAAGCTGTTCTCGCTGGCGGTGGTCACGCACCAGTTCATGGAGGCGGGGCTGGCCGCGCGCGGGCTGTCGCGGGCACGGGCGACGGTGCTGTGGAACCTGCAGCACGGCGGGCCGATGACACAGCGTGCGCTGGCCGCCGCGATCAGGGTCAGCCCGCGCAACATCACCGGGCTGGTGGACGCGCTGGAGGCCGACGGCTTCGTGGCCCGCGCACCGCATCCCAGCGACCGGCGCGCCACGCTGGTGGACCTCACCGACCGGGGCCGCGACACCGTCGGAAGCCTCAGCGGTGAATACGACGAGGGCGCCTCCCGGCTGTTCGCGGGCCTGGCCGAGAGGGACCTGGCCGGGTTCGTGGCCACCGTCGACCACCTGCTGGAGCGCATCGGCCAGGAGAACTGCTGAGGCCGGCCCGGTTCGGCCGGCCGGCACCTCCCCGGCAGCGGCCCGTCGCGCCCGTGTGACCATGTTCGTCTAGGAGGACAGATGGGCATCGCAGCAGATCGGCGCAAGGGCGCGTGAGCGAATCCGAACCTTCCGGGGCCGAAGGCGGGGAGAGCGCGTCGAAGGGCCCGCGCGAGAGGGAGCCGGACGCGCGGTTCACGTTCGCCAACGAGCGGACGTTCCTGGCCTGGAACCGCACGGCGCTCGCCCTGATCGTCGCCGGGCTGGCCATCGTGCAGCTGCTGCCGCCGTTCCCCGGGGTGCCGTGGGGCCGGCACCTGCTGGCCGTCCCGCTGATCATCTTCGGTGCCGTCCTGTCGGTCGGCGGTTTCGTCGAGTGGGGCCGCAACCAGCGTGCGCTGCGCCGGGGGGAGCCCCTGCCGCGGTCGCCGCTCCCCCGCCTCCTCGCCTTCGCCATCGCCGCCGTCGCGATGGCGGCCGCCGTCCTCGTCCTGCTGTCGGAGGCGGTCGATTGACGCCCGAGGGCCTCGACGACCCCGAGGACCTCGATCCCGGCCTGGCCCGGGAACGCACGGAGCTGGCCTGGTTCCGGACCGCCGTCTCCTTCGCGGCCCTCGGCGGCGCCATGCTCCAGACGACCCCGGTGGTCGGGGGGCTCATCCTGGGCATGAGCGCGCTGGTCCACCTGCTGGGCCGCATGTCGCGTCCGGCCGGGCGCGCCGCCGGGCCCGAGCGCCGCCACGCGCTCCTGCTGATCACCGCCGCCGTGACGCTGGTGGCCGTGGTCGCCCTGGCGACGGTCTTCCTCGCGTCGGACAGCCTGTTCCCGCTGCGACTCTGAAGAGCAGGTGACGGGCGCGGCCCGCCAGGGACGGGTAGCCCCCCGAGCGAGCCGCGACGACGTCTGTCAGGTCACGAGGTCGGCCATCGCCTCGGCGTTCTTGCCGCGACGCAGCTTCCCGACCGCCATCCCGGCCGCGAGGACGATGAAGGGCAGCGCCACCAGGAACCACCCGAGCGCCGACAGGCCCCACGACTGGGCCGCGGGGTCGACGCCCTCGGCCGCGGTTCCGGCCAGCAGGCCGAAGCGGGACACGAGCAGGTACATCCCGAGCACCAGGCCGACGATGGCGACGATGGGCGCGACGAGTGTGCTCCACACGCGGCCGCCCTCCCGGCGGAAGTACGCGATCACGGCGATGGACACGAGGACTTCCACCACCACGATCGCCAGCACGGCCAGGGCGCTGAACCAGGAGAACATGTGCAGCACCGGATCACGGTCGGTGGCCCGGAACAGGACGATGACGATCAGCGACACCGCCGCGACCGCGGCGGTGCCGAACACCGGTGCGCCGCGCCCGTTGACCCGGCCGAGGACGGCGGGCAGCACCCCCGCGCGCGCCATCGAGAAGAAGTAGCGCGCCGCGCTGTTCTGGAACGCGAGGAGTCCCGCGAAGAGGCTGGACAGCACCAGCCAGCTCATCACCGTCGCCAGCCAGCCTCCGACGTACTCCCCGGCGACGCCGAACAGGACCGCCGCGGGGTCGGCCAGCGGGGTCCCGTCCACGGCCGAGACCGCCGAACGCCGTGCGCATGGCTTCGTGGACGCGTTCCTACGCCACGCCCGCCTCCGCTGAGCGGGCCTCCGCCCCGCTCGACGCCCGTACGAGGGCGGTGAAGAGCGCCTGCTGGGACGGGTCGTCCGCGGCCGTGTCCTCCGGGTGCCACTGGACGCCGAGGAACCACCCGGCCGCGTCTGGGCTTTCCATGGCCTCGATCGTGCCGTCGGCCGCCCGGGCGGTGACGACGAGCCCGGTCCCGGCGGTGTCGATCCCCTGATGGTGGTAGCAGGAGACGTCCGGTTCCCGGGCGTTGATCGTCCTGGCCAGCAGTGAGCCGGACGTGACGGCGACCCGGTGCGTGACGTGGCGGTGGTCGGGTTCCATGTGCTGGAGCAGCGTCCCGCCGGTCACCACGTTGACGACCTGGAGGCCCCGGCAGATCGCCAGCGTCGGCAGCCCGGCCGCGAGGGCGTGCCCGGCGACGGCCAGGTCGAAGGCGTCCTGTTCGCCGTCGACGTCGTACAGCGCCTCGTGCTCGTCGGCCGCACCGTAGTGGCGCGGGTGCAGGTCGCCGCCGCCGGGCAGCAGGACGCCGTCGCAGCGCTCCAGCCGTTCGGCGACGTGCGCCGGGGCGGCCGGGTGCATGATGAACGGCTCGCCGCCGCCGCGCCAGACCGCCTCGACCAGCGCGCGGGCGGCGACCTCGGCGGCGTGGCGCAGCGCCGAGGCGCCGGCGGAGAAGCGGGCCGGGACGGCGATCAGCGGACGGGCGCTCAAAGCGCGATCCAGGTGGTCTTGAGGTCGAGGTACTTGTCCAGGGCGTGCAGTGACTTGTCGCGGCCGTTGCCGGACTGCTTGACGCCGCCGAACGGGACGCTCATGTCGCCTTCCTCGTAGCAGTTGACCCACACGGTGCCGGCACGGAGCGCACGCGACACGCGATGCGCGGTCGTCAGGTCCGACGTCCACACCGCGGCGGCGAGGCCGTAGTCGGTGTCGTTGGCCAGCCGCACGGCCTCGTCGACGTCGTCGAACTCCAGCACGGCCAGCACCGGGCCGAAGATCTCCTCGCGGGCGATCCGCATACCGGGCTCCACCCGGTCGAAGACGGTCGGGCGCACGTAGTACCCGTCCCCGTCGATCGCGGAGCCGCCGGCGCGCAGCCGGGCGCCTTCGGCGCCGCCGGCCTTCAGGTACGACAGGACGCGGTCGTGCTGGCGGGCCGAGACCTGCGGGCCCATCTCGGTGGCGGGGTCGAGCGGGTCCCCGACGACCAGGGACTCCGCGCGGGCGACGATCCGGTCGAGCACCCGGCCCGCCACGGAGCGGTGGACGAGCAGGCGGGACGGGGCGGTGCACATCTCGCCGGCGTTGAAGAAGATGCCCCAGGCGGCGGTGTCGGCGGCGGCGTCGAGGTCGGGGGCGTCGGGCAGGATGATGTTGGGCGACTTGCCGCCCAGTTCGAGCCAGACCCGCTTGAGGTTGGAGTCCGCCGCGTACCGCAGGAAGTGGCGGCCGACCGCGGTGGAGCCGGTGAAGGCGATGACGTCGACGCCGGGATGCTCGCCGAGCGCCCGCCCGGCGATCTCGCCGTGGCCGTTGACGACGTTGAGCACCCCGTCCGGCAGCCCCGCCTCGGCGGCGAGCGCGGCCAGGTGCACGGCGGACAGCGGTGACTCCGGCGCGGGTTTCAGCACCACCGTGCAGCCCGCCGCGAGCGCGGGCGCGACCTTCCAGGCGGCCATGGTCAGCGGGAAGTTCCACGGGACGACGGCGCCGACCACGCCCACCGGCTCGCGGGTGACCAGGGCCAGGGAGCCCGCGTCGGTGCGGGGCGATTCGTCGAGGAGTTTGTCGGCGGTCTCGGCGTACCAGCGCAGGCAGCCGATGAGGGCGCGGACCTCGATGCCGTCCGCCTCCGTGACGGGTTTGCCCATCTCCAGGGAGACGAGCAGGGCGAGCGTTTCGCGGTCGCGCTCGACGAGGTCGGCCAGCCTGAGGAGGGCGGCCTTGCGGCCCGCGGGGGCGAGCCGCGGCCACGGGCCGTCGTCGAAGGCGCGCCGCGCCGCCGCCACCGCACGGTCCACGTCGGCGGGTCCGGCGGCGGCCGCATCGGCGATCGTGCGGCCGTCGCGTGGAGAGACGACCGGGAACGTCGCGCCGTCGCGGCTCGGCACGGAGGCGCCGCCGATGTGGTGGCCGGTGTGCGGAGCGAGCCGCGCGGCCCGCATGCGCCATTCCTCGTAGGGGACGTCGGTCATGGCCTCTCCCTTCAGGAGCCGAGCGGTGTCATGAGCCGAGCAGGGCGTCGGTGCGCCTGACGACCTCGCGGCAGAAGGCGCCGACGCCGTCCGGATCGTCGATGAACTGCGAGGGCTTGATGCAGAACGTGGTGAATCCCTCGGCGATCTGCTCCGGGATGCTTTCCAGCGCGGGCGCGAGCGGAGCGCAGGAGTGGTCGTCGGGGAAGGCGGGCCGGGTTCCGCCGATCATTTCCAGTGCGGTCACGTCGCGGCCCGCGTCGGCCATGGCCGCCCGCAGGCGGGTGAGTTCCCCGGGGGCGGGCCTGCCGAGCGGGTGGAAGCCGTGCCCGTACCGCACCAGGCGGTCCAGCAGCCTGTCGTGCAGCCGCTGCCCTCCGAACCACATGCGGGGGCCGTCGGGCCGGTGGGCGCGCGGCTCGAAGTACACGTCCTCGAAGCCGTAGTGGCGCCCCCGGTAGGAGACCGGGGAGCCCTGCCAGAGCAGGTTCCAGATCTCCAGTTGCTCGTCCAGCAGGGCGCCCCGGTTCTCGAAGGGCACGCCCAGCGCTGCGTACTCGTCGCGGCTCCAGCTCACGGTGGGCTGTACCACCAGGCGTCCTTCGGAGATCAGGTCGAGCGTGCCGAGGTCGCGTGCGAGCGCGAGGGGGTGCCGGAGCGGGGCGAGCACCGCGGCCGCGGCCAGCCGCAGCCGGGAGGTGACCGAGGCGATCGCCGCGAGGAGCGTGAGCGAGGACGGCCACGGCGTGCGGGGGTCCTGGTTGCCCGGCAGCGCGTACTCGCGCGGGTTGCCCATGACGCCGCCGGCGCCGGCGTCCGGGCCGAGGACGACGTGCTCGCTGATCATGACGGCGTCGAAGCCGGCGTCCTCGGCCTCGCGGGCCCAGCGGATCAGGGCGGGCAGGTCGCGGCCGGTGGTCATCGTCCAGTTCTCGCTCAGCACGAGCACGAAGCGCGGAGTCTTCGGACCGTCGTCGGTCACGGGCTCTCCCTCCGATAGGATTCGTTTGACCCCAAACAGTAGCGCGCGGACGCGCCGACCGGAATGTTGACCTGACGATCCGGTTCTCTTAGTTTATTTGGGACCAAACGAACTGGAGGTGCCCCTATGGCAGAAGTCGCGGGCGTCACCGTCGACACCGGCCACTGGATCGGCGGTGAACGGGTCGGCTCGGCCGCCGCGTTCACCGACCTGTCCCCCATCGACGAGCAGCCGCTCGCCGAGGTCGCGCGGGGCGGGCCCGTCGAGGTGGACGCCGCCGTGGCCGCCGCCTCCAGGGCCTTCCCCGCCTGGGCGCGCACGAGCCGGGAGGACCGGGCGCGGGCACTGCACGCGATCGCCGACGGCGTCGACGAGCACGTCGAGGAACTCGCCCGGGTCGAGACGGCCGACAACGGGGCGCTCATCCGCTCCCACCGGCGCGGGGTCATGCCGCGCGTGGCGCACAACTTCCGCTTCTTCGCCGACTGGCTGCTGCGCCTCGGACACGACGACTTCGAGACACGCGGCCACCGCAACCACGTCGACTGGGACCCGGCCGGGGTCTGCGCGCTGATCACCCCGTGGAACGCGCCGCTCATGCTGGCCACCTGGAAGGTCGCCCCCGCGCTGGCCGCCGGGAACACCGTCGTGCTCAAGCCGGCCGAATGGTCCCCGCTCACCGCGTCCCTGCTGGCCGGCATCGCCGCCGAGGCCGGGCTGCCCGACGGCGTCCTCAACGTCGTCCAGGGGACGGGCGCGGAGGCGGGCGCGGCCCTCGTCGCGCACCCGGACGTGCGCAGGATCAGCTTCACGGGCTCCGTGCCGACGGCGCGGAGCATCTCCGCCGCCGCGGCGCCCAACCTCACCCCGCTATCGCTGGAACTCGGCGGCAAGTCCCCGCTGCTCGTGTTCGCCGACGCCGACCTGGACCTCGCCGTCGACCTGGCCGTCGAGCAGTACGACAACGCCGGGCAGGTCTGCCTGGCCGCGACGAGGCTGCTGGTGGACGCGTCCATCGCCGAGGAGTTCACCGAGCGTTTCCTCGATCGGGCGGGACGCCTCGTCCAGGGCGACCCCCGCGAGGAGGGCACCGACATCGGGCCGCAGATCCACCGCCGGCACTTCGAACGGGTGGACGGATTCGTGCGGCGGGCCCTCGGCGACGGCGCGCGGGCGCTGCTCGGCGGCGGCCCCAACACCGACCTCGGCGGCCTGTACTACCGGCCCACGCTGGTCGCCGAGGCCCCCGAGGGCAGCGAGATCCTCACCGAAGAGGTCTTCGGCCCCGTCCTGACCCTCCAGACGTTCGAGACCGAGGAACAGGCCGTCGCGATGGCCAACGGCACCCGGTTCGGTCTCGCCGCCACCCTCGCGACCGGCGACCCCGAGCGCGCCGCCCGCGTCACCGGGCGGCTGGCCGCCGGAACGGTGTGGGTCAACTGCTTCTTCGTCCGCGACCTGCGGGCACCGTTCGGCGGCTCACGCCAGTCCGGCGTCGGGCGCGAGGGCGGCGACTGGAGCTTCGACTTCTACTGCGATGTGAAGAACACGGTGATGGCCCCATGGGAGAAGTAGTCGGCGCCGGCCTCCTGGCCCACGTCCCCACGATCGCGCTGCCCGAGGTCACCCGCCGCGAACTGAACCACGGCGAGGACTTCACCCTGGTCGACGGCCTGAAGCGGCTCCGGGCCGACGTCTTCGACCGGGTGGACGACTACGACACGGTCGTCGTCCTCGACTCCCACTGGGCCACCACGGTCGAGTTCGTGACCACGGCCCACCACCGGCGCGCCGGGCTGTTCACCTCCGAGGAACTGCCGCGCGGCATGTGCCGCATCCCCTACGACTTCCCCGGCGATCCCGAGCTGGCCGGCGCCGTCGCGCGTTATGCCGACGAGCACGGCACCTGGATCACGCCGATCGACGACCCGTACCTGCCGATCTTCTACGCCACCGTCAACCTCTGGACGTACCTGGGGGTACGCGACGACCCGTACCTGGAACTGGACGGCAAGAGGTGGATGTCGATCGGCGTGTGCCAGACCGCCGACACCGAGGACTTCCTGCGGCTCGGCCGGGCGCTGGGCGACGCGATCGCGGCGACCGACCGGCGGGTCCTGCTCATCGCCTCCGGCGCGCTGTCGCACACCTTCTGGCCGCTGAGGCAGATCCGCGACCACGAGGGGGCCGACCCGGCGCACATCTTCAGCCCGGGGGCGCGCGCCGCCGACGAGGAACGGATCGCGTGGCTGGCGGACGGGGACCACGCCCGCGTCCTCGACACGATGCCGGAGTTCCTGCGCTATAAGCCGGAAGCCCGGTTCGGCCACTACCTGATGATGATCGGCGCCCTCGGCGAGCGGTCCTGCACCGCTCCGGGACGCCTGTACAGCGAGTACGAGAACTCCGTCGGAACCGGCCAGGTGCACATCTGGTTCGACCGGCCCGAGAACGGATGGACCGCCTGATGCCGGAGTACCGCAGGATCCTGCTGGACGGCGCGGACGTCCAGGTCGTCCGCGAGGGCGACGACCTGCTCGCCGCCGACGGCCGCCGGGTGCGTACCGGGGACGCCGTGCACCTGCCGCCGTGCAGGCCGACCAAGGTGGTCGCGGTGCACCTCAACCACCGCAGCCGCGTGGAGGAGTTCCAGGCCAGGCTGCCCGCCGCGCCGACCTACTTCCACAAGCCGGTCTCCGCCCTGAACGCGCACGGCGGCGCGGTCGTCCGTCCCGAGCGGTGCAGGTACCTCAACTACGAGGGCGAGATCGCGATCGTCATCGGCCGGACCTGCCGCAACATCGCCCCCGCGGACGCGGGCGCGCACATCGCCGGCTACACGGTGGCCAACGACTACGGCCTGCACGACTTCCGCGACACCGACGCCGGCTCGATGCTGCGGGTCAAGGGCTCCGACACGCTCTGCCCGCTGGGCCCCGGCCTCGTGACCGACTGGGACTTCCGCGGCAAGTACCTGCGCACCTATGTGAACGGCGAACTGGTGCAGGACGGCGGCACCGACGAGATGGAGTGGGACATGCACTACCTCGTCGCCGACATCGCCCGCACGATCACCCTCCATCCGGGGGACGTGCTGCTGTCGGGGACGCCCGCCAACTCGCGTCCCGTCCGGCCCGGGGACGTGGTCGAGGTCGAGGCCGAGGGCCTGGGACGGCTCCGCAACCACATCGTGGCCGGTCCCGTCCCCGTCCGGGACGACTGCGGCGCGCAGCCCACCGAGTCCGAAGAGGTCGTCTCCACCGCCTTCGGCGGTGACTGGGAGTTCCGCGGCGTTCGCGCCCCGAGGAGGTAGTCAGTTGAAGGTCATCGTCGACATGGACAAGTGCCAGGACCACGGGCAGTGCGTATTCGCCGCGCCCGAGGTCTTCCGGCTCAACGAGGCCGGGAAGCTGGAGTACGAGAGCGCGCCCGACGACGCCCTGCGCGACGCGGTGGAGGAGGCGGCCGACGTCTGCCCCCTCCAGGCCATCACGGTCGAGGGTTAGACGGTGCCCGGCGAAAGGGCGCGGCGCATCGTCGTGGTCGGCGCGTCCCTCGGCGGGCTGCGGGCCGCCGAGCAGCTGCGCGCCGCCGGCCACACCGGCGACCTGACCGTGATCGGCGACGAACCGCACCCGCCGTACAACCGGCCGCCCCTGTCGAAGGAGGTCCTCGCCGCCGAGGTGTCCTTCGACCGGGTGGCGTTCCGGATGCGGGCCGCCGTCGCCGACGTCGGCTGGCGCCTCGGGACGGCCGTCACCGGAGCCGACCTCGCCGCGCGCATCGTGCGCCTCGCCGACGGGACGGAGATCCCCTACGACGGCCTGGTGATCGCCACCGGACTGCGGCCGCGGCGGCTGGACGTCCCGGGAACGGGACCCTCACGGCATGTCGTGCGGACGCTGGACGACGCCGCCGCGCTGCGCGCTTGCCTGCGCCCGGGGACACGGGTGGCCGTGGTCGGGGCGGGCTTCATCGGGTGCGAGGTCGCCGCGACCGCCCGAACGCTCGGCGCGGACGTCACCGTGGCCGCACCGGAGAGCGCGCCGATGCTCCGGCCGCTCGGTCCCGATCTCGGGGCCGAGCTTCGCCGCCGTCACGAGGAGCGGGGCGTGCGGTTCCTGCTCGGCCGCACCGTCGCCCGCTTCACCGGCGACGGGCTGAAACTGTCCGACGGAACGGCGGTGCCCGCCGAGGTCGTCGTCGAGGCGGTCGGGGCGATGCCGTGCGTGGAATGGCTGGAGGGCAACGGGCTCGACCTGTCGGACGGTGTGCTCTGCGACGGCGCGCTGCGGGCCGAGGGACGTCCCGAGGTGGTGGCCGTCGGCGATGTCGCCCGGTTCCCCAACCGCCGGTACGACGACGTCCCCCGCCGGGTGGAGCACTGGAGCATCCCCACCGACACCGCCAAGCGCGCGGCGCGTGCCCTGCTCGGAAAGGAGGAGGGGCCCTTCATGCCGCTCCCGTCGTTCTGGAGCGACCAGTACGGCATGCGGCTGCAGTCGTTCGGCGCACCGAACCTTGGCGACGGTGACATCCGGGTGCTGGAGGGCGAACTCGGCGAGGAGGCGGTGCTGGGATACCACCGCGACGGCGGGCTGGTCGGCGTGGTGATGCTCGGCTGCGTCCGCTCCCTGGCCCGCTACCGGAAGCTGCTGCTGGACGACGTCCGGATTCCCGCGTCCTGATCGAACGACCGTGCCCCCGACGCCGCGTCCGGCATCGGGGGCATCTCGTGTCGCGGCCTCAGACGGCGAGGTCGCAGCAGCACCTGCCGCCCTGCAGGCAGGCGACGCTGCGGTCGTGCCGCCTTCCGGACGCGGCGGCGTTCACGATCGTGTTCTTCGAACCGCCGGCCTTGGCGTCGTGGACGACCCGGCCGCCGAGGACGGTCGCGGCGATGGGCAGATCGATCAGCTCGTGCGGGTCGACGCCCAGGACGTCGCCGTCGACGATGCAGACATCGGCCACGTTCCCGGGGCGCAGCGTGCCCTTCCAGCGGTCGGCGTGATCCTGCCAGCCGGGGGTGCGGGTGTAGGTGGCCAGAGCCTCCTCCAGCGTGATCCGCTCGGCTTCGCCTGCGACCCCGCCGAACTTCCCTTCGCGCAGCACCGCGGACTGCACGCCCTGGAGCCAGCTCGGGAACGTCACCGGCGCGTCCGACGCGCTGCTCACCTGGACGCCGAGGTCGAGCGCGCTCCGGTACGGCCACTGGTAGTTCGTGCGCTCGGGCCCGAGCACCGGATCGAGCGTCCGGCCGAGCAGGTACTTGATCGTCGCGTTCATGTTCACGCCGATGCCGTTGCGCGCCATCTTCCGCAGCGTCTCGCGGGGTGTCAGGTCGCCGTGGATGACGTAGTGCCGCGGATCGCGGCGGCGCCGGTTGCGCCGCATCGCCGCGAGGTAGCCCGCGACCACCGCGTCGATGGTGGCGTCCCCGGTGGCGTGCGTCCCGACCTGGAGCCCCGCGTCGTGGGCGATCCGGATCTGCTCGTGCAGGTTCGCGACCTGCTCCTCGACCGTGTCCCCGTCGATCGTGAGGCTGCCGTTGCTGCCGTCGAGGTAGGGCTCGTGCAGCCATGCGGTCCGGGCCGCGGTCGGGATGCCGTCACCGAAGATCTTGACGCCCGCGACGCGCAGCATCCGGGGGTCCACACCGCGCAGGGGCTCGTAGCCGGCGAGCACGCCGCGGAGCGCGTCCGGTGAGCCGCCCGCGGACAGCAGCACGTTGAGCCGGACGCCGAGTCCCCCGGACCGCGCCTTCCGCGCGTACAGGGCGAGCCTGTCGAGGCCGATGCCCGGGTCGGTGACGCTCGTGATGCCCAAGGTGTGGAGCACCCCGACCGCGTTGTCGATGGCGCTGGACACCTCGTCCTCGGTGAACGGCGGCACGAGCCGCCTGACGAGGCCCGCGGCGGTCTCGCGCAGGACGCCCGTGGGCTCGCCGTCGGCGTCCTTCTCGATCACACCGCCGGTCGGCGGCTCGGTGTCCCGGGTGATCCCGGCCAGCCGCAGCACGGCCGAGTTCACCGCGACCGCGTGGCCGGAGAAGTCGGTGAGGATCACCGGGTGGTCGCCGGAGACGGGATCGAGGTCGGTCCTGCGCGGCGGCCGGGGCAGCCGGTTGTCGTTCCACCCCTGCCCGCGGATCCACGCGCCGGACGCCGCACCCGCCGCCGCGGTGCGCACGGCCTCCACGAGTTCCCCGATCGTGGCGGTGTCGACCTCGATGGTGAACGGCGGGTAGTCGAGTCCGAACCCGCCGAGATGCAGATGGGAGTCGTTGATGCCGGGCAGCACCGTGCCTCCGCCCGCGTCGAGCGTCTGCGTGCCCCGGCCCGCGAATCGGCGCATGTCCTTGCCGCGTCCGACGCCGACCACGACGCCGTCGCGTATCGCGACCGCGTCGGCGGTGCGGAAGCGCTCGTCCAGGACCAGGACCTCGCCGTTGTGAATGATCAGGTCGGCCGGGCCTCGCCCCCTCCCCCCGGGGCCGGCCGCCGCGGCCTCTGCGGGCAGGGTTCCGGCGATCGCGACGCCGGCCGCCGCGGAGGCCGATCCCTGCAGGAACCTACGTCGGTCGAGGCTTCTTCCCATTTCCTGGCTCCCTTTCACGAGCAGTGGGCACACATCTGGCGGGGATCGGGACGGCGAGCCCAGCTGACCGCCTGGGCTCGTGTGGCGGAGGAACGGCGGGACGTGTCGGTGGCGTCGTAGGCGATGCGGCCGCCGACCACGGTGAGCGCGATGGGGACGTCGGTGATGTCGTGCGCGTCCCGCGTCAGCCGCCCGCGCGCGTCGAACAAAGCGCCTTCGAGGACGCACAGGTCGGCGGCCATTCCGCGGGAGAGGGTGCCCTTCCAGCGATCCGCGTGGTCCTGCCACGCTCCCGCGCCGGTGTAGGTGTGCAGCGCCTCCCGCACGCCGATGATCTGGTCCGGGCCGGAGACGTCGCCGGAGCCGCCCTCGCGGAGGAGCATGGTCTCCAGCCCTTGCCGCCAGTCCGGTGCGACGTTCGGCGAGTCGGACGCGCTCGTCACCACCGCGCCCGCGCGCAGGGCAGACCGGTAGGGAGTCTGGTAGGCCGCCCGCTCGGCCCCCACGATGTCCGGCTGGGAATCGGCGATCAGGTGCTTGATGTTCGGGTTGAAGCTCACCCCGCAGCGGTTCTTCGCCAGGAGGCGCAGCGTCTCGGGCCAGGCGAAGTCGCCGTGGATGACGTAGTGCCGCGGGCGGGCGCGCGACCGTCCCCGGAGGGCCCGCGCATACGCCGCTGCGACCGCGTCGATGGCGGCGTCGCCCGTGGCGTGCGTCCCCACCTGCATACCGGCGTGATGGACCAGGCCGACCATGGCCGTGAGCTCGTCGACCTTCTCCTGGTCGGTCGCGCCGTCGGTGACGAGGCCGCCCCGCCCGCCGCCCGTGTAGGGCTCGCGCATCCATGCGGTGCGGCTGGAGATGGGAACTCCGTCGGCCCGCAGTTTCACGCCCGTGATGTTGAACCACCGGGGGTCCACGTCTTCCGGAGGACGGTGGGTGCCGAGGATCTCGCGCACGTGCCCGGCGGACGTCGGGTACGTGTCGTCGGGCCTGCTGAGCAGGGCCGTGACCCTGACGCCGAGCGCGCCGCGGCGGGCCTTGTCGGCGTAGATCCGCTGGGCCGCGGCGCCGATGCCCGGCTCGGTGAAGCTGGTGATGCCGTGGCTCAGCAGCAGTGCGACGGCGGTGTCGATTGCGTCGGCCTGTTCCTTGTCGGTGAAGGGCGGAACGTGCCGGTTCACCAGGTCCATGGCCGTCTCGCGGAGGAGGCCGGTCGGTTCGCCGGAGGAGTCCCGCACCACGACCCCGCCGCTCGGGTCCGGGGTGTCGCGGTCGACTCCGGCCAGTTCGAGTGCCTTGCTGTTCACCCACAGCACGTGGTTCGACCAGTCGAGGAGGACGACCGGGTGGCCGGGCGAGACCGGGTCCAGGTCATGGCGGGTGGGCGGCCGGCCCTCGGCGAAGGCGTTCTCGTTCCATCCCTTGCCGCGGATCCACGCGCCCGGGTCCGCCTGTTGCACGGCGGCGGCGACCGCGGCGACGGCGTCGGCGATGGACTGGACGGCGGGCTCGCCGACGTCGACGGTGTACGGCGGCAGGGCCAGTCCCGTACGCAGGCCGTGCAGGTGGGAGTCGTTGACGCCGGGGAGCACCGTGCGTCCGCGCAGGTTCACGACCTGCGTCCGGCGGCCGATGAGCCGGCGCACCGAGGGATCGGGGCCGGCGTGGACGATCCGGCCCGCCCTGACCGCCAGGGCGGACACGATGCGGAACCCTCGTTCCATGGTCAGCACCTGGCCGTTGTGCAGCACCAGATCGGCCGCCGTCGACGACGGATCCGTGTCATCGGCCCAGGCGTTCGCGTGGGTCAGGGGTTGGGCCGCGACGCCGATGGCGAGGCCGGCTCCTCCCCGCAGAAGTCCTCGGCGGCTCAGCGGACTGCGCTCCATGAACGCTCCTCTCCACGGCACCCATGAACGTTCGGGACCAAACGGTCATCAGAATGTTCGGGTTCAAACGATCTGTCAAGGGTGCCGGAGAAGAGTCATCGCGCGGGAACGCGAAGACCCCGCCTCACGACGGAGAGGCGGGGTCGTCCGGAGTCGGCGTCCGGAGAAGGGGTCAGCCGCGGGCGCGGCGGCCGGAGCGGCGGGGCGGGAGCGGAGCCCCGCCGCGCAGGGTGATCCGGCGCTCGTCGCCCTCGCTCTCCAGGTGCTCGACGATCGTGCCGAGAACCTGCGCCAGCGACCTGTTCTGCGCCTGGTCGAGCCCCTCCACGACGAACGCCTCCTCGGCGTTGAACTGCGGGAACAGCTCGTCCATCAGCTCCCGGCCCTTGTCGGTGAGCCGGAGGACGACCAGCCGGCCGTCGGTGTCGTGCGGGCCGCGCTCCATCAGCCCGCGGCTCTCGAGCGTCTTGGCCACCCCGGTGAGGGTGCCCTTGGAGATGCCGGCCTCCTCCGCGACGTGGCGGGTCTCCATCTCGTCCCAGATCCACACGACCCACAGCACGACGAAGGCCGTCCAGGTGAGGTCCGCCGATCGCAGCACGGAGCTCTCGAAGTGCTGGCGGATCGCGGCGGCGGCCCGGTAGATGTTGGAGACCGCCATCATCGCGTCGTGGCGCAGGGGAACGTCGCCGAGCCGCCGCTGGATGGCCTGCTCGGTCTCGCGCAGTGTGTGGTGGCCGGTCACTGGTGTCCTCTCGCGGGCCCCGGCGCCGGGCGCGGATCCCCCGGCCCCGAACGGGTGGGGCGAACTCGAATCTACACTTGCCCGCACCTCATTTGAGACCGTACGATCGCCGGTTCAGTCTCCGGAGCCGTCCTCCCACAGCCGCCGGCCGCCGTTCCAGACGACACCGACCTGGCGGTAGTAGGCGCCGATCACCTCGTCCACCGTAAGGCGGTCCAGCTCCTCGGTGGGCGACTCGAACAGCCGCAGCTCGGCGTCGCCCGCCCAGGCCGGCCCTGCCTCGAAGCCGGCGCCGCCCGACTCGATCAGCTCGTTGAGCGCCGGGGAGCCGCCCGGCTCGATCGACGGCAGGAAGCGGTGGTGGGCCATCGGGTGGCCGTTGACGAACCCGTTGCCATCGGACGGCTCGCGCAGCGTGACCACGGCCTCGGCCAGCCGCCGGTCCGCGGCGGCCAGGGTCGCGCCGAAACGGCCGCCCGCGCCGATGCGCGGCGCCGCCCGCCCGTACGGGTGGGGACGGGTCTGGTGGATCGAGCCGAGCTTCTTCGGGTAGCCCTGGTGCAGGCCGCGGGCGACGGCGAAGTCCTTGTCGACCCAGATGTAGACGCAGCGGCTGTAGGTGCGGCCCTCGAACGAGCACCGCACCACGGCGAAGCACTCCTTGTACTGGGCGCGGACCGGGTCGAGCAGCTCCTCCGCCGACTCCGAGCAGGACTGCCAGTCGGCCCAGATGATCGCGACCGCCCCGGGGTCCTCGGCCGCGAGGTCGAGGGGGCCGGGCAGCAGTTCCGCGACGCGCGCCGGGTCGGTCCGGTACTCCACGGTGAGCAGGTCACCGGAGTAGTACCAGGGCGGACTGGGGATCAGCGACGAGCGGCCGGTCGCAGTCCTCGGATGCAGGAATCCCCGCACCGGTGCCATGGCCCCCTCCTTCGGTTATCGTTTGGGCCCGTACGATATGTCCGAGCCGATGGTTTTGTCATCTCGGGGGCGAATGTTCGCCCAAGTCGCGGTTGACTCTTGCCAGGCCAAAGTGTCGCTCATATTGTTTGCTCCCAAACGAACTACCGCCGTCCCGAGGGGAGTTCAATGCCCGGACAGCACTCCGTGGACGTCCATGACGTGGTGGAACGGCTCACGGCCGACGGCATCGACGTGGTCCGGGTCTCCTACCCCGACCTGATCGGCGTCGACCGCGGCCGCGACGTCCTCGTCGACCGGCTGCCGGCCGTGATGGAACACGGACTCGCCTTCTGCCGCGCGGTGTACCACACCACGCCCCAGGGCGACGTCGTCGACGTCGCCGGCGGCATCGACGCGGGGCTCCCCGACATCTGCGTGCGGCCCGACCTGTCCACGCTGGCCGCGATTCCCTGGGAGCCGGGCGTGGCGCAGTGCCTCGGCGAGGCGTACGAGCCGGACGGCGACGAGCCGTGCGCGGAAGGCCCGCGCGAAGTCCTCCGGCGCGCCATCGGCCGGCTCGCCGAACTCGGGCTCGTCCCCGTCGCCGGGCCGGAGCTGGAGTACTTCCTGTGCGAACCGGACCCCGGTTCACCCAACGGGTGGCGCCGCTACGGCGAAGGCCCTGGCAACGTCTACACCGTCGGCCGCAGGAGCGATCCCGACGGGCACCTGCTGCGCACCCTGCGGCACCTTCGCGACTTCGGACTCGGCGTGACCATGGGCAACCACGAGTTCTCCTGCGGCCAGTTCGAGATCAACCTCCACCACTCCGAGGCGCTCGACGCCGCCGACCGCGCCTTCCGCCTGAAGTCGGCCGTCAAGGACCTCGCCCGCATCGAGGGGCGGATGGCCACGTTCATGGCCAAGCCCTTCAACGACGACGGCGGCTCGGGGTTCCACGTGCACCTCTCGTGCATGGACGAGACCGGCCACAACGCCTTCGACGGGCCGGACACGGGCCCCGACGGGCTGTCGCAGACCGCGCACCAGGCGATCGCCGGCGTCATCGCGCACGCCCCCGCCCTCACCGCGATCTTCAACCCGTCGATCAACTCCTACAAGCGCTTCGGACCCGACACGCTGGCCCCCTGGCTGATCGACTGGGGCCTGGACAACCGCAGCGCCATGGTGCGCGTTCCCCCCGAGCGCGGTGGCGCCACCCGCCTGGAGGTCCGGCTCGGCGACGCCGGCGCCAACCCCTACCTCGGCATCGCGGCCCTCGTCGCCGCCGCCTACCTGGGCGTCCGTGACAAGCTCACCGCGCCGCCGCCACTGGAGGGCTACGGCTACGACACCGCCAAGGCCGCCCGGCTGCCCGGCACCCTGACGGCCGCGCTCGACGCCCTGGCCGGCGACGAGGACCTCGCCGGCGTGCTCGGCGAGCGGTTCGTCGGCTCCTACCTGGCGTACAAGCGGGACGAGGTCGCCCGGTTCCAGCGGCACGTCACCGACTGGGAGTTCCGCGAGTACGCCCACAAACTGTAAGGAGACAGCCTTGGCAACCGACACCCTCCCGGTGGACCTCGCCGACCTCGACAACTTCATGGACGGCCGGACGCCGTGGCGGATGTTCGACGAGCTGCGCCGCGACGATCCGGTGCACTGGAATCCCGAGGCCGACGGCGGCGGCGGTTTCTGGGCCCTCACCCGCCACGCCGACATCGTGGCGGTGGACCGGGACGCGGCCACCTTCACCTCCACCCGCTTCGTCAACCTGGAGGAGGTGGACGAGCGCCAGGCCGCCATCCGCCGCTCCATGCTGGAGACCGACGGCCCCCGGCACATGGCGCTGCGGCGCCTCCTGCAACGCGAGTTCACCCCGAGGGCGGTCGCGGGCTACGCCACGTTCCTGCGCGGCCTGACCGCCCGCACCCTGGACGCCGCGCTGGCCAAGGGCACCTTCGACTTCGTCAAGGAGATCGCGGCGGACTTCCCGATCAACGTGCTGGCCCGGATGCTGGACGTCCCCGACGACGACACCCGGCGGCTCATCGACTGGGGCAACCGGATCATCGCCAACACCGACCCCGACTACGCCGACGTCCTGCTGCACAGCGCGGAGAGCGAGCAGTACCGCGATCTGCCGTTCCGCAGCCCCGCCTCGCTGGAGGTGTTCGAGTACGGCCGGGAACTGGGCGCCCGGCGGCGCGGCGGGAACGGCACCGACCTGGTCAGCAAACTGGTGAACCAGGTCCCCGGCGACGGCGAGCCGCTGTCCGACCGCGACTTCGACAACTACTTCCTCCTGCTCGTGGTGGCCGGGAACGAGACGACCCGGCACGCCATCACCCACTCCATGCGGGCGCTCATCGACCACCCGGCCGAAGCGGACCGGCTGCGCGAGGACCTCGACCTGATGCCGACCGCGGTGGAGGAGTTCCTGCGCTGGGCCTCGCCCGTCTACCACTTCCGCCGTACCGCCACCCGCGACGTGGAGATCGGCGGCAAGCAGATCAAGGACGGCGACAAGGTCGTGCTGTGGTTCGCCTCCGGCAACCGCGACGAGGCGGTCTTCGCCGACCCCTACCGCTTCGACGTCACCCGCACCCCCAACGACCACATCACCTTCGGCAAGGGCAGCCCGCATTTCTGCCTGGGCAACGCCTTGGCGCGCCTGGAGATGCGCATCATGTTCGAGGAGCTGCTGCCGAGGCTGGCCGACATCCGCCTGGCCGGGGCGGTCCGGCACGTCCGTTCCAACTTCGTCAACGGCGTCAAGGAGATGCCGGTCACCGTCACCCTCGCCTGACGGGGAGGCGGTCTCGGCCTTTACGCGCGGAGACGGGCCGGGGCGAGCGCCGCTCGCCTCCGACCCGTCTGCCGGGGCCTTTCCGGGCTGTTCAGCAGGCCGGTTCGAGGGCCAGGCCGGCCTTCTCCAGCTCGTCTTCCAGCTCGTCTTCCACCTGGCCGACGGTCGAGGGGACTTCCGGCACCTCGGGCTCTTCGGGGGCCGGGTGCTTGGGCAGCATGAACGCGATCCCGACCATCACGAGGGCCAGCACGGCGCTGATGACGAACGCCAGCCGCATCCCGTCCAGCCGGGCGAGTGCCTCGGGGACGCCGCCCGCGATCCGGGTCTCGGCCCGGCCCGCCATCACGGTCACCACCAGAGCCGTGCCCAGGGCGGAGGCGACCTGCTGAAGGGTGCCCAGCATCGAGCTGCCGTGGGAGTACAGCCGCGCCGGGAGAGCGCCGAGACCGAGGGTGAACACCGGGGTGAACGTCGCGGCCAGCGAGACCATGAGCAGCGCGTGCAGGCCGAGCACCTGCCAGTACGGCATCGTCATCGAGATCTGGGTGAGGCCGGCCAGAGCGGCCACGATGCCGGCCGAACCGGGAATGATCAGCATCCGGGCGCCGAAGCGGTCGAAGACCCTGCCCACGACCGGGCCGAGCAGCCCCATCGCCAGCCCGCCGGGCATCACCAGCAGCCCGGTCTCCAGCGGGGTGAGGCCGCGCAGGCTCTGCAGGTAGATCGGCAGCAGGATCATCGAGCCCAGCATCGCCATGAATCCGAGCGACATCAGGAGCAGGGACAGCGCGTAGGTGGGGTTCCGGAGGACACGCAGGTCCAGCAGGGGGACGTCGCGGCGCTGCAGCCGGAGCTGGCGGACGGCGAAGGCGGCGATCATGACCAGCCCGGCCACGACGATCAGCGCGGGAACCACCGCGCCGCCCTCGCCGAACCGGCTCAGCCCGTACACCAGGGAGCCGAACCCGGCGGCCGCGGCGCCGACGCTGAACCAGTCGATGGTGCTGAGCTGCGGTTCCCCGACGTTCTCCAGCTCCGCCAGCCCGCGCCAGGTGATCAGGGCCGCGATCGGCAGCACCGCCGCGAACAGCAGCCGCCACGAGCCGAGCTGCAGGATCAGGCCCGAGACCGTCGGCCCCATCGCGGGCGCGACCGAGATCGCCATGGTCACGTTGCCCATCACCCGGCCGCGGTCCCGCTCTGGCACGACGGTCATCAGGGTCGTCATCAGCAGCGGCATCATCACCGCCGTGCCGGCCGCCTGGACGACCCGCGCGACCAGCAGCACCTCGAACACCGGCGCGACCGTGGCGAGCGCCGTGCCGGCGAGGAAGACGCCCATCGCGGTGGCGTAGGCGCGGCGGGTGGTGACGCGCTGCAGGAACCAGCCGGTCACCGGGATCACCGCGGCCATGGTCAGCATGAACGCCGTCGACAGCCACTGCGCGGCCTGCTCGGTGATGTTCAGATCCGTCATCAGCCGCGGAATCGCGTTGATCATGATCGTCTCGTTGAGGATGACCACGAACGTCGCGAGCACCAGCAACCGGACCACGGCGGGTGTTCGGCGGCGCTCGCCGGTCGTCACCCCGCCGGGCTCGGGCGCCGGTCCGTGGTGCGTCTTCAGGTCTGCGGCTTCAGGTGTCGTTGTCATGCCGGAGTAGACCGGCGCCGCCGCGAGAACTCATCGATCTTGCCCAAACTTTTTCGCCGGTTCCGGCGAGGGTCGCCGCCGGCAGGTCACTGACCGGCGCCCGGCGGTTTGCAGGTTTCCCACAACTTGGGCCGCCCAGCGTGCGCTGTCAGCGACATGGCGCCGCGGGCCGGGAGAAGGAAAAGTGAACTTCTGCGGGAGGGGCCGCCATGTCGCGGCTTGCACAGTGTCGGTTACAGAAGGGTTCGGCCGGGTGTTCAGTCGTGTCGCCATCGTCAACCGTGGTGAGGCCGCCATGCGGCTCATCCACGCCGTACGGGACATCGCAGCGGAGACCGGGACGCGGATCGAGACCGTCGCCCTGCACACCGACGTCGACCGCACCGCCACGTTCGTGCGCGAGGCCGACATCGCCTACGACCTCGGTCCGGCGGCCGCGCGCCCATACCTCGACCTGGAGGTGCTGGAGCGCGCGCTCGTGGAGACCGGGGCGGACGCCGCGTGGGTCGGCTGGGGCTTCGTCGCCGAGGACCCGGCGTTCGCGGAGCTGTGCGAGAAGGTCGGCGTCACCTTCGTCGGGCCGAGCGCGGAGGCCATGCGCAAGCTCGGCGACAAGATCGGCGCGAAGCTGCTCGCCGAGGAGGTCGGCGTGCCGGTCGCGCCGTGGAGCCGCGGCGCGGTCGAGACCCTGGACGCCGCGCTGGCGGCGGCGGCCGAGATCGGCTACCCGCTGATGCTGAAGGCCACCGCGGGCGGCGGCGGGCGCGGCATCCGTGTGATCACCAGCGAGGCCGAACTCGCCGACGCCTACGAGCGCACCAGCCAGGAGGCGGCGCGGGCGTTCGGCAGCGGCGTCGTGTTCCTGGAGCGCCTGGTCACCGGCGCCCGGCACGTCGAGGTCCAGGTGATCGCCGACGGCGAGGGGACGGCGTGGGCGCTCGGCGTCCGCGACTGCTCGGTGCAGCGTCGCAACCAGAAGGTCATCGAGGAGTCGGCGTCGCCGGTGCTCAGCGCGGAGCAGGCGGCCGAGCTGAAGGCGTCCGCGGAACGGCTGGCCATCGCGGTCGGTTACCGCGGCGCGGCGACCGTCGAGTTCCTCTACCACCCCGGCGACCGGCTGTTCGCGTTCCTGGAGGTCAACACCCGCCTGCAGGTCGAGCACCCGATCACCGAGTCCACCACCGGGTTCGACCTGGTCAAGGCGCAACTGCGGGTGGCGTCGGGCGGCCGGCTCGGGGAGCGCGAAACCGGAGGCGGGCCGCCGGCGGAACGCGGGCACGCCGTCGAGGCCCGGCTGAACGCCGAGGACCCCGACCGCGACTTCGCGCCGTCCCCGGGCCGCATCGCGCTGCTGAACCTGCCCGCCGGGCCCGGCATCCGGGTCGACACCGGCGTCAGGGAGGGCGACACCATCCCCGCCGACTTCGACTCGATGATCGCGAAGATCATCGCCTATGGCCGGGACCGCGACGAGGCGCTCGGCCGGCTGCGCCGGGCGATGGCGCAGACCGAGGTGATCATCGAGGGCGGCGCGACGAACAAGAGCTTCGTGCTCGACCTGCTCGACCAGCCCGAGGTGATCGACGCCGGCGCGGACACCGGCTGGATCGACCGCGTCCGCGGCGAGGGCCGGCTCGTCTCGCACCGGCACTCCGCCGTCGCGCTGGCCGCCGCCGCCATCGAGGCGTACGAGGACGAGGAGCGCGCCGAGCGGCAGCGGCTGCTGTCGACGGCGTTCGGCGGACGACCGCAGGTGCAGCACGAGAGCGGCCGGCCGCTGGACCTCAAGCTGCGCGGCGCCGGCTACCGCGTGCGCGTCGCGCGGGTCGGTGCGCACCGGTTCCGCGTCGGCGTCGAAGCGGGTGACGGCGCGGGCGGCACGGTCCGCACCGCCGACGTCGAACTCGAACGCTTCGATCGTCACACCGGTCAGATCGTCGTCAACGGCGCCCGGTACCACCTGCTCACCGGCACGCACGGGCCGATCCACATCGTCGAGGTGGACGGTGTGGCGCACCGGGTCAGCCGCGACGAGGGCGGCGTCGTCCGCTCGCCCGCGCCCGCGCTGGTCGTCGCCACGCCGCTGAAGGTCGGCGCGGAGGTGGAGGCGGGAGCGCCGGTACTGGTGCTGGAGAGCATGAAGATGGAGACGGTGCTGCGGGCGCCGTTCAAGGCACGGCTGAAGGAATGCGTCGTCGCCGTGGGCAGCCAGGTGGAGACCGGTGCCCCGCTGCTGCGGCTGGAGCCGCTCGCCGACGACTCCGAGGCCGCCGACACCGCGGCCGCCGAGTCCGTCGAACTGGACCTGCCCGCCGCGCCGGCGGAGGTCCCGGCGCGGGAACGCGCCGCGCGCGGCCAGGCGGACCTGCGCAGCCTGCTGCTGGGCTTCGACGTCGACCCCCACGACGGGCGCCGGGTGCTCGACGACTACCTCGCCGCGCGCCGCGCGGCCGCCGACGGCGGCCACCGGCCGCTGGCGCGGGAACTCGAACTCGTCGACGTGTTCGCCGACCTCGCCGAGCTGAGCCGCAACCGGCCGGCGGGCGGAGACGGCGGCGGGGACGGCCACGTGCACAGCGCCCGCGAGCACTTCCACACCTACCTGCAGAGCCTCGACGTCGAGCGGGCCGGGCTGCCGGAGGCGTTCCAGGCCAAGCTCGCCAAGGCCCTCGGCCACTACGGCGTCACCGACCTGGACCGCTCCCCCGGGCTCGAAGCCGCGGTGTTCCGGATCTTCCTCGCCCAGCAGCGCGCGTCCGCCGACGCCGCGGTCATCACGACGTTGCTGCGCGCGTGGCTGCGGGAGCCGCCGCCGGACGAGTCCCTGCGCGAGCCCGCCGGTCTCGCGCTGGAGCGGCTGGTGGCCGCGACGCAGGTCCGCTTCCCCGTGGTCTACGACCTCGCGTGCGGCGTGGTGTTCGCCTGGTTCGCCCAGCCGCTGCTGCGGCGCAACCGCGCCCGCGTCTACGCCGACGTCCGCAGGCACCTGCGCCACCTGGACGCGCACCCTGACGCGCCCGACCGCGCGGAGCGCATCGCCGAGATGGTGCGCAGCACCGAGCCGCTGGTGCGGCTGCTCGGCCAGCGGCTCATCCGCGGCGACCGGGACAACGCCGTCATGCTGGAGGTTCTGACCCGGCGGTACTACGGCAACAAGGGCCTGACCGGCGTCCGCACCAGCCAGGTCGCGGGCTGCACGTTCGTGGTCGCCGAACGCGCGGGGTCGTGCCTGGTCTCCACCGCGGTGGGCTTCGACGCGCTGGGCGACGCGCTGCGCGGGCTGGGGGAGCTGGCGGGCGGCGACGAGGCCATCGACGCCGACATCTACCTCGCCTGGGAGAACCAGCCGGAGGACTTCGACGCGATGGCGGCCGCGCTGCACGAAGTCATCAATGCGCACCCGCTGCCGGACCGGGTCCGCAGGCTCACCGCCACCGTCGCGGGCAGCAGCGGCGCGGTGATGCACCACCACTTCACGTTCCGTCCGTCGGGCGGCGGGATGGTGGAAGAGCGGCTGATCCGCGGCCTGCACCCGCACATCGCGCAGCGGATGCAGATGGAACGGCTGAGCAAGTTCGACCTCACCCGGCTGCCGTCCTCGGACGAGGAGGTCTACCTCTTCCAGTGCGTGGCGCGGGACAACCCGTCGGACGACCGCCTCGTCGCGTTCGCGCAGGTGCGCGACCTGACGGAGCTGCGGGAACACGACGGCAGGCTGCTCACGCTGCCGACGGCCGAGTACACCATCGCCTCCTGCCTCGACTCGATCCGCCGCGCGCAGGCGCGGCGGCCGTCGAAGAACCGCTTCAACACCAACCGGATCGTGATCTACGTCTGGCCGCCGAGCGACCTCACCCGCACGGAACTGGAGCGGATCGCGGGGCGCGTGCTGCCGACGACCGTGGGCGCCGGGCTGGAGGAGATCCTGCTCATCGGGCGGCAGCGCGACCGGAGCACCGGCGAGCTGTTCAAGATCGCCGTGCGCGTCACCTACGACGCCGCCGGCGGCACCGAACTGACCGTCGGGGAGCCGTCGGACGAGCCGGTGGAGCCGCTCGACGACTACCGGCAGAAGGTGCTGCGCGCGAGCAGCCGCAACACGGTGTACCCGTACGAGCTGACCGGCATCCTCGGCGACTTCGCCGAGTACGACCTCGACGGCGGCAACGCGCTGGTGCCGGTCGACCGGCCGCGGGGGCGCAACACCGCGGCGATCGTCGCGGGCGTCGTCACCACGACGACGCGGCGGCACCCGCGGGGCGTCACCAGGGTGGTGCTGCTCGGCGACCCGACGAAATCGCTCGGCGCGCTGTCGGAGCCGGAGTGCCGCCGCGTGATCGCCGCGCTGGACCTGGCGGAGCGGATGCGGGTGCCGGTCGAGTGGTACGCGCTGTCCGCCGGCGCCCGGATCTCGATGGAGTCGGGCACGGAGAACATGGACTGGGTGGCGGCGGCGCTCAAGCGGATCGTCGAGTTCACCCAGGGCGGCGGCGAGATCAACATCGTGGTCGCGGGCATCAACGTCGGCGCGCAGCCGTACTGGAACGCCGAGGCGACGATGCTCATGCACACCAAGGGGGTCCTGGTGATGACGCCGGACTCGGCGATGGTGCTCACCGGCAAGCAGTCGCTCGACTTCTCCGGTGGCGTGTCGGCGGAGGACAACTTCGGCATCGGCGGCTACGACCGGGTGATGGGCCCGAACGGGCAGGCGCAGTACTGGGCGCCGAACCTGGTCGCGGCGCGGGACGTGCTGATGTCGCACTACGACCACACGTACGTCGCGCCCGGCGAAGAGGCACCGCGCCGCGCGCCGACGTCCGACCCCGTCGACCGGGACATCTCCGACTTCCCGCATGCCGTGGAGGGCAGCGACTTCACCACCGTCGGCGACATCTTCTCCGCCGAGGCCAACCCGGACCGCAAGAAACCGTTCGACATCCGGACCGTGATGCGGGCGCTGTCCGACCAGGACCATCCGGTGCTGGAACGCTGGGCGGGCATGGCCGACGCGGAGACCGCGGCGGTGCAGGACGTGCATCTCGGCGGCATGCCGGTGTGCCTGCTCGGCATCGAGTCGAGGGCGGTGCCGCGGCGCGGCTTCCCGCCCACCGACGGCCCGGACACCTACACGGCGGGCACGCTGTTCCCGCAGTCGTCGAAGAAGGCCGCGCGGGCGATCAACGCGGCCAGCGGCAACCGGCCGCTGGTGGTGCTGGCGAACCTGTCGGGCTTCGACGGCTCGCCGGAGTCGATGCGGAAGCTGCAGCTGGAGTACGGCGCCGAGATCGGCCGCGCGATCGTGAACTTCCGCGGCCCCATCGTGTTCTGCGTGATCTCGCGGTACCACGGCGGCGCCTTCGTGGTGTTCTCGAAGGCGCTGAACCCGAACATGACCGTGCTCGCGCTGGAGGGCTCGTTCGCGTCGGTGCTCGGCGGCGCCCCCGCCGCCGCGGTGGTGTTCTCCGGCGACGTGAACGCCCGCACCGCGGCCGACCCGCGCGTACGGGACCTGGAGGCCCGTGTCGCGCCCACCTCCGGCGCCGACCGGGCCGCGTTGACCGCCGAGCTCGACGAGCTCCGATCGTCGGTCCGCGCGGAGAAGCTCGGCGAGGTGGCCACGGAGTTCGACCGGGTGCACGACATCCGGCGCGCGGTCGAGGTCGGCTCCGTCGACGCCGTCATCCGCGCCGCGGAAATGCGCCCGCGGATCATCGAGGCCATCGAGTCCCGCCTGCGCCGGCGATGAGGTGACCGGTCCGGGACACACGAAGGGCCGGGCGCTGGTACGGCGCCCGGCCCTCACACGTCCGCGGGGACGGCCTTGACCGGTCGCTACTTGAACGCCGGCATCAGGTGTTCGTGGATCAGGCGGAGCTGGCCGTCCACGTCGGGAACGCCGGTGAGCTCGCGGCCGGTGAAGGACTTCACCAGGCCGGGGTCCGTGATCGCGCAGATCATGTGGTTGACGCCGGTCGGGGCGATCTCACTCTCGATCTTGGCGCGGACCTCGTCGGGGGTGCCCGCCAGGGACAGCTTCTCGGTGATCTCGGGGGTGGTCAGCTCGATGGCCTTGGCCAGGTCGCCCCCGCCGATGGCCTCGATGATCGGGGCCATGTCCGCCGGGTCGACGCCGTTGCGCTCCAGCTGCTCGGCCGGCATCGCGGACGCGTACAGGCCGACCATGCTGCGGGCCGCCTCCTTGGCCGCGGCCGAGTCGGGGCCGACCGCGAACACCACCCAGGCGCCGATGTCGAGCGTCCGCCAGTCCTTGCCCGCGCGCTCGGCGCCCGCCTTGAAGTGCTCGACCGCGTACTCGTAGGCGCCGCGCGAGTAGCTGAGCGCGTGGTGCACGCCGTCGGACAGCTCACCGGCCGCCTCGAACGACTTCGGCCCGCGCATCGCGCCGATCTTGACCGGCAGGTGCTCCTGGACGGGGCGGGCGAAGGTGAACAGCCCCTCGTAGGAGTAGAACTCGCCGTCGCGGGTGATGGCGCCCTCGTCCAGCAGGGTCCGGACGACCGCGACGGCCTCCTTCACCCGGGTGAGCGGCTTGGTCTTCGCCCAGTCGATCTTGTACTGGGCGAGCACCCCGAAGTTGCCGCTGCCCAGGACGACCTCGGCGCGGCCGTCGGTGAGCTCGTCCAGCGTCGCGGCGGCCTGGGCGATCAGGGACGGCTCGCGGAGGGTCACCGCCGACACCGAGGGGCCGAGGCGGATCTGCGAGGTGCCGGCCGCGGCGGCGGCGAACAGCAGCCACAGGTCCTTGTGCCACGGCTCGTCGGCCGCGTACACGGCGTGGAAACCGAGCTCGTCGGCGAGCTTGATGGAGACCAGCGACTCCGAGAGCGGGTAGTCGGGAAGCATGGCGTAGCTGAACTTCACAGGGAGACGTCTCCTTGTAGTGCGCACCTTACGCACAGTTCGGGGGATGGGGGGAATCGTAGTCCTGGGGCGTGGCCGGAGGCTCACTTTCCGCTTATCTCCGGATTTCACCCCCACCCCCGTGGAGACCGAACCCTCCCGGTTCCAGCCACGCCTCGATGCTCTGGTCGACGCGATCGGCGACCGTGGCGCCCTCCACGAAGGCCTGCACCGGCACCGCCGGCATCTGACCCTCGTTCCGATCGTGCACCCAGCACCCGGGGAAGCGCTGTTGACGGCATGCCGGTAAGGCACTCCCGCCAAACCGTCGCTATTGGCGAAGCGCCAATAATGGTCTAGGGTCACGTGTGACTCCAGGAGCGGGAGAGCGGACGTCGGGGGGCAGCGACGTGAGAGGAAGATCATGACCGGCAGGCACGACTCAGACCCCGCGGACAGGCCGACCCGGAGGAGGTTCCTCGGTGGCGCCGCCGCGGTGGGGGCGGGTGCGGCGGTGGCGGGCGTTGCGGGCGGTGAGGCGTCGGCGCAGGCCGCGCGGCAGGCGGGGGCGCGGCGGCGGCGTGCGGCCGGCAAGCGGGTGGCGGTGTTCGGTGGCGGGATCGCGGGGCTGACCGCGGCGTTGGAGCTGGCCGAGCGCGGCTTCGCGGTGACGGTGTACGAGCGGCGCCAGCCGGGCGGCAAGGCGCGGGTGTTCGGAGTCCCGGGGTCGGCACGCGGCGGGCGGCGGGAGCTGCCGGCCGAGCACGGGTTCCGGTTCTTCCCCGGCTTCTACCAGAACCTGCCCGACTCGATGCGGCGGATCCCCTTCCCCGGCAATGAGAAGGGGACCTGGGACAACCTGACCCGGGCGTCCAGCTATCTGGGGGCGCGCAAGGGGCGTCCGGACCTGACCATCCCGTTCCCGTTCCCGTGGCCGATCCCCGAGGGCACTCCCCCGTTCCTGACGCCGGAGTCGCTGATCGCCACGGTGATCAGCGGGCTGCAGTCGCTGGGCATGATCCCGCTGCCGGAGATCCTGCATTTCGCGCGTAAGGGCGTCATGTACGTCACCAGCTGCGACCAGCGGCGGGTCGGGCAGTGGGACCACGTGTCGTGGGCCGACTTCCTGGGGACCGCGTCGCGGTCGGCGGAGTACAACACGCTGCTGGCCGACGGGCTGGTGCGCAACCTGGCGGCGATGAAGTCCGCCGACGCCAGCACCCACGCGATCGGGCTGGTGGGCGAGGCGACGCTGTGGAGCGTGCTGGGTGAGGGCAACGAGCCGGGCGGGTCGGTGGACCGGGTCCTGGCCGGCGCGACCGACGAGATGCTCATCGACCCCTGGGTCGCCCATCTCAAGACCCTCGGGGTGACGTTCCGGGTGGGGTGGGAGGCCGAGTCGTTCCGGCTGGCCGGCGGCAAGATCGCCTCGGCGGTCGCGGTCGACCCGGCCGGGGCCCGGCACACCGTGGAGGCGGACTGGTTCGTGTCGGCGGTGCCGGTGGAGCGGGCCGACCGGCTGGTCAACCACCGGATGCGCGCCGCCGACCCGATGCTCAACAACATCTCCAAGCTGCGCAGCGACTGGATGAACGGGCTGATGTTCTTCCTCAAGAAGGAGGTGCCGATCACCCCCGGGCATGTGAACTACTGGGATTCGACCTGGGCGATCACCTCGATCAGCCAGGCGCAGTTCTGGAAGCGGGACTTCACCGCCTACGGCGACGGGACCGTCACCGACAACCTGTCGGCGATCATCTCCGACTGGAACACCCCCGGCATGTTCAACGGCAAGACGGCCAAGGAGTGCGGCCGGGAGGAGATCGCCGAGGAGGCCTGGAAGCAGATCAAGGCGCACGTCAACAAGCCCGGCAAGCCGCCGGTGCTGACCGACGACATGCTGCACACCTGGTACCTGGACCCCGGCATCCTCAACCCCGGCACCCCGCAGGTCGCCAACGAGGACCCGCTGTTCATCCAGACCCTCGGCGCGTACGGGACCCGGCCCACCGCCGGCACCGGCATCGAGAACTTCTTCCTGGCCGGCGACTGGGTCAAGACCGGCCTGTACGTGTCCACCATGGAGACCGCCAACGAAGGCGGACGCCTGGCCGCCAACGCCCTGCTGGACGCCGCCGGCCACACCGGCGACAAGGCCGCCCTCGGACGACTCTGGGTCGCACCCGCGTTCAACGACGCCAAGAAGCTCGACCTCGACCGCTACCGCAACGGCGAGCCCCACATCCTCGACGACGGCACCTGAGCCGCCGGCGGGGCACCCGGGACTCCGGCACTGGCCGCGTCGCGCGCCAACGCGCGGCCAGTGCCGGGTCCGCCGCCCGCCACCGCCTGATCTTGCGGAGGAGCCGATTCGGTTACAGACTCGGCGGGATGAGCGATCCCCTGCCTCACGAGCCCCCCGCGTCGGCCGGCCCTCGATCAGTCCCGTCCCACCGGGTGGACATGCGGTGGCACGGTGCTCTCGGGTGGGCCGTCGCCACCGGGTTCTGCGTCTACCTCGCGGTCGGGCTGACCGTGTTGACCATCGTGCTGGCGTTCGTCCTGGGCGAGATCGGGGCGGCCGCGCTGATGCTGGTGCTCGCGCTGGTGCTCGGGCTGCTGAGCTGGGCCTTGGTGCGGATGACACCGCGCTACTCCACGCGGCAAGGCGTATCGACGGACGGCACCGGGGTCACGCTGACACAGGAACCGAAGCGGTGGTTCTCCGGCCGTGCCGTCCATATCCCCTGGTCGCGGGTGCGGCGCATCAGCAAGGAGGTAGTCGCCTCCCAGGGCGCCGAGGGCCGCATCGTCCGGTACTTCATCGACATCGAACTGCGTGATGCCCCCGATGGTGCGGAGCTTCCGACCTGGTCCTCTCGCGACGGCGACAAGATTCGAATCCAGTCGAAAAAGGTGAAGCACGCAGAAATCCTCGGAGCGCTGCGGGTGGCCCGCCCCGACCTGTTCGCGGCTGACTGAGTCGCATTTCGCGCTCGGGGCTCCGGGCCCGGTGGGACGTCACCTCTTCGTAAGACCCGGCGGCCGGTCCGGCCATTAACGTGGCGGCATGAAGAAGGCGATCCTGATCGTGACCGGTGCCGCGTTGCTCGCGACCGGCTGCGGGACCGGCGGCGAGGCGACGACCGCCCCCGAACCGACGGCCGACGCCCCCGGGACCCCCGCCGCGCGCAGCTCCGGCGCAGCCGCCGAGGACGTGCCGGAGACGTTGAGGTTCCAAGGCGAGACGCTGGACGGCGAGGCGTTCGACGGCGCGAGCCTGGCGGGCAAGCCGGTGGTGTTCTGGTTCTGGGCGCCCTGGTGCTCCAAGTGCCTCTCCGAGGGCCCCAACGTGGCCAAGGCCGCCGACAAGTACGGGGACAGGGTCTCCTTCGTCGGCATCGGCGGCCTGGACGACGGCAAGGACCGGCTGCGGACGTTCGTCTCCCGGACGGGCACCAAGAGCCTCACCCACCTGGACGACCGGACCGGCAAGCTGTACTCCCATTTCAAGGTGACGTCGCAGTCGTCGTTCGTCTTCATGGCACCCGACGGGACGACGAGCAAGGACTCCGGGCCGCTGGGGCCGTCCGAGCTGAACCGGCACGTCGACGAACTCCTCGGCTGACCGTCCGATGGAGACGATCTCGCTCGCCCTGGCCGCCGGGCTGGTGGCGGCGTTCAACCCGTGCGGCTTCGCGCTCCTGCCGTCCTATCTGACGCTGCTGGTCGCGACGCCGGGGGCGGGCGGCGTCTGGCGGGCGCTGCGGCTGTCCGCCGCGATGACCGCGGGGTTCGTCACCGTCTTCGGCGTGTTCGGCCTGCTGGTCTCGGTGCTGACGACCTCGATCCAGCAGTACCTTCCCTGGGTCACCATCGTCGTGGGCATGGCGTTGGTGGCGCTCGGCGGGTGGCTGGTGACCGGGCGGGAACTGCTGCTCAGGCTGCCGCGCCTTCAGGCGGGCGGCCTGTCGGGTTCACTGGCGGGACTGTACGGATACGGCGTCTCGTACGCCGTCGCATCCCTGTCGTGCACCATCGCACCGTTCCTGGCCGTCACCGGGCTGGTGTCGGGAGGAACGAGCATCATCGCCGGGCTGGCGGCGTTCGCCGCGTACGGCGTGGGGATGGGCCTGATCGTGGGGCTCCTGTCGATGCTGGTGGCGCTGGCGCGTGACGCCGCGGTGGCGCGCACCCGCCGGATCCTGCCGTACGTCTCCCGTGTCAGCGGCGGCCTTCTCCTCCTGGCCGGGTTCTACGTCGTCTACTACGGCTGGTACGAGGTGCGCGTCAACGCGGGCGCCTCGGCCGACTCCCCGGTCGTCGGCGCGGCCACCGAGGTCCAGGGCGCGGTGTCCGGCTGGGTCGACCAGATCGGCATCTGGTGGATCGCCGCCGCCTTCGCCGCCCTCGTGGCCGGGACCGTGGCGGTGCGCAGGCTCCTGCCCGACCGGCGCCCCTGACCGTTGGCCACGGGTGGCCACCCTCGATGCCGCGTGGACCATCACGCACGTCACGGCCCGGGCATCACCCTCAGCGCACGCGTGACGACGGAAACGTCTCTGGACACCGATCCTGTATCCCGTCGTGCTGGCCTTCGATCCGGCCGCACAGAGCTATCGCAACATCCGCGTCCCGTCCGACAACGGCCAGTACAGCGCCCAGATGGCGGACGGAACACCGGTCGGCGCCGCGATCAGCGACGTCCAGGCCATCGACGGCGGCGACGCGCTGGCCTTCGTCGCGACCGCCCCCTACCAGGACCCGGGCGGCGACGGCGTGTGGCCCACGTTCGGCATCCTGACCAAGGCCGGCGGGACCTGGCAGCCCGTGCCCGCCAACCAGCGGACGGCCAGGCAACTGCGCGACTCGAATCCGGCGGTGGGCCCGGACGCGTGCCCGGACGACCCGACGGTGCCGGGCCAGTCCGTCTGCGGCGGCGTCAACGAGATGGCCATGTTCCCCAGCTCGCGGGACATCATCGTCACGCAGTACGCGGGCGGCGCGACCGCCCCCAACGGCGGGCTCCTCGCGCTCCGCGTCACCGGCCCGGACGCGCAGGGCCACTACACCACGACGATCCGGGGACACTACGCGTTCCCCGCCTGGAAGAACCCGGAGACGCCCGACCCCGACGACGACCTCGACCTCTCGCCCCGCGAGGTGCAGACCGACCCGACCGGCACCCCCGGCGACGAGCGCTTCACCGTCGGCTTCGACGCCTGGAACGTCCACAGCTCGCTCATGGAGTTCAGCTACGACGCCGCCACCGGCGCGATCACACCGGTGTCCCCGCCGTTCTTCCCCTCGGGCCGCGACAACGGGGGGAACTTCTGGGCGGGCGGGACGACGCTGTACGACCACCAGGGCAACCTGTGGGTCAGGCGGTCCGCGGGCTTCCCCAACGGGAGCCTCGCCGTCTACGCCAACGTCGACGGCCGGCGCCGGGTGGGCGGGACCGAGTGTCCGCTGGTACCGGGCAAGGGCCTGGACACCTACACCACCACCGACGGCGGCGAGACCGTGTGGGGCGTCGAATGCCCACCGGACTACGACATCTTCCAGCCGAGAGAACCGATCGCCACGATGGACCTGCTCCAGAACCCGGTCAATCACAACATCGCCGTGGTGGGCAACGGCGGCACGGTGACGCCCATCAGGACGTCCGGCAGCGGACGCTCCATGACGTTCGAAATCGGGACCATGGTGGACTCGGGCTACACCGCGCTGCCGTTCCGGACCAGCCCGACCGCGGGCATCCCCAGCACCCCCGGAGGCGCGTTCGACTCCGCCGGGCGGCTCTGGTTCTGGATCGGCCAGGCGATCCCGCCCTCCTGCAAGATCGAGCTCCCGGTCGAGCCCTGCATGACCGACAACCGTGAGGTCGAGGCCGACCACTGGCTGGTGTCGGTCGACGAGCCCCGGCTGTTCGACCCGCCGCCGCAACTGGCACCCAGCGTGGCCGGGTGGTGGGCCGAGATCCAGGCCGAGTACACGACCACGACGAGCACCACGGCCCGCCCACCGGACGCCGACGGCACCGTCGCGATCGACTCCACCGCGTACATGAAGGTCTGCGGCAGCGGCTGCGAGGCCGACGGCGTTCCCGGAGCGGGCTTCACACTCGCCGACGACACCATCTTCGGCGTTCCGTCCGGCCCGGTCGCCACGTATACGGTGAACGCCCCGGTCGCCGGCTCCTACGATCTGAGGCTCCGCGCGGCGAGCTTCGCCGGCCACACGAACGGAAGCCTCAGGTTCGAGGTCGCCGGGACGGCCCAGACCGTCCCGATCAACACCGGCGGAGCATGGGTGAACATCACCTCTCCCACGCCCGTGTCCCTGCCCTCGGGCGTCAGCACCATCCGGATCTCCGCCCCGCCGGGCGGAGGCGGGGTCTGGTTCCTCAACCACTTCCTGCTCATCCGCCGCTGACCGCCACGCGTGCGCGGCGGTGCGGCCGCGTCCCGCCTCGGCGGGAGGACGAGCGACACCGCCGCGATGACGACCATCACGAACGCCATGATCAGGAAGGCGTCGCCGTAGGCCGCGGCGAGAGCGTCCGGGGTGGCCGCGCGGCCCGCGACGGCCGCGGTGAGGACGGCCAGGCCGACGGCGCCGCCGGCCTGTTTGGCGGTGTTCATCAGGCCGGAGGCGGCTCCGGCGTCGCGCTCGGCGACGCCGGAGGTGACGGTGGTGGTGAGGGGCGTGTTCAGCAGGCCGCCGCCGATGGAGATGAGGATCGCCGGACCGAGCACGCCCTCCAGGTAACCGGTGCCGGCGGTGATGTGGCTCTGCCAGAGGAAGCCCCCGGCAGCGGTGAGGGCGCCGATGACCACGAGGGTCCGGTCGTCGGCGCGCATCATGAGCCACGGCGTGACGCGCAGGCCGACGGCCATGGTGAGCAGCGTGTGCGGGAGGAAGCCGAGGCCGGTCTGCAGCGCCGTGTAGTGCAGGACGTCCTGCATGTAGAGGGTCAGGAAGTACCACATCGGTACCTGGAAGCAGGCACCGGCGAGCAGCATCACCGCGTTGCCGGCGGAGATGGCGCGGACGCGGAACAGCCGTGGCGGGATGAGCGGATCGCGGGCCAGGCGCGTCTCGATGAGGAGGAATCCGGCGAGTAGGACGGCGGCGGCCGCGAGGGCGGCGAGGATCACCGGGTCGTCCCAGCCGCGTGGGGCGGCCTGCATGATGGCGTAGGCGAGGAGGGCCAGGCCTGCGGTGGCCGAGGCGGCGCCGGGAAGGTCGAGACGGGTGGTCCGCCCGGTCCGGCGGCGGGCGGCGGGGACGCGGGCGGCCAGGGCGACGGCGGCCGCGCCGATCGGCACGTTGATCAGCAGGATCCAGCGCCAGGACAGCGACTGGGTGAGGACGCCGCCGATGAGGTTGCCGGCCGCGCCGCCGGCGAGGCTCACCGCCGTCCAGGTGGCGAGGGCCCGGGTGCGGCGCGGACCCTCGGGGAACGTGGTGGTGAGCAGCGTCAGGGTCGCCGGGGCGAGGACGGCGGCGCCGAGTCCCTGCGCCGCACGCGCGGCGATCAGCAGGCCGGGGGTGGTCGCCAGCCCGCCGACCAGGCTCGGCGTCGCGAACAGCACGAGACCGGCGAGAAAGACGCGCCCGGCTCCGCAGAGGTCGGCGAGACGGCCGCCGAGCAGCAGGAACCCCGCGAAGGTGAGGGTGTACGCGCCCGCGACCCAGGGCAGGTCCGACGCCTCGAAGCCCAGGGACGACTGGATCGCGGGCAGTGCGACGTTCACCACGGAGACGTCGAGCACCACCATGAACTGGGCGGCGCAGGCGAGCGCGAGGATCAACCCGGGCGCCGGGGCCCCGGGTCCGGTGCGTGTCATTCCCTCGCCTCCCGATTACACAAATCAATGGGATCACATTGGTTTGCTTGCACCGCCCAGGCTAGGACCCGATAGGCTCAGGGTCAATTCAGTGTGACCGCATCGAGAAGACTGGGATGGCCGATGGGACGACGCACCCGCGGGCCCGGGGCCCAGCACGAGACCCGGCGGCGGGAGATCGCCGACGCCGTGCTGGCGATCGTCGCCGAACACGGGCTGCCGGCCGTGTCAATGACCGAGGTCGCGGCACGGGCCGGAGTGTCGGCCGGGCGCGTCCAGCACTACTTCCCCACGAAGCAGAAGCTCATCGAGGCCGCCTTCGACCGCGGCAACGAGCTCAGCAGCGCCCGCATCAGGTCACTCGTCGGCCGCGACCTCGACAGCGCCGAACCGCGCTCCGTGCTCACCGTCGTGCTGACCGAACTCATCGCCCACGACCCCGAGACGCGGGCGCACATGCGCGTCCGGCAGTCGTTCACGGCCCTCGCCCTCGCCGACGAAGCGATCGCCGACCGGATGCGCGCGGACTACACCCGCTTCCATCGGCAGATCACCGACCTCGTGCGCGGTGACCGGGACGCCGGGCTGATCCCCCGCGCCACCGACCCGGCCCACGCGGCCGTCGACCTGGTCGCCCTCGCCGAGGGGCTGGCCTACTACGTCCTGATCGGCATCACCGACCCGGAAACGGCCCGCGACCGCGTCCGGACGGCGATCGCCGCCCTCTACCCCTGACGCCCCCGCGCGGGGGGCCGTCCTGACGGGCGGGCGTTCGGTAACCCCGCCTCCGCACCCTCTTTCAACGTGAGAGTACTGTGCCCTCGGAGTGGCCGGTGCCGCCCCGCCCCGCCATGCGGCAGCAGGCGGGTCCGGCCCGACAAGAGGGATCATGCCGACCTACCGAATCCAGCCACAGGAAGGCGCCCCCCAGACGGTACGGGCGCTCCGTCTCCGGACCGACGACGAGCAGATCTACTTCGAAGACCGTGTGAAGGGCGACTGGCAGCCCGTCCTCGAACTGCGCCTCGATGACGTGGAACAGGTACAGCGCCGCCTCAACGAGACCAACGGCGCCTGGATCTGGGTGACCGAGCACGTGCGGCGCATGCCGCAGTGACCCCGCCGGCTCGCACGGCCGTCGGCGTTCGTCCGCCATGGTCAGTCGGGCACGCCCGCGGCCAGCATCGGGGTGAGGGTGAGGCCGGGGTGTTCGCGTTCGATGGCGCGGAGCCGCCATTTGTCGATGAACACCGCGAGGAGTGAGCCGTCCAGGGTGCGGGTGAGGACTTCGACGCCGCGCCGTCCGGTGAGGGTCTGGGCGGACTCCTTGTCGGTGATGCGGGCGGTGGAGTAGTCCAGCCGGGTCAGCTCGACCGGTGCGTTGAACTCCTCGGCCATCCGGGCGGTGACCACGTCGAACTGCAGCGGCCCGACCGCGGCCAGCACCGGTGCCTGGTCACCGCGCAGATCACTGCGCAGCACCTGGACCACGCCCTCGCTGTCGAGCTGGTCCATGCCGCGGCGGAACTGCTTGGCGCGGCTGTTGTCGGAGGCCCGCACCACCATGAAGTGCTCGGGGGCGAACGCCGGGATCGGCGGGAACGACACCGGGGTCCTGGCGTACAGGGTGTCGCCCACCGTCAGGCCGGACGCGTTCGGCAGCCCGATCACATCACCCGGGTAGGCCGCGTCCAGGGTCGAGCGGTCGCGCCCGAAGATCGTCTGGGCGTACTTGGTCGCCAGCGGACGCCCGGTCGGGGCATGGGTCAGCGACATCCCGCGCTCGAACCGGCCCGAGCACACCCGGATGAACGCCAGCCGGTCCCGGTGCGCCCTGTCCATGCCCGCCTGCACCTTGAACACCTGCCCGGAGAAGGGCGCCGAGACCGGGCGCTCCCTTCCGCCGGAGTCCGCACGCGCGGCCGGGGCGGGCGCCAGCCTGCACACCGCCTCCAGCAGTGCCTCCACCCCGAAGTTGGGCAGCGCGGCGCCGAACAGGACCGGGGTGCAGGTTCCGGCGGCGAAGGCGTCCATGTCGAGGGTGGCGCCGATCTCCTCCAGCAGCGCCAGTTCCTCGACCGCGGTCTCCCACGTCTCGCCTTCCTGTTCGGCGGCTTCCTCGGCGGTGACGTGTTCGGCGATCGCGCGGGTGGCGCCGCCGGGCGTGCGCAGGAACCGGGTGAACGCGCCGCCAGCCCGGTCGATCAGCCCGCGGAAGTCCCCCGCGATCCCGACCGGCCAGTTCAATGGGGCCGGATGCAGGCCGATCCGCTGCTCCACCTCGTCCAGCAACTCCAAGGCTTCGCGGCCCGGCCGGTCCCACTTGTTCACGAACGTGATCACGGGGATGCGGCGGTGCCGGCACACATCGAACAGCTTCAGGGTCTGCGCCTCCAGGCCCTTGGCCGAGTCCAGCAGCATGATGGCCCCGTCCACGGCCGCCAGTACCCGGTAGGTGTCCTCGGAGAAGTCCGCGTGACCGGGGGTGTCCAGCAGGTTCAGCAGCGCGCCGCCGTACTCGAACCGCAGTACCGAGGAGGTGATGGAGATGCCGCGGGAGCGCTCGATGTCCATCCAGTCCGACCGCACGCCTCGTCGCCCGGCCTTGCCGTGCACCGCCCCGGCCTCCTCGATCGCCGCCGCGTGCAACGCCAGCGCCTCGGTCAGCGTCGACTTGCCCGCGTCCGGGTGACTGATCACCGCGAACGTCCGCCGCCGCGCCGCCTCCGCCGCCACATCCTGCGGTGTGCCCGTCCCGCCGCTCACCGCGGCCCCCTCTCGTGCTCGGCCGCACCGGTCCGCCGGGCTGGGCGGACGCCGACCGTTTCGCCAATCTAACCTTACGTTAAAGTACCTTGTGGACGGTCGGTCCGAGAGGCGCTCGCCGATCCTCATCTGGGATATCGCCTGAATCGGAATGGGAGAGCGTGGCCTGCATCACTCTCTCCTTACGAGAGGTATATTTCAACCGCTGGATCCCACCGGAACACGAGGAACGGAATGTAATGGGCGCATTGTTCGAGGAGCTCGACTGGCGTCCGACGCCCATGGGCGCCATCAGCCTACGGCGTCGCCGGGACCCTTCCCTCCGCGTCGACGTCTACGAGATCAAACTCGATGACGACTTCCTCATGTCGAGCCTGTGGACGGCCGGTGAGATCGAACTCGCCCGGCTCGGGCTGGCCGCGGCGGAGGGAACCGGCCTCGATGTCGTCGTCGGGGGCCTCGGGCTCGGCCACACCGCCGACGCCGCCCTGAACGAGCCCCGGGTGCGCTCGCTGCTCGTCGTGGAGACGCTCGCCGAAGTGATCGACTGGCACCGGGCGAAGCTGGTGCCGCTGGGGGAACGGCTGACGGCCGACGACCGCTGCCGGCTGGTGCAGGGCGACTTCTTCGCCATGGCCTCATCGGGGACGGGCCTGGACCCGAAGACGCCCGGCGGCCGCTTCCATGCCGTCCTGCTCGACATCGACCATTCACCGAGCCACGTCCTCGACACCGGCCACGCCTCCTTCTACCGGCCCGGGCCGCTGAACCGCCTCGCCGCGCAGATCCATCCCGGCGGCGTCTTCGCGCTGTGGTCGAACGAGCCCCCCGACGACGCGTTCACCGCCGTTCTCGGCGAGGTCTTCGCCGACGTGACGGCGCACATCGTCGAGTTCCCCAACCACATCCAGGGCGGCACCGCGGCCAACACCGTGTACGTCGCGCACACGCACCTCGACTGAGAACGGGACCGCCGCGAATGCGCGGCGGGCGCCGTGCGACCGCGGCCTCACCGCGAGGCCGAAGATGGCAAGCTTGAGCGACGATATGGATCATCCGCCCCGGCGGGACGGGCCGGTGGCGTGAGGAGGAACCCGATGGACGGCAGGCACATGCAGATCGGCGAGGTCGCCGATCGGACCGGCCTGAGCCTGCGCACCATCCGCCACTACGAAGAGGTCGGCCTCGCCCTGCCCACCGCGCGCTCCCAAGGCGGCTTCCGGCTCTACACCGACGACGACGTCACCCGCCTCCTGGTCGTCAAGAGGATGAAACCGCTCGGCTTCACCCTCGAAGAGATGCGCGACCTGCTGGACATCCTGGACCGGCTCCAGGCCGCCGACACAAGCGAGCCCACCCGCAACGACCTCACCAAACGCCTCGCCGTCTACCGCTCCCTGGTCGAGGAACGCTGCGAGAAGATCCGCACCCGCCTGGCCGACGCCGAACAGTTCTCCGCCGAACTCTCCACAGAACTACGCAAACACCGCTCATAGCCGATACCGGCCGCGGCAGGGGCGGCGAGTCCGGGGGGTCGCGGCCGCCCAGAAAATCCTGTATAGACCTGCCATTAGACTTGTGTCATTCGTTGTCTGCAGTAGGTCGCGTTGTGAAGGTAGGTCGCCGCCATGACCGCATCCCAGCCACCGACGACCGCCGAGGATCTGCGCGGGGCCGGCCTGCGGGTGACGGCCGCCCGCGTCGCGCTGCTGGAGACCGTCCGGAACGGTGACCACCTCGACGTCGAGGCGATCGCCTCCGGGGTGCGCGACCGCGTGGGCCACATCTCCCTTCAGGCCGTGTACGAGGCCCTCCACGCGCTCACCGCGGCCAGGCTCGTGCGCCGCCTCGAACCCGGCGACAGCCCCGCCCGTTTCGAGGGACGCGTCGGCGACAACCATCACCACCTGGTGTGCCGGAACTGCGGCGCGGTCAAGGACGTCGACTGCGCCGTGGGGCACCCGCCCTGCCTCGACCCGGTGGACGACGCGGGCTACCTCGTCGACGAGGCCGACGTCACCTTCTGGGGCCTGTGCCCCCAGTGCCGACCGGCAACGGGCCAGCCGGAAGCGAGCCAGCCTGAAACGGGCCGTCCGAAAGCGAGCCGTCCGAAAGCGGCGAGCTGAGAACGTCCGGCTGAGAACCGCGGGCTGAGCACGTCCGGGCCGGCCCGCGCGGGCCGGCCCGGACGCCGGGATCAGGCGAGTTAGAACCGGTCGAGGTTCATCACTTTGTCCCACGCCGCGACGAAGTCGCGCACGAACTTCTCGCGAGCGTCGTCGGACGCGTAGACCTCCGCGACCGCGCGCAGCTCCGCGTTCGACCCGAAGAGGAGGTCGACGCGGCTGCCGGTCCACTTGACCGCACCCGAGGCGTCGCGGCCCTCGAAGCTCTCCGCCTCCTCGGACGTCGGCCGCCACGTCGTGCCCATGTCGAGCAGGTTCACGAAGAAGTCGTTGGTCAGCGACCCGGGGGTCTCGGTGAGGACGCCGAGCGACGACTGCCGGTGGTTCGCGTCCAGGACCCGGAGACCGCCGACGAGGACCGTCATCTCGGGCGCGCTCAGCGTGAGCAGGTTCGCCCTGTCGATCAGCGCGTACTCGGCCGGCAGCGGGCTGCCCTTACCGAGGTAGTTGCGGAACCCGTCCGAGGTCGGCTCCATCTCGGCGAAGGACTCGACGTCGGTCTCCTCCTGCGACGCGTCCGTCCGTCCCGGGGTGAAGGGGACCTCGATGTCGTGACCGGCGGTCTTGGCGGCCCGCTCGACCGCGGCGCACCCGCCGAGCACGATCAGGTCGGCGAGCGAGACCCGCGTGCCGCCGGTCTGGGCGGAGTTGAACGACTCCTGGACCGCCTCCAGGGCGTTCAGCACCCTCTCCAGCTCGTCGGGCTGGTTGACCTCCCAGCCGTTCTGCGGCTCGAGACGGATCCGAGCACCGTTGGCGCCGCCGCGCTTGTCGGTGCCGCGGAACGACGCGGCCGACGCCCACGCGGTGGACACCAGCTGGGACACCGACGGCCCCGAGGCGAGGATCCGAGCCTTGAGGTCGGCGATGTCACCGGCGTCGATGAGCTCGTGCGTCCGCGCCGGGATGGGGTCCTGCCACACCATCGTCTCGGCCGGGACCTCCGGGCCGAGGTAGCGCGTGACCGGCCCCATGTCGCGGTGGGTCAGCTTGAACCACGCGCGGGCGAAGGCGTCGGCGAACTCGTCGGGGTTCTCCAGGAAGCGCCGCGAGATCGGCTCGTAGACCGGGTCCATCCGGAGCGACAGGTCGGTCGTCAGCATCGTCGGTGCGTGGCTCTTCGACGGGTCGTGGGGGTCGGGGACGGTACCGGCCCCGGCGCCGTCCTTCGGCCGGTACTGCCACGCGCCGGCGGGGCTCTTGAACAGCTCCCACTCGTATCCGAACAGGATCTCGAAGAAGCTGTTGTCCCAGGCCGTCGGGGTGTTCGTCCAGATGCCCTCAAGGCCGCTGGTGATGGCGTCCCCGCCCTTGCCGGAACCGAAGGTGCTCTTCCAGCCGAGGCCCATCTCCTCCAGCGGGGCGCCCTCGGGCTCGGGGCCGACATGGTCCGCCGGGCCCGCGCCGTGCGTCTTGCCGAAGGTGTGACCGCCGGCGATCAGGGCGACCGTCTCCTCGTCGTTCATCGCCATGCGGCGGAACGTCTCGCGGATGTCCCGCGCCGCGGCGATCGGGTCCGGGTTGCCGTTCGGCCCCTCCGGGTTGACGTAGATGAGCCCCATCTGGACCGCGCCCAGGGGGTTCTCGAGGTCCCGGTCGCCGCTGTAGCGCTGGTCGTCGAGCCAGGTGGTCTCGGGGCCCCAGTAGACGTCCTCCTCGGGCTCCCAGGCGTCCTCGCGGCCTCCGGCGAACCCGAAGGTCTTGAAGCCCATCGACTCCAGGGCGACGTTGCCGGTCAGGATCAGCAGGTCGGCCCAGGAGATCTTCTGGCCGTACTTCTTCTTGACCGGCCACAGCAGCCGGCGGGCCTTGTCGAGGTTCCCGTTGTCCGGCCAGCTGTTGAGGGGCGCGAAGCGCTGCTGCCCGGACCCGGCGCCGCCGCGGCCGTCGCTGACCCGGTAGGTGCCGGCGCTGTGCCACGCCATCCGGATCATGAACGGGCCGTAGTGGGCGAAGTCGGCGGGCCACCAGTCCTGCGAGGTCGTGAGGACCTCGGCGATGTCCCGCTTCACGGCGGCGAGGTCCAGGCTCTGGAACGCCTCGGCGTAGGTGAATCCCTCGTCGAGGGGGTTCGCCACGGCGGGGTTCTTGGCGAGGACCTTCATGTTGAGCTTGTTCGGCCACCAGCCGCGGTTGCCGCCCCCCTGGGTGGGGTGCGGAGCGCGGCCGTGCGCGACCGGACAGCCGCCTGCGCTCTCGGTGTTGGTGTCGTAGGCGATCGGCTCTTGGTTGTCCGACATTGGCATCCTTCCAAGGGCTTTCTGCGGGGATGAACTCACGAACTCTTGCCGGTGGAGCAGCCGGGGCACAGGCCCCAGTAGACGACCTCGGCCTCGTCGATGGAGAAGCCGCGGTCGTCGGAGGCGGTCAGGCAGGGCACATCGCCGACGGCGCAGTCGACGTCGGCGATGTCGCCGCACGAGCGGCACACGACGTGGTGGTGGTTGTCCCCGACCCTCGACTCGTAGCGCGCCACGGAGCCGGTCGGCTGGATGCGCCGCACCAGGCCCGCGGCCGTCAGCGCACGCAGCGAGTCGTACACGGCCTGATGGGACACGTTCGGAAGATCCCGGCGCACCGCGCCGATGATCGATTCCGTGTCGGCGTGCGGATGCTCGTTCACCGCGCTCAGGACGGCCACCCGGGGACGGGTCACGCGCAGCGCCGCCCCGCGCAGCATCTGCTGGTAGTCCACGGGCATGCCCACGCCGGATAGATTGGCTCACTTCTTGGAATCAGTCAAGATTTGTGAGGCACCAACCGTCGCCACGCAGGCGGCCGTCGATCTGGACGTCAAGCCGCTCCTGAACGTCGGCGAGTCCGCTCTTCAGGACAGGATCGGCAACGCGATCACGGGCGCCGCGGGCGGGGGGCGTCGGGCTCGTCGGCCCGGGTACTCCGAAACGAGTCGGCCCGCCGGACGCGTCGCGGCGTCCGGCGGGACCGTGTCGGGGAGGCGGGGGGCTCAGCTGAAGTTGACGTCGCTGCAGATGTAGTACACCTGGTCCATGTGCGACGCCTGCCAGATCGTGAAGACGACGTGGCGGCCGCTGCGTCCGGGCGCGCTCACGTTGCTGATCACGTAGTTGTTGCTGGACCCGTACCGGCCGGTCTCGCGGACCAGCTCCAGGTCGCTCCAGCGCAGGGGCTGGTTCAGGGCGTCGTAGCCCTGGCGGGTCACGTAGACGCGGAAGTAGTCCGCGCCGTGGCTGGCCTGGTCGTACAGGTTGATCGTGAAGTTGGTGCCGACGTTCGTGGTCTTCCACGGGCCCACGGCGTCCATGGACCGGTAACGTCCGCCCTCGGCGTGGCCGCCGCTGCACAGCCGCCCGTCGGGCACCGCGGCCTGGTGGTTACCGCCGACGTTGTTCTGGTAGAGGCCGTTCCAGTTCCACATGGCATTGGGGTTGTCCTGCCACGCCTGCCAGCACATCGGGTCTTGTTGCTGCATGTCGGGGTTCAGGTGGTCGTCGCCCCAGCGGTCCCAGCAGCCGTAGTTGCGGGACGCGGGGTCGATCACCGACCCGTGGGCCGAGGCCGTGTCGACCCAGAGGATCGGCATGAGCATCGCCACGAGCAGGACTGTCAGGGCGCGGCGTATTCGGTTGTGACGCATCGCGCGGTCTCCGTTCCGGTTGCGGGGGCTATGGCCGGATCGGGAGCGCTCCCATGAAGGAGGCTAACTCGGAACCGCACCATGCGTCATGTCGGCCGTGAAAGCTTTCACGGCCGACCCGTCCGCACCGGTCGGCCTTCCGCTCAGGGGCGCGGCGGCTCCACCCGGGCGGAGACCCCCGACCAGGTGGAGAACAGCCGGACCACCATGGAGATCCCGGCGTTGCGGGCGCCGGCGACCACGATGGGAAGGTGCTTGGGCGAGTCCTCGGCGAACAGCGCGGAGAAGGCGCCGGGGTCGGCGTCGCCGGCGTCGCCCCTGGCGCCCTTCTCGGACAGGTTCTTGCCGACCCGGCTCAGATCGGTGTCCGGCCGCCCGCAGCGCTCGACCAGCCAGGTACGCACGTCGTCCTTGCTCATCCCCGCCTTGGCCAGCATCTGCGCGTGCTCGGGGCAGAACACGACGCCGGCGGCCGCGTTGCGGAAGATCCAGCTTCCCGTGCGCGAGATGGTGTCGGCGAAGTCGGCGAGCAGTTTCTCCGGGTCGCCGGTGTGCCGGTTGTCGACGAACTCGCTGGTCCTGAGCAGTGTCGTGGACACCGCGTCGACGCCCGCGGTCACACCGCCGTCCACCGAGAGCGGCTCCCAGGGGCTCTGCTCCTCGTTCTCGGCGACGCACATCGTCCATCGGCCGGGAACGCCCTGAGTGGCCTGCTCGAAGACGTGCGGGACGACGCCGAGCGCGTTGCGGACTATCAGGCCGATGGCTCTGGCGACGGTGGCGTTGGCACGGAATCCGGGACCGAACACGCCGCCGGTGCCGTTGAACCCCAGCCGTTCCCGGATGGGGCCGTTGACGACGAGCAGCGGCGCGGGGCCGCTGGTGCTCTGCCATCCGCCTCCGACGGTCGACCGTTCCAGCATCAGCGCGTCCCAGGCGGCCAGCACCACGGGGAAGTACTCCGGCAGGCAGCCGGCCATGACCGCGTTGACGGCCGCGAGCTCGACGGTCACCTCCCGCTTCAGGTGCTCCAGCCGGCCGATGACCTCCTCCGGCGAACGGGACGTGGTGGCGAGCAGCTCGTCGGTGCGCCCCCGGGTCGCCAGCACCACGGGCAGGCCGTCGGTCCATCCCCGCTCGTAGACGTACTCGATCGACCTGTGCAGCCGATCCGTCTCGTGCTCCGTCCCGTCCAGGGCTTTCCCGATCACCGCCGCACCTCGCTCACCCGGGCCACGACGGCGGCGAGCAGCTCCGCGGCGCGCGCGCCGACCTGGTCCTCGTCCAGCACCGCCACGGGGTGCGGGGTCATCAGGAACTCGAAGCCGGCGTCGCCGTGCACCTCGGCCATCGCCCGCGCCGTCACCTCGAACGCCTCGGTGCAGATGACCGCCGCGGGAACGCCCGCCCGCTCGAACGCGATGCCGTCGGCGACCGCGGACGCGCTGCACGAGCCGCAGTCGCCGACACCGACGACCACCAGGTCGCTCGCGGCCGACATCTCCTTCAGCAGCGGCTCGTCCACGGGGAACGCGAACTGGTGCTTGGTGCGCTGCAGCGACACCACGGCGCCGTGGTCGCGGGCCAGCAGCCGGCCGAGCTCGGCGAGCAGCGGCGCCGCGTTCTGCTTGGTGTTGTCCAGCAGCCCCACCCGGGCGCCCGCCAGATCGGGCAGCCGGCGTGCGGCCGGGGCCGCGGGGGCGGGCCGCCGTGACAGCCCGGTCGGGTCGAGTATGTGGTCGAACATCCCTCACGCACCCTTCTCGGTGAGGTCGGGCCCGGACCCGTCGTCGGCGTCGCCCGGGTACGACAGCCGGATCGCGTCCCGGTCGACGCCGAGGACGGCCTGCAGCATGCTCGCCATCGCCTGCTTGGGGATCAGGCAGTCGGCGCAGGTCCCGGGATCGGCCGTGATCCGCACGTCGAATCCGGAGCCGGCCTCGTCGACGCTCAGGTGGTAGCCGTCGACGGCCAGCGTCGCGCGCATCTGCTCCAGCCGCGCATCGTCGCGCATCATCGCCTCACTCGTCATTCACGGAACTGATGGCCGGGCGAAGCCGGCACAAGGGAGCGGACGGCTTCGGTCCATCTCCGCACTGTAGATTGGCGTGCCTGCGCGCGAACCGGGCCTTTCGCGTCACGGAAGACGGATGCGCGATCGACCTGCCGACCCAGGTGACGGCGCCGAAGGGAACAGAACTTCCGTCCGGCGGAAGAATTTTCTCGGTCGTCCCACGGTGTTTCCCAAGCCGCTCTCTTTATGTAGCCTCATCCGCATACGCGACCTTAGGCCGCTTTATTCGGGCCCGAGCGGGTGATTGTGATGACCGTCCTGGCAGCCAATTCTGCGAAACCGGATCGCCTGACAGCCGCACAGCGCGTACTGCGGATTCTCGGGGTCTTCGACATCGAGAACGCGGCGCTGTCCCTCAGTGACATCAGCCGGCGCACCGGCCTCACCCTGAGCACCACGCACCGTCTCGTCAACGAGCTCCGGACGTGGGGCGCGCTGTGCCGGGACGACGACGGCCGGTACAGCATCGGGCTGCGGATCCTCGAACTGGGCACGCTCGCCTCGGAAGGGATGCAGCTCCGCGAGATCGCGCTCCCGTTCCTGGACGATCTTCAGCACGCGGTACGGGCCAACATCCATCTCGCCGTCGCGGACGGGCACGATGTCATCTACATCGAGTCGCTGCTCGCCCGGGACGGGGTTCCGGTGCCGAGCAGGCTCGGCGGCCGCTGGCCGATGCACGCCACCGGCACCGGGCTGGTGCTCCTCGCGTTCTCCTCGCAGGACTTCCAGGAGGAGGTGCTGTCCTCCGAGCTGCGCAGGTTCACCGAGTACACGCCGACCGAGCCCGGCGCGCTGCGCCACAAGCTGGCCGAGATCCGCCGGTCGAACGTCGCCATCATCGCCAACCAGCTCACCTATGACGCGCGGGCCATCGCGGTCCCGATCCGGGGCCCCCGGGACCAGGTGGTCGCGGCGGTCGGCATGACCGTGCCGACGGAGTCGCCCTCGGCGCACGCGCTGGTCCCCGCGCTCGCCGCGACGGCGCGGGGAATCTCGCGGACGCTCGGCGCGCCGTCCGCCGGCAGCGTCCGAGGACGGACGGCGCAGAGGATCCGCGGCGTCCACCCCGCCCGGACGGCGGGAATGCGCCCCTACGGCTGACGTCCCCCCATCACGGTCAGAGGGGGACCGAGGTGATGGGCGGGGCGGCCGGGAAGCGGTGGGGCGGCCCGCCCTCGACGGCGAGGATGTGCCCGGAGATCCACCGGGCGCGGTCGCTGAGCAGGAACAGCGCGGCGTGGGCGATGTCCCAGGCGGTCCCCTCGGTCTTCAGGGCGGTGGCCTCGCGGCGGGGCGCGCGCATCTCCTCGGGCATGCCCTTCGCCGCGAACGCGCCCCAGATCGCGCCGACCTGGACGCAGTTGACCCGGATGCCCTGGGGGCCGAGCGTCGTGGCCGCGCCCTCGGTGAAGTTCTCCAGCCCGGCCTTGGCGATGCAGTAGACCATCCCGGGCCCGCGGTACTTCGCCCCGACCGAGGAGACGGTGACGATGGAGCTGCCGCGCGGCAGCGCCGGGACGGCGTGCCGGGTGAGCTGCCACGCCGATTTGAGGTTGATGTTCATCAGCTCGTCGAACCGCTCCGGGGTCACCTCGAACGTCCCGGCGCGGTCCCCGGCCGCGACGCTGTTGACGAGCGCGTCCAGCCCGCCCAGCCGACCCGTCACCTCGGCGACGGCGTCGGCGCAGGCGGGGTCGGAGGTGATGTCGGCGACCACCGGGATCGCCTCGCCGCCGGCCTTGGTGATCCGCTCGACGGTGCGGGCGGCGGCGTCCCCGTCCCGGTCGAGCACGGCGACCCGCGCGCCATGCCCGGCGAGGACCATGCAGGTGGCGTACCCCACCCCCGGGAGGTCGCCGTTCTGGCCGCCTCCGGCGACGAGCGCGGTCCGGCCCGCCATCCACTGCGGTCCGGTGTCGGCGAAGGGGTCGGTCAGCGGGTCCCCGGCCGTCGTCCTTGCATCGGGCATGTCTCTCCCATCGTGGCGGGTCGGTTCCGGCGGTCCTGTTCTCAGCAGGGGACGCCGGTCAGTCGGCCGTCCGGATCAGCCGGGACTTCATCTCGGAACGCTCGATCGAACCCGGCGGGACGAGCGTCACCGCCGCGGGCACCGTCAGCCGGGACCGGATCAGGTCCTCCAGGTCGCGGCGCAGCCGCTCGTGGTCGCCGGGCTCGTCGCCCCACTCGGCCTCCACGCGCAGCGGCGGCTCGACCCGGGGCCCGCCGTCCGGCCGGACGATCTGGACGACGCCGCTGGTGCGCGGGTACAGGGTCTGCACGAGGTCCCGGACGGCCGTGGGGAACACGTTGACACCCAGGACGATGAGCATGTCGTCGGTGCGGCCCACGCAGCGGATGAGGGGGGCGCCGTCGGCGGCGAGCCCGGTGACCACGATCCGGTCCCGGGTGCGGAACCGGACCAGCGGGCAGCATTCGCGGTCCACCGACGTGTAGACGAGCTCGCCGGACGCGCCCGGCTCGGCGTCGACCGGCTCCCCGCTCTCCGGGTCGATCAGCTCCACCACGACGTGCCGGCCGCCGGTGAAGCGCATCCCGCCGCTGCCCGGCGCCTCGCCGAACAGCACCGGCGCCATGTCCGCGTTGCCGAGGCCCTCGGTGACCCGGCCGCCCCACTCCCGTTCGACGTGCCGGCGGAACGCGGGCTCCCCGCCGCCCGGCTCGCCGCCCACGAAGATCTTCCGGATCCCGAACTCCCTGGGGTCGCGGCCCCGGTCCCGGACGTACTCGGCGAGGTAGCGGATGTAGGACGGGGTGGCGTGCAGGGCGGTGACACCGAGGGCGTCCAGCGCCACCAGCGCCTTCTCCGACGCGCCGGTGCCGATCGGGACCATCGTGCTGCCGATCCGCTCGATCGCGTCGCGGATCGGCAGCCCGCCGACGAACAGCGTCAGCCCGGCGCCGTGCAGGACGACGTCCTCGCGGGCGGCGCCCATGGTGGTGAAGGCGCGGGCCACCATCTCGGTCCATGCCTCGGCGTCCTTGCGGGTGACGCCGACCCAGCTCGGAGTGCCGGTCGTGCCGGTGGAGGCGTGGACCCGGATCACCTCGGCCATCCCGACGCCGGCGTGCCGGCCGAGCGGAGGCGCCGCCGCCTGCGACTCGCGCAGCGCGTCCTTGCCCGTGAACGGCAGCTTGCGCAGGTCGTCGAGGGACTCCAGCGCCGCGGGGCCGACCCCGTGCGCGGCGAAGAGGTCGGCGTAGAACGGGGACCGTCCGGGCAGCAGCTCCAGGTGGGCGCGGAGCGCCGCGGTCACGGCCTCCCGGTCCTCGACCGCGACGAAACCAGGTTTGATCACAGATGTTCCTTCCGGGAAAGGAGGCGCTCACGGCTCGTGGACGACGACGCCGCGGATGTTCTTGCCGTCGGCCAGATCGCGGTAGGCGTCGTTGACCTCGTCGAGCCGGTACCTGCGCGTGATCAGCTCGTCGAGCTTGAGATCCCCCGAGCGGTAGAGCCCGAGCAGCTTCGGCACGTCGTAGAGCGGGTTGCAGTCGCCGAACAGCGCGCCGCGCACCTGGCGCTGGTAGCTGATCAGGTGGCCCGCGTGCACGTGGGCGGCCTTCTCGGCGAGCCTGCCGACCGCGGTGATGGTGACCTTCCCGCCCTTGCCGGTCATCTGCACGGCCGCGTCCACGATCTCCGCGGTGAGCACGCCGGGGGTGCAGATGACGTGGTCGGCGAGCTGCCCCCACGTCGTCTCCACGACGAGGTCGTGGGCGGCCTTGGCGTCGGCGAACGCGTGGGTCGCGCCGAACACGTCCCGCGCCATCTCGCGTTTGAACTCCACCGGGTCCACGACGATCACGTTGGTCGCGCCGGCGTACCGGGCGCCCTGCACGGCGTTGCTGCCCACGCCGCCCGCACCGAAGATCACCACGGTGTCGCCGGCGCGGACGCCGGCCGCGTACACCGCCGATCCCCACCCGGTCGGGACGCCGCATCCGACCAGCGCGCCGATCTCGAACGGGATGTCTTCGGGGAGCGGGATGCAGGCCCATTCCGACACCACCGCGTACTGGGAGAAGGTGCCCAGCGTGCAGAACCCGCCGAGGTCCTCGCCGTCCAGGTGGAACCGGAACGTGTCGTCGAGGAACATGCCGGTGCCGGCGTTCAGCCCCTTGACGCACATGTTCTGGTGGCCGGTCGAGCAGGGCCGGCAGGCGCCGCAGGCGGGAATGTAGGAGCAGACGATCCGGTCGCCCTGCTTCACCCGCCGGACGTCGGGTCCGACCGACTCGACCACGCCGGCGCCCTCGTGGCCGCCGACGATCGGGAACCGCACGGGGGCGTCCCCTTGGGTGATGTGCTCGTCGGAGTGGCACAGGCCGGAGGCGTGGAACCTGACCCGTACCTCGTGCGCCTTCGGCGGGTCGAGCCGGAGGTCGGCCATCTCCCAGCCGGTGTGCGGCCCGCGGGCGATGGCGGCGTGAGTGGTCAGGCTCATCGGACTCCCCTTGTCTGTGGGTGCGCTCACGGCTCGGCGACCTTCATCGAGGCGGTGTGCGGCAGGACCTCCGCACCGATCAGCGCGATGTGGTCCAGGTCGTGGATGTCGTAGATGTGCAGGTAGACCGTGTCGGCGCCGATCTCGGCGAGCGCGGCGATCCGGTCGGTGACCAGTCCGGGGGAGCCGATCGCGGCGTTGACCCGCATGAACTCCGAGCCGATGACGGCACCGCGGCGCTTCACCTCGGCGGGCGTGGCCCCGCAGGCGACGGGCAGCACCGACGACCGTCCGGGCTCGGCGGGGTCGCGGCCGGCCGCCTCGCAGGCCCGGGAGAACGTGGCGAAACGCTCGCGCAGGTCACCGCCCAGCGCCGTGTTGAACTCGGTCGCGTAGCGGGCGGCGATCGCCGGCGTGCGCTTCGGGCCGGTGCCGCCGACCAGGATCGGCGGGTGCGGCGACTGGACGGGACGCGGCGGCGCGCGGTTCGCCACCACCCGGTAGTGGACGCCGTCGAAGGAGAACCCGTCCCCATCGCCCTCGCTGGTGGTCCACAACCCGGTGATGATCGCGAGCTGCTCCTCGAAGCGGTCGAAGCGCTCACCGACGTCCGGGAACGGGATTCCGAACGCCGTGTGCTCCCGCTCGTACCAGCCGGTGCCGAGGCCCAGCTCGACCCGCCCGCCGCTCATCTCGTCGACGGACGCGACGATGGTGGCGAGGATGCCGGGCCGGCGGAACGTCGCGGCGCCCATGAGCGCACCGAGCCGTACCCGCTCGGTGTCCCGGGCGAGGCCGCCGAGCGTCGTCCAGCAGTCGGTGGGCCGGTAGGTCCGGTCCTCGGGGTCCACGCCGAACAGGTGGTCGGAGCGGAAGAAGGCGTCGAACCCCGCCCGCTCGGTGGCGAGAGCGAGCGCCAGGATCTCCTCGTACCGGGCCCCGTGCCGGGGCTCCATCAGCACCCGGACGCGGACGCCCTCACGGTCAGGCCGTGCCACGCAGCGACACCGCCTTCACCTGGGTGTAGTCGAGCACCGCCTCGGCGCTCATGGTCCGGCCGAAGCCGCTGCGCTTGTACCCGCCGAACGGCGCGCCGATCACGCCGGCCCCCAGCGCGGCGTTCACCGCGACCTGGCCGGCCCGCAGCCCGCGCGACATCCGCACCGCGCGCCCGACGTCGCGGGTCCACACCGAGGCGACGAGCCCGTAGTCGGTGCCGTTGGCCACGGTCAGGGCCTCGGCCTCGCCGCCGACCGGGAGCACCGACAGCACCGGCCCGAAGATCTCCTCCTGGGCGATGCGCATCCCGGGCTCGACCCGGTCGAACAGCGTCGGCTCGACGAAGAAGCCGCGCTCGAACTCCTCGCCGGACGGGACACCGCCGCCGATGACGAGCTCGGCGCCCTCCTCCTGCCCCAGCCGCACGTAGTTCAGCACCCGGTCGTGCTGCTTGGCGTTGATCAGCGGCCCCATCCGCACGTCCTGGTGCCAGGGGCCGACCGTGACCCGCTTCATGTGCTCGGCCAGGCGTCGCACGACCTCCCCGTGGAGGCTGCGGTCCACGACGACCCGGGAGCCGGCGGCGCAGATCTGCCCGGTGTTCAGCGTGATCCCGGTGACGATCGCGGGGATGGCGGCGTCCAGGTCGGCGTCGTCGAGGATGACCTGCGGCGACTTGCCGCCCAGTTCCAGATGCAGCGGGACGAGGTTCGCGGCGCAGGCCGCCATCACCGACGAGCCGGTCTGCGGCGAGCCGGTGAAGCTCATCCGGTCGATGCCGGGGTGGGCGGGGACCGCGGCACCGGCCTCGGTGCCGTAGCCGGTGACCACGTTGACCACACCGGCCGGGATTCCGGCGTCCATCGCGAGTTTCGCCAGCGCCAGAGGGGTGAGCGGGGCGTCCTCGGCCGGCTTGATGACGATGGTGTTGCCGGCGGCGATGGCGGCGCCCACGTCGTTGGCGAACATGGGCCCCGGGGCGTTCCATGGGATGACGCTCCCGACCACGCCGTACGGCTCACGCAGGGTCAGCCCGAGCACGTCGGGCGTGTGCGTCGGCATCGAGTGGCCGAGGACCTTGTCGGCCTGCCCGGCGATGAAGTCCAGCATCCGCGCCATCGGCGGCGGGCCCCAGTGCGGGCGGCCGACCTCCTGCGACTCCAGCCGGTCGAGTTCGGTCTCGTGCTCCCGGACGAGCCGCGCCCAGCGCGTGATCAGCTCGGCGCGCGCGGTGGCGCTGGTGTCCCGCCAGGCGGGGAATGCGGCGGTGGCGGCCCGGACGGCGGCGTCCACGTCGGCGGCGGAGCCGCGCGGTACCCGGCCGAGCGGCTCGCCGGTCGCCGGGTTGATCACCTCGATGGTCTCGCCGCCGGCGGCCGGGACCCACTCCCCGCCGATCAGCTGGGCGTCGTCCACGCGCAGCGCACCGCTCGCGGGACCGGAGACTGCGGTGGTCATGACTGCTCCTCGTGAATGATCACGCCGCGGACGTTCTTGCCGTCCAACATGTCGTGGTAGCCCTGGTTGACGTCCTCCAGCCGGTACCGGCGGGTGATCAGCTCGTCGAGCTTGAGGTCGCCGGAGCGGTAGAGCCCGAGCAGCCGCGGGACGTCGTGAAGCGGGTTGCAGCCGCCGAAGATCGCGCCCTGCACCCGCCGCTGGAAGCCGATGAGCATGCCGGGGTGGGCGTCCAGCGAGCCGTTGCCGACCGCGGTGACGGTGACCTGGCCGCTCTTGCCGACCACGTTGAGCGCGTGCTCGATCACCTCGTCGTGCAGGACGCCGACCGTGATGATCGCGTGGTCGGCGAGCTCGCCCCAGGTGGTCTCGACGACGAAGTCGTGCGCCTTGGCCGCGTCGGCGAAGGTGTGCGTGGCGCCGAACACCTCGGCCATCTCCCGTTTGAAGGGCACCGGGTCGACGACGACCACGTTCTTCGCGCCCGCGTACCGGGCGCCCTGCACGGCGTTGCTGCCGACTCCCCCGGCGCCGTAGACCACCACGGTCTCGCCGGCGCGGACACCCGCCGCGTACACGGCCGATCCCCATCCGGTGGGCACGCCGCAGGCCACCAGCGAGGCGATGTCGAAGGGAATGTCCTCGGCAATGGGAATGACGGAGAATTCGGAGACGACGGCATACCGGGCGAACGTTCCCAGCACGCACAGGCCGCCGAGGTCTTCGCCGTCCAAATGGAAGCGGAATGTGCCGTCGGCGAACATTCCGGTCGCCGCGTTCAGGCCCGCGTCGCAGAGGTTCTGCCGCCCGGTGGAACAGTACCGGCAGGATCCGCAGGCGGGAATGAACGAGCAGACCACATGGTCGCCCACCTTGACCCGGGTCACCGCCGGACCGACCGCCTCGACGATCCCGGCCCCCTCGTGACCGCCCACGACCGGGAATCGCATCGGGGCGTCGCCCTTCTGGACATGGTCGTCGGAATGGCACATCCCGGCGGCCATGAATTTGATCCGGACCTCGTTGGTCTTCGGGTCGTCGACCCGAATGTCGGCGATCTCCCACGGCCTGCCGGGTTCCCGGCAGATTGCGGCCCGCGTGATCATGCTCATGTGAGCCTCGTTTCGTGTTTCGAGTCTCCGGTGATTTCACTATGCCGAGCGTGCGGCGGCGCGATCGAGGCGACTTTCATGTCACGGAAGCCGCGCGGGACCGTTCCCCGGACGCGTCCGCGGCGTCCAGCGGGAAATGGCAGGCGACCTGCCGGTCCGGTTCGAGTTCGCGCAGCCGCGGCGCCTCGGCGGCGCAGCGTTCCCGCGCGAACGGGCAGCGGGTGCGGAACCGGCAGCCGCTCGGCGGTTCGATCGGCGACGGCGGCTCACCGGACATCGGGGCGGGGCGGCGCACCCGCCCGGTGGACGGGTCGAGGCCGGGGATGGAGTTCAGCAGCGCCGAGGTGTAGGGATGCAGCGGCCGGCGGTACAGCTCCTCGGACGGGCCGATCTCGGCGATCTGCCCGAGGTGCATCACCGCGACCCGGTCGCTGACCTGCTTGACCAGCGCCATGTCGTGCGAGATGAACAGGTAGGACAGCCCGAGCTCGGCGCGCAGCCGCTCGAACAGGTTCAGCACCTGCGCCTGGATCAGCACGTCCAGTGAGGCGACGGGCTCGTCGCAGATCACCAGGGCCGGGTTGAGCGCGATCGCGCGGGCGATGGCGACGCGCTGGCACTGGCCGCCGGACAGCTCGTGCGGGCGCCGCCCGCCGTACACCGACGGGTCCAGGCCGACGAGGTCGAGCAGTTCGCCGACCCGCTCGCGGCGGCCCGCGGGCGGTTTGACTCCGTACCCGATCAGCGGCTCCTCGACGAGCTGCGTGACGCGCCAGCGCGGGTTCAGGGAGCCGAACGGGTCCTGGTAGACCATCTGCATGTGGCGGCGGGCCGCGATGAGCCCTCTGCGGCCCTGCCGCATGAGATCGTCGCCGAGGAAGCGCACCTCGCCGGACTTCGGGCGCGGCGCCTGGATGACCGATCTGGCCAGCGTCGACTTCCCCGATCCGGTTTCGCCCACGATGCCGAGCGTCTCGCCGGTGCGCAGGTCGAACGAGACGTCCGACACCGCGTGCACCACGGCGCCCTTGACGCCGCCGGGCCCGCGTACGGCGAACTCCTGGACGACGCCGCGCACCTCCAGCAGCCGCTCGCCCGCCGCCCGCCGTGATCCCGCCGCCCCGGTCGCCGCCTTGGCGGTCGTCTCGGCCGCCGTCTTGCCCGTCGCCTTGGTCATCGCCTCACTCCCTCTTCGCCGTTCACGGCGGACGCGACGTCCGGGACGGCCGGGACGGCGGCGTCATGCCAGCACGCCCACCAGTGCTCCGGCTCGTGCTCGAGCAGCGGCGGCGCCTCACCGCACTCGTCGGTCGCCAGGTCGCAGCGCGGCCGGAACGGGCAGCCGTCCGGCAGCGCGGCCGGGTCCGGCGGCTGGCCGGAGATCACCGGGAGCCGCCCGTGCGGGGGCCGGTCGAGCAGCGGGATGGCGCCGAGCAGCGCCCGCGTGTACGGCATCCGCACGCCCGCGAACAGCCGGTCGGCGGGCGCGTACTCCACCGCGCGGCCCGCGTACATGACCACGACGCGCTGGGCGTAGCTCGCCGCGAGACCCAGGTCGTGGCTGATCAGGATGATCGCCATGCCGAGCCGCTCCTGCAGCTCGACGAGCAGCTCCATGATCTGCGCCTGGGTGGTCACGTCGAGCGCGGTGGTGGCCTCGTCCGCGACCAGCAGCCGCGGGTCCCCCGCCAGCGCGATGGCGATCACCACGCGCTGCCGCATGCCGCCGGACAGCTGGTGCGGGTACTCGTGGAACCGCCGCTCGGGCGCGGGCAGGTGCACCAGCCTGAGCAGCTCGACGGCGCGCGCCCTGGCCGCCTTCCGGTCGAGATCGGAGTGCTCGCGGAGGGCCTCGGTGATCTGGACGCCGATCCGCATGGTCGGGTTGAGGGAACGCGCGGGATCCTGGAACACCATGGCGATCTCGGACCCGCGCCACCGGCGGATGTCCCGCTCGGAGAGGCCGAGCAGCTCGGTGCCGTCGAACCGGGCGGAACCGGACACTTCGGCGCTGGGCGGCAGCAGTCCCATCAGCGTGCGGGCGCCGACGGTCTTGCCCGACCCCGACTCGCCGATGATCGCGAGCATCTCACCGGCCCGGAGCCGGTACGACAGTCCGTTGACGGCGTTGATCCGGCGCCCGCCCCGGGTGAACACGACCCGCAGGTCCCGCACCTCCAGCAGCGATTCCTCAGAACTCATCGCTCACTCCATCGCGAACGCAGGGACTCGCCCAGCAGGTTGAAGGCCAGCACCGTGACGAAGAGGATCAGGCTGGGCCACAGCACGAGCATCGGCGTCGCCGAGAGGCTCGCCTGCCCCTGGGCGATCATGTTTCCCCAGCTCGGCGCGGGCGGCGGGATGCCCATCCCGAGGAAGCTCAGCGCCCCCTCCAGGACGATGACCAGGCCCATCCCGAGCATCCCGAACGTGATCAGCTGCGGCGCGATGTTGGGCGCGATGTGCCGCAGCAGCACCCGCCACCAGGGGGTGCCGCACAGCCGCGCCGCCGCCATGAACGGCCGCTCGCACAGGCTCAGCGTGGCGGCCCGGGAGATCCGGGCGAACGCCGGCACGCTGAAGAACGCCAGCGCCAGGATCGAGGTGGTCTGGCTCGGCCCCAGGCTCTGCGCCACCGCCAGGGTCAGCACCAGGTACGGGAAGGCGATGAAGACGTCGAACAGCCGCATGATCACGGTGTCGGTGGCCCGTCCCATGTAGCCGGACAGCGCGCCCAGCGTCCCGCCGAGGCCGAGCCCCAGCAGGTTGACCGCGACCGCGACGATCAGCGAGCTGCGGCCGCCGTGCAGGATCCGCGACAGGATGTCGTTGCCGTTGCCGTCGGTGCCGAGGACGTGGCCGGACGAGAACGCCGGCAGGCTCGCCTCCAGGATGTCGCCGCCCACGGGTTCCGGGATCGGCAGCACCAGCGGGCCGAGGAAGCACGCCGCGGTCACCACCGCGATGACCACGGCCGGGCCGATGATCCCCAGCCGCGCCGCCCACGTCCGGGACGGACGCGCCATCGGCTCGCCGGCTGCGAGGGACTGGGGGGCCTCAGCGATCGCCATAGCGGATCCTCGGGTCGAGCACGGCGTGCAGCAGGTCGGCGGTCAGGTTCGCGAGGACCGTCACCACGGCGAACACCACGACGCACGCCTGGACGACGGCGATGTCGCGCGAGTTGATCGCCTGGAGCAGCAGCTGCCCGAGCCCCGGCAGCGCGAAGATCTGCTCGATGATCACCGTGGTGCCGATCAGCGTCCCCAGGTTCAGCCCCACCACGGTGATCAGCCCGAACGAGGAGTTGCGGAACGCGTGCCGCACCAGCACCTGCCAGGGCCCCACCCCCTTGGCGCGTGCCGTGACCACGTAGTCCTCGCCCTGCATCTGGTCGACCAGGTCGCCCCGCAGGAAGCGGGTGTAGAGGCAGAACAGCGGGATCCCGAGGGACGCGGCGGGCAGGACGAGGGAGGTCAGGTTGCCGCCGACGCCCTGCGACGGCGGCACGAACCCGATGGCCGGCAGGACGCCGAGCTGCACCGCGAACACCAGCGCCAGCACCAGCGCGAGCACGTAGTTGGCGACCGACAGCCCGACCACGCTGATGACCATGCTCAGCCGGTCGACGATCCCGTTCGGCCGCCGCGCCGCCAGCAGCGCCAGCGGGATCGCGAGCAGCAGGGCGCCGAGGAAGGCCAGCCCGACCAGCTCGCCGGTCACCGCCAGGCGGCCGCCCAGCTGCGCGGCCACCGGCTGCCCGCTGATCAGCGAGGTGCCGAGGTCGCCGCGGACCGCGTTGCCGAGCCAGTCCAGGTAACGCTCCGGCGCCGGCCTGTCCAGCCCGAGCTGGACCTCCATCGCGCGGACCTGCTCCGCGGTGGCGTCGATGCCGAGCACCTGCCGCGCCGGGCTGCCGGGGATCAGGTTGATCACCGTGAAGCTCAGCACGCTCACGCCGAGCGTGATGGGGACGGCCAGCAGCAGCCGCTTGACCACCAGGCGGGCGGCGGGCGCCCCCGCCATCCGCGACCAGGCGATCCGGTGCCCGGGCCGGCCGGCGACGGCCGTCACCGCGCCCTCCAGACCTGGTCCCACAGGACCCCGGCGTTGACGGCCAGCGGCGGGATCTTGGTGGTCAGCCCCGGCCCGTAGACGCCCTCGGCCGCGAGGTTGGCCGGCGCGAACGCCAGCCCGAACGGCGCGTACGCCTTGTCGCTGATGTACGTGCCGGCCTCGGTGTAGAGCCTGTCGCGCTCCCCGGAGTCGACCGTGGCCGCGGCATCGGCCAGCAGCTCGTCCAGGTGCGGGTCCTTGACCCCGGTGAACGGCGAGGTGGAGGAGAACCGGAACGCGACGCCGACGCCGGTGGCCGGGTCCCACGCTCCCGCCGTCTGCAGCATCGCCTGCCACTCGCCCGAGTTGAACTGCTGGACGAGCGTGTTCAGCTGGTAGTCCTTGATCGTCACGTTGATGCCAGCCTTCTTCCACTGCGTCTGCAGCGCGGTCATCACCTGCTTGGCGACGTAGTTGCCGAGCGTGCCCAGCTCGACGGTGATCCCGCCGGCCTGCTGGACGAGCTGCTTCGCCTTGGCCAGGTCGGGTCCCCGGTAGCCGGGCACCGTCGGGTGGTGGAACAGCCCGCCCGGCGCGGTGAACGTCTGGCTGACCGGGTACTTGTCCTTGAACAGGCCCTTCGCGATCGCGTCGAAGTCGGTCGCGTGGTAGATCGCCTGCCGGGCCCGCTCGTCGTCGAACGGCGCGTTCCGGGTGTTGAGCTGGACGACGTACGGCGATGTGGGCGGCTGCAGCGTCACCGAGATCCTGCCGCCGTTCCCGGCCTGCTCGATCAGCGGGACGGTGTTCATCCCCTCGTACGCCTGCGCCTGCCCGGCCAGCAGCGCCTGGTAGGCGGCCTGGTCGCCGCCGATCGCCTTGAACGTCAGGCGGTCGAGGTAGGGCCGGTCCTTCTTGAAGTACGTGGGGTTGCGCTCAAGGACGAGTTCCGAGCTGAGCTTGTTGGACACGACCTTGAACGGCCCGGCGCCGACCGGGGTCAGCCGGAACTCGTCCTCGCCCATCTTCTCCAGCGCGGCCGGCGAGGCGATCCAGTTGACGTTGGCGATGGGGAAGTTGTTGATGGCCGCCGCGTTCGGCCGTCTGAAGCGCAGCACCACCGTGTGGGTGCCCTCCGTCGTGATGCCCTTCTCCGCCAGCTGCCAGGTCGGTTTGCAGGAGCAGGTCGACTTCATGTCGCGTTCGAAGTTGAACCTCACCGCTTCGGCGTCGAACGGGGTGCCGTCCGAGAAGGTGATCCCCTCCCGAATCTTGATCTTCAGGGTCCGGCCGTCGTCGAGGACCTCGTAGCTCTCGGCCTGGTTGGGCGTGACCTTGGCGCCACTGCCGTCCTCGTTCGCCGTGAGAAGGAACAGCCCGCCGTAGATGGCGCTCATCTGGGAGAGGTTGGCCCCGCCGGTGGTGTTGGTGGCCGGGTCGAGACCCGACGGCCAGCTTCCGGCGAACGCCGTGTCCTCCAGCACGGTGATATGCCCGCCGCGCTGCGGCGGCTGGGTGGGGGACGCGGCCCCACCCGTCGCTCCCCCTTGGTTGCATGCGGCGATTCCCAGTAGCGCCGTCAGGAGGACCGCCGTCCCCTGGATTCTCTTTCTCATTGCGTCCTCCCGCTTCAGTACCGAGACGCACGATGGATGCGGTTCCGCGGAGAGCCCCGCGAAGGCCGGCACCGAACGCGGCATGCAGAGCACCCCGGGTCTGTGGCCTGGCTCACTGATCTGCTTACGGCGAGGTCACCACACGGTCCTCGCCCGGCATAGCGGGCTTTCGTGGGGTGGAAGACAAGCGTGCGGGCGGTCGCCGCGGCCTCGCCGACGTCACCCGGGCCCGTCGCCGCGCCGGCGGGACGGCCCGGTTTCCGTGAGGCGAAACCCCCGTCGCTTTCGCCGGACCGGCCCGACATCGTGGTCAGGGAGCGAGGAGACGGATGGACGCGACGGCGGTGCAGGCGGTCGCGCGTTTCCGCCGGATTCAGCCGACGGAGCAACTCAAGGGAGGGCCGCCCGCCATGGGAGAGCCAGTACGCGCCGCCGTTCAGACCGGGCCGCGGAAGATCGAGATGCGCGAGTTCCCCCGCCCGGAGATCGGGCCCGACGACGGCCTGCTGCGCGTCGAGGCGAACGGCGTCTGCGGCAGCGACGTCGAGATCTACCGGGGGCACCTGGGCAAGGGCGGCGGGAGGCCGACGATCCCCGGGCACGAGCCGCTCGGCGTCATCGAGGAGATCGGCGACGTGGCCGCGGCGCGTTGGGGGGTGAAGCCGGGTGACCGGGTGGCGCTGGAGGTCATCGTGCCGTGCCACTACTGCGGGCACTGCCTCATGGGCCGCTACCAGTCCTGCCCCAACCGGACCTTCGGTCACGGCGTGACGCCGGTCGATGTGGCGCCGTCGCTGTGGGGAGGGTTCGCCGAACACCTCTACCTCTCGCCCGGCACGATCGTCCACAAGATCGACGCGAGCCTGCCGGCCGAGATCGCGGCCATGTACAACCCGCTCGGCGCGGGGGTGCGCTGGGCCGCGCACCTCGGCGGCATCGGGCTCGGCGACACGGTGCTGGTGCTCGGCGCCGGGCAGCGCGGCCTCGCCTGCGTCATCGCGGCGCGCGCGGCGGGCGCCGGTACGATCATCGTCACCGGGCTGGAGTCGGACCGGCACAAGCTGGAGCTGGCCCGCGAGTTCGGCGCCGACCACACGATCGTCGTGGACGGCGACGAGGCCGTGGACACCCCCGACCGGGTCCGCGAGATCACCGGCGGCGCGATGGCCGACGTCGTCGTGGAGCTGACGCCGATGGCGGCCGGGCCGGTCACCGACGCGCTGCTGGCCGCCCGGCACGGCGGACGGGTGGTGCTGGCCGGGCTCAAGGGCGACCGTGAGATCCCGCTCCGCACCGACCTGGTGATCAACCGTGCGCTCACGGTGGTCGGCGCGTTCGGGGTGGACGCCCGCGCCAACGCGGAGGCGATCGCGATCATCGAGTCCGGCCGTTTCCCGCTGGAGAAGATGCACACCCACTCGTTCGGGCTGGACGACGTCGCACGGGCCATCGAGACGCTCGCCGGCGAGGTGCCCGGCGAGTCACCGGTGCACGTCTCCGTCCACCCCCGCCTTTGACCGCGACCGGAGGTTCCCGTGCTCGTCGACGCCCACGCCCACCTGCTGCCACGCGACTATCCGGCCGGCGCCCCGGAGTGCTTCCCGCGGATGGAGGCGATCGAGGGCGACACCGCGCGCCTGCTGCTGTTCGGCGAGATGCGGTTCCGCGCCCGTGACGTGTTCTTCGCGGCGGAACGCCGGATCGAGGAGATGGCCGGGTCGGGCGTGGACGCCGAGGTCCTGACCCCCATGCCGCCGCTGCTGCGCTACGACCTGCCCGCCCGGGACGGGCTGTCGCTGGCGCGGCACGTCAACGAGTTCACCGCGACGCTGTGCGCGGCCGATCCTTCCAGGCTCATCGGGTTCGGCATGGTGCCGATGCAGGACCCGGACGCGGCGGCCGCGGAACTGGCCGCGATCCGCGAGGCGGGCCTGCGCGGCGTGGAGATCGCCTCGAACGTGCTGGGCGCGTCCATCGGCGACGAGCGGTTCCTGCCGTTCTTCGCGGAGGCCGAACGGCTCGACCTGCCGATCTTCGTGCACGCGCTGCCGGCCCCGACCGACCGGCTGCCCATGTCGGCGATGGGCACGTACGTGGTGGGCCTGGAAGGGGCCCTCGCCGCCGCGTCGCTGATCGCCGGAGGCACGGCGGCGAAATGCCCGAACCTGCGGATCTCGTTCAGCCACGCGGCCGGCGGCTTCCCGCTGATGGTGCCGCGGGCACAGTACTTCTGGGGCGGCACGTGGAACGAGGAGCCGCCCGTGCCGGAGCGAGCGATCATGCCGGACGACGGGCCGTCCCCGCTGGAGTACGCGCGCCGGTTCTACTACGACTCGATGGTGTTCGACCGGCGTGCCCTGCGGTTCCTGATCGACCTGCTCGGCCATGACCGGCTGCTTGTCGGCTCGGACTTCCCGGCGATGCCGCGCGAGGACCCCGCCGGCCGCACGCTGCGGTCACTGGAGCTGCCCGCCGCGGAACTGGACGACATCACCTGGCACAACGCCTTCCGCTACCTGGGGATCGCCCCTCCGGACTGAACCGGACGCAGAGGAGCCCGATTCGAGCGGTGCCGCCACGCGCGGCACCGCTCGCGGTCGTGTACGGGCTTGGGCCTTGACGGCTACATATTCCAAGCTTTAAATCATGCTGTGAAATAACGCGTGATGTAAGGGCCTCCCGCACCTCTCCCCACCCCGAAGGAGATGCGCATGCATCCCGCCCCACCCCGTGCTCCCACCAGGAGAAGATCCTGGACGGCCGGCGCCTTCGCCCTGCTGCTCGCGGTCGCCCTCGCCGTCCCCGGTCCGGTCGGCCGGGCCACGGCGGCCGCGTGCGGCTCGGCGGACGCCGCGCTGAACCGCCCCGCCACCGCCTCGTCCAGCGAGAGCGCGTCCTACCCCGCCTCCGCCGCCGTCGACGGCGATCCCGGAACCCGCTGGTCCAGCGCGTTCAGCGACCCGCAATGGCTGCAAGTCGACCTCGGCTCCAGCCAGGACATCTGCCAGATCGTCCTGAACTGGGAGGCGGCCTACGGCACCGCGTTCCAGATCCAGGTCTCCGACAATGCCTCCAACTGGACGACCGTCCACTCCACCTCGTCCGGAACCGGCGGGACACAAGCTCTCAGCGTGACCGGCGAGGGCCGGTACGTCCGCATGTACGGGACGGCCCGCGCCACCCAGTGGGGCTACTCGCTGTTCGGAATGGCCGTGCACACCGGCTCCGGCGGCGGCACCCTGCCCGGCGGCGGCGACCTCGGCCCGAACGTGCTGGTGTTCGACCCGTCGATGAGCGCGTCCGAGATCCAGGGCAGGCTCGACGCGGTCTTCCGCGAGCAGGAGAGCAGCCAGTTCGGGGCGGCGCGGTACGCGCTGCTGTTCAAGCCGGGCGACTACGACGTCAACGCGCCCATCGGCTTCTACACCTCGATCATGGGCCTCGGCCGAAACCCCGGCGACGTCACCCTCGACGGCGTCACCGTGGACGCCGGCTGGTTCGGCGGCAACGCCACCCAGAACTTCTGGCGGTCCGCCGAGAACCTGTCGATCAGCCCGCCCGGCGGGACGAACCGGTGGGCGGTCTCGCAGGCCGCGCCGTTCCGGCGCATCCACGTCAGGGGAAACCTGAACCTCGCACCCACCGGCTACGGCTGGGCCAGCGGCGGTTACATCGCCGACTCCAAGGTCGACGGCCAGGTCCAGCCGTACTCACAGCAGCAGTGGCTGACGCGTGACAGCCAGATCGGCGGCAACCTCAACGGCGTGTGGAACATGGTGTTCTCCGGCGTCGAGGGCGCACCCGCGCAGAGCTTCCCGGACCCGCCCTACACCACGCTCGACACCAGCCCGGTGACCAGGGAGAAGCCGTACCTGTACGTCGACTCCTCAGGCTCGTACAACGTGTTCGTCCCGGCGCTGCGGCGCAACTCGCGCGGGACGACCTGGTCCGGCGGCTCGACGCCCGGCTCGGCGATCCCGCTGTCGCGGTTCTACGTGGCCAAGCCGGGCGACTCGGCCGCCACCATCAACGCGGCGCTGGACCAGGGCCTGAACCTGCTGTTCACGCCCGGCATCTACCACCTCGACCAGACGGTCGACATCACCCGTCCCGACACCGTCGTGCTGGGCATCGGCTACCCGACGCTCATCCCCGACAACGGCGTCACGCCGATGACCGTCGCCGACGTCGACGGCGTCAAGCTGGCCGGGCTGCTGTTCGACGCCGGGCCGGTCAACTCGCCGGTGCTGCTCCGGCTCGGGCCGGAGAACGGGAACGCCGACCACGCCGGCGACCCCACGTCCGTCCAGGACGTCTTCTTCCGGATCGGCGGCGCCGGGCCCGGCAAGGCGTCCAAGAGCATGGTCGTGAACAGCGACGACGTGCTCCTCGACCACGTCTGGGCGTGGCGCGGCGACCACGGCGCGGGCATCGGCTGGACGGTCAACACCGCCGACAACGGCGTGATCGTCAACGGGGACGACGTCACCGCCTACGGACTGTTCGTCGAGCACTACCAGAAGTACCAGCTGATCTGGAACGGCAACGGCGGAAAGGTGATCTTCTTCCAGAACGAGATGCCGTACGACCCGCCGAGCGAGTCCGCCTGGCGGAGCGACTCCCCCGGCGGCTACGCCGCCTACAAGGTCGCCGACTCGGTCACCACCCACGAGGGCTGGGGTCTCGGCAGTTACTGCTACTTCAACGTCAACCCGTCGATCGTGGCCGCGCGCGGCTTCGAGGTCCCCGTCCGTTCCGGTGTGCGCTTCCATGACGTGCTCACCGTCTCGCTGGGCGGCAACGGAGTCATCCGGCACGTCATCAACGACACCGGGCCGGAGGCGTCCGGTACCGACACCATCCCGGCCAACGTGATCAGTTTCCCCTGATCCACGGCCGGACTCCCTGCGGGCCCGCGGTCGGGCGGGCCCGCAGGGGCCCACCGCCGACCTCCCCATCTCCTACGCCACCCCCTCGAAGCGGAGATGCCCCATGAAGCTCCCCGTCGCCTCGGCGATGACCGCCCTGCTGCTCCTTCTCCCCGGCTCCCTGGTGCTGCCGGCATCGGCGAACGCCGCCGCGTGCGGTACGGCCGACGCCGCGCTGAACCGCCCCGCCACCGCCTCGTCCAGCGAGAGCGCGTCCTACCCCGCCTCCGCCGCCGTCGACGGCGATCCCGGAACCCGCTGGTCCAGCGCGTTCAGCGACCCGCAATGGCTGCAAGTCGACCTCGGCTCCAGCCAGGACATCTGCCAGATCGTCCTGAACTGGGAGGCGGCCTACGGCACCGCGTTCCAGATCCAGGTCTCCGACAATGCCTCCAACTGGACGACCGTCCACTCCACCTCGTCCGGAACCGGCGGTGACCAGACACTCAACGTCACCGGTACCGGCCGCTACGTCCGCATGTACGGGACGGCCCGCGCCACCCAGTGGGGCTACTCGCTGTGGTCGTTCGGGGTCCGCACGACCGGGTCGGTCACGCCTCCGGACGACGACTTCTGGGGCGACACCTCGACGATCCCGCCCGCTCAGAACGTCCTCATGGTCAAGATCCTCAACCGGACGAACGGCCGCTACCCCGACAGCCAGGTCTACTGGAGCTTCAACGGGCAGGTCCACTCGATCGCCGAGCAGCCGTACCTGGACATGCCGGTCAACTCCGCCGGCCGGATGTACTTCCACCTCGGTTCACCCGACAGCCGATACCAGGACTTCATCGAGTTCACGGTCGGCGCGGACGTGTTCAACGGCAACACCACCCGGGTCGACGGGTTCGGTCTCAAGCTCGCCATGCGGCTGCACGCCCACGACGGGTACAACGTGTCCGTCGGCGAGGACCTCGCCACCTTCCAGGAGGACCGCTCCGCCACCTTCCAGCGGTTCGTGAACGAGGTGCCGGACGAGTTCGACTCCCTGGCGACGGTCGAGGCGCCGTACCGGATCCCGTCGCCCGGCAACTCGCCCGTGTTCCAGCCCGGCGGCGCCCACGCCGACTACTTCACCGGCTACGCCGCGTCCGTCGGGGTGTCCGCCACCACGTCCCAGGTCACCGGCTGCGCCGGGCCGCTGGCGGGCGCCCCCGGAATGTGCTCCGCGCTCAACCGGCACGTCGCGCACCTGCCGGAGTCGCAGTGGTCCGACCCGTCCGGCTTCTACCGGGCCGCGCCCGCGAACTACTACGCGAAGTTCTGGCACGACCACGCGATCGGCGGCCTGGCCTACGGGTTCCCGTACGACGACTACGCCGGCCGCTCCTCCTTCATCTCGCACGGCGACCCGCAGTACCTCCTGGTCGCCGTCGGCTGGTAACCCCGGGAGAACGTCATGACCGCAGACCAGCGGCACAGATGGACGACCGCCCTCGCGGTGCTCGCGGTGCTCGCCGCGCTCCTCACCGTCCCCGCGCGGGCGGCGCACGCGGCGGCACTGCTGTCGCTGAACAAGCCGGCGACGGCGTCGTCCGCCGAGGGCGCCGCCTTCCCCGCCTCCGCGGTGGTGGACGGCGACGCCGGAACCCGCTGGTCCAGCGCGTTCAGCGACCCGCAGTGGGTGCAGATCGACCTGGGTGACGCCAGGAACATCAGCCAGGTCGTCCTGGACTGGGAGGCGGCGTACGCGACCGCCTTCCAGATCCAGGTGTCCGGCAACGGCACCGACTGGACGACCGTCTACTCGACCACCAGCGGAACCGGCGGTGACCAGACCCTCGACGTCACCGGTAACGGCCGCTACATCCGGATGTACGGCACCGCCCGCGCCACCGGGTACGGATACTCCCTGTGGGAGCTCTCCGTCTACGGCGACGCCGGAGACGGGCCGCCGCCGTCCGGGACGACGCCGATCTCGGCGTTCAAGCAGGTGTCGGCCTCCTCCTGGGAGGGCGGCAACGCCCCGGCGGCGGCGCTGGACGGCCGCACAACCACCCGCTGGTCCAGCGAGTTCAGCGACGACCAGTGGCTCCGCGTCGACCTCGGCGGCACCGCGACGATCACCGGGGTGACGCTCCGGTGGGAGTCGGCGTACGCGACCGGCTACCGCCTCGACGTGTCCGGCGACGGCACGTCCTGGACGACCATCTACTCCACGACCACCGGCAAGGGCGGGACCGAGGAACTCGACGTCACCGGCGAAGGCCGCTACATCCGGTTCTCCGGGACGTCCCGCGCCACGGGCTACGGATACTCGCTCTGGGAGTTCCAGGTCTTCGGCACCGTCGACTCCTCCGCCACCACACCGCCCCTGCTCTCCCCGCCGACGAAGGCGCCGGGGGCGACCGGCGGATTCGCGCTGTCGGCGCCCGCCGACCACGCGATGGTCACGGACACGCGGCGTCCCGCCTTCTCGTGGGCGGACGTCCCCGGCACCGCGCGCTACGAGGTGTGGATCAACGTCAGCCGCTCCGACTACGACTTCACCGCCTCGGGCTCGCTGCTGGACCTCTACACCAAGGTCGCCGAAACGTCCGGCAACCGCTACACGCCCTCCTGGGACATGAGCGACCGATGGACCTACAAATGGTTCGTCGTCGCGGTGAACGGTTCGGGCGGGAGGACCACGTCCGATATCCGGACCTTCAGCGTCTACGTCCCGGACATCGAGGCCGTCGACGACGGCGTCAACGTGGTCAACGGTGCCCGCGACCTCAACAAGAACGGCATGATCGAGCCCTACGAGGACTGGCGGCGTCCCGTGGAGGACCGCGTGAACGACCTTCTCGGCAGGATGACCACCGAAGAGAAGGCGTACCAGATGTTCTACAACGCGCAGGCGTTCGCGCGGTCCGGCTGGCACTTCGGCCCCGCGCAGCCGGGGGACCTCCACAACGTGCTGCGCGGCGCCGCCGGTACCCGCCTCGGCATCCCGCCGGTGTCGGCCGGCGACACGATCGCCGGCTACCAGACCACCTATCCGCTGCAGAGCGCCCTGGCCGCGGCGAAGAACTACCCGCTCGACCACAGGCTCGGCGACATGCAGCGCCGCGAGCAACTGGAGGTCGGGGCCCGCGGCGTCCTCGGGCCGCTCGCCGAGGTCGGCACCAAAGTTCTCTACCCCCGCGTCCAGGAGGGCAACGGCGAAAACGCGCAGGTGGCCGCCGCGCAGGTCCGGGCGCTGGTCGCCGGGCTGCAGGGCGGGCCCGAGCTGAACCCCGGCTCGGTCCTCGCGACCGTCAAGCACTGGCCCGGCGAGGGCGCGGGCGGCGAGGCCGGCATCACCTACGACGAGGTGTCGATCAAGTACCACATGATCCCGTGGCGGGCCGCGATCGACGCCGGCGCCGTCAACGTCATGCCCGGCTACGCGGGCAGCGAGTTCCTCGATCCGGGCGGTCCCGGCGCCGGGAACAGCGCGCCGATCCTGCGCTACCTGCGGGACCGGCTCGGCTACACGGGCCTGATCACGACCGACTGGCTGCCGTCCGGCGCCTGGATCAGCGCCGCCAACGCCGGGTCGGACGTGATGGGCGGCGCGGACCCGGGCTCGTCCGGGTTCTCCATGGCCGACTTCACCGCGCAGGTGCCGATCTCCCGCATCGACGACGCGGTCACCCGCGTCCTGCGGCTGAAGTTCAGGCTGGGCGTCTTCGACCGTCCCTACGGCGACCCGGTGAACGGCCCCTTCCGGTTCCACCAGCCGTCGTACGCCGCGCTCGCGAACCAGGCGGCGCGGGAGGCCCTCACCGTCCTGAAGAACGACGGCGTCCTGCCCATCGAACTCGGCGAGGGCGACGACATCGTGGTGGCCGGGCCGCGCGCCACCGACGGCAGCGCCTGCTGCATCTGGACGAGCTACTTCCATGCCGAGTACGGCTCGCTCACCCTGCTGGAGGCGATCAAGGCACGGGCCGCGAAGGAGGGCGTCAACGTCCACCAGGACGACGCCCCGTCACCCGACCTCGCCATCGTGGCCGTCGGCGAACCCACCTACACCCATGCCACCGCCTGGGTGAACGAGCGGCCCTACCTGCCGCCCGACCAGCTCGCCGTCATCCGGAACTTCCACGACCGGGGCGTCCCGGTGGTCGTCGTGATGGACCTGCCGCGTCCGACCGTCATCACCGAATGGAACGGCCTGGCCGACGCCATCGTGATGACCTACCGCGGCGGTGAGGAGGTCGGCCCGGCGACCGCGAGCCTGCTGTTCGGCGACTTCGAGCCGAGCGGACGGCTCCCCTGGCAGCTGCCGCGCGGCGTCGACCAGATCCTCAAGCCCGGCGGCATCGACAGACCCGAGGACGCCGTGGAGAACTGGAACATCCCGTACGACCTCGGAGCCACGGCAGCCGAACGCGCCGAGATCCACGCCCGCATCGACGCCGGCCTGCCACCGCGCACCGACTACGGCGACCCCCTCTACCCGTACGGCGCCGGCCTCCAGGGCTGGCCCTGATCCCTCTGCCGGCGCGGGGGCGGTGAACCGCCCCCCGTCCAGGCTCGTACTGGCCTCCCGAGGTACATCCGTGGGCCGATGCACGTAAAGGGAGGTCGGATGAAACCCCACATGACGCGCCCGGCCTGGCGGGTGGGAACGGCATGCGGTGGTCTGCTGCTGGCGCTGTGCGCGGGATGCGGCGGAGAGCGGGCGAGCGGCGGCGACTCCGCGGCCACCTCGGCGGCACCGCGTTCGATGAGCATCGAGCAGCTGGGGGCGGAGCTCGACTGCGAGCCCCAGCGGCGCGGCAAGGCAGCCGACTACCGGCAGGCGATCTGCGCGGCGCCGTCGGGCAAGTATCTCCTCAACACCTTTGAGAGCGGCCGGGCACAGAACGATTGGCTGGAGCACTCCAAGATGTACGGCGGCACCTACCTGGTCGGGCACCGCTGGATCGTCGTGTCGAAGCCGGAGTTGTTGTCGTCGCTGCGCGGACAAGTGGGCGGACGGCTCGTGAACGCCGGCAAGTCGGGCTAGGGCGGGGCGGGGGCGGAAGCCTGGAGTTCGCGGGCGAGGGTTTCTGCGTCGTACGGTCCGATGTGGCGGCGTCCCCCGACGAAGAAGGTCGGGGTGCCGCGTGCTCCGCTGGCCTCGGCGCTGGTGACGTCGGCGCGGACTCTGGCGGCCGTCCGCTCGTCGTCGAGGTCACGGAGGAACCTCTCGACGTCCAGGCCGATGTCGGCGGCGTAGCCGGCGACGTCCTCGTACTGAAGTTCGTCCTGGTGCGCGAACAGGAGGTCGTGCATCTCCCAGAAGCGTTCCTGCGCGTCGGCGGCGACCGCCGCGTGGGCCGCCAGTTCGGCGTGGGGGTGCACGTCCGGGAGCGGCAGGTGCCGGAAGACGTACCGCAGGTCGTCGCCGAAGCGCTCCCGCAGCTCCCGTGCGACCCCCGTGGAGCGGGCGCAGAACGGGCACTCGAAGTCGCCGTACTCCACCAGGGTCAGCGGCGCGTCGCGCGGACCTCTGATGTGGTCCACGTCGGGGTCCACCGGCCGGTCGAGGACGCGCGGCAGGTCCGCGTCCTCCTGGCCGCGCAGGACCGCGGCGGCGCGGAACAGCAGCCACCCGAGGACGGTCGCGATCAGGGCCGCGAGCAGCACGCCGACGATCGCTTGGTCGCGGAGGGTCTCGTCGTCGAAGGCCAGGCGGGCGATCAGGAGGGAGACGGTGAATCCGATGCCGGACAGGGCGGCGCCGCCGAACACGTGCTCTGGGCTGACCCCCTGGGGCAGTCTCCCGAGGCCGAGCCGCGCGCCGGCGACGGCGCTCACCCCGACGCCCAGCGGTTTCCCCAGGACGAGGCCGACGATCACCGCCCATGTGACCGGCGAGGAGAGCGCCTCGCCGAGGACGCCGCCGCGGAGGTCGACGCCGGCGTTCGCCAGCGCGAACAGCGGGACGACGACGTAGCTGGTCCATGGGTGCAGCACCGTCTGCAGCCGCTCGTTGACCGACACGGCGCGTTGCAGCCCTATCCGGGCCGACAGCCCCACATCGGCCATGGGGGACTGCCGGAAGGCGCGGAAGCTCCGGGCCGCCTTCTCGACCGCCTCCCGCACGGGTGCGTACGCGGGGACGAGGAGACCGCCGACCATGCCCGCGATCGACGCGTGGAGACCCGCCTGGACGGTGGCGAGCCACAGCGCCAGGACGACGGCCACATACGGGGTCGCGCGCCAGACCCCCCGTCGGCTCAGCAGGACAGCCACCGCGCAGAGGACGAAGATGGCGATGAGCGGCAGGACGCGGACGGCGTCCGAGTAGACCAGGCCGATCACGCTCACGGCCACGATGTCGTCGATGACCGTGAGGGCCAGCAGGAAGATGCGCAGTTGCGTCGCGAACCTGGGACCGACCACGGCGAGGGCGCCCAGCATGAACGCCGTGTCGGTCCCGATGACGACGCCCCATCCGTTCGCGGCGGCTCCCCCGGGCGCGATCATCAGGTACAGGAGTGCGGGAACGGCCATCCCGCCGACCGCGGCCACGACCGGGATGGCGATTCGCCGCCGTTGGGTCAGTTCTCCGACGGAGAGTTCGTACCGGACCTCCAGGCCGATCACGAAGAAGAACAGGGCCATCAGGCCGTCGCTCACCCAGTGCCCCAGGTCCATCGACAGGTCGGCGTCCCCGACCGAGAACGACGCCTCCGTCGCCCAGAGGGACTCGTACTCGCCCGACCATGGGGAGTTGGCCCAGAGCAGAGCCACCACGACGGCCACCAGCAGCAGACCCGCGCCGCCTACCTCCGTCGCCATGAAGCGCCGCACCGGCCCGGACAACTGGGCCAGGAGCGCACGCCTCCTGGCCCGCGTCTGGGAATCACCGCGCTTACCCGTCCACATCCCCGTGCCTCCACCCCCAGTCCGAACACAGCCCGTACCGGACGATCTCCCACCGGAGACGTGGGGAAACGTCGGCGTGCGGTCGGCGTCAGGCGCGGCTCTCCGGAGACGAACGCGGATCACCCTACCGCCGCGCGCGGCCGCCCGCACCGCACCGCCCGCCGGACGGCGATAATTCCGCGCGGAATTGCAGACCATCACTCGACATGAATATGCGCGTTTATTCGTGAACTCAACCCAGGTTTTGGGCGGTCCACATTACCGTGCCTATTGACAGGTGAACTGATCAGGTCAAGCATACGGTCAATGCAGTGCTCCCATCGGCCGACCTCACCGTAATCATCGTTTCAGGCGGACCCGCGCCCTCTCCGTATGCCCCGCCAATCCCCGCCCAGTGCGGGACTCTCCACCTGGCCGGGACGCTTTGCTGTGCGACCAATTACTCCTGCCCGCCACAAGTTCCAGGCCCAGCATTTCAGCGCGCTTCCCAGAGCGTGCCGGCTCCCGATCCGGCATGCCCGGACCCCGCCCGCACAAGAACCCGACCGTGCCCGACAGCCCCCGGCAAGGAGGAGAACCCATGATGACCGCCCTCCCGGACGTCACCGTCTCGCAGGTCTTCGAGGACTCGCGGCTGCCCGCGCTCATCACCCCGGACGACCCAGGCACCGACATCGTCACCTGGGTGCGCGGCAACGTCGACGCCGTGCGCGAGCTGATCCTGGACACCGGCGGAGTGCTGTTCCGCGGCTTCCCCGGCACCGCCGACGTCGACGTCTTCCACGACTTCTGCAGCAGCTTCCCCAGCCCCCTGCTCGACTACACCGAGCAGTCGTCCCCCCGCGACAAGCTGGGCGACAAGGTCTACTCCTCCACCACCTACCCCGCCGACCAGGTGATCCCGTTTCATAACGCGAACTCGTTCGGTCACGAGTTCCCGCTGAACATCTGGTTCGCGTGCATCAGAACCGCCACCAAGGGCGGCCGCACCCCCATCTGCGACACCCGGAGGGTCCTGGCGAATCTGAGTGAACGGACGCGGGAGAACTTCGCGACCAAGGGCATCCTTTACACCCGCAACTACTACGACGGAATGGGGGTGCCCTGGCAGGAGACCTTCGACACCGATTCACAAGAAGAGGCCGAGAAGTTCATGCAGGATGGCCATATCGCCTACCGCTGGCACACCGAGGGCAACCTCATTCTCCAGACCCGGCAGGTGCGGCACGCCATCCTCCAGCACCCGAAGACCGGCGAGGACGTCTGGTTCAACCAGGCCCACCTCTTCCACAAGGCTTCACTCGACGAACGCATCAAGCCGCTCATGCGCCAGTTCAACGACTGGCAGCTGCCCCGCAACGCGTTCTACGGCGACGGGACGGTCATCCCGGACGAGACCATCCACGAGATCTTCGCCGCCTTCGACGAGGCCGAGCTGAGCTTCGACTGGCAGCCGGGCGACTACCTGATGCTCGACAACCTCCTGACGTCCCACGCCAGGAAGACGTTCGAGGGCAGCCAGCGCCTCATCTCGGTGTCGTTCTCGGAGCTGTTCACCGACTACGAGCCGTACTTCGCGAAGTACGGCGACGCCACGCTCGACCCGCAGCCGACGCCCGATGCGAACTGAGGCCGGCACGGTCGCCGCGCTGGTCGCGGCCCAGTGCGCGGCCAGGCCGTCCACCGTGGCGGTCGAGCAGCCGGACGGCGCGACCTGGACGTACGCCGACCTGGACCGCCGCGTCGGCCAGATCGCCGCCGCACTGCGGCCGCTGTACGCCGAGCCACGGCCGGCGGTCGCGGTCGACCTGCCCAACGGGCTGGACTTCTGCGCCGCCGTCCTCGCGGTGCTCGGCAGCGGCGCCACGCTGCTCGCCCTCGACCGGACGCAGCCGCCGGCCCGCGTCGCCGCGATGCTGTCCACGACGGCGCCCGAGGTGGTGGTCACCGACCGTCCGGACGGCGCGGCCGCGACGTGGGCGGCGACGGCGGACGGCTCCCCCGCGACCGTCGACCTCGCCCACCCCGGCGCGGCGCGGCGGGCGGAGGCGGCGGACGGCTGGGGACCGGGGCCCGACGACCCCGACGCGCCCGCCTACGTCGTCTTCACCTCCGGCACCACAGGCGCGCCCAAGGCGACCGTCAACACCCATGCGGGACTGCTCAACCACCTGGTGTTCATGCAGGACGTCTGCCCCCTGCCGGCGGGGTCCCGCGTCCTGCTGAAGTCGGCGCGGACGTTCGACGCGTGGCTGCTGGAGTTCTTCTGGGCCTTCACCCAGGGCGTCACGCTCGTGCTGGCCGACGAGGACCGCGCGACCGACGCCCAGTACCTCGCCGCCACGCTGACCACGAAGTCGATCCACGGGTTCGTGTGCGTCCCGTCCCTGCTCCAGCGGGTGCTGTCGGTGCTCACGCGGACGGCCGACGCGACCGCCCTCAAGGTGGTGATCTCCGCGGGCGAGCCGCTGAAGGCCGACCTGGCCGAGCGGATCCTCACGTCCACGAACGCGCGGCTGTTCAACTTCTACGGCCCCGCCGAGGCGGCGATCGACGTCGCGCACCACCCCGTCACCGGCCCCCCGGTCACCGACCCGATCCCGATCGGGCGCGCGATCCCCGGCAACCGGCTGACGGTCCGGGACACCGCCGGCGCCGACGTCACCGGCACCGGCGGCAAGGGCGAACTCGTCGTCGCCGGGGTCCATGTCGGGCTCGGCTACGGCGGCGACGCCGCCGCGACCGCCGCGAAGTTCGGCACCGACGGCGACGGCGCCCGCACCTACGCGACGGGCGACCTGGCGTACCGGGGACCGGACGGGAACTTCTACATCGGAGGAAGAATGGACACCCAAGTCAAGATCAACGGTGTGCGCATAGAGACCGGGGAGATCGAGGCCGTGCTCAACCGGCACGAGACGGTAGCCGACTGCACGGTGCAGGTCGCCGAGTCCGGCGACGTCCCCGTCCTCGTCGCGTTCGTCAAGGCGAACGGGGACGCGCCGCCCGTGAGCGAGTACATCAACTACCTGCGCGGGCTCCTGCCGCCGGTGATGGTGCCCCCCATGTACGTCTTCGTGACCGAGTTCAAGACCCTGCCCAGCGGCAAGAAGGACCCGACCGCGCTGGTCTTCCCCCGGGGACTGCCCACCGTCACCGCCGCCGAGTTCGAGCCGCCGGACGGGCCCGCCGAAGGGGAGATCGCCAAGATCTGGGAGTCCGTCCTCGGGGTCGCGCCGATCGGCGCCGTGGACGAGTTCGCCCTCGTCGGCGGCGACTCGCTCAAAATGATCGACGTCCTGGTCAAGATCTCGGAGTCGGTGTACCCGGACGTCTTCTCCCTGGGCATCACCCGGCTGTCGACGGTCCGGGACCTGACGCGGAAAATCCAAGAGTCCACCCGCTAGCGGCCATGGCCACCATCTACACGGGCACCGAAGGCGGCCTCGACACCGGGCAGCTCGCCGACCTCCTCCGGGAGGCCGGCGGCGCCGAGCACGACTTCCTTCCCCCCGAGCGGGTCACGGGCTACCTGGCCCGCCTGGAGGAGGGCGGCGTGCGCTGCATCCGGGCCGTCCAGGACGGCGTGCTCGGCGCCGCCCTGCTCTACTCGCGCTTCGGGCCGCTCTACCCGGTCGCCGGCTCCTACCTCCGCCTCGAAGGGCTCTACGTCGAGGAGGTCATGGTGACACGGGGCTGGAGGGGAAACGGGTGGTCCCGGACCCTGCTGAACAAGCTCAGGGAGGTCGCGGGAACCGGACCCGACATCTATGTCGACTGCGACGCGGCGAACGAGGCCTCGGTCGCCATGATGGGGTCGGCCGGCTACGTGCACGTCGCCGACTACGACGACCCCTACCGGGCCAAGGCGCCGTCGCGCGGGCGCACAACGAGCCTGTTCCGCCACCCGGGCCGTCCCGCGCGGCCGGTCCGGGCCGGGCGGCGGGCCCAAGGAGGGATGACGGTTGGATAGCACGACGCTGTCCGTGCGCGTCGAATCGTCCGCCGAGGACCGCCCGTGGGTCGTCCTCTGCAACACGGTGGGCGTCCCGCACGCCATCTTCGACCGGCTGGTGGACACGCTCGCGAGCGCGTTCTCGGTGATGTGCTGGCAGACTCCGCTCACCGAGGGCGACAAGCCGCACGGGAACCCGCGCCTGCTCACGGTGGAGGAGCAGACCGCCGAGGTGACGCGGGTCCTGCACCGCCTCGGCGTCACGAGCCTCACCGGGGTCTCGTGGTGCTCGGGGACGGAGATCCTGCACCGCCTCTCCCTGGACGGCGCGTTCCACCTGCACGGGCACTGCTGCCTGAACGGGGCCTTCAACCTAGGCGAGGACGGGCCGTCCTCCGACTGGGAGAACACCGTGGAGCCTCTGTTCGAGGTGCTGTCCACCCGTCCCGAGACCGTGCAGGGCGTGTCCGCGATGCTGAAGTCGGCGGCCATCGCCGCCACCGAAGGTGGCGACCCGGCGCTGGAGTTCCCCTACTCCACACCGGAACGGCTCGTCGGGTACGCGTCGCAGTGCCTGGCCATGAAACGGGGGCGCACGCTCAAGGGTTTCGTCGAGTCCGAGTCCACCGGCCTGTATCTGGCCGGATCCCAGGACGCCGTGCAGGCGCCGGCCATATCCAGGCGCGCCGCCGATCTGTCCGGCTCCGCGTTCGAGCTCTTCGAGGGCGGCGCACACGCGATGATGGCCGACATGCAGAAGGTGTGCGACCGGGTGCGCCACTATTGCGAGCTGGTGTCCCCGTGGCCGCGGCGGCCCGGACGGTACTGATCCATGCACCGGCCGCGCCCGTCCCCGAGCCCAGGAGGTGCAGGCGATTTCCAGCGGGAATCCCTATCTCGTCTTCTCCGGACTGGCCTTCGCGGTCGTTCTGATGCCCGGCGCCGACACCATCCTGGTCTTCCGCACGAGCCGGGCGCTGGGCACCCGCACGGGCCTGATGACGGCGGTCGGGGTGGTCACCGGGCCGGTCCTGTGGGGCGTGTTCTCCGGAATCGGCGTGGCCCTGGTCATCGCGCGCGACAGGACCCTGTACACCGGCCTGGCTCTGCTCGGCGCGCTGTACCTGCTGTATCTCGCCTACGGGTGCTTCAAGTCGGCGGCGGACGGCTCGGCGGTCCCGCTGGACGCGTCCGACGAACCCCCGGCGGTCTCCGGGACGGCGCGCGGCTCCGGGACGATGCGCGGCGCGTACGTCACCGGCCTGCTGACCAACCTGCTCAACCCGAAGATCGGCGTCTTCTACCTGTCGGTCATGCCGGGGCTCTTCCAGGGGGAGGCCGGCCCCTGGGACGGCGGGGCGCTCGGCCTGATCCAGGCCTCGATGGGCATCGTCTTCCTGAGCTGCGTCGCCCTGCTGGCGGGCAAGGCGCGGCGGTACCTCTCCAGCCGCCGGGCGAGCCTGGCGGTGGAGGTCCTCGCGGGGGCGTGCCTGCTGGCCTTCGCCGTCTACGTCGCCTGGTCGGTGCTCCACTCGCCCGGCGGCCTGGACGGCGCCTGGTGACCGTCCTCCCGAGGTGACCGTGTGATCTTCCAAGACAGTACCGAGCTGATCCTGGACGACGTCTTCCTCGCGCTGCCCGACCTGGCCCCGGGCCGCGAGGTCTTCCTCAAGCTCGAATGCATGAACCCGGCCGGTTCGATCAAGATGAAGACGGCGCTCGCCCTCATCGACGACCTGGAGGCGTCGGGCGCGCTGCGTCCGGGCGGGCGGGTGATCGAGTCGTCGTCGGGGAACCTCGGCGTCGCCCTCGCCGCGGTCTGCGCCGCGCGCGGCTACGACCTCACGATCGTCGCGGACCCGAACACGACCGCCGACGCCGTCGAGCTGATGCGGGCCTTCGGCGCCACCGTCGAGATCGTCACCACCACCGACGACAGCGGCGGCTATCTGGGCTCCCGAATCGAGTACATCAAGGCGGCGGTCGCCGCGGCGCCCCACCTCGTCTGGCCGAACCAGTACGCCAACCCCGCCAACGCGCTCGGCCACCAGCGCACGACGGCGCCCGCCGTCTTCAAGGAACTCGGCCACGTCGACGCCCTGTTCGTCGGGGTCGGCACGTCCGGCACCCTGCGCGGCTGCCTCGACCACATCCGCTCGATCAACGCCCCGACCGAGGTCTTCGCGGTCGACACCGCGGGATCGGTGACCTTTGGCGGGGTGCCGCGTCCCCGCTACATCCCCGGGATCGGCACGAGCCGCCGACCCGAGATCTTCCAGGAGATCCAGCACAGCGGCGACTTCCACCGCGTCCTGGTGGACGAGCGGGACGCGGTCAGGGAGTGCCGCTACATGGCCCGCAGGCACGGCCTCCTGGTCGGCGGCTCCACCGGCTCCGTGCTCGCCGCCGCCCGCCGCGTCTGCGGCGCCCTGGACGAGGGCGCCCGCATCGCCGTCATCTCCCCCGACTCCGGCGAGAAGTACCTGAGAAGCATCTTCCACGACGCCTGGGTCACCGAACGCTACTACTGACGGCGCCCCGCCCCGGCGAGCCGGGCCCGGAGCCGGCCGGCTTCATCTTTTCCCCGGCACGCTCGGGGTAGGAGAGCACCGACGGCGGCGAGACTGAACGTCCTGGGGAACGGTGACTCTCGTGGATCTCAACGCACCGGATCGCACCCTCCGGATCGGCGGACGGCCGCTGCCGGTCGTCGGCCCCGCCCGGATGTACGTCTGCGGCATCACCCCGTACGACGCGACCCATCTCGGTCACGCGCGGACGTTCGTCTGGGCCGATGTCGCCGCCCGCGTCCTGCGCCACGCCGGCGGCGACGTCCGCGTATGCCGCAACGTCACCGACGTCGACGACGTGCTGAACCAGGCCGCGGACCGCGCCGGCAGCCCGTACGACAGCTTCGCCGCCGTGCAGCAGTTCTACTTCGAACGCGACCTGGAGGCCCTCGGCGTGCACACCGTCGACGACCAGCCACGCGCGCACAACCACGTCAGGGAGGTCGTCGCGCTCGCCCAGGGGCTCCTCGCGTCCGGCCACGCCTACGTCCGGGACGGAGGGGTCTACTTCCACGGCGCCGGCGTCCCGGTGCGCGCGGGGCTCGGCGACCAGCAGGCGCGTGACCTCCTGGCCGAGTACGGCGACGAACCCGAGGATCCCGGCAAGGAGCATCCGTTCGACGTCGCCGTCTGGCGGCCCTCGCACTCCGGGGAACCCGCCTGGCCCAGCCCCTGGGGTGCGGGGCGGCCCGGCTGGCACGCCGAATGCACCGCGATGGCCATGACGACGTTCGGTCCGGCCCTGGACCTGCACTCCGGCGGCGCCGACCTGCGCTTCCCCCACCACGCCTACGAAGCCGCCCTGGCCGAGGCGCTGACGGGCGTCCGGCCGTTCTCCCGCGCCTGGCTGCATGTGGGCATGGTCCGCCGGGACGGCGTCAAGATGGCCAAGTCCACCGGGAACCTGGTCCTGGTCTCCGACCTGATCCGGGACCATCCGGCAGCCGCCGTCCGGCTCATGCTCATCACCGCCCCCTGGCGGGACGAATGGGACTACACGGCCGGCACCCTCGACTCCGCGACGGCCCGCCTGGACGCGCTCCATCTCAGCGCGGGCCGCCGCGCGTCGTCGGCCGCGGCGGAAGCGGCCGTGACCCGCGCACTGCTCGACGATCTCGACGTGCGGACCGCGCTGGCCATCGCGGAGGAGGAGGGCGGCCGCACCGCCCGCCTGGTCATGCGGGTCCTGGCCCTCGGCTAGCTTCCTCGGCCACGCCGACCGATTGACCGTCACCAATGACTGTGAGACTGTGGCTCACAGTCACATCTGACGGTCAATTGGGGGCGTGGTGTCCAAGCGGGAGGAACAGCGTGCCGCGACGCGGCGGCTGCTCGTGGACGCGGCGGTGGAGTCGCTGATCGAGAAGGGCGTCGCGGCGACGACGACGCTGGAGGTCCAGCGGCGGGCCGGGGTCAGCCGAGGCGCGCTGCTTCACCACTTCCCCACGCACGAGGAACTCCTCGGCGCCGCCGTCGGACGGCTCGTCCAGCGCAACGAGGACGCGGTCCAGGAGGAACTGGCCGCCGTCCCGCCGTCGGGGGACGGCCTGTCGCGATCGTTCCGCGTCCTGCGGGCGGTCCTGCGGCGGCCGGCGTTCGGCGCCGAACTGGAGCTGTGGGCGGTCGCGCGCACCAATCCGCGGCTGCGGCAGGTCCTCCGACGCGCCGAGGGGGCGGCCCGCCGCGACCTGTACCGGGTGATCGGCGACGTCCTCGGCCCGGACGTGACGGCCTCGCCGTCCTATCCGCTCGTCGCCGAACTGACCGTCCAGCTGCTGCGCGGCATGGCGATCTCCGACGCGCTCTACCGCGACGGCACCGGCGGCGACGCGCTGCTGGAGCGGTGGACCGAGGTCGTCCGGCCGCTCCTGACCAACCCGTCCGCGGAGGAGTGACCATGACCGGCGATCCCACGGTGCTGTACGAGGTCGAAGGGCGCAAGGCGTATCTGACGCTGAACCGTCCCGACCGGCTCAACGCGATCGACTTCCAGATGCCCGGCGAACTGGCCGCCGCCGTCAAGCGCGCCAACACCGACCCCCGCGTCCACGTGATCGTGCTCCAGGGGGCGGGACGGGCGTTCTGTTCCGGCTACGACCTGAAGATCTCCGCCGAGGACGGCGAGGGCACCCAGGGGTCGGGCGGCGGCGACCCGGTCTGGGACCCGATCAGGGACTACTCCGTCATGAAGCAGTTCACCGACGACTACTTCTCGCTGTGGCGCTCGCTCAAGCCGACCATCGCCAAGGTGCACGGCTTCGCGGTCGCAGGCGGCAGCGACATCGCGCTGTCCTGCGACATGGTCGTGATGGCCGAGGACGCGCGGATCGGCTACATGCCCGCCCGGGTCTGGGGCTGCCCCACCACGGCGATGTGGGTGTACCGGCTCGGCGCCGAGCGCGCCAAGCGGATGCTGCTGACCGGCGACACCATCGACGGCCGCACCGCCGCCGAATGGGGCCTGGTGCTGGAGTCGGCGCCGCCCGCCGAGCTGGACGCGCGGGTGGAGGAACTCGCCGACCGCGTCGCGGGCGTGCCCGTCAACCAGCTCGCCATGCAGAAACTGATGATCAACCAGGCCTACGACAACATGGGCCTGCACGGCACCCAGATCCTCGCGACCCTGTTCGACGGCATCACCCGCCACTCGCCCGAGGGCCGCTGGTTCCAGGAGTTCGCCGCCGCGCACGGGTTCCACGAGGCCGTCAAGTGGCGCGACTCGGGCCGCTGGATCCCCGAAGGCGGCGGCCCCGTCCCGTCCCGCGAAGACCTGGAGGACTGACCATGCTGAAGCAGTCGTACTGGCCGGCCGACACCTCCCGGCCCGTGCTGGACCTCACCCCGGGCGGCCTGCTGCGCGAGGCCGCCTCCGCCGCGCCCGGACGCGTGGCGCTGGTCGAGACGGCCCCGTCCGGCGCGTCCCTGTCCGGTGCGGACCGCACCGACCGCACCTGGACCTACGCCCAGCTTCTGGACGACGCCGAACACGCCGCGCACTGGCTGGCCGCGCGTTTCGAGGCGGGCGAGCACATCGCCGTCTGGGCGCCCAACGTCCCCGAGTGGGTGGTGCTCCAGTACGGCGCCGCCCTGGCGGGACTGGTCCTGGTGACGGCCAACCCGGCGTTGCGCGAGGCCGAACTCGAACACGTCCTGTCCCAGTCGGGTGCGGTCGCCGTCGTCCTCACCGACGCGTTCCGAGGGACGGACATGGCCGCGACGGTGGAGCGGATCCGGCCACGGCTGCCCCGCCTGCGCGACGCCATCTCCTTTACCGGGTGGCTCGCCCAGGTGCGGGAGGCGGAATCCGTCCCGCTGCCCGATGTCGCGCCCGGCGGACCCGCGCAGATCCAGTACACGTCGGGGACGACGGGGCTGCCCAAGGGCGCCGTCCTGCATCACCGCGGGCTCGTCACGAACGCCGCCTACGTCGCCGCCCGCGCGGGCTTCCCCGAAGGCGGAGTGTGGGGCAGCGCGCTCCCGCTCTTCCACACGGCGGGCTGCGGTCTCACGGTGCTGGGCACCGCGCACGGCAAGGGCACCCTCGTGCTGCCCCAGTTCTTCCACCCCGAACTCGTCCTCAACGCCCTCCAGGAATGGCGGGTCAACGTGTTCGGCGGAGTCCCGGTGATGCACTCCGCCCTCCTCGCCCACCCCGGCTTCGACGGATACGACCTCGACGCCTGCTCGGTCATCCTGTCCGGCGGGGACGCCGTGCCTCCGGCGCTCATCGAGGAGGCCGAGCGCAGGTTCGGGGCGCGCTTCTCCACCGTCTACGGGCAGACCGAGCTGAGCCCCATCGTCACCCAGACCAGCCCGGACGACGCCCCCGGCGACAAGCTGCACACGGCGGGCACGCCGCTGTGGCACGTCGAGGTGAAGGTCGCCGGCTCCGACGGGTCGACGCTGCCCGTCGGCGAGGCGGGCGAGATCTGCGCCCGCGGCCACCAGGTCATGCTCGGCTACCACGACCTGCCCGGCGCGACCGCGCGGACCATCGACGCCGACGGCTGGCTGCACACCGGCGACCTGGGCGTCATGGACGAGCGCGGCTACGTCACCATCACCGGCCGCCTCAAGGACCTCGTCATCCGCGGCGGGGAGAACATCTACCCGAGCGAGATCGAGGCCGCGATCGCCGCGCACCCCGGGGTCGCCCAGGCCGTCGTCCTCGGCGTCCCCGATCCGGACTGGGGCGAGCAGGTCGCCGCCGTCGTCAGGCCCGCGGACGCGAGCCGCCCGCCGAGCGCGGCCGAACTGCACGACCACGTGCGGGCCGTCCTCGCGCCCCACAAGACGCCGCGCCACTGGTATCTGGCGGACGATGTCCCTGCCAACGCCATGGGCAAGATCCAGAAGTTCGTCCTGCGGGACCGCATCGCGGCCGGCGACCTCACGGAGCTGGCCTGACGAAGCGGTCAGCTCGGGCGCGTGCGGGGGCGGGGGCGGGCGGCCGGGATCGGATGGAGGGCGGCGCCCTCGGTGACGGTGTTGGTGATGGTGCCGATGCCTTCGGCGGTCATGGTGACCTCGTCGCCGACCTGGAGCGGGGCCGGGGTCCGGTTTCCCCTGACGCCCCACAGTTCGGCCAGGCAGCCGCCGTTGCCGCAGGTGCCGGAGCCGAGGACGTCGCCGGGGCGGACGCGGGTGCCGCGCGAGGCGTAGGCGATGAGGTCCTCGAAGGGCCAGCCCATGTTGGAGAGCAGGTCGCGGCCGATCTCGGTGCCGTTGACCGAGACGGACAGTGCCAGGTTGAGGAAGCCCTCGGCGTCACGGTACGGCTCCAATTCGTCGGCGGTGACGATCCAGGGGCCGAGGGTGGTGGCGGTGTCCTTGCCCTTGCAGGGGCCGAGGCCGACCTGCATCTCGGCGGATTGCAGGTCGCGGGCCGACCAGTCGTTGAAGACCGCGTAACCGAAGATGCGGTCGCGCGCCTGCTCGGGCGTCAGGTCGCGGCCTTCCTCGCCGATGATGACGGCCACTTCGAGTTCGAAATCCAGGACTTCGCAGCCGGGCGGTACCGGCACGGGCTCGCCGGTGCCGATGATCGCGTAGGGGTTGGTGAAGTAGAACGTCGGGGCGGCGTACCACTGGTCGGGGACGCCCGCCTCGCCGCTCACGCTGCGCCGTACGCCTTCGACGTGCTCCTCGAACGAGACGAAGTCGCGGACGGTCGGGGGCTGGATCGGCGCGAGAAGCGTCACCTCGTCCAGCGGGACGGCGGGGCCCGCGGCTTCGGGGCGGTTCCCCGACGTGATGACCGTGAGCAGGTCGGGCGCGTCGAGGTGGTGGACGGCGTCGCCCTGGACGACGCCGCAGCGCTGTCGGCCCCGGTGGGTGTAGGCGGCGTATCGCATTCAGACGGGTGGGGCGACGAAGACGCCGCGGTCGGGGTCGTTGAACGATTCCTTGGCGATCAGCTCGTTCATCGGGTTGGCGGTCCCCCACTGGTCGGTGACCTCGGGCTGGGAGAGGTCGTGGACGGACGGGTGCCAGGCGTCCTCGTCCAGCAGTTCCAGCTCGGTGGTGTACTCGACGGTGTTGCCGTGCGGGTCCAGGAAGTAGGAGAAGGTGTTGTCGCCCGCCAGGTGGCGGCCGGGCCCCCAGATCATGCGGGCGCCCGAGCGGATGAGCCGCCCGGTGCCGTACATGTACTCGTCCAGGCCGCGCATCTCGAAGGAGATGTGGTGCAGGGACGTGTGGGGGCCGCGGGCGATGGCGAGGCTGTGGTGCTGCGGGTTGCAGCGCATGAAGTGCATGACCTCGCCCATGTGCGGGGACGCGAGCGTGTCCGAGAGCGCGAAGTTCAGGTGGGTCTCGTACCAGGCGCGGGTGGCGGCGATGTCGGGCGCGTTGAGCACGACGTGGGAGAGCCGGACGGGCACGGCCTCCTTGGGTTCCAGCTTGCGGTGCTCCCGGACGGCGACGTCGGCGGAGACCTCGACCGTCCGGCCGTCCAGGTCGAAGAAGCGGAATCCGTAGCCGCCGCCGGGGGTGCCGAGTCCACCGGGCTCGGTGATCAGCTGGACGGAGGCGTCGCGGAGCCGCGCGGCGAGGGCGTCCACGTCCCCGGGGGCCGCCGCGCCGAAGGCGATCAGGTCGAGCCGCTTGCCGGTGTCGTGGCGGAGCCGGACGATGTACTGCTCCGGCGATCCTTCGGCGGCGAGGAAGCTGATGCCGGTGTCCGAGGCGACTTCCGTCAGGCCCCAGACACCGGAGTAGAAGTCGCGCTGGCGCGCGTAGTCGGGGACCGCGAGGTCCACGTGCCGCAGATGGGTGATGAGTCGCATGTCAGTCCTTGAGTGAGAAGAGCGCGACGGCGTTGGCTCCGCCGATGGCGTCCACGTCGTCCGGTGGCAGCCCGGCGGCGCGCAGGTCGCCGAGCGGGTCGTCGGAGCCCATGTCGAAGGGGTGGTCCGAGCCGAGCAGGACCCGGCCCGCCCCCGCGGCGGACACGAGGGTGCGCAGCACGCCGGGGTCGTGCACGAGGGAGTCGAACCAGAGCCGCCGCAGGTAGGCGCTGGGCTGCTCGGCGCAGCCCTTCGCGTCCGGGCGGGCCCGCCAGCCGTGGTCGGCGCGTCCGATGTGGGTGGGCAGGTAGCCGCCGCCGTGGGCGGCGACGATCTCCAGGCCGGGGTGCCGGTCCAGGACTCCGGAGAAGATCAGGTGGGAGAGGGCGACGGCGTTCTCGGTGGGCTGGCCGACGATGTTGGACAGGTACCAGCGGTCGAGCCGTTCGTCCAGGGTGCAGCCGAACGGGTGCAGGAACAGCACGGCTCCGCGTTCGGCCGCCCGGGACCAGAACGGTTCCAGGGCGGGATCGGACAGGTCCCGGCCGGGGGCGTGGGAGGAGATCTCCACACCCTTGAGGCCGAGGTCGAGCGCATGGTCGAGCGCACGGACGGCCATGTCGGCGTGCTGGAGCGGGACGAGGCCCAGACCGTGCAGTCGGCCGGGCGCCTTGGCGCAGTGCTCGGCGGTGCCCTCGTTGGCCAGGCGGTAGACGCGTTCGGCGAGTTCCGGCTCGGCCCAGTAGTGGTAGTGGGACGGGGAGGGGCTGACGATCTGGACGTCGACGCCGGTCGCGTCCATGTCGGCCAGCCGCACGGTGACGTCGGTGAGCCGGGCGAGTCGATCGCCGACCATCTTCCCGGACACGGCCATCGCCTCGGCGCCGTTGCGGCGGAGGTCGAGCGCGCGATGGGCGTCCAGTCCGGGGCGGCCTGCGACGGCCTGCTCGATGTCCGGCAGGATGACGTGCGCGTGGACGTCCACGGTCGTCATGGCCGCTCGCTCACCATCGCGGCGGTGCGGGCCATCAGGCCGGGCACGTCGGCGTCGTCGGCGGGTTCCATCTGCCAGCGGGCCAGCTGGAGCGAACCCTCCACGACGGCCTGGACGCGCGGGTACCGGCGGTCGGCGAAGGCGGTGAGCAGCGTGTCGCCGACCTCGCGGTTCTCCAGCAGCATCTCGGCCAGGACGGAGGCGTCCTCCAGGCACATGGCCGCGCCCTGGGCCAGGGTGGGCGGGCAGGCGTGCACGGCGTCGCCGATGAGGACGACGTTTCCCCGGTGCCAGGGACGCGGTACCAGCAGCGACTCGAACCAGGTGTAGTTGACGCGCTCGGGGTCGGTGATGTCGCCTTTGATCTCGTCCCACGCGCCGCCGTACGGCTCGGCCAGCTCCCGCATGATCGCCGCCTTCCGGTCCGCGGGGATGGACGCGCGGTCGCGGGCGTCCTCCACCAGGTACGCGTACAGCGTGTTCTCGCTGGTCGGGCAGTATCCGGCGATGTAGCAGGGGCCGCCGTAGGCCAGGTCGGTGCGCACGACCGACGCGGGCCGGCGAGCGTGCACGCGCCAGATGCCCATGCCGACCGGCTCGGGCCCGATGTCGATGCCGATCATGGAGCGGACGGCGGAGTGGATGCCGTCGGCGCCCACGATCACGTCGTACTCGCCGGTGGTGCCGTCGTCGAAGGTCAGCGGATCCAGGGCGGTGACGGTGCGGCCGGCGCTGAGGCGCGCACCGGCCCGCCGGGCCGCCTCCACGAGGATCGCCTGAAGGTCGGGACGGTCCATGCCGAGGGTGGCGGGCAGGTCGGGGCCGCCGGTCCGCAGGTCCTCCTGCTCGAACAGCAGGGAACCGTCCGGCTTGGTGATGCCGACCGACCCGAAGGCGTACCCCTCGGCCCGGACCTGATCCCACACGCCGAGTTCGCGCAGTACGCGCAGGGCGTTGCCCTGCAGGGTGATGCCCGAACCCGGCGACGACAAGGTGGGCTTCACCTCCACCACGTCGACGCGGACGCCTCCGCGGGCGAGCAGGGTGGCCAGTGCGGTGCCGGTGATGCCACCGCCGACGATCAGCACGCTGCCGACGTTCGTCATGCGCGGTCTCCGTTCGATTGCCGGGCGGCTCATTTGAGCGCGATCGGGTTGACGGGCGAGCCGACCGCCCCGGTGATGGGCAGCGGCGCCGCGACGAGCTGGAACTCGTACACGCCGTCGGCGGCGCAGTCTGCGGCGAGGGCGTCCAGGTCCCACATCTCGCCGACGAACAGGCCCATGTTGGGGATGACGACCTGGTGCAGGGGCTGGAAGGCGTCCTCGAACTCGTTGGGACGCACCTCGAATCCCCAGGTGTCGGTGGCGATGGCGGCGATCTCCGTGCGGTGCAGCCAGCCCGCCGTCCAGAACGACAGGCCGGGGGCGGGCCCGCCGGCGTACTCGCCCCACCCGTCGCGGCGGACGCGGGCGAGCTGCCCGGTCCGGACGCACACGATGTCGCCGCAGCCGACCTCGACGCCGTGCGCGTCGGCGGTCGCGGCGAGGTGCTCCTCGGTGATGGCGAACGCGTCCGGCAGTTCCCCTCCGCCGACGACCCGGCCGACGTCCAGGAGCACACCGCGTCCGGCGACCACGTCGGCGACGGTCTCGATGCCCGTCACCAGGTCGCCGTCGCTGGTCACCACGTCCTGGGCAGGACGGCCGTTCCACGCGTTGCCGTGGTCGAAGATGTGGCCGAGGCCGTCCCACTGGGTGGAGCACTGCAGCGGCATCGCGATCACATCGTCGGCGCCGCCGATCCCGTGCGGGAAGCCCTGCTTGCCGAGGGCCGCGTCGACGCCGGTGTCGAGCATCGTGTGCACCGGGTTCGTACGCCGCCGCCACCCGCGCTGGGGCCCGTTCATGTCGAACCGCTGGGACAGCGAGAAGCTCACACCCCGCCTGACCAGCCCAGCCGCCCGCACCCGCTTGGCCTCGCCGAGGAAATTGAGGGTGCCGCGGACATCGTCCTCACCCCAGCGCCCCCAGTTGGAGTACTCACGCGCGGCCCTGGCGATGGCCTCCTCCACGGCGCTCACCGCTCCGCCCGGCAGACGACGCGCTGGGTGCCCAGGCCGGTGATGGTGCCCTCCATGACGTCGCCGTCGCGTAGGAACCGGCCGGACGCCATGCCGTTGCCCGCGGGACTGCCGGTCAGCACCAGGTCCCCGGGCTGGAGCCGGGTGATCTGGGACGCGGCGGAGACCAGGGCGGCGGCGTCGAACAGCATGTCCTTGGTCGATTCGGCCTGCATCACTTCGCCGTTGACGGTCAGCGTGACCTGCAGGTCCATCGGGTCACCGGCCGCGTTGGCGGGGACCAGGAACGGCCCGAGCGGCAAGAAGCCCGGCGCGTTCTTGGACCGGAACCAGTCGGTGCCGATCTCCTTCATGTCCTGCCGGAACACCAGGTCTCGGGTCGTGACGTCGTTGCAGATCGTGTATCCGGCGACGTGGTCGAGGGCCCGCTCGCGCGTCACCCGGAACGCCGGCCGGCCGATGACGGCGGCCAGTTCCAGTTCCCAGTCGTGCCGGTCGCTGTAGCCGGGCAGGACGAGGTCGTCGTAGGGCCCGGCGACCGCGCTCGGCAGGCCCACGAACAGGTACGGGATCCCCTCCGCCGCCCGCCGGTCCATCATCGCGCCGACCTCGGCGCGGGCCGCCGCCTCCTCCTCCGCGCCGGTGAAGTCGCGGTGGGCGACCGCGAGATCGACCACGTGCGTCCGGTAGTTCGCCCCGGACTGGATCACCTGGCCCGGCGTGAACGGGACCAGCACCTCCAGGTCGGACAGCGGCAGCCACACCGTCTCAGCTGAGCCCGCCAGGCCGTCCAGGACGGGCAGCGCCGCGTCCCAGTCCCCGAGCAGCGCCTCCAGCGACGGCCAGTGGCTCCGCAGATCCGCCATGCGGTCGCCGACGACCAGGCCGGGAACACGCATCCCGTCGGCGGAGAACGTCCCAAGCGCGAAGCGCGCGGACGAGGTCGAACAGGTTTCCACGGCGTTGCCTCCGATGTGATTGCCCTCACTGTGCCTGACAGGCAACGATGTGAGAAATCGATACTTTGTCTAGGAACTATTCATGGGATGGATGGAGGCGCCATGGAGAGCCTCGACCTGAACCTCCTGATGGCCCTGCACGCGCTGCTGGAGGAACGCAACGTGACACGGGCCGGTCAGCGCGTGGGCCTCTCACAGCCGGCGATGAGCTCCAACCTGGGCAGGCTGCGCCGCCACTACGGCGACGAACTGCTGACCCGCGTCGGCAACTCCTACGAGCTGACCCCGCTGGCGACCGCACTGGTGGACCCCACGGCCCTCGCCGTCAACGTCGTCGACCGCGTCTTCTCCGCCCGTCCGCGGTTCGACCCGTCCGAAAGCGACCGAGAGTTCACCCTCGTCGCCTCCGACTACGTCCTCACCGTCCTGGGCAACCCCCTGATGCGCAGGCTCGCGACCGAAGCCCCAGGGGTACGGATCCGGTTCCTGCAGATCAACGTGCCAAGAGTCGACGACATCGACGCCACGCTGCGCTCCACCGACGGCCTGATCATGCCGCACGGCTTCATCTCGACCCACCCGTACACCGACGTCTACTCCGACCGATGGGTCATCATCGCCGACCCCGCGAACCCGGCCCTGTCGGACGGGCTCACCATGGACCACCTCGGAACGCTGCCCTGGGTGACCGCCTTCCACGGCCCGACCACCGCGTCGTTCGCGATACGCCAGCTCACCATGCTGGGCATCGAGCCGAACGTGGAGGTCGTCGTGGAGAACTTCCAGTCCCTGCCGTTCCTGATTCCCGGCACTTCCAGAATCGCGCTCATCCAGGAACGGCTGGCGCATCGCCTCAACGCCCTCGGCGGGTTCCAGCTCCATCCCTGCCCGTTCGAGGCGGTCCCGATCCTGGAGGCGCTCTGGTTCCACGCCGTCCACCAGGCCGACCCGGCCCACCGCTGGCTACGCGAAACCCTCACCATCGTCGGCCAAGAAATCGAACACGAACCCGGCAACGAGCCCCCATAAGCCGGTCACTGCCCGCACTCTCCGGCCTGCCGCTCATACTCCTCCCACAGCTCAAGCGACCCGATCAGCACCTCTTCCACCTGTTCGGCCGCCGCCCGGTACGCCTGCGCCCGCCCGGCGCACACCCCCGCGTCCCACACCCTCCCCTGTCCCAACCACACCCGCGCCCGCGCCGCCTCCATCTCCGCCAGCGTCCGCCACGACCGTGCCTCCTGCGGGAACACCTCCAGCGCCTTCCGCGCGCCCGGCGCCAGCCCCGCGAACAAGAACACCGTCTCCGGGTAAGGCTCCGGAAGCAGCTCACCAGGCCCCGCACCCCGTAGCGCCAGCCTTGCCCACGCGCCACGCAGCACTTGGACCACCGTTCCCTTCCCGCTCACCGCGCCACCTCGAACCACACTGTGTACCGGTCGTCGCCACCCGGCAGCGTCCCCCAGCGCTCCGCCAGCCCGTTCACCACCATCAGGCCGCGCCCGGACTCGTCCCAGCCCGCGCCCGGACCTCCCGCACGTCAAGGCTTCCGCCCGAGCACATTCGCTCGGTGTGCACCTCGTCCCAGACGATCACCGCGCCACCCCGGCGATCTGCCGAGCCGCCACGAGCGTGCCGTCCGCCGCGGCCTTACGGCCCCCGTCCCACAGGTACGACCAGCCGGCGCCGTCCTGCACGCCCAGAACCGCCAGCCGTACCGAATGAGCCTGGACGTACAGGACCGGCTGCCCCGCGACCGGAAGAGCCAGCCACGATCCCCGCCCGAGCCCGCGCAGGTCCGTCATCAGCCGGACGAGCACGTTCAACCGCTCCAACGTCGCGGCGGCGGTCGCGTCCGCACTCACCCCGTAGCCGTTCATCGCGACCACCGGGCCAGCTGCTTGAGCACGATCAACGCTCGGTCCGCCGACGCCGACTCGGCCCCGACCTCGCCGAGCACATACCCGCGCTCACCGCCCCACCGGAACCGCCGACCGTCGCAGACGATCACGTGTTCACGACGCGCCCCCAGCGACGCCGAGAGCATGCCCCCGTCCACCGTCGCCCGGCACCCTCGTTGCGTGAGCTGCGCAGCCAGCTCCTCCAGCGGCCCACCCGTACCATTACCCACGGGTCCGACTCCTTCCAGTCGGGCTAGGCCCTGGGCTTGGTGGGGCAAGCACCGGCCCAGGGCCGTCTTCTTTCGGCCACGTCACCGCTAGATCCGATGACGTTCGTAACTCGCCAGAACCACCCACACGCGGTCTGTGACGCTGGCAAGCTATAGCGTGCACGGGGACTACCCTGTTGGCAAGTCCCAATTGGCAATTCCCCAAAAGGTGGAGGTGGCTTCGTGCCGATACGCCCGAGTCCGACCGTGCGCGGTCGCCGACTGCGCTACGAGCTGCGCCGTCTGCGGGAAGAGCGCGGTCTGACGATCGAACAGGTCGCGAGCCGGTCCGAAGGCGACTTCAGCAGCTCGACGATCAGTCGATGGGAGACGGGTGAGCGACGCATCCGCCCTACTGACCTGCGCGTGCTGCTGGACGTCTATGACGTGGACGCCAGCAGGCGCGAGGTGTTGCTCACCTTCGCCCGCGAAGCCCGGCAGCGCGGGTGGTGGCATTCATATGGCGCGGCGATCCCCACCTGGTTTCAGTTCTTCGTGGGCCTAGAGGCCGAGGCGGCTTCGATCCAGGCGTATGAGTCAGAGCTAATGCCCGGTCTGCTCCAGACCCCGGACTACTATCGAGCGTTCCTGCACGCCGCGCCCGCGGCGGGCAACGAGGACGAGATCGAACACAAGATCGAGGTGCGCTCAGCCCGTCAGGAACGTCTGACCGGAGAGAGCCCGCTCAAGTTCTGGGCAGTGGTGAACGAAGCTGTCATTCGGCGAGTCGTCGGGCCCGAGGAAGTGATGCGCGACCAGCTACACCACGTGGTGGATCTCGCCCGCCAGCCTCACGTGAGCGTCCAAGTCCTTCCGTTCAAGGCGGGAGCGCACCCCGCCATGGAGGGATCGTTCACGATTCTGGACTTTCCGGAGGCCAGCGACCCCGATGTGGTCTACCTGGAGAACCAGACAGGCAGCCTCTATCTGGAGGAGACGCCCCAAGTCGAGCGTTATACAGTGATGTTCAACTACCTCATAGCCAAGGCGCTCGATCCCGACGAGTCGCTGTCCATGATCACTCGCGTAGCCGAAGAGCTAGCGTGAATCACGATTTGGGAGGAGCGGGCCATGACCAACGTGGATCTCTCCCGCGCCGTCTGGCGGAAGAGTAGCCGGAGCGGCAACGGCGGCAACTGTGTGGAGATCGCCGATCTGCACCGTGGCGTCGCCGTGCGCGACAGCAAGCATCCCACGGGCCCCAAGTTGATGTTCACGCGTGCCGACTGGCGCACGTTCACAGATGCCGTGAAGCGCAGGGCGAACGACAACTCATGACGTGCTCGCACTTAGCACGACTGTGAGGATTTCCCTACTGGGTCTTGGCGCGCGCCTCGCGTGCGCTTACCGGCGCCTGGCAAAGTCAGCGACGTGATCGGCCGGGTCAGGCCGGCCGATCACGTGCTTATGCAACCAGGGCCTGTGCCGACTGGCCGGAGCGTCCGGCGGAGCCGTAGATCGTGGCGACGCTGATGCCGCATTCAACGGCCTGAACGACGCCAGCCCGCCGCGATCGGCAGGTCCAAGGACATGCGCCTCCCGGACGACGCACCCACCGAGAGCCGCTCAAATCACTGGATCGACCTCGCCCGAGCTCACATGTGGCGCAACGATCTTGGTCGACCGGCGACGAACACGACGGCGTCCGGCCCCGCCGTCTGCCAGTCCCGCACCCAAATGCCGCTCACCGCGGCGATCAGCTCGTCATCCGATTGCGACCGGGCTCTCGTGGGTGCGGTGGCGTGCGAAGTGGCGCTGCGGATCTGGGCGGTCACCAGGAACTCCTATGCTCCACCCAGTCTGCGGCTGCGGCGGCCAGACCGGGATGAGGGGCATCATCTCCGATGTCCTCCCACATGGCCGCCTGCGCCCCTGCGAACGCGGTCACGGCGGTACAAGGGGCCTGCAGGAACGCGGGGACCCGCAAGGCCCATTCCTCGGCCTGCTCCGGGCCGTGCCCGGTGGCGATGAGCCACACCACCCAGCACGCCGGGTCCAGCCAGGACGCGCCACGCGTCGGCCACGCCCAGTCGACCATCACGGCCCGACCTCCACTGATGAGGATGTTGCTCGGCGACCAGTCCGTGTGCGCCAAGCCGTCACCGGCGAACAGGTCCGGCTGGGTGCTGTAGCCCGACCAGCGATGTTCGGCGCGCTTCAACTCGACGTCACCGGGCGCCGAGGGGAAGAGGGTCATCATCGCCGCGATCAACGCGAGATCACCGGAACCGGGAGCGTAATCCGCAGACCGGCCATCCAGGTACTCGAAGCCGTTGAGATCCCACCCCTCCACCTGGTCGGACCAGAGCAAGCGGGCGGAGACGTGTCGCACGTGGAGGTTGATGCCCCGTTCCCGTTCCTGTGTCCACGCGCGGGGGTGGTCGCTGCGAAGGCCCTTGACGAACGTCGTCTCGTTGATGACGACTGCGAGCTCGGAGTTGAACCCCTCGTTCGCGTGGCAGGCCGAGGTCACTGGCCCGGTGTGCTTCTCGATGAGGTGCTGCACGTCTTCCCAACCGCCCCGCATTGTCACGCCTGCAAGCTACTGGAGCGGCCTCCCCGCCAGGTGGAAGCACGGGGAGGCCGCCGCTCACTCGCCGGACCGGCTCACCGGTACGGATTGTCGTCGCCGCACCCGAGGCCGGTCGCCTCGTCCGCCACGTCGTTAACGTCCTCGACGATCGACACCTCGGGCGTGTCATCGCCCGCCACGTCAGTGACTGCCGTCGTATGAGTCATTGGTTCACCCCCCTTCGTGGATGTCCGTGCTGGCAGTAGCTCGCCAGCGGTGCCTGTGCCTTGCGGTAGAGCTGCACGAGCGGCATGCACGTACCGCATGTGTCCTGCAAAGCACAGTCCGTACAACCGCCCTGACGCAGAAGAGATCGGTCGGCGATACCGCCGAGTCGGGCCAAGCCGGTAACCCCTTCGCCGGGCAGATCGATGTTGGGTTCGCGACCGATCTTGCAGATGGACGCCTTCCCGAACGGGTTGACGTGGAAGGAGGTGTGTCCGGCGTCGCAGCCCGTGAACGGCTTGCGCCTGGTGAGGAACTCCGGCGACTGCGATGGGAGACTCTCGCCACCGCCGTAGATCGTCGGGGACATGTTGGCGTACTCCCGGTACCTGGCACCGAACCGCTCGGCCAGCGCCCGCATGGCGTCCACCTCGTGCGCGTTGCGGTCGGTGATGATCAGGCTCAGGTCGAACAAAAGCCCCGCCTCGCTGGCGGCCTCCAGGCCACGCACGAACTTGCGGAATGCGCCCTTGCGGCGGACCAGGCCGTCATAGCTGGCCTCGGTGGCGCCGTAGACGCTGATGCTGAGCTTGCTCGGCCGGTGCGCCGTGAGGAGTTCCAGGACCCTTGGAGCGGCCAGCCTGGAGCCGTTGGTGAGGATCTCAAGCATCATCCCGAGTTCGTACGCCCTGGCGTACACGGGAGCGAACGACCGATCGATCATCGGCTCACCGCCCGTGAGCTGCAGCCACAGCACCCCGGCGTCCCGGATCGTTTCGAGGAGCCGCTCCCGTTCGGGCCACTCCAAGCCCTCGAACTCCTTGAGCGCGATCTCTATTGCCGTCTCGGCCGCGTCTTCCAAGTTCTCGACGCAAGCACCCGCCCGCGCCGCCTGATTCGGGAGCCGGCCTCCGCCGCTGCGGTCCTCGTCCGGCGCGCCGGTTACCGCGTCATTCCGTCGCGGTCCGCCTTATGACGGGTCGGCCGCGGTCAAGGAGCGCACGTTGGCGATTTCGTATTCGGCTACCGAGGTCGAGAGCATCGCGACGCTCTGGTCGTCGCTGGGGCCGCTGCTGCGGAAGATTTCCACGGCCGCTTGCGACTCCCAGCATCCGTAGATGTTGATGCGGGCGGGGTCGAGCAAGTCGGCCGTGATGGCGAAGTCGAGGCACCCGGCGGCCCGGCGAGCCTGTTCGACGACGCTCGTGCAGCCCGCGAGGTAGGACTCGCGCTGACCAGGATCGACCGTGATGTGTCCCGCGACGATGACCATGAGTGCGTTCCTCTTCCGATGTGGCAGGGCATCTTCCATCCCGCACGTACAGACGGCACGGGTACCCGAAACTCATCGGTGGACGGCCGCCCACGTCAGACCGTGCGGCGGCCGGCTTCGACGACCCGCCCGTCGGGCTGGGGTGAGCGTTACGTCCCCGTGAGATGCTGCGAGGGTGACGACGACCGGGCCCGCCGAACCGCCCCCGCGGCGTCGGCGTGGGCGTCCCGGGTACGACCAGGAGGCGATCCTGCGCACCGCGGTGGAGCTGTTCAACCGCAAGGGGTACGACGCCACGAGCATGGGAGACCTGGCCAAGGAACTCGGGCTGACGAAGGCGGCGATCTACCACCACGTCACGAGCAAGGAGCAGCTGCTCAGCCGGGCTTTGGACGACGCCCTCGACGAACTCACCGCCGTCGTGGCCGAGGCGTCCCATGAGCGGGGCGGGGCGACCGCCTACGAGCGGCTGCGCGGGGTGGTGCGGCGCAGCGTCGAGGTTCTCGTCGCGCACCAGCCGTCCGTCACGCTGCTACTGCGGGTCCGGGGCAACAGCCCCGTCGAGCTGGCCGCGCTGGAGAGGCGCCGCTGGCTCGACGACCGGCTCGCCGCGCTCGTCGCCGACGCCGTCAAGGAGGGCGCCCTGCGCGACGACGTGCCGCCGGCGCTGGTGAGCCGGCTGCTGTTCGGCATGGTGAACTCGCTGGTCGAGTGGTACCGCGCGGACGGGGTGTACGACACGGCGACGGTCGCCGGCGCGATCACCGGCATGGCCTTCGACGGCCTGGCCCGGCACGAGGCCTAGGCGTCGTAGTCGATGGTGACGTTCTCGCCGACCGGGAACGTCTGGCAGGTGAGGACGAACCCGGCGTCCACCTCAGACGGTTCGAGGGCGTAGTTGCGGCGCATGTCGACCTCGCCTTCGCGGACGATGGCACGGCACGTCCCGCAGACGCCGCCCTTGCAGGCGAACGGCAGGTCGGCGCGCGTGGCCTGGGCGCCTTCGAGGAGCGTCGCGTCCCGGGGGACGGTCGACGTCGTCCGCAGGCCGTCGAGCATCATCGTCAGCTCGGTCGTCGGGCCGGGCCCGGGGCCGGCGACGGTGCGTCGCGGCTGCGGCGGGGGCTCGTCGACGTAGAACAGTTCGACGTGCACGGTCGCGGGGACGGCGAGGTCGGCGAGCACCGCCCGCGCGTCTTCGAGCATCCGCAGCGGCCCGCAGAGCCAGACGTGGTCGAACGCCTCGGCCGGGATCAGGTCGGTGAGCAGGCGGCGCAGCCGGTCGCGGTCGAGCCGCCCGGAGAACAGTTCGACGTCGCGGGGTTCGCGGGAGAGCACGTGGACCATCTGGAAGCGGGCGCCGTACCGGTTCTTCAGGTCGCCGAGTTCCTCGCTGAACATCACGGTGCCGCTCGTCCGGTTGCCGTACAGGAGCGACACCTGGGCCCCGGGGTGGGCGAGGACCGTGGACGCGACCGACAGCATCGGGGTGATGCCCGACCCGGCGGCGATGCACAGGTGCCGCTCGCCCGGCTCCGGGTCGGCCTGCCAGGAGCCGGTCGGCGTCTGCACGTCGATCGTGGTTCCGGGCACGACGTCGCGCACCAGCCAGGAGGAGAAGAGCCCGTCCGGGATCTCGCGGACGCCGATGCGCGGCGGGGCGCCGGCGGGGGCGCAGATCGAGTAGGAGCGGCGTTCCTCCCGCCCGTCCACGAAGCGGCGCAGGGTGAGCGACTGCCCGGCCTTGAACGCGTACGCCTCGCGCAGTTCGCCGGGGACGTCGAACGTGATCGCCGCGGCGTCCTCGCACAGGTGGTCGACCGCCGCCACGGTCAGCGTGTGGAAGGCGGCGGCCGGCCGGGTCCGCGCGGGGGCCGGAGTGGACATGTCAGATCTCCTTGACGTGCTCGAACGGTTCGAGGCAGTCGGTGCAGCGGTAGAGGGCCTTGCACGCGGTGCCGCTGAACTCGGAGGTCACCCGGGTCGCGGTCGAGCCGCAGCGCGGGCAGGGCGGGGCGTGCCGCGTCGGCCCGAGGTTGAGCGCGACGGGCCCGTCCGGGCGGTGGGCGGGGCCGGGCGCCGACAGTCCCGCCTCCCGCAGGGCGGACCGGCCGCGTTCGGAGATCCAGTCGCTCGACCAGGGCGGGTCGAGGACGACGCGCACCTCGACCCGGGGGAACCCCGCGTCGTTCAGCCGGTGGACGAGGTCGTCGCGCATGGTCGCCATGGCGGGGCAGCCGGTGTAGGTCGGCGTGATCGAAGCGACGATCACCTCGTCGCCGCCGGCCTCGTGTTCCACGTCGACGTCGCGCAGCACGCCGAGGTCGGCGAGGGTGAGCATCGGCATCTCCGGGTCGAGGACCTGGCCCGCGACCTCGGCGGCGCGTTCCCGGGCGGTCACCAGCGGCCTCCCGGGTGCGCGCGGGCGACCACCTGCATCTCGGCGAGCAGGAGGCTGAGCGCCTCGGTGTGCATGCCGTGCCGGCCCGTCCGCCCGCCGACGCCGGCCAGGGCGGGCCGGTCCGGGCGGTCGACACCGCTGACGGCGAGGACCTGGTCGAGGACGGCGTCGACCTCGTCGCGGGCGGAGGCGGGGTCGACGCCGACGCCCGCTTGCGCGAGGGAGAGTTCGACCGGATGTGCGCGGACCAGTTCGGGCTGGAGCGGCCACAGGTCGTCCAGGGCCGTGACGAGCCTGCGGCGCGACTCTTCGGTGCCCTGCGCCAGGGTGAGGAACCAGCGGCCCGCCCAGTCCCGGTGGTAGGTGACCTCCTTGACGCCCTTGGACGCCACGGCGGCCAGCACCGAGTCGGCGCTGGCGCGCAGCCGCTCCAGCAGGGCGAGCCGCGCCACCGAGAACAGCAGCAGCCGGACGACGACGTGCGCGAAGTCGCCGTTGGGCACCTCGGCGAGCCGCACGTTGCGGAACTGCCCGGCGTCGCGGAAGAACGCGAGCGCGTCTTCGGCGGGCACCGGCGAGCCGTCGGGGAGGGCGGGCACGGCGCCCGGGTCGGCGGCGGCCGCCCGCGCCAGCAGCAGGCGCGCCTGCCCGAGGAGGTCGAGGGCCATGTTCGCCAGCGCGATGTCCTCTTCGAGGTCGGGCGCGCGGCTGCACCACTCCGACAGGCGCTGCGACATGACCAGGGCGTCGTCGCCGAGCATGAGGCAGTACGCGGCGAGTTCGGTGTGGTCGACGCCGCCGGGCACGGTGGTGTCGACGCCGGCGAGGGGATCCTCGAAGTCGGTGCCGAACGCCCACTGCGAGGCGTCTCCGCCGTCGATCAGGCCGTCGAAGATGCTGCCGTGCTCGTCGCTCATGGTGGTCCGCCCTCCGGTCACATGTGCGGGACGTTCCCGGGGATGTCGTAGAACGTCGGGTGCCGGTAGACCTTGTCGCCGCTGGGCGCGAACAGGGGGTCCTTCTCGTCCGGGCTGGACGCGGTGATGGCGTCGGCCCGCACGACCCATATGCTCACGCCCTCGTTTCGCCGCGTGTAGACGTCGCGCGCGTGCCGCAGGGCCATCGTGTCGTCCGGTGCGTGCAGCGACCCGACGTGGACGTGGTTGAGGCCGCGCTTACCGCGGACGAACACCTCGTACAGCGGCCATTCCCGCCTGTCCGTACTCATGCGGTCCTCTTGTGAGGGGGCGGCCCCCCGGTTCAATTCGCTCATATGGCACCTCCTTCGGCGGACCGGCTCGCGAACGCCGACGCCGCCTCGCGCACCCAGGCGCCGTCGTCGTGGGCGGCGCGGCGGTGGGCCAGCCGCTGGGCGTTGCAGGGCCCGTTCCCGCGGACGACCGCGGCGAACTCCTCCCAGTCCGGCTCGCCGAAGTCGTGGTGGCCGCGCTCGGCGTTCCAGCGCAGGTCCGGGTCGGGGAGCGTCACCCCGAGCGCCTCGGCCTGCGGAACGGTCATGTCGACGAACTTCTGGCGCAGCTCGTCGTTGGAGTTGCGCTTGACGCCCCACGCCATCGACCGCTCGCTGTTGGGGGACTCGGAGTCCGGCGGCCCGAACATCATCAGGGACGGCCACCAGAACCGGTCGACCGACTCCTGCACCATCTCGCGCTGGGCGTCGGTGCCGCGCATCATCGTCATCAGCAGCTCGTAGCCCTGCCGCTGGTGGAAGGACTCCTCCTTGCAGATGCGGATCATGGCGCGGCCGTAGGGTCCGTAGGACGTGCGGCACAGCGGCACCTGGTTGCAGATCGCGGCGCCGTCGACGAGCCAGCCGATCGTGCCGACGTCGGCGTAGGACAGCGTCGGGTAGTTGAAGATCGAGGAGTACTTCTGCCTGCCGGACAGCAGCATGTCGGTCAGCTCGGCGCGGGACACGCCGAGGGTCTCGCACGCCGAGTACAGGTAGAGGCCGTGGCCGGCCTCGTCCTGCACCTTGGCCAGCAGGATCGCCTTGCGGCGCAGGGACGGGGCGCGGCCGATCCAGGCGCCCTCGGGCTGCATGCCGATGATCTCCGAGTGCGCGTGCTGGGCGATCTGCCGCACCAGCGTCTTCCGGTAGGCGTCCGGCATCCAGTCGCGGGGCTCGATGCGGTCGTGGCGTGCGATCGTCGCGTCGAACGCCGCCTGCAGACCCGCGTCCGGGCCCGGCTCGGCCTTCACCGGTGGGGTCGTCACTTGGGTCCCTCCGCGTCGATGTATTTACTTACCGTTCGATCAGTAATAGCGTGCCACGAGACCGCCGCCCTGCGCAAGAGGCCGTGCCGGCCCCTGCCGGTCCCCGCCTCCCGCCCTCGGAGAGGAGACAGTGTGAGCCCACTGCTGGAGAGCTACGCCGCCGGACGATGGTTCCGCGCGGACGACGAAGGGGCACCCCTGCTCGACGCCGCGACCGGCGAGGAGGTCGCGCGGCTGTCGAGCCGCGGCCTGGACGTCGCGGAGATGGTCCGGCACGCCAGGGAGACCGGCGGCCCGGCGCTGCGCGCCCTCACGTTCCACGAGCGGGCCGCCATGCTGAAGGCGCTCGCCAAGCACCTGACCGAGCACAAGGAGGAGCTGTACGCCCTGTCGGTGCGGACCGGCGCCACCGCGCGGGACACGGCCGTCGACGTCGACGGCGGCATCGGCACCCTGTTCGGCTACGCGAGCAAGGGCGTGCGCGAGCTGCCGAACGACACGATCGTCCTCGACGGCGGCCTGGAGCGCCTCGGCAAGGGCGGGACGTTCGCCGGGCAGCACGTGTACGCGTCCCGGCCCGGCGTCGCGGTGCAGATCAACGCGTTCAACTTCCCGGTCTGGGGGATGCTCGAGAAGCTCGCCCCGGCGTTCCTCGCCGGGCTGCCGTCGATCGTCAAGCCCGCGAGCCAGACCGCGTACCTCACCGAGCTCGCCGTCCGGCAGATCATCGGGTCGGGCATCCTTCCGGAGGGCGCGCTGCAGCTCCTCGCGGGGAGCCCCGGCGGGCTGCTCGACCGGCTGACCGTCCAGGACTCGGTCGCCTTCACCGGTTCCGCGCACACGGCGGGCCTCCTGCGCCGCCACCCGAACGTACTGGACGGAGGCGTCCGCCTCGGCGTCGAGGCCGACTCGCTCAACTGCTCGATCCTCGGGCCGGACGTGCGCCCGGACGACCCCGAGTTCGACCTGTTCGTCAAGGGCGTCGTCACCGAGATGACGGTCAAGGCGGGGCAGAAGTGCACCGCCATCCGCCGGGTGCTCGTCCCCGAGCCGATGGCCGAGCCCGTGATCGAGGCGCTCGCCGCGCGGCTGGCCAAGGTGACCGTCGGCGACCCACGCGACCCCGACGTGCGGATGGGCGCGCTCGCGAGCCTCGCCCAGCGCGACGAGGTGCGCAAGGCGGTCGAGGCGCTGCGGGCGGGCGCCGAGGTGGTCGCCGGGGACCCGGCCGGCGCGGGCCCGCTGCTCGGCGGCGACCCCGAACGCGGCGCGTTCATGACGCCGATGCTGCTGCGCGCGCGTCCGGGCGCCGCCGAGCCGCACGACGTGGAGCCGTTCGGGCCGGTCAGCACGGTCCTCACCTACGGCGGCACCGGCGCGACCGTCCCCCAGCCCCCACCCGGCCGCCACCCGATGGACGGTCTTCACTCGGCGGTCGAGCTGGCCGCTCGCGGCCGGGGCAGCCTCGTCGCGTCCGTCGTCACGCACGACCCGGACGTCGCGCGGACGGTCGTCCGGGGGCTGGCTCCATGGCACGGCCGTGTCCTCATCCTGGACCGGGACGACGCGAAGGAGTCCACCGGGCACGGTTCACCGCTGCCCGCGCTCGTCCACGGCGGTCCCGGGCGCGCGGGCGGCGGCGAGGAGCTCGGCGGGATCCGGGGCGTCCTCGGCCACATGCAGCGCACGGCCGTCCAGGGCTCGCCCGACCAGCTCACCGCGGTCACCGGCCGGTGGACGACCGGCGCGGCCCGCACGGTGTCCGGCGGCACGGGGTCCGGCGATCACCCGTTCCGCAAATCGCTGGCCGAACTGCGGATCGGCGACACCATCGCCTCCGCGCCGCGCACGGTGTCGCTCGACGACATCGCCCACTTCGCCGAGTTCACCGGGGACACCTTCTACGCGCACACCGACCCCGAGGCCGCCGCGCGGAACCCGCTGTTCGGCGGCATCGTCGCCCACGGGTACCTCGTGGTGTCCCTCGCCGCCGGGCTGTTCGTGGACCCGGCGCCCGGCCCGGTCCTGGCGAACTTCGGCGTGGACGGCCTGCGCTTCCTCACCCCGGTCAAGGCCGGCGACTCGATCGCGGTGACGCTGACCGTCAAGCAGATCACCCCGCGCGGCGGCGCCGGCTACGGCGAGGTCCGCTGGGACGCCGTCGTGGCCAACCAGGACGGCGAGCCGGTCGCCACCTACGACGTGCTCACCCTCGTCGCCAAGACCCGGCCGGCGGAGTGAAGCACGCGTGGCTCAGCCTCCGCGCGCCCCCCAGCCCGCGCCGCGGCCGCGGGCCTCGTCGAACACCAGCCAGGTGCGGGTGGCGCGGACGCCGGGGATGTCCTGGATGCACTCCATCACCACGTGCCGCAGCGCCGCGTTGTCGGGTGCCCTGACCAGGACCAGCACGTCGTAGTCGCCGCCGACCATCGCGAAGTGCTCCACGTAGGGAACCTCCCGCAGCCGGGCCGACAGCTCCCGCCAGGAGTTCTGCTCGATGGTGACCGAGACGTACGCGCTGGTGCCCAGCCCCGCCTTGTGCGGGGCGAGCTCGACCGTGTACCCGGTGATGATCCCGTCGTCCGTCAGGCGGGTGAGCCGGGCGTAGGCGCTGGCGCGGGAGATGTGGACGCGCTCGGCGAGGGCCCGCACCGAGACGCGGCCGTCGCGCAGCAGCTCGGCGATGATCGCGCGGTCCACCGCGTCCAGCGGGCCGGCAATTCGTCCGGCTTCACCGCCCACCCCGCCCTCGTCGGCAGACAATCGGCCCTCCCTGAACCCCATAGGTGACTACTTGTCGCATATTGTGCCCGAAGTCTTGAACAGATGGTCGGCACGGCGGACGCTCTCCCTATCAAGCGTCCAGAGAAAGCGAGCGAGGCCATGTCCGTGGCTGCACCTCGGCCGACGGCCGACGATCTGCTTCCCTCGCCCGTCCCGGTGCGCTTCGTCGCCGAGGACGGCACCGCCGTCGAACCGCCCGCCGGTTACCCGATGCCGGCGGGCGAGGAGCTGGTGGAGGCGTACCGGCGGATGGTCCTCGGGCGCCGCTTCGACGGCCAGGCGACCGCGCTGACCAGGCAGGGCCGGCTCGCCGTCTACCCGTCGAGCCGCGGGCAGGAGGCCTGCCAGATCGCCGGCGTCCTCGCGCTGCGGGAGGACGACTGGCTGTTCCCGACCTACCGGGACACGGTCGCCCTGATCGCCCGTGGCATCGACCCGGTCGAGGCGCTCACCCTCCTGCGGGGCGGATGGCACTGCGGATACGACCCCGCGGCGACACACGTCGCGCCCCAGTGCACACCGCTCGCCACCCAGACCGTCCACGCCGTGGGCATGGCCGACGCCCTGCGCCGCAAGGGCGAGGACGGCGTCGTGATGGCCTTCGTCGGCGACGGCGGCACCAGCGAGGGCGACTTCCACGAGGCGCTCAACTACGCGGCCGTCCTCCACGCCCCCGTCGTGTTCTTCGTGCAGAACAACAAGTACGCGATCTCGGTGCCGCTGGCCAAGCAGACCGCCGCCCCCGCCCTCGCCTACAAGGGGATCGGGTACGGCATCCGTTCCGAGCAGGTGGACGGCAACGACCTCGTCGCGGTGCTGTCCGTCCTGACGGCGGCCGTGGAACACGCGCGGACCGGACACGGCCCGTTCCTGGTGGAGGCGCACACCTACCGGATGGACGCGCACACCAACGCCGACGACGCCACCCGGTACCGGGAAGCGGACGAGGTCGAACGGTGGGAGGCGGCCGATCCCCTCGCCCGCCTGGAGACCCATCTGCGCGACCGGGGCCTGCTCGGCACCGAGGACATCGCCTCCGCGCACAAGGCCGCCGAGGAGTTCGCCGCACGCGTCCGCGACGAGATGAACACCGACCCCGAGACCGACCCGTTCGAGCTGTTCGACCACGTCTTCGCCGAACCCACGCCCCAGCTGCGCGAGCAGCGGGCGCTGCTGGCGTCCGAGCTGACCGCCCCAGAGGACGGACAATGACCGCGCTGACCAAGGCGCAGGCAACACCGCCCGCCCCGGAGGACTGACATGACCGCGCTGACCATGGCGCAGGCGCTGAACACGGCGCTGCGGGACGCGCTGAGCGACGACGAGCGCGTCCTCGTCTTCGGCGAGGACGTCGGCCCGCTCGGCGGCGTCTTCCGCATCACCGACGGGCTGACCGCCGAGTTCGGCGAGGACCGGTGCTTCGACACCCCGCTGGCCGAGGCGGGCATCGTGGGCCTCGCCGTCGGCATGGCCATGGGCGGCTTCCGCCCGGTGGTCGAGATGCAGTTCGACGCGTTCGCCTACCCGGCGTTCGAGCAGATCGCCTCCCATGTGGCGAAGTTCCGCAACCGGACCCGCGGCCGGGTGTCCCTGCCGATGGTGATCCGCATCCCCTACGCGGGCGGCATCGGCGGCGTCGAGCACCACTGCGACTCCAGCGAGGCCTACTACGCGCACACCCCCGGGTTGAAGGTCGTCACCCCCGCGACCCCGGACGACGCGTACTGGCTGCTGCGCGACGCCGTCACCGACCCCGACCCGGTGATCTTCATGGAGCCCAAGCGGCTGTACTGGTCCAAGGGCGAGGTCACGCCCTCCGACCGGCGGGCGGGCGGGTTCGGGCGGGCGGCGGTACGGCGCGAGGGACTCGACGCGACGCTGGTCGCGTACGGACCGGCCGTCCCCGTGGCGCTCCAGGCGGCCGAGGCCGCCGCCCAGGACGGCATCGCCCTGGAGGTGGTCGATCTGCGCACGGTCGTCCCGTTCGACGACGAGACCGTCGTGTCCTCGGTGCGCAAGACGGGCCGCTGCGTGGTCGTCCAGGAGGCGCAGGGGTTCGCCGGGGTGGGCGCGGAGATCGCGGCGCGCGTGCAGGAACGCTGCTTCCACTCGCTGGCCGCCCCCGTGCTGCGCGTCACCGGCTTCGACATCCCCTATCCGCCCCCGAAGCTGGAGCACTCGCACCTGCCGGACGCCGACCGGATCCTCGACGCGGTCGACCGGCTCCAGTTCGACGACCGGCCCGACGTCCTCCACCTGGCGCAGGAGCGATCATGACGACGGCCCTCTCACGGCAGGTGTTCCGGCTGCCCGACCTCGGCGAGGGCCTGACCGAGGCCGAGATCATCGAATGGAAGGTCGCCGCCGGCGACACGGTCGGGATCGACCAGATCGTGGTCGAGGTCGAGACCGCCAAAGCGGCCGTGGAGGTGCCCGTCCCGTACGCCGGGACCGTGCTGACCCTGCACGCGGAGCCCGGTACCGTCCTCGCGGTCGGCGAGCCGCTCATCGACGTCGGCCCCGCGGACGAGCCCGCCGCCGCCCGCTACCGCGAGGAGGAGCGGGCGGGCTCCGGCAACGTCCTGATCGGCTACGGCACCGGCCATGCGCCCCGCACCCGCAGACGGCACGGCCGGAAGCCGCGCGCACCCCGAGTGATCTCCCCGCTCGTCCGCAGGCTCGCCCGCGAGAACGACCTCGATCTCGCCGCGATCACCCCCACCGGGCCGCACGGCGTGATCCTCCGCCGCGACGTCGAGCAGGCCATCACCGGCAAGGCACCCGAAAACCCTCCGCCGACCGAAACGACCGGAACCACCGCGCCCACCGGAACCACCGCGCCCACCGGAACCACCGCGCCGCCCGGAACCACCGAGCGCATCCCGCTGCGCGGCCTGCGCCGCGCGGTCGCCGACAAGCTGACCCGCAGCCGCAGCGAGATCCCCGACGCGACGACCTGGGTGGACGTCGACGCCACCGGCCTGCTCGCGATGAAGGACGAACTGCGGCACGCCCGCCCGGATCTCGGTGTCGGCCTCCTGGCCCTCCTGGCCCGGATCTGCGTGTCCGGCCTGCGGCAGTTCCCCGAACTGAACTCCTCGGTCGACACGGGCCGCGCCGAGATCGTCCGGTACGGGCACATCAACCTGGGCTTCGCCGCGCAGACCGACCGCGGCCTCGTCGTACCGGTCGTCCGGGACGCGCACCTGATGACGACCGCGCAGCTCGCCGCGGAACTGGCCGGGCTCACCGGGCTCGCGCGCTCGGGAGCGCTGCCTCCCGAGGCCCTGACCGGAGGCACGTTCACGCTCAACAACTACGGCGTCTTCGGCGTGGACGGATCCACCCCGATCATCAACCATCCCGAGGCGGCGCTCCTCGGCGTCGGCCGCATCATCGACCGCCCCTGGGTCGTCGACGGCACGGTCGTACCCCGCAAGATCACCCAGCTCTCCCTCACCTTCGACCACCGGGTCTGCGACGGCGGCACCGCCGGCGGCTTCCTCCGCTACGTGGCCGACTGCGTGGAAACTCCGGCGGCCCTCCTCGCCCACGTCTGAGCTCCCTCGGCCCGTTCACTGCCGCACGCCGATGGCCTTCAGGCCCGGTGGACGTGCACGGGCATGGACGCCCAAGCGCGCAGGGTGTTGTTCAGGTGACGTTCGGGCTGTTCGGCGAGTTCGATGCGTTCGACTCTGGCCGCCAGGGCGGTGAGGACGGCTTCGGCTTCCAGGCGTGCGACGTGCTGGCCCACGCACTGGTGGAGGCCCATGCCGAAGCCGACGTGGGCGGACGGGTCGCGGGTGAGGTCGAAGGCGTCGGGGGCGTTCCAGCGGCGGGGATCGCGGTTGGCCGCGCCGAGGAACATCAGGATCTTCTTGCCGTCGGGGATCGTGGTCCCGGCGATGTCGATGTCGCCGGTGGCGGTGCGGAAGAAGGTCTGCACCGGCGATTCCCAGCGGACGGCCTCGTCGAAGGCGACGCGGGCCAAGCCCGGGTCGGCGCGGAGCCGCTCCCACTGGCCCGGGTTGGCGGCGAAGGCGTACAGGACGGCGCCCAGCGCGTGGACGGTCGTGTCGACTCCGGCGGTCAGCAGGGAGCGGACGATGAGGGGCGCCTGGTCGTGGGTGATGTCGCCCCTGTCGGCCGCCGCCCAGATCTGGGCTCCGAAGCCGTCCGCGGACAGGTTCTCGCGTGCGCATTGGGCGCCGACCCATCCCGACAGTTCGGGGACGCGTGGCACACCCTTGGCGACCAGCTCGTTGGGCGGGCCGAAGGCGTTGAAGGCGTGGTCGCCGTAGGGCAGGAGGTTCTCTCGTCCTTCTTGCCGGAGCCCGACCGCGTCCGGGAAGACCCGCAGCGGGAACGCCTGGGCCAGTGCGGTGACGGCGTCGAACGACGGTTCCGCCACCACCTGTTCGACGAGTTCGCCGGCGTCGGCGAACCAGGCGTCCCGGAGGCGGCGCAGAGCCCGGGGTCCGAGGACCTTGGACAGGACGGCGCGCGGCGCGTCATGCCGGGGAGGGTCGGCTTCCAGGAGCAGGCTCGGGGGGCGCCACGGCTTCTCGTAGCGGAAGTTGGCCAGCCCCACCCCGGCGCCGGACTGGAAGGACTGCCAGTCGGTCAGCGCGGCGTGGACGTGCTCGTAGCGGGCCAGCGCGTACACGTCGTGGCGGCTCAGGTGCACGACGGGCCCGGCCTCGCGGAGTTCGGCCTGCATGGGCAGGGGGTCCTGGAGGACGCCGGCGGCGAACGGGTCGATGTCGAGGGACACCAGGGCGGACGGCATGGTGGTCATCGCGAGATCCTCCACAACAGGTCACAGGTCCAGGACGAGGCGCTCGCCCGCGGCGCGGGACACGCACACGAACATGCAGTCCCCGGCCGCGCGTTCGGCGTCGTCCAGCAGGGAGTCACGGTGATCGGGGACGCCGTCCAGGACGGTCGTCTCGCAGGTGCCGCACAGCCCCTGACGGCAGGACGACAGCACGGGCACACCGGCGTCGCCGAGGGCTTGCAGCAGCGACTGGTTCCGGTCGACGGACAGCGTCCGGCCTGAGCGGCGCAGCTCCACCTGGAAGGCGCCGTCGGCGGTGCCCGGCTCCCGCGCGGCGGCGACGAAGCGTTCGGTGCGCAGGTGCCCGGCCGGCCAGGCGGCGCAGCGCCGCTCCACCGCGTCGAGCAGCCCGCCGGGGCCGCAGCAGTACACCTTGGTGCCGGTCGAGGGTTCCGGCAGCCAGGCGTCCAGGTCCAGCAGGCCGTGTTCGTCCTCCGGGACGATGGCGACCTTGCCGCCGTACGGCCGGAGTTCGTCCAGGAACGCCATCGACGAGCGGGTGCGGCCGCCGTACAGCAGCCGCCATTCGATCCCCAGCGTCTCCGTCTGGACGATCATCGGCAGCAGCGGGGTGATCCCGATGCCGCCGGCGATGAACAGGTAACGCTCGGCCGGCACCAGCCGGAAGTTGTTGCGCGGCCCGCCGATCCCGACGGGGTCGCCCTCGCGCAGCTCGTCGTGGACGAACGCGGACCCGCCCCTGCCGTCGCGTTCCCGCAGGACGCCGACGCGGTAGGACCGGGCGTCCCAGCGGTCGCCGCACAGCGAGTACTGGCGGGTCAGGCCGCCGGGCAGCACCAGGTCGACGTGCGAGCCGGGCGTCCAGTCGGGCAGCCGGCGGCCGTCGGGGCGCGCCAGGGTCAGCGTCACGACGCCGTCGGCCACCGGCGTCTTGCCCGTCACGCGCAGTTCCACCGCCGCGGCCTGGTCCATCGCCGTACTCCTCGATCTCGTGGGGTGAGTCCGAGGATCGGCCGGGCGGGTCCCGGCCCACGAGCGCTTTCTCATTGAATGAGCGACTTTCCGTGGCGCGGGTCACAGGGCCGCGGTCCGGGGCGGCCGTTCAGTCCGGCGGGCGGGCCCGCTGCGGGACGGGCATCGGCACGGCGTTCAACGCCCGGCTGAGGGCCAGGCCGGTGAGCTGCAGGGGCCGCGTCAGCGCCCACGCGGCACCATCGTTGGGCACGACCAGCCCGAGCGCCGCGACGACCTGCCCGCCCTGCCGCACCGGGACGGCGATCCCCGTCGCGTCGGGGTGGATGTGGCCGGGGCAGAAGGCGAACCCGCGCCGCCGCACCTCCGCCAGCTCGGTGCGCAGCGTCCGCTCGTCGCCGATGGTGCGCGGCGTGTAGGTCCGCAACGGCCCCTGGACGATCTTCTCCTGGAACGCGGCCGGCGCGTGGGTCAGCAGGACCAGGCCGGACGACGATGCGTTCAGCGGGAGCCGTCCGCCGACGCGGGTGAAGTTGACGACGGCGTCCGGCGCGGTGAGCCGCTCGACGAACAGCACCTCGTCACCGTCGAGGACACCGAGCTGGACGGAATGACCGACGACCGACTGCAGGTCCCCCATGTACTGCATGGCCGCCTCGCGCAGGCCCTGCATCGGGGAGGCGCGCTCGGCCAGTTCCCACATGCGCGTGCCGATCCGTATCCCGCGCGGTCCGTCACGGGCCAGCAGGCCGTGCCGGATCATCTCGGTCACCAGCCGCGCCGCCGTCGCCGGCGGCAGCGTCGCCCGGCGGCCGATCTCCCCCACCGTCAGCACCCGGGACTCGGGCCCGAACGCGTCCAGGATCCGCACCACGCGGGTGAGGACCGACTCTCCGCTGGACGACCTGGCCACGCCGCCATTCTCCCACCGGCCTGGAGACCGCCGCCGTCATCGGCGCCGGCGCCGGTACAGGACGCCGGGCCACCACACGATCGGGCCCGCGTCGCGGACGAGGGCCGGCACCAGGAGGGAGCGGACGAGAAGGGTGTCCAGCAGAACCCCGAACGCCACGATGAAGGCGATCTGGAGGAGGAACGCGAGCGGGATGACGACGAGGGCGGCGAAGGTGGCCGCGAGCACCACGCCGGCCGAGGTGATGACGCCGCCGGTCACGGTGAGGCCCCGCAGGACGCCGCTGCGCGCACCGTGCCGCAGCGACTCCTCGCGCGCACGGGTCATCAGGAAGATGTTGTAGTCGACACCGAGCGCGACGAGGAAGATGAACCCGTACAGCACCACCGCGGGATCGGTGGCGCTGAAGCCGAGGACGTACTGGAAGACGAGCGCGGCGACGCCGAGGGTCGCCAGGTAGCTGAGCACGACGGTGGCGACCAGGAGCACCGGCATCAGCAGCGAGCGGAGCAGGGCGATCAGGATCACCAGGATGATCGCGAGGACGACCGGGATGATGACGGTGCGGTCGCGTTCCGCCGCGTCCTGGATGTCGATCTGCTGAGCGGTGTAGCCGCCGACGAGCGTGCCGGCGCCGGCGATGCCATGCAGTTCGTCGCGCAGCCGCTCGACGGTCTGCCGGGCCGCGTCGCTGTCGGCGCCGGCGCTCAACGTGACCTCCACCAGGGCGCGGCCGTCCACGACCCGGGGCCGTCCACCCTCCGTGGTGCGCGGGCGGACGCCGGAGACGCCCTCGGTGCTCTCCGCCGCGGAGATCACCTGCTGCAGCTCGGACGCGTCGGTCAACACGATGGCCGGGTTGCCCGCCCCACCCGGGAAATGTTCGTCGAGGACGTTCTGCGCCCGCACCGATTGCGCCTCGCCGACGAACGTCTCACTCAGCGGCACGCCGCCTGTGCGCAACTGGGGCATGAACGCGGCGCCCGCGATCAGCACGATCAGGCAACTCGCCCAGACACGGCGCGGGTGGCGGTCCAGCAGTCCCGCGACGCGCTCCCAGACACCGTGCCGGGAGGAGCCCGGGCGGTCGGGGTGCGGCCGGGTGGGCCAGTACGCCGCGCGTCCGAGGAGGGCCAGGGCCGCGGGCAGGAAGGTGAGCGCGCTCAGCAGAGCGCAGCCGATGCCGATCGCACCGACCGGGCCCAGTGCCTGGTTGCTGGACAGCCGGCTGAGCAGCAGGGCGAGCAGGCCGAGGGCCACGGTGGAGCCGCTGGCGACGATGGCTCCGACCGACCGCCGCCACGCGGTCAGCACGGCGGGCAGCGCGTCGGTTTCGCCGGCGAGTTCCTCCCGGAACCGGGCCGACAGCAGGAGGCCGTAGTCGGTGCTGGCACCGATCACCAGGATGAACAGGATGCCCTGCACCTGGCCGCTCACCGTCACGATGTCCTGACCGGCCAGGAAGTAGGCGATCGCGGTGGCCAGCGCGAGCGCGAACACCGCACCCATGATGATCACCAGGGGGAGCAGAACGCTGCGGTAGACGAGCAGCAGGATCAGCAACACCACGCTGACGGCGACGAGCAGAAGCATGGTGTCGATGCCGGCGAAGGATTCGGAGAGGTCCGCCTGGATCGCGACGGGCCCGCCCACATGGACGCGGGCCCCGGGGACCCGCTCGGCCGCTTCACGGATGCGGTCCACCACGTCGGGGCTCTGCTCACCGACATCGGAGCGGACCTGCACGACGCCGCTCATCGCCGCCCCGTCCCGCGATGCGACGATCTGGGACGGGGTGCCGGTGACGTGCGGGGTGCCTTGGAGCGAGGAGAGTGCGCCGCGGGCCGCGGCACGCTGGTCGGCCGAGATGGCGCCGGTGCGGGCTTCCCACACGACGATCGCCGGGATCGTGCTGCTCTGCTGGAACGCCGCCTGCCGCTCAAGCACCCGCGTCGATTCGGCGCTGCTGGGCAGGAACGACGACTGCTCGTTGGTGGCGACCTCGCTCAGCTTGCCCGCGTACGGGCCGAGGACGCCGCCGATGGCCAGCCAGACGAGGACCAGTGCGGCCGGGATGATCCAGCGGACGGCTCGGGGTGCGGACATCCACCGTTCCTAGCGACATCGGGTTCAGCGGGCATGCCCTCGTGGATCTTCCCGCAGCCGAACGACCAAACATCACCGGCCCGAGCGCGGGGAAGCGGCCGTTCCCCGGCTGCCGGGGGACGGCCGCCTCCTCGTCGTCAGGCGCCCGTGGCCGCCGTCCTGATCGTGGCCAAAGCCCGGTCGAGGGACAGGACGTCGGCGTACTTGGCCTCCAGGTCGAGCAGGTTGGCCTCGTGCAGCCGGCGGTCGCGGTCCCCGCACGCCTCGTCCACCACCAGGGGCCGGAACCCGTGCTGGAGGGCGTCGGTCGCGGTGGCCCGGACGCACCCGCTGGTGGTCAGGCCGCAGATCAGCAGGGTGTCGATGCCGGACGCGGTCAGGGTGGCCGCGAGCGACGTGCCGTGGAACGAGCTCGCGTACTGCTTGGTGACCACCGTCTCGCCCGGCGCGGGGGCGGTCCCCTCGGCGAAGTCGCCGAGGGGACCGCCCTCTTCGAAGACGCGCAGCGCGGGGACCTTGCGGCGGAACAGCCCGCCGTCGGCGGCCCCCGGCCGGTAGCTCACCCGGGTGAACAGCACCGGCAGCCCGGCCGTCCGCGCCGCCCCGATCAGCGTGATCGACGCGGCCACCGCGTCCTCGACCGGGGCGCGCAGCGGCGACCCGTCCACCAGGTAGGCGCGGACGAGATCGACCACGAGCACCGCGGGAGAGGTGCCGCAGCCGAGGCTCGCGCCGAAGCCGGAGCCGCGGTAGTCATCGGCGAGGTCGAGGTCCCTCGCCGGCCCGCCGCCGCTCATCGCCGGGCGCGCAGGGCGGCGGCCGAACGGACGTCGACCGGCGGGCTCGGCGCCGGCAGGCCGGTCTCCTCCTCGCAGCGGGCGAGGATCTCCTCCAGCGGCGGGCCCATGTCGAACACGGGGATCTCCGGCCGCGCGGCGGACATCTCCGCCCGCAGGAGTTCGGTGGCCGCCTCGTCGAGGACGCCTTCGGCGGTGCAGACGACGCCGTAGTCGCGGGCGCCGTCGGCGGTCACCAGGCCGCGCCGCACCTCCAGCGCGACGCCGTCGGCGGGACGGGCCAGGGGATCGCCCCATCCGCCGCCGCCCCACGTGACGAAGTGCAGGACGTCGCCGGGGCCGACCGGAACGTCATGGATCTTGCTGGGCAGCACCTCCCGGGTGCCGTCGGCCCGGTCGATCCACTTGCGGCCCCGCTCCCCCGGACGCCCGCCGTTCACGCCCCACGGGTAGGTGAGCCAGCGGTCGTCGTGGATCGCGATCGTGCCCGGCTCCTCGAAGCAGTACGCCACGTCCACGCCGTTGCCGCCGCGGTGCAGCCCGGCGCCGCCGGAGTCGGCGATCGTCTCCCACCGCTCGATGCGCAGCGGGTAGTACGACTCCAGGTACTCGCAGGGGATGTTGACGAACGACGGCCACAGCGAGTGCCCGTCGGGGCCGTCCCCGACCGGGCGTCCCGGGACCCCGCCGAACCCGATCGAGTACAGCTGGAACCACTCGCCCTCACGCGGGCCCGAGGTGTAGTGCCCCGAGTACATGAAGTGCGGCGACGACGAGAACCCGGCGGCGTTCAGGATCTCCGGGTTGGTCTGCCCGAGCAGCCCGCCGAACAGGTCGAACACCCGGCCGATGCCGTGGTTGCGGGCGTTCAGCGCGGCGGGATGGCGGGGCTTCCAGAACGAGTCCTCGGGGATCGTCACGTCGATCAGCGGGTAGAAGCCGTCGTTCCACAGGATCTGCGGGTCCGCGACCGTGATCACGTAGATCCCGAAGAACATCCGGACGAGGTTCTCGTTGATGAAGTAGTTGATCGGCCCCACGGCCTGCGGGGCGGCGTGCGAGAAGTCCAGATGGATCTTCTCGCCGGTCCGGGTCAGCGAGATCTTCAGCTCGTAGGGGCCGTAGCCGCAGCCGTCGTCGCAGATGTAGTCGGCGAACTCCAGCGTCTGGCCGTCCTCGAACAGCGTCGCCAGCAGCACCTTCATGGCCTGGTAGTTGCGGTCCAGCAGGTCGTCCAGCGCGGACAGGTACGTCTCGACGCCGAACCGGTCGCACAGTTCGGTCACCCGGCGGGCGGCCGTGGTGCAGGCGGCGGTCAGCCCGTTCAGGTCCGCCCGGTTCCAGTCGGGCATGCGCACCTGGTTGAGGATGATTCTCAGCGCCGCCTCGTTGAGCACGCCGCCCTCGTACAGCTTGAAGGGCGGGACGATCACGCCCTCCTCGTAGATGGTGCGGGCGTCGGCGGGCATCGAGCTGGGCGTCTTGCCGCCCACGTCCGACATGTGCCCGAACATCGACGACCAGCCCACCAGCCGGCCCTCATGGAAGATGGGCACCACCAGCAGCCAGTCGTTGGCGTGGCTGATCGCCGCGCCGCACGCGTACGGGTCGGACGTCATCAGGATGTCGCCCTCGCCGATCGTTCCATCGAAGTTGTCGAGGAAGTCGGGGACCGACAGCCCGAACTGGCCCACGACCATCTTGCCGTCCGGGTTCGCGATCAGCGGGAACTCGTCGTGCTGCTCGCGGATGCCCGGGGACAGCGCGGTGCGGAAGAGCACCTCGTCCATCTCGTAGCGCGCGTTGCGGAGCGCGTTCTCGATGATGTCCAGGGTGACCGGGTCGACGTCGACGCGGCCGGCCGGCTCGGTGTCGGTCTGCAGGATCTCGGCCATCAGCGCTCCTCGTTCAGCGGACGGATCAGGAGGCTGCCGCTGGGGTGCACGGTCGCGGCGTGCCCGGGCAGCACGAGGGTGGTGGAGTCCATCTCGACCACCACGGCCGGGCCCGGCACGACGTCCCCGGCGAGCAGCTTGGAACGGTCGAAGACGCGGGCGGACGCGGGCGCGCCGTCCATCCACACCTCGGTCTCGCGGACCAGCGCCGCGGACGGGTCGCCGGTCCCCTCCGGCAGGGTGCGCCAGGCGACCTCCGGGCGCGGGCCGCTCACGGTGACCCGCAGGTTGATCACCTCGCGCTCGTTGTCGAGCAGGAAGGAGAACAGCCGCTTGTGCTCGGCGTCGAACGCGGCGCCCAGCTCGGCCAGCAGATCGCCGTCGACGACGTCGCGGTCCAGCTCGACGGGGATCTCGAAGCCCTGCCCGTGGTAGCGCAAGTCGATCTGGTAGCTCTCGGTCTGGCCGTCGCGCGGCACGCCCTCCGCCTCCAGCCGAGCGGCGGCGGTGTCGGCGAGTTCGAGGAGCGCGGTGCGCAGTTCGGCGTCGCCGAGTGTCGAGAACCGGCGCACCATCGTGCGGGCGGCCTCGTCGCGGGCGCACGTCGTCGCGTCCCCGTAGGCGCACAGCACGCCCGGGGACGGCGGGACGATCACCGGCCAGGAGCCGGTCAGCCGGCCGAGCGCGTTGGCGTGCAGGGGGCCGGCGCCGCCGAACGACACGAGCGCGAAGTCGCGCGGGTCGAAGCCCTGCTGGACGCTGATCAGGCGGAGCGCGCCGAGCATGTTCTCGTTGACGATGTCGATGATGCCCGCCGCCGCGGCCTCCACGCCGGGCAGCCCCATCGCGTCGGCGATGCCGCGCACGGCCTTGCGGGCGGCCTCGGCGTCCAGCGAGATCTCCCCGCCGGCGAGGTCCTGCGGCAGGTGGCCGAGGACGACGTTGGCGTCGGTGACGGTGGGGTCGGTGCCGCCCGCCCCGTAGGCGGCCGGGCCGGGGTCGGCGCCCGCGGACTGCGGGCCGACGCGCAGCGCCTTGGTCAGCTCGGGGACGTGCGCGATCGAGCCGCCGCCGGCGCCGACCGAGCGGACGTCGACGCTGGTGGCCCGGACGGTGAGGTCGCCGACGCTGGTCTCCCGGCCGATCCGCGGCCGCCCGCCGAGCACCAGCGCCACGTCGGTGGAGGTGCCGCCCATGTCGAAGGTGAGGAAGTCGTGGTGGCCCGCCTGCTCGGCGAACCAGATCGCCCCCGTCACGCCGCCGGCGGGGCCCGACAGCAGCAGCGCCACCGGGTCCTCCGCCGCCTTGGCGGCCTTGGTCAGCCCGCCGTCGCTGCGCAGCACCGACAGCGGCGCGGTGATCCCGCTGCCGGACAGGGACCGGTCCAGGTTGCTGACGTAGCGCGACACCTCGGGCTGGACGTAGCTGTTGGCCACGGTGGTGACGGTGCGCTCGTACTCGCGCATCTCCGGCAGGACGTGGCTGGACAGCGACACCGGGACGCCGGGGAGCTCCTCGGCCGCCAGCTCCGCCACCCGCCGCTCGTGCTCGTCGCTCGCATACGAGTTGATGAGCGCGATGGTCAGCGCCTCGATCCCCGCCCCGGCCAGCCTGCGCAGCTCGGCGCGGGCGCGTTCCTCGTCCAGGGGGGTGACCACGGAGCCGTCGGCGGCGATCCGGCCGGGGATCTCCACCGTGTGCTCCAGCCTGGCCAGCGGCTCGGGCTTCGGCCAGATGATCCAGCCGGCCAGGCCGCCCGGCACGTACGACCGGGCGATCTGCAGGACCTGGCGGAACCCCTCGGTCGTCACCAGCCCGACCCGCGCGCCCTTCCCCTGCAGGATCGCGTTGGTCGCGACGGTCGTGCCGTGCAGGACGTGCGCGACCTCGGTCAGGTCGATCCCGGCGTCCCGGCACACCTTGCGGATGCCGTTCAGCACGCCCTGGGACTGGTCCGCCGGGGTGGACGACGTCTTCGCCCGGTGGCTGACGCCGGTCTCCTCGTCTACGAGCAGCACGTCGGTGAACGTGCCTCCTACATCAACGCCTAGGCGATATCCCATACTGGCCTCCCGGTGCCGTGGTCAGACGATCCCGCGCTCGGACAGCGCGGCCATCTCGTCCTGGTGAAGGTCCAGGAGGCCGCCGTACACCTCCTGGTTGTGCTCGCCGAGCCCCGGGCCGGGGTGCCGGACCGATCCGGGGGACTCGCTGAGCTTGGGAAACGCGTTGTGCATCGGCAGTTCGCCGAAGTCGGGGTGGGCCAGCCGCACGATCGCGTCGCGGGCGGCGAAGTGCGGGTCCTCGAACATGTCCCTGGCGGTGTAGATACGGCCCGCGGGGACGCCGTTCGCGTGGAGGGTCTCCAGGAGCTCACCGGTCCCGATGCCCGCCGACCAGGCGGAGATCACCTCGTCCAGTTCGGCCATGTTCCGGCCGCGGGCCGCGTGCCCGGCGTAGCGGGGGTCGTCGCTCAGTTCCGGGCGGCCCATCGTCTTCGCGAGCCGCGCGAAGACCGTGTCCTGGTTGGCGGCGATCAGGATCATCTCGCCGGACGCGGTCGGGTAGACGTTGCTGGGCGACACGTTCGGCAGGACGGAACCGGTGCGTTCACGCTGGTAGCCGGCGACGGCCCACTCGGGGAGCAGCGACTCCATCATCGCCAGCACCGCCTCGTAGATGGCCGAGTCGACGATCTGGCCCCGTCCGGTGCGGGTGCGGTGGTGCACCGCGACGAGCGTGCCGATCGTGGCGAACACGGCCGCGAGCGAGTCGCCGAGCGAGATCCCGGCGCGGGACGGGGCCTTGTCCGGGTCGCCGGTCACGTACCTGATGCCGCCCATCGCCTCGCCGATGGACCCGTATCCGGCGCGCGGAGCGTAGGGGCCGCTCTGACCGAAGCCCGACACGCGCACCAGCACGAGCCCCGGGTTCGTCTCGCGGAGCCGTTCGAAGTCCAGGCCCCAGCGCTCCAGCGTCCCGGGGCGGAAGTTCTCCACGACGATGTCGGCCCGCTCGATGATCCGCCGTGCGAGGTCCTGCCCCTCGGGGGTGCGCAGGTTGCAGGTCACCGACTTCTTGTTGCGCGCGACCACCGGCCACCACAGGGACTTGCCGTGCGGCTTCTCCCGTCCCCACTGGCGCATCGGGTCGCCGACGCCCGGCGACTCCAGCTTGATCACCTCGGCGCCGAAGTCGCCGAGGAGCTGCCCGCAGAACGGGCCGGCGAGCAACTGGCCCATCTCCACGACGCGCAGGTCGGAGAGCGGGCCTCGGGCGTCCGGTGCGGCGCCGTTTTCGATGGACATCTGGCGGGTCCTCTTTCGTGTGTTCACATGCGCGTTTCCTGCGTTCACATGTGCTCGCATGTGGTCGATCGGCTCGCATGTGGTCGGTCGGGGTTCGGGGAGCCCGGACGGAGGGTCGGCCGGGGAGGCCGGTTCAGGCTTCGGCGGCGCGGAGGAGCACCGCCTTCGCGGCGAGCACATGGGCGCGCGTCACCGACTCGGCCCAGGTGCCGTCGCCCGCGCGGAGCGCGGCGACCAGTTCGCGGTGGTGCGCGAAACTGCGGGCGAGGTCGTCCGGCGAGTAGCGGTGGAAGGTGCGCATCACCAGCGGAAGCTGCGTGACGGCGCTGAGCATGGACACCAGCCGGCCGCTGGCGGCGGCGGTGCGGACGATGCCGTGGAACTCGGCGTTCAGCTCGGCGACCCGGTCGAGGTCCTGCCCGTCACCCGGCTCGGCGGCCTGCTCGATGAGGTCGCACAGCTCCGCCATCCGGTCGGTGTCCTTGGGCTCGACCCGGGTGGCGGCCCGCCGGGCGGCGGCGCCCTCCAGCAGCATCCGCAGTTCGTAGATCTCCTCCAGGTCGTCCGGTGTCCAGCCGGGGACCCGCGCGCCGCGGTGCGGCAGGATCTCGACGAGCCCCTCGACCTCCAGCTTGCGCAGCGCCTCCCGGACCGGCGTCCGGCTGGAGCCGGTGGCCTCGGCCAGCTCGGCCTCGCCGAGGCGCGTGCCGGGCGGGTGGACGCCGTCCAGGATGTCGGCGCGCAGCCGTGTGTAGACACGGTCCACGGCTCGGACCATCCGAACCTCCTCGAAGTCGATTGCATGCAACATAGGCAATGATTCCGCTTGACACAAGCCATGACGTGGGTAAATTCTCCATATCAGCCATTGATTGCATACAAAGGAGCCTCATGGCGGATGTCGAACTGATCGAGGTCGGGCCCCGGGACGGGCTGCAGAACGAGGCCGCGATCCTCCCGGCCGCCGACAAGGTCCGGCTCATCGAACGCAGCGTCGCCGCCGGGCTGCGCCGCATCGAGGCCGTCAGCTTCGTCAACCCCAAGCGGGTCCCCCAGATGGCCGACGCCGAGGCGGTGATGGAGCGGCTCCCCCGCGTCGACGGGGTCAGCTACGCCGGGCTCGTCCTCAACCCGCGCGGGCTCGACCGCGCGCTCGCGGCCGGTGTCGACGAGATCAACGTCGTGGTGGTGTCCACCGACGAGTTCAGCCGGCGCAACCAGGGCTGCTCGGTCGAGGAGGGCGTCCGCAACTGGGCCCGCATCGCCGAGCGGGCCCGCGCGGCCGGGGTCCGCCGCGCGGTCACCATCGCCGCCGCGTTCGGCTGCCCGTTCGAGGGCGAGGTGCCGGCCGACAAGGTCCTCGACCTCGTCCGGCGGGTCGCCGAGAGCGAGCCCGACGAGATCGCCATCGCCGACACGATCGGTGTCGGCGTCCCCGCGCAGGTGCGCACGCTCCTGGCTGGCGCCGCGCGGATCGCGCCGGACGTCCCGCTGCGCTGCCACTTCCACAACACCCGCAACACCGGGTACGCCAACGCCCTCACCGCCCTCGACCACGGCGTGAGCGCGCTGGACGCCAGCACCGGCGGATTCGGCGGCTGCCCCTTCGCGCCCGCCGCCACCGGCAACATCGCGACCGAGGACCTGCTGTACGCGCTGGACCGCACGGGCGTCACGACCGGCGTCGAGATGGGCACGGTCACCGAGACGGCGGCCTGGCTCGCCGGACGCCTCGACAACCCGGTGCAGGCATTCCTCGGCCGCGCCGGCTCCTTCCCCGCCGCGAACTGACGTCCCGGCCGGGCCTCCGGGCACACCGCGGATACGGTGGGCTCGATCCGGAGGGAGCGGTCATGACGCGGTCGTGGTGGGGATGGGGCAACGTCGAGGACGCGGTGCGCGGCAAGGAGCTGGACGCCCTGCTCTCCCGTGTGCGTGCGCTGACGTCCGGCGAGCTGACCGGTCACGAACCGCCCGGCATCGACTCGCTCGGCCTGCCCGCCGCGCGGGTCCGGGCACCGGACGCGCTCGCCGGTCTGTGCTCCGCCGACCCGGCCGACCGTGCCGCGCACGCGCACGGCAAGGCGTTCCGGGACGTGGTGCGCAACCTGCACGGCGATCTGCGACACGTCCCAGACCTCGTCGCCCGGCCGCGCGACGAACGCGACCTGATCGACCTGCTCGACTGGTGCGGCCGCGACGGCATCGCCGTCATCCCCTACGGCGGCGGCAGCTCGGTGGTCGGCGGCATCGAGCCGCGGTTCGACGGGCCCCCGGTGGTCACCGTCGATCTGGAGCGGCTGGACCGCGTCCTGGAGATCGACCCCGTGAGCCGGGCCGCCCGGATCCAGGCCGGCGTGTTCGGCCCCCACCTGGAAGAACAGCTCCGGCCGCGGGGACTGACGCTGCGGCATTTCCCGCAGTCGTTCGAGTTCTCCACGCTGGGCGGCTGGCTGGCCACACGCGCCGGCGGCCACTACGCGACCCTGTACACGCACATCGACGACATGGTCGAGTCGATGCGCGTCGTCACGCCGAGCGGCGCCGGCGAATCGCGGCGGCTGCCGGGCTCGGGCGCCGGGCCGTCCCCGGACCGGCTGTTCCTCGGCAGCGAGGGCGCCTTGGGGATCATCACCGAGGCATGGATGCGGGTACAGGAGCGTCCGCGTTGGCGGGCCAGGGCGTCGGTGCGCTTCGCCGACTACACCGCGGCGGTCACGGCCACCCGGGCGATCACGCAGAGCGGGCTGTACCCGGCGAACTGCCGGCTGCTGGACGCCTCCGAAGCACTGGTCAACACCGGTGTCGCCGTGGACGGCGGGGTGCTGCTGGTCGCGTTCGAGTCCGCCGACCACCCGGTGCGCACGTCGCTGGACCGGGCCCTGGAGCTGTGCCGCGAGCACGGCGGCGAGGTGCCCGAGGAGACCGCCGGGGAGAGCGCCGGCGACACCTGGCGGTCGTCGTTCCTGCGGATGCCCTACCAGCGGGACGCGCTGGCCCGGCATTCGCTGATCGTCGAGACGTTCGAGACGGCGTGCACCTGGGACCGGTTCGAGGAACTGCACCGGGCGGTCACCGAGGCGGCACGGCGGGCGGTCCACGAGATCGCGGGCGGCGGCGTGGTGACCTGCCGGTTCACCCACGTCTACCCGGATGGTCCGGCGCCGTACTTCGGGGTGTACGCGCCCGGCCGCTGGGGCGGCACCGTCGCCCAGTGGGACGAGATCAAGGCCGCCGTGTCCGAGGCGATCGCCGCGAACGGCGGCACGATCACCCACCATCACGCGGTCGGCCGCGACCACCGTCCCTGGTACGACCGCCAGCGCCCGGAGCCGTTCGCCGCCGCGCTGACCGCCGCGAAGTCCGCCCTGGACCCGGCCGGCATCCTCAACCCCGGCGTGCTCATCCCTTGACTTGCGGCGTGTCGCCCTCATGGAGGAGGCCATAAGGGCGACACGCCGCGAGTGAACGTTGTTCGGGGGTCTAGGGGTGGTCGTCGCCGGCGGCTGCCAGCCAGCGGCTATTGCGGACCGCCATTAGGCGGATGTCGTCTTCGGTGAAGCCCTCGGCCAGTAGGCGGTCGGCCATCAGGGCCAGGCCGTCCTCGACGGGAGGGTTGAACGGCTGGCCGAGGTCGCTGGACAGGACGGAGTGCTCGGGGCCCACGGCCCTGATGTTGTCCAGCCAGACGTCCCAGGAGACTTTGCCGGTGTACGGGGTGGTGAAGCAGCGTTCCATCAGGGCGCCCTTCGCCGCGAGTTCCCGCTGCCGGTCCACCCCGACCCGCTGGGAGGTGAACTCGGGGTGGGTGACGACGATGCGGCGCACCCCCGCCGCGACGGCCGCGTCCACGACGGCGGCGATCTCCGCCGTGCCGAGGTGGCCCGTCGCCAGCGTCATGTCGTGCTTGGCGATCACGTGGAGCACCTGCCGGGTGGCGCCGGTGACCCGCCCGTCCCCGTCGACGACGTCCACGGGGTCGGCCGCCATGCCCTCGGCCCGCAGCTCGTCCTGGAGCCGCGCCCACATCGGCGGACGCGCGCCCTCGGGATCATGCGACGTGCATGCGCGCTGGTTGGCGCTGTCGACGGTCGGCAGCCAGACGAACTGCGCCCCGGCGCGCCCGGCGAGTTCCACCGCGACGGGGTTCATGCCGCCGACCGAGCCGTTCAGGGTGATCGCGCCGACCGCGCCGAACCCGGGGACGGCGGCGCGGACCACGGCGGCGCGCTCCGCAGTGGGGAAATAGTGCGACTTCAGCACGAATCCGGCCAGGCCCGCCTCCGCGAACCTCGGCGCGAGCGCGAGGTCGTCGATGCGGCGTTCCATCACGTCGGGCGCCACATGGATGTGCACGTCGTAGGCACCCCGAACGAGTTCACGCGCTCGGTGCGACGGCCTCGGATGATCGGTCATCCCCGCACCCTATTCGCCGGGGGAGGGTGTCAACGGCCGTCCTGTTCCTCCTCGACCTGGCGGTTCCAGTCCCGTTTGGCGGCCTGCCAGCCGTCCTCGTCATGGCCGAGCCGCCAGTAGCCGGAGATGGACACGCGATCGCGGGGAACGCCGCGCTCGCGGAGCAGGAGCCGCCGGAGTTCCTTCACGGAACCGGCCTCGCCGTGCACGAACGCCTGCGGGGTACCGGACGGGAATTCGAGGTCGGTGACCGCGCGCACGAGAGCGTCTCCGGGCGGGGAGCCGTTCCGGTGCAGCCAGGTGATGGACGCGTCGCCGGACGTCCCCAGCTGCTGCTCCTCCTCGGGGCCGCTGACCTCGACGAAGACATGGGCACGCGCCCCTACCGGCAGCCGCTCCAGGGAGGCGGCGATGGCGGGGAGCGCGGACTCGTCGCCCGCCAGCAGGTGCCAGTCCGCGTCCGGGTCGGGAGCGTAACCGCCGCCCGGCCCGGTGAAGCGGACGTCGTCGCCCGGCCGCACCCGCGCGGCCCACGGGCCGGCGAGGCCCTCGTCGCCGTGGTACACGACGTCGACGGTCAGCTCGCGGGCGGCGGCGTCCCAGCGGCGCACGGTGTAGGTGCGCATGCTCGGCCATTGGTCACGCGGAAGCCGCTCCCGGATCCGCTGCAGGTCGAACGGCTCCGGGTAGGCGACCCCTTCGACCGGGAACAGGAGCTTGATGTAGTGGTCGGTGTACTGGTCCGCACCGAAATCCCCCATGCCAGCCCCGCCCACCACGAGCCGGATCATGTGCGGGGTGACGCGCTCGACGCTGCGCACCTGCGCGTTCCTGATCCGCGGATTCCTGCGTCCCGGACGTCCCTGACGTTCTCGCTTCGCTGGACGTTCTGCCAATGAAACCTCTCTCAGTAGTCGCCCGTGTCAGCCGGCGGGCTGGGGAGGCGTCACCCCGAGCTTGTCCGCGGCCGCCCGGAGCTCGTTCCACACCTTCGCCGCGACCGGGACGCCCTTGGCGGCGCGGGCCCGCGCGGTCGCCGCGCTGCGCTCGCCCGGGTACACGATCTCGGTGTCCTCGTCCGCGCGGGGCAGGCCCTTGAGCGTCTCCAGCGTCGTCCCGGCCGCCGCCGCGAACCCGTCCCCGCCGAACGCGGCCGGGTCGAGGGCGATGAGCAGGGCGTTCTGCCGGTGCTTGCGGCCCGCCGGGTCGTCGCCGTGGAACGACGACAGGATCGGCGCGCCGAGCAGCACGCTGGTGATCAGCTCGAACATCAGCGACATGCCCGCGCCCTTGGCGCCGCCGAGCGGCAGCGGCATCTTGGCGACGTTCGGATCGGTCGTGGGAACGCCGTCGGCGGTGGCCGCCGCGCCCTCGGGGAGGATCTTGCCCGCGTTGCGGAACTGGGCGATCTTGCCGAGGGCGATCTGGGCGGTCGCCATGTCGAGCAGCGCCGGGACGTGCCCCTCGGCGGGCACCGCCACCGAAAGCGGGCTGGTCGCCACGGCGGCGCCCTTGACGCCGGTGTAGCTCATGTTCGGCATTCCGGCCACGAACCCGATGCCGACGAGGCCCGCCTCGGCGATCCGGGACGTGTAGTAGCCGATCGCCCCGGTGTGGACGGTGCCGCGCACGCCCACGGCGCCGATCCCGTTGGCGCGGGACCGGTTCACCGCCTCGTCGGCGGCGACGGTCAGCGCGACGGGTCCGGGCGCGCGGTCGGCTTCCACGACGGCGGACGCGGCGGCCTCGGACACGACCCGGATGTCGGGGGCGGCGTTCGCGACCCCGGACTCGAACATTTCCAGGTAGCGGGGCACCCGCGAGGCACCGTGGGAATCGACGCCCCGCAGGCTCGCCCAGATCAGGACGTCGGTGAGCGTGGCGGCGTGCTCGGGCCCGACGCCCGCGCGGACGAACAGGTCCGTGACGAACCCCGACAGCTCCTTGGCGGGTACCACGACTTTCGGTGCTGGTGGCATGAGTGATGCTCCGATTTTCCGGGTCAGCCGGAGACGGTGTGGTCAGCGGGAATCTTGTGGTCAGCGGGACCTTTGTGATCAGCAGGGAACTCTGTGGTCAGCGGGAAACGGAGATGTTGACGATGGCGGTCGTCCCGCCGCGGACGGACTTCATCGCCCGGTCCAGCGCGGGCACGAGTTCCCCGGCGTGCCCGACCGTCTCGGCGTGCATGCCGAACGGCTCGGCGAACCGGGCCAACTCGGGCTGCCCGGCCAGGTCCACGCCGAGGAACTCGCCGGTCTCCACCGCCGCGCCCTCCGGGTAGAACCGCAGGTGGTTCATCTTCATCGACAGGTACTCGCGGTTGTTGAAGATGACGATCAGCAGGGGAATCCCGTACGCCCTGGAGGCGTCGAGCGACTGGACGATCGGGTTGTACATGAACGACCCGTCGCCCACGGTGAGGACGACCGGCCGGTCGGGTGCGGCGAGCTTGACCCCCATCGCGACGGCGATCCCTTGGCCGAGGCCTCCTTGCACGTAGAAGTAGGAGTCGGGGGTGCTGCGCGGCAGGTGGCGCTTGACGAACCGGCTGTGGGTGATGGTCTCGTCCACGACGATGGGGTCGGCGGCGGCGAGCAGCTCGCGGAGCGCGACGGCGACGCGGATCGGGTCGATCCCGTCGGCCTCGGCCGCGCGGGCCTCGGCGTCCTCCAGCGCCGCCGCGTCGGACGCGTGCCGCGCCCGCTGCGCCTCGCGCCGGGGCGCCACCCGGTCGTCGCTCGCCACGCCCTCGTCCCGGGCCCGCCGGGCCAGTTCGCGGAGCGTCGCGGCGACGCCCCCTTCGAGGTGACGGTCGGCGTGGTGGACCTGGTAGGCCATGTGCGGGCGCTGCGGGACGTCGTCGATCACGACGATCTTCGCCCTGGCCGGACGCCTGCTCGGCGGGTAGAAAGGGGCCCGGCAGTTCACCAGCAGGATCAGGTCCGCGGTGTCCATGTAGGGCCGATGTCGCCGCCGGCGTGCAGGGTGTGCGTCCGGGGGAAGTTGGTGCACACAGTCGAGCCGCCTGGCTCGATCACGGGGATCTGGAGCGTCTCGGCGAAGTCGGTGAGCGCCGCCGTCCCGCCGGCCTCGCGGCCCGCGGTCTCGGTGACGATCACCGGGTTCTCCGCGTCCGCCAGCAGCCCGAGGACCGCCTCGATGTCCTCGGGCGCGCTGACCGTCGTACCTCTGGGCGCGAGCTGCTTCGGCTCGCGCTCGTCCCACGGGTCCAGCAGGACTTCCAGGGGGACGTTGAGGTAGACCGGTCCCGCCGGAGCCCGCACGGCGAACTCGGCGGCGCGCGTCACCATGCCCGGCAGAACCGACACGTCGCCCACCTGGTTGGCCCACTTCACCCACGGCTGCGCCATCTGGTGTGGGCCGCCCACGACCGACAGATTGCGGTACCACTGGCCGCCCGGGTCGGGCCCGCCCCCGTCGCCGTAGGTGCTGGACTCCGACGACGCGACGACCATCGGAACCCCCGCCAGCAGGGCACCGTGGACGGCCATCGAACCCTGCAGCAGGCCGGGGCCGGCGTGCAGCAGGACGCCCTGGGGCCGGCGGGTCACCAGGCCGTAGCCGGTGGCCATGCCGACCGCGACCGTCTCGTGCGTCAGGTCGAGGTACTTCGGGCAGGGCAGTCCGTCACGATGGCGCCGCGCCAGCGACTCCCAGACCGGTGCCCACTCCGAGCCCGGCGAGGAGAAGATGAAGTCGGATCCGATGGCGTTGAACGCGCTGATGACGGCGTCCCCGCCATCAGCGCGGCGCGACTCGCCCGTGTTGGATCGGCCTGTACTCGGTCGGCCCGTGTTGGATCGGCCCGTGTTGGATCGGCCCGTGTCGGATCGGCCCGTGTCGGATCGGCCAGTGTTCGGCATGGAGGTCTCTCAGCCTTCGATCGGCCAGTCGAGGACCTCGCAGATGCCCCTGCCCATGATCCACTCCAGCTCCTCGGCGGTGAAGTCGAAGTGCTTGGTGAACTGCTCGATCGTGTCGGTGTAGGTGAGGCCGTGGCCGAGGAGGCGGGTGATGTCGGTGCCCCAGAAGCAGCGCCGGGAGCCCATCTTGTCGACCATCTCCCGCACGTACTTCTCGATGTTGAGGTTCGGGAACGGCTGGGTCGAGTAGCCCGGCAGGGCGGACACCTTGACGTAGATGTTGGGGTGCTCGTGCAGGTCCGCCGTCTCCTGCACCCAGTAGCCGATCGCGTCGTCCACGCAGCGGGCCATGATGCCCATGTGGTCGATGATGATCTTCAGGCCGGGGTGCTTCGCGGCGATGGTGCCGAGCTCGGCCTTCCAGATCGGCGCGTGCACCATGGTGGGGATGCCCAGCTCCTCGGCGACCGGCCAGTACCAGTCGTTGGTGCCGTCGATCATCCAGTTGCGGTCCTGGGGCCGGTGGAAGGTCAGGCGGGTGCCCTTGATGTAGGGGTTCTGGGCGAAGTCCTTCAGCATCGCCGTGCCCTCGACCGGGTCGTCCTGGGGGATGCGGGCCATGATCCCGAAGCGCTCGGGGTGGGCCTCGCAGGCCTCCAGGGAGTAGTCGATCCGGTTGCCCTCCCAGGACGGGGGGAGGATGAGCGCGCGGTTGACGCCGGCCTCGTCCATGAGGGCGAGGCACTCCTCGTGGCTGAAGGGGTCCTCGCGGTGGCCGTTGAGCCGGATCCGCTCGCGGGCTCCGGGAACCCACGGCCGGTCGGGCGTCTCTTCCTTCCAGATGTGGACCTGTGAATCGACGACGAACATGGCATGCTCCGTTTCCATTGGGGCATTTATTGAGGCATTTTGCCTGGAATGCAATTCTTACGGTAAGGCGGTGGTCCGGTTTTGTGGAGTCCGTGCCGCGCAATCGCTTGTTGCATGAATCGCGGCGGTCGTCAGGCTTTTTTCTTTCCTTCGATGACGTCGATGATGTACTCGGCGATGGCCATGGACGAGGTCGCCGCCGGTGACGGTGCGTTGCGGACGGCGGTGACCCGGCCGAGCCGGTGGACGCGGAAGTCGTCCACGAGTCCGCCGTCGCGGTCGAGGGCCTGGGCGCGCACCCCCGCCCCGGCCCGGACGACGTCGCCGGCGGCGATGTCCGGCACGTACCGCCGTGCCGCCTTCATGTAGGCGCGCTTGGACAGGGACCCGTGCATCTCCCGGACGCCGGTGCGCCAGTGCCGCCGCGCCATGCGCCAGGAGCCGCGCCAGCCGGCGATGCCGCGCAGGTCCCGCAGCGACACGTCCGAGCGGCGGTACCCCTCGCGGGCCAGGGCGAGGACGGCGTTGGGCCCGACCTCGACGTCGCCGGACACGCGCCGGGTGAAGTGCACGCCGAGGAAGGGGTAGCGCGGATCGGGGACCGGGTAGATGAGGCCGCGGACCATGTGCGTCTTCGCCGGGGTGATGGTCATGTACTCGCCCCGGAACGGGATGATCCGCGGCCCGGGGCCGTCGCCCGCGAGGCCGGCGACGACGTCGGTGTGGATGCCCGCGCAGATGATCAGGTTGTCGACCCGCACGGTGTCCTCGCCGGAGGCGACCTCCAGCCCGTCCCCGGCGGTGTCGATGCCGGTGACGGGGAAGGAGAGCCGCACCTCGCCGCCCGCGCCGATGATGTCGTCGGCGAACGACCGGGCGATCCGCGTGTAGTCGGTGATGGCGGTGTGCGGGGAGTGCAGCGCCGCCAGGCCGGTGGCGTACGGCTCGATCTCGCGGATGCCCGCCGCGTCCAGCCGCCGCATGCCGGGGACGGCGTTCACGTCGGCGCGGGCCTCCAGGTCGTCGAGGCGGGCCACGTCGTCCTCGTCGACGGCGACGACGAGCTTGCCGCACTCGTCGTAGGGAATCCCCCGTTCGGCGCAGTATTCCTGCAGCATCGACTTGCCGCGCGTGCACAGTTCCGCCTTGAGGCTGCCGGGCTTGTAATAGATGCCCGCGTGCACGACACCGGAATTGTGCCCCGTCTGGTGAACGGCGACGCGGTCTTCCTTCTCCAGCACGACGACCCGTGTCCCCGGACGCCGCCGGGTGATCTCCCGGCCGATCGCGAGCCCGATGATGCCCGCCCCGACAATGCCGGTGACCTCGTCAGCCATACACGTTTCCGTTCATTCGTCGTGCCCCTGCGAAATGCCCCGCGCCGGACCGGGCGTTCATACCCCGAAGTTGATCGCGTACGTCTTGACGCGGGTGTAGAAGCGCAGCGCCTCGGACCCCTGCTCCTTGAACGGCGAGCCGGAGTCGCGGAACCCGCCGAAGGGGTGGTGGACGTCCCAGCCGGAGGTCGTGGTGTTGACCGCGACCTGGCCGCAGTCGACCTCGTCGATGAACCGGTAGGCGGCGTTCAGGTTCCGGGTGAACACGGCGGCGGCGAGACCGAAGTCGGAGTCGTTGACCGCCTCGATCGCCTCGTCCAGGCCGTCGACCGGGCGCAGCGCGAGCACGGGGCCGAACACCTCGTGCCGCCAGATGTCCATGTCCGGCGTGACGTCCGCCAGGACCGTCGGGCTGACGTAGCAGCCGTGGGCGAGTTCGCCGGAGTCCGGCGCGTCCCCGCCCGCCTCGACGCGCGCCCCCTGCTTGACGGCGCGGGCGATGTCGTCGAGGACGCCGTCGCGGTGGGACGGGCTGACGAGCGGGCCGACCACCGTCCCGGGGGACGTGCCGGGGCCGAGCCGCAGTTCGGCGACCCGCACCCGCAGGATCTCGACGAACCGCGCGTAGGCCGCGCGTTCGACCAGCACCCGGCTGGTGGCGGTGCAGCGCTGCCCGGCCTGCCCGAACGAGGCGGCGACGACGCCCGCGGCCGCGGCCTCCAGGTCGGCGTCCGCGAGGACGACCGAGGCGTTCTTGCCGCCCATCTCCGCCTGGAACCGGACGTTGCGCGCGGCGAACCGCACCCGCAGCCGCTCACCGACCTCGTTGCCGCCGGTGAAGGTGACCGCGGCGATCCGCGGGTCGTCCAGCAGCGCGCCGGAGATCTCCGACGTCCGCCCGGTGACGACGTTCAGCACCCCGGCGGGGAGGCCTGCGTCGTGCAGGGCCCGCGCGAAGTGCAGCGCCGATCCCGGCGTCTCCGTCGCGGGCTTCAGCACCGCCGCGTTTCCGGCCGCGAGGGCGGGGGCGAGCTTGCGCGCCGGGGTCAGCAACGGATCGTTCCACGGCGTGATCGCGAGGACGATCCCGACCGGCTCCCGCTGGAACGCGGCGCGGGTCTGGGGGCGGGCGTCGTGCAGCAGGTCCCCGTAGCCGCCGCGGGCGCTGGAGGCGTAGTACTCCAGGAAGTCGGCGGCCTTCCGCACCTCGCCGCCGGCCTCGGCGAGCGTCTTGCCGTTCTCGGTGACGACCGCGGCGGCGATCTCCGCGGCCCGCTCCCGCAGCAGGACGGCCGAGTCGGTCAGCACGCGGGCGCGGTCGAAGGGCGAGGTCCTGCGCCAGACGCCGAAACCCGACTCCGCAGCGTCGTACACGCCCCAGATCGGCATGGAGATCAAGGTGCAGGTCGCGCCGCCTCCGCAGTTCTTCTCGACGTGGAACAGCGGCAAGTACGCGCTCGGGCTCGGCAGCAACGACGAGCTCACCGCCTACGACTGGTACAAGGCGTGGTTCGCCGCCGACGCGCCCGGCAACCCGTCGGGCGCCGAGAGCGAGGAGCTCAAGAGCGCGGCCGACGCCGCCATCAAGGCGGGCACCTCCTCCGAGGCCGGCAAGCTCTGGGGAGAGGTCACGCGCATCGTCTACGACGAGGCGCTGACCTGCGGCCACGTCGCGGGCGACGAGCTGATCGCATGGCAGTCCAAGCGCGTGGACGGAGTCAAGGCGCCCTCGCAGCCCTGGGAGGCGCACATGGTCGACTACAAGAACCTCCGGCCGAAGGGTGAGTAGCCAGTGGTGATCACGCGACGAGCGATGATCACGCGACGGGCGGCGGGGCGGGATCGCCGATGAGGAAGCTCATCGCGTACCGCCTCGTCCTCGCCGTGCCGCAACTGGTGGCCGTGTCGCTCCTGGTCTTCTCGCTGACCTACCTCATTCCGGGCAGCCCGGCGGCGGCCATCCTCGGCGCCGGCGCGACACCGGAGCGGATCCGGGAGGTGGAGGCGCAACTCGGCCTCGACCGGCCGGCCCTCGAACGTCTGACCGAATGGTTCTGGAACCTCCTCGGTGGCGACCTCGGCATCTCCTACGCGCTGTCGCTGCCGGTCACGGACCTGATCCTGGAGCGCATGCCCGCCACACTCTCGCTGACCTTCGGGGGGATGGTCGTCTCCCTGGTGATCGGAATCGGCCTCGGTGTGCTCGCCGGTGTGCGGTCCGGTCTTCCCGACCGGATCATCGGGGCGGCGACGTCCGTCGGGCTGGCCATCCCGGAGTTCTGGTTCGGCATGGTCCTCTCGCTCCTGTTCGCCATCGAACTGGGGTGGGTGCCCGTGGTCGCCTACACGCCCTTCACCGAGGACCCGTCGGCATGGCTGCGGGGGCTGATCCTGCCCTCGGTCGCGCTCGGCATCGGCACCGCCGCGATGATCGCCCGCCAGACGCGCACCGCGATGGTTCAGGCGCTCGCCTCCCCCTACATCGACACCCTGACCGCCGCGGGCGTACCGCGCAGGCGCATCATCCTGCGCTACGCGCTCAAGAACACGATGGTCCCGGTGCTGGCGACGGCAGGGTTCAGTTTCCGCATCCTGCTCGGCAGCAGCTTCGTCGTGGAGGCGGTCTTCGCGTTCCCCGGGGTCGGCAACCTCCTCCTGACGAGCGTGGTCGGCAAGGACTTCCCCGTCATCCAGGGCGGTGTCCTGCTGATCGCCTGCCTCGTCATCATGCTGAACCTGCTCATCGACGTGGGCTACGGCCTCCTCGATCCAAAGGTGCGTCCGCAATGAGCGATCCCCTGAAGGCGGGAGCCAAGACCGCGCCCGCCCCGTCCTCCCCCGGGATGCTGCGGCGCATCGCGCGCCGTCCCGTGACGCTGGGGACCGCGGCGTTCCTGCTGGTGCTGATCGCGCTGGCGGCCGCCGCCCCGCTCATCGCCCCGCACAGCCCCCTGGAGCAGAACTACGCCGAGATTCTCCGGGGCCCCTCGGCGGACCACCTGCTCGGCACCGACGAACTCGGACGCGACACGCTCAGCCGGCTGCTGTACGGCGCCAGGGTCTCGCTGCTGGTGGCGTTCGGCTCGGTCGGCATCGCGATGGCGATCGGCGTGCCCCTGGGACTGCTGCTCGGCTACTTCGGCGGCTGGTGGGACCGGCTCGGTTCCCGGGCGATCGACGTCTCCGAAGCGCTGCCGGGCATCCTGCTCGGCTTCGCCGTCATCGCGATCCTCGGCCGCGGCCTCGGCACGCTCATGCTGGCGATCGGGCTGATGTTCTGCATGACCTTCGCGCGGACGACGCGCGCCGTGACGCTCGCCGAACGGGAGAAGGTGTACCTCGACGCCGCCCGTGTCGCGGGCCTGCGCACCCCCGAGATCATGTTCCGGCAGGTGCTGCCGAACCTCGCCGGGCCGCTGATCGTGCAGGCCGCCATGTTCATGGGCGCGGCTGCCGTGGTGGAGTCGGCGCTGAGCTTCCTCGGCCTCGGACTCGAGACGGGCGTGCCGAGCTGGGGCGGGATGCTCAGCGTCGCCGCGGACGAGCAGGCCCGGCAGCCCTTCCTGGCCTTCCCGCCGGGACTGGCGATCATCGTGACCGTGTTCGCGTTCAACGTCCTCAGCGACGGCGTCAACGACGTGCTGGCGGGCACCCGCCGCAAGCCCGCCGCCCGCCGCCGGACCGAGCGGCGCCCGGCCGTGGCCAAGGACGTCGCGGTGAAGGCACCGGCCGGAACCGGTGCGGTCCTGGACGTCCAGGGCGTGACCGTCGACCTGGACGGGACCTCGGGCGAACCCATCCCCCTGGTACAGGACGTCTGGCTCTCGATCCGCCGCGCAGAAGTGGTCGGCCTGGTCGGCGAGTCCGGTTCGGGAAAGTCGATGCTCGCCCGCTCGGTGCTCAACCTCCTGCCGCCCGCCACACGACTCTCGTCCGGTTCGGTCCTGCTCGACGGCCGGAACATCGCCGGGCTTCCCGAACGGGAACTGCGCACCGTCCGCGGGCGCGGCATCTCCGTCGTCTTCCAGGACCCGATGACCGCCCTGTCACCCGTCCACACGGTCGGCCGGCAGCTCAGCGAGCCGCTGCGCGTCCATTTCGACATGTCGCGGTCGGCCGCCCGGGAAAGGGCCGCCGAACTCCTCGACCGCGTCGGCGTCGAGAACCCGAAACGCCGCCTCGACGACTACCCGCACCAGTTCTCCGGCGGAATGGCCCAGCGAGTCGCGATAGCCATGGCCCTTGCAGCCGAACCCCGCCTCCTGATAGCCGACGAGGCCACGTCGGCCCTCGACGTGACGACCCAAGGCCAGGTGCTCGACCTGCTGCTCGGCCTGCGGGACGAACTCGACATGGCCATCCTCATGATCACCCACGATCTCGGTGTCGTGGCCGAGAGCTGTGACCGGGCCGCCGTCATGTACGCGGGCCAGATCGTGGAGGTGGGCGACGTGCGGGAGCTGTTCGACGGACCACGCCACCCCTACACCGCCGCGCTCCTGGCCTCGGACCCCTCCGCCGAGACCGAGATGCATCGCCTGCCGACGATCCCCGGCGGCGTCCCGCTCGCGGGTGAGTGGCCGTCCGGCTGCCATTTCGCGAACCGCTGCGCCTTCTCCCGCGAGGAGTGCATGAAGCACCCCGTCCCGATCACCGGGGACGTGCGCTGCCTGCGTGCGAAAGACCTCACCCTGGAGGTGATGATCGGTGAAAGGCACTGAAGGGCGACTCCTCGACGTCCGCGAACTGACGGTGGGCTACGAGTCGGGCCGGGCGATGCAGTTGCGCCGACAGCTGGTCAAGGCCGTCGACTCGGTGAGCTTCGACCTGCGCCCAGGCGAAACGCTCGGTCTCGTCGGCGAATCCGGATCGGGCAAGAGCACGGTCGGGCGGGCCCTACTGCGCCTTGTCGACGTCACGAGCGGCACGATCCGTTTCGACGGGCTCGACGTGACCGCGCTGGGCCGCCAGACGCCGCTGACCTACCGGCGCGCCGTCCAGGCGGTGTTCCAGGACCCGATGTCCTCACTCAACCCGCGCCACGCCGTCTCCCAGGCGGTGACGGTCCCCCTGCGCCGCCACGGCCTCGGCGACCGCGCGGAACGCACCGCCGCCGCGGCCGAGGCGTTCGAGCGGGTCGGCCTGTCCCGAGCCCACCTGAGCCGCTACCCCGCCGAACTGTCGGGAGGCCAACGCCAACGAGTGTCCATCGCCCGCGCCCTCGCCCTCGATCCACGCCTGGTCATCTGCGACGAGGCGGTGAGCGCCCTCGACGTGTCGACGCAGAGCCAGATCATCAACCTCCTCGCCGACCTCCAGGAATCGACGGGGATGAGCTACCTGTTCATCGCCCACGACCTCCGCATCGTCCGTCACCTCTCCCAGCGCATCGCCGTCATGCACGCCGGCCGGCTCGTGGAACTCGCCTCCGTGCACGCCCTCTTCGACTCGCCGAAGCACCCGTACACCCGCGCCCTGCTGGCCGCCAGCCCGTCCACCCGCCCCGACGGCCGCGAGCAGCGCCGCTCACGCCGGACGAACTACGAGCCGAACCGCCACGGAACCCTGCCGATCGAGCGCGGCGAGACGGGCTGCTCGTTCCGCAACCGCTGCGCGAGAGTCATGGACATCTGCCACACGAGAACCCCCGTCCTGCAGAAACTCACCGACGGCACCCGAACCGCCTGCCACCTCTACGAAAAGGACGAGGCCCCACCACCCGACCCCAAACACTGACACAAGATCATCACGCTGCCCGTAGCCATTTGTCGAGGGCTGCGAAGTCCTCGTCGGTGAGTCCGCGGAACGGCCGGACATGGTGGAGGAGAAATCGGCCGCGGTGGTGGGCGGACACCCAGTCCCGATCGGCGTCGGTGATCTCGTCGTCGACCCAGGCGAACGGGCGTCCATCGGCCCAGTTCACCAGGGTCCGGGTCTTCCAGCAGAGCCCGAACCACCGGTCCTCGCGGTCATGCTCGTCGGATGACTCCGGCCACTTCACGACCGGCAGCGTCGGCAGCCCGATCCGGGGGGCTATCTCGGTGTTCGCCTCGTCTTCCCAGCTGGTAGCCCAGACCGGTGTGCATGGCAGCGCCGCCAGCCGGAACCCCATCTGGGGATTGAGTTGCGCCAAACGGGAGTCTGGTGCAACGTACCTCGATTCGCGCTGCGGGTCCTCACCGAAGGGAAGGAGCGGCCCGTCGACGTCGAGGAACAACAGCGGACGTTCCACACGATCGTAGATCTCTGTGATCGCGGCCTTGGCGGCCGGCTGCGCCGAGTTGAGAGCCGGGTTCAGCGTTGCTCGCTCTCTGGCGAGTTGCCGCGGTCCCGCATTCCGCGCAGTGCCTCGTCGGCGGCTGTGAGCTCCGGGTAGTACTGCCGGTGAACCTTGTACGTGCGGTCGAGTTCGATCTGGTGGTACAGCCCGCTCGGCTCACCGAAGCGGAAGTCACGGGGCATGCGCTGTACGCCGTCGCGTCCCACGATCAGGATCGCGCGGTCGGTGGCAACGAACGTCGCCACCGGCGCGGTGAAGATCCACCAACCGGTCTGCGCGATGAATCCCGTCTGGATCTGCTCGCCTGGCTCCAGGTGCGGTGCGGCCCGCTTGGCGATCAGTTCGACCCGTCGTTCCCGATAGCCCATGGCCTCCCTCTCCGAAGCAGGACGTGCCCGCATCGTAGGACAGGCTGCCCGGGGCACATCCGATGGCAGCTGCAGCCCCGAGGGAGTTCCAGCCACTTCGCCAAGGTCAGAGTTCCGATTCGTCCCGCTTCACACGGGCGATCAGCTAGGCGAAGTCGGCGAGCGACACAGTGAGGGGACCAGCGAGGGTCAGATGTTGCGGGACATGGGGTTGTTGACGCCTGAGCTGGAAGTTCGCGGCGGGCCTGGACGTTGCCTCCAGGCATGAAGATCAGTGAGGCTTCCGAAGTCAGCGGCGTGAGTGCGCGGTCGTTGCGGCACTATGAGGATGAGGGCTTGATCGTCCCCGGTCGTTGCAGCAATGGGTTCCGCGACTACTGCCAGTCCACCATCGACCGGGTGGTCGTCATCCGCTCGCTGCTGGAGTCCGGGCTGCCCGTGAGGTTGGTCCGAAAAGTTCTGCCCGGCCTCACTGACGACCCTGACGGCGGCGCGGATGTGGTGGGCTCCCAGTTCCTGCATGAGGTGCAGAGCTATCGCGATCGACTCGCTGCGCGTATCACCGTTCTCAGCGATCAACAGGCGGCACTCGACGCTTACCTGCGGGAAGCTCGTTGCCCGGATCTGTGACCCGCCGCTTGACCTTGACGTAAGTGTGAGACTCCTACGTTCGGCGCATGGAGATCAACGAGCAGCACGCTGCTGAACAGACGGTACGAGCACTGGTCCAGCGGTCACATCGGGGCCCGAAGGACCTGGTCCTCACGACCGATCAGCTCCGCCCCACCCCGGGGCCTGGCGAGTACCTGATCCGCGTGGGCGCCGCAGGGGTCAACTTCGCGGACGTCATGCAGACGCATGGGACCTACGGGGGTGGCCCGCAGGCGCCCTACGTGGCGGGCTTCGAAGCTGTCGGCGAGATAGCGGGTGTCGGTCCGGATGTCGAGAGCCCATTTCACTTCGGCACCCACGTCCTCGGCACCGGCCCGGGCGCCTTCGCGCAGTACATGACGATGCCTGCCGCGGGTGTTCTCCCCGTGCCCTCCGGCTGGAGCGACGTCGAAGCTCTCGGCCTGGTGCTGAACTGGGTCACCGCCTTGGCGGCATTGAAGCCGCTGGGCGAGATCAAGACGGGTGACGTGGTGCTCGTCCATGCTGCGGCGGGAGGGGTGGGGCAGGCCGCCGTCCGCCTTGCTCAGCACTACGGTGCGCGCGTGATCGCGACGGCGTCACCGGCCAAGCACGACACCGTCAAAGCGCTTGGCGCCGACGAGCTCCTGGACGGCCGACGCCCCGATCTGGCCAAGGAGATCACCCGCCTGACCGGCGGTGTCGACCTGGTCCTGGAATCGGTGGGACAGGCCACGTTCGGGACCAGCCTGGCGGTCACCAAACCCTTCACCGGACGCGTCGTCGTGTTCGGTGCCGCCTCCGGCGACGCCGGCCTCAGCACGCACGACCTGATCTTCACCCACCAGGTCCAGGTCAAGGGCCTGCACATCGGCGCGCTGGCGGCCGCGGTCCCGTCCCTCTATCGATCGTTGCTCGTCGAGATCGAGGCACTCCTCGCCCAAGGCGTGTACCCGCCTGGCACCCCCCAGGTTCACCCCCTAGCCGAGGGCCCGGCGGTGCTGCAGCAACTCGAAGCGGGCCAGACCCGCGGCAAGCACGCCCTCGACCCCTGGCGCTAAAAACGCCAGCGACTCACGCATGGCGACCACTCGCAGGCGTAACCAACGTCCTGGCCTCGTACGGTTAGAGGTCCAAGTCGCGAAGCTTCACACGAGCGATCAACTCGGCGAAGTCGGCGGGCGACAGAGTGAGGTGACCAGACTCCGGAGCCTTGCTGTCCCGCAGACCAACGGCTCCGTTGAACTGCGCAACCTCGACGCAGTCGGACTGAGTCGTGGCACTACCGCTACGGCTGGACTTCCTCCAGATAGTCATGAATACCGCTCCATGGTGTCTATGAGCAGGCGCAATGATGCGTCTTTGGGTAGAGCTACGTCCCCAATGAGGTCGTACCAGACCCGATATGAGGATATCTCAGCCGCATCCTGGACCAGCCGCCCGCAGCCCTGCGCGACTGTGTAGACCACGTCGGCGCCGTCCACGGTCATGATCTTGAACGAGCCGTCTCGACCGACATGGGCACCCACCTCCCTTGGAACGATTCGCACGGTGATGTTGGACTGGCTGGCTAGCTCAATCAGGTGGGCGAGTTGTTCCCTCATGATCGCCGGTCCACCGACGGGTTGATCGAGCACGCCTTGATCCAGGATCACCCAAATCCGGGGCCTTGGCTTGCGGTCCAGACACGTCTGGCGGCTGATGCGTGCCGCCACGCCTTCCTCAACGTCCTCAACGCCGGACGCCTCGAACATCGCTCGGGCGTAGCCGTCCGTCTGGAACAGGCCGGGAATCCAGCCGAGTTCCCAGATCTTCGGGTGAGACGCCTTGGCCTCGTGCTCCAGGTGGGGTACGGGCGGCCGGGGGCTTCCGATCGTCGAGGCGCTGTCGTCCGAGTGCCGGGTGCGCAAGACCGAACCGCGCGGGAAGTGGATTTGGGCGCGCATATCTCTGTGACCAGGGGCGTCACGGTGAGTCGGGAGAGAGACCGAGCGCGGAAGGCTGTCAGGTGAGTCAGCGAGGTGCGTTCCGGCTGTGGGCGGCTTTGGCGCTGACCGTGTCGGAGGCGGATGGGTGGCTTGTGCAGGCCGCCGAGCAGGAACAACGTGCGCTAGAGGCCGCTGCGCAAGGCAAGTTGCGGGAAGCGGCGATGCTTGCGGGCCGCGCTGAGGCGTTGACGGCTGCGGCCGACTCGGTTCATGACCTGCTGACGGAGCCGCTGGATGATGAGCTCTGGGTGGGGACTCGGCGCAAGTGGTGGTCTTGGGTCCTGCAAAGGGGACTGAGGCGGGTCACGCGCTGATCGGTTCGGAGGCGCGGCAGTGTGTGGACTGAGGGGTGGCGGACGTGGACGGATGCGCCGGCGGTCACCGGGGCGTACCGCTAGAGCAGCCACCCCAGCGCGGCACACCTGCGAGATACGTCGGGCCCGGTGGGCGCGGCGGGATGGCCCTTACTGGCGGTCGGGGCGGATGATGTACCAGGCCCCGGCCGGGGTGGTCCACACCAGAAGTCCAGGCCAGATGTGGTGGAGTTTCCAGCCCGGGGTCTGTTTGAGTCGATGGTGGCGCCTACAGAGTGGGGCCAGATTGCAGCGGCAGGTGATTCCCGGCCGCCAGGGCACCGTGTGGTCCAAATCGCAGCGGTGTGAGGCTTGGTTGCAGGTGGGGAACACGCAGGTGGCGTGCCGCTCTTCGATCTCCCGCCGAAGGCCGGCGGGTGGCCGGTAGCCGGGCCGCCCGTGCCGCGCGCCGTCTCCCTGGCAGAGCGCGTCGCGTTGTGGGACGAGCCGGTCGGTGATCTGCCGCATCGCCCGGTCGATCGCGGTGGGCAGTTCAGCGGTGGGAGTGCGATCGCGTAGGTGGGTGAGCCGCCGGTTGACCATTGCCGCCAGTCCCGGCATGACCGAGTCCGCCGTGCCCGCGTCCTGGGCGTCGTTGCCGACAGTGCTGGTCAGCGGATCGGACGTGTGGGCGAGGGACGTCTCGTCCAACCTGTCGTGCCCGGCCGTTCCGCTGCTTGTGGTGGTCTCGGCCGCCCTGCCGCCATCGGTCGCCTTGTGTCCGTCACTCGTTGTGCGGCCTGCAGCCTGGTCCGGCAGGTTGCGGACGGCGACCGGGAACTCAGTGGCGGGTGCATGGCCGCGCTGGTGGGTTGCCCGCTCGTCGATCATCGCGGCCGGACGGTGCGCGACCTCATTGCCGGCCACCGGTCCGCCCGCCGTGCTTTCGAGGGCCGCGGTGCTGTCTTCGGGTTGGGCGGCATGGGTGAGGAGGGCATGGGTGGCGGCGGGGAGCGGGGCGCCGTTCAGGAGGTGTTTGGCCAGGTCGGCGCGGATGAGGTGGAGAGGCCGGGTGTCGCCGCCATTTCTCAGGCCGTGCGCGGCGGCGGTGATCTTGTTGAAGATGCCGTGGGCGTCCTCGGGGGCCAGGTCGCACAGCGCCAGATCGGCGGTGCCCGACGCGGTCTCCCACAACTCCAGCCGCCGCTGCCGTACGGCCTCCCGCCTGCGCTCCTCGACCGCTTCGGGGGCGAGGCGCTGCACGATCCGCTTGATGCGGCGGCGCAGTTGCCCAGTGGTCTGGGTGGACGCCTTCTCGAGCGCGGCGGCCTGGACGCGTTCGGTGACCTGGTCGGGCAGAGAGTCGGTGGTATCGCAGATGACGCGGGCTTTCGCCATGTCGATTCGACCGGCCTCCAGCGCCGCGCCGGTCTCGGCAAGCGGGCCGGTCATCTGTTCGGCGAGGTGGACCAGGGTCGCGGCGGCGTTGCCGGTGACCGTCAACGCGGCGGCGACTTCTTCGGTGACCGACTCGTGCGCGGAAAGTATCCGGTAGTCGGGGTCGCCGTCGGCTTCGGCGGCGGTGCGGCGCTGGGTGAGTTCGGCGATCGCGGCCAGTTCGCGGGCTTGGGCCCAGGAGGTCTGCCGCCGGGCGGCGGCCGCGACCTGCAGCAGTTCGTCATCGGTCAAATCAGCGAGGCGCTGTTTCCCGCCGGATAGGCAGATGGCCAGTTGCGGGCCGGGCGGGAACCACTCCCGGTCTTCCCATTCACGCGCGCCACCGACGATTTCGGGACCTTCGACGACTTCGAGGGGCATGGACACGGGGGTTCACCTCCCAACACCAAACTCGCTACCTCATTCTAAAGGAAGATCACGACAATGGCGGCGGACAATCCGGACACGCCACATTAATGTCACCGCATTTCTTCGGTCCACGCCGCGAGAAAGGACGCTCCTTCCGGCTGGTGGTCGTCCAACGGTTTGCGGTGGCTGAGCGCGGCTTTATCGGGGCTGGGGTGGTTGCCGTAAGTGGGCGGCTGAGGTGGCCCCTGCGGGAAAGTGCACATACTGCGGGCAGTCACCAGGCTGAAGTCACGTTGGTTGCGGCGGTCGGGTTGGGGATGTGTGCTCAGGTTACGGACGCGCGCGGGGTTGCGGCCATAAGACGCGCGCTTCGCGCGCGATCACCAGCGACCCCGGCCACCCACTCGCCGTCGCCGACTGCTTCTGCCGCGCGGAGCGCGGCGCCTCGACGGAACCCCGCACCAACCCGCAGAAGAACACCCCTCCCGAACCGACTACAACAACCAACGTGACAGTAACCGGCAACAAAGAGAAACGAGCGCACTCGCCTTCGGAAGGCCACCTCAGCCACCCACCTGCAGCAACCACACTAAACCGAGAAAAAAGGGACCCCAGGCACGCGCACATCATGAAGCAGCGCAGCAGACCCAAACCGGGGGAGCCATCCGCGTACCCCGGAAGCGCGCACACCGGGAGGGCACACACACCGGACGCGTGCTCACACCAGAAACGGACACACCGAAACGCCCGCATCCAAACGGCCATACCTAAATGTGCACCCCGAAACGCGCACATCGAAAGGCCCACACCGAAACGCGCATACCGAACGCGCATACCGGAAATCGCGCTCACCAGAAAGAGGTCCCGCAGGAATCAGGCCAGGCACAGCCTTTCACGGGCGAGCACGGCCGCATCCAAAACCACCGTTATTGCGCGCTCGGCAGAAACCGGCCCCTCGCGTACTCGGCGGAGGGGCCGGGATGCCTGACCTAGAGTTCGTTGCCCCAGCACATGCGGGCGATGGTCTCCACATGGATGAGCTTGCGGCGCTGGTCGTCGGCGCTGATGGCGGCGCGGCCCGCGGTGTCGGCGAATCCGGCGCTCGGGCTGACGGCGATGTTCTCGATGTCCTTCAGCTCCGCCGCGGCGTCCATCCGCTGCATGATCGTCTCGACGTCCTCCAGTTCGGCGGTCGCCGGGTCGACGATGCCGAGGGCGGCGTCGCGGTCGGCGGGGACGGCGCGCAGCAGGTCCGCCTCGCCCTCGGCGCCCTTGTCGTAGGGCAGGACCCAGCGGTCGACGGGCAGACCGGCGAACAGTCGCGTGGCCGCGTCCCGGTCCACGGTCCCGGTGACCTGGTGGGTCGGGCATAGGCCGATGCGGACGTCCTCGGGCTTGGCGGTCAGGTCGACCGCGATGGAGTCGACGGCGATCGCCTCGTCGAGGGTCAGCGGCTGCCCGCCCCGGGAGAACAGGTACGACGCGTAGCGGAAGTTGTTCAGCTGGACGAGGCGGATGCCGCGGGAGATGAGCAGTTCGATCTCGTCGCGGATGATCCGGGCGAGGGCCTCGCCGAGTTCCACCGGGCTCTTGTAGGCCGCGCCGGAGATCTCGCGGTCGAAGCAGGTGGCTGCCAGGAACGCCGGGGAGGGCAGGCCGGCCTTGGGGGCCGCGGTCCCGGCCATCGCCTTGACTCCGTCGTAGCCGTCCGCGATGAGCGGGCCTCCGGCCTTGACCTCACCGTCGGCCACCCACTGGGCCCGGCCGTACTTGTCGGTGCCGCCGGTCCGGCGGAACCCGCCGACGGTGTCGAGAACGGCACCGCGGAAGTCCTCGCGCCGGAACTCGCCGTCGGTGACGACGGACATGCGCAGCTTGCGCTGCTGCCGGGCGGACTCGCTGATCGCCTCGTCCTCGACGGCGCGCAGCCCGGCGTCGTCGAGTTCCCCGGCGGCGTGCCGGGCGCGCGCGTTCAGCACCTCCGCCGGACGGATCAGGCTGCCGTGATGGTCGATGCGGAATTTGTAAGTGTCAGCCATTGCCGCTCTCCTGCTTCCTGGGGGCGCCGGAGCCCCATGCGGGGAACTCCAGCTCGTAGCCCAGCGCGGCGAGCACGTCGTCGCAGACCTTCTGGTCCTCGGCGGGGGTGCCGCCGGAGACGCCGAGGCCGCCGAGGATCTCCCCGCCGCGCTTGATGGTGACGCCGCCGTCCGTCGCGACGATGGGGTGGGTCCCCATCGTGGAGAGCTGGGCGAAGAAACCCGGGTTGCTCTCGGCCCAGTTCTTCAGCATGTTGCTGGGCCGTTCCATCACCGCAGCGGTGTAGGCCTTGCTCATGGCGATGCTGGGGGTGAGCGGGCGGGCGCCGTCCGAACGCTTGATCAGCACGGGGAAGCCGCCGGCGTCCACGATCGCGATGCTCAGCGCCTTGCCGAGGGCCTCGCTCTTCTCGAGGGAGGCCGCGATGATCTCCTCCGCCTCCGCCAGGGTGAGTTTCATGCCGACGTCTTTCCCTCCGAAAGTGCTTCACGGACGCGGACGATGGCCGCGTTGAACAGGTCGGGCCGCTCCCAGTACATGGAGTGGGGAGCGCCGGGGACGAGCTCCAGCCGGGACCCCTTGACCAGCTCGTGGGCCCGCCTGACGGTGGCGGGACGCAGCACGGCGTCGTCCTCCCCGGCCAGGAACGTCACGTCGAGGCCCGAGGCGATCACCTCGTCGATCGAGGGGCCGTTCACCGACAGGTTGCGCAGGTCGGCCATCTTGGCGACGTTGAAGGTGCCCATCTGCTGGAACAGGAACGTGCGGGCCTTCTCGTTCTCCTGGAACCCCTTGCTCAGCAGCCGGTCGATGACGGGAAGCTTCACCGCCTCGGCGCGGTCCCCGGCGACGAGCCTGGACAGCTCGGGGTGCGAGATGCCGCCGAGCGAGTGCGCCAGGACGACGCCGCCGACGCGGTCGGGGCGGGCCAGTCCGGCCCGCAGCGCGGCGACGGCGCCGATGGACTGGCCGACCAGCAGCACGTCCGTCAGGTGTTCCCGGTCGAGGACGGCGACGATGTCGCCGGGGAAGTCCCGGCTGTCGAACTCCGGCATCGTGGAGTCCGACTTGCCGAAGCCGCGCAGGTCGACGGTCACGACCGTGAACCTCTCGCGCAGGGGCGCGACCTGCTGCCACCATGCCGCGTGGTGGCCGCCCGAGCCGTGCACGAGCAGCACCGCCGGGCCGGACCCGTGGCGCTCGTAGTAGATGGTGGTGCCGCCGGACGACACGACGCTCATCTCGGTTCTCCTTGAGTCGTATCGCGTGTCAGGACGGGCGCTTGCCGTGGTAGACCAGCTCGATCATCGTGTGGTCCGGGTCGTGGATGTAGCAGAACTTCGACTGGTTCTCCGGGCGCTCGATGGGCCGGGTGTGCCGGATCCCCAGCTCCTTGAGGTGGGCGAGGAACCCGTCCCAGTCGTCCACCTCGATCGCGAAGTGGTAGGGGGCCATGCGGTCCATCTCCTCCACCGGCGTGAAGTGGAGGTCGAAGTTGCCGCGCGTCATCAGCAGCACGCGCGTGTTGCTCTTCGCCTGGATCCGTTTGAGGCCGAAGACCTTGGTGTACCACTCCGCGGTCCGGTCGGGGTCGGTCGTCGGGAAGTTCACGTGGTGGATATAGCGGGGCCGGTTGCTCATCGCGGGTGCCTTTCGTGCGCCGTGTCTCTTCGTCGCTAGCCGTGCTCTTCGTCGCTAGCCGTGCTCTTCGTCGCTAGCCGTGCTCTTCGTCGCTAGCCGTGCTGTTCGTCGCTTGTCGTGCTCTTCGCTTCGTGCTCTCGTCGCTAGTCGTGCTCTTCGTCTTCTTCTGCGTGGACGGGGTTGGACAGCACTCCGATCCCGCTGATCTCGATGTCGACGACGTTGCCCGGCTCGATCTGGCAGGTGCCGTCGGCGCCCATCCACAGGACGTCGCCGGGGTGCATCGTGATGTACCTGGTCGTCTCGACGATGTACTCGTACGGGTCGAAGATCATCGCGCCGGTCGGGAAGGACGCGCGCGGCTCTCCGTCCGCCCGCATGGTCGTCGTCTGGGCCAGCGGGTCGACGTCGGTCTCGATCCACGGCCCCATCGGCTTGAACGTGTCGCTGTTCTTGCTGCGCCAGAAGGACCGGTCCTCGTGCTGCCAGGTGCGCGCGCTGACGTCGTTGCCGATCGTCCACCCGAAGATCGACTCCTGCGCCTCCGCGTAGCTCGCGCGCCGCAGCCTCCGCCCGATGACGGCGACGACCTCGCCCTCGGCCTCGAAGCGCCCCTCGACGCCGGTGGGCTTGACGATGGGCGAGCCGTGGCCGGTGAGGGCGTTGTTCGCCCGGTATGCGACCTCCGGCCGCTCGGGAACGTTCGCGGCGGCGTAGCCCTTCTCCAGCGCGTGCTCGATGTGGCTCTTGTAGTTCAGGCCGACGGCGTAGAACACCGGTGGCACGACGGGCGGCAGCAGCACGGCGGATGCCAGTGGAACGGGCGTCCCGGCGTCGGTGTGGCCGCCGTCCAGCGGCGACCCGTCCAGCGGCTGGAGCCGACCGTGTGCCGGCCGAGCCGCCGCGCCTCCCGCCAGCCCTCGGCGATCATGTGGTTGCCGCCTTCGACGACGTCGTCGAAGCCGGGCACCTCGAAGGACACGTGGTTGGTCGAGGCCCGGTCGGGACGGTGGCACAGCAGGAAGTTGTGCTGGTCGGCGTCCCCTTCGCACCGCATGAAGACGCCCATGGGCTTGACGATGTCGGTCGGGACGAAGCCGAGGCGGTCCACGTAGAAGGCGACCGCCTCGTCCCGTCCGGTCTTGGGGATGTTGAGCGCGACATGGCACATCCGCAGCGGCCGGACGCGCCCCACCGAGGTCAGCGGGCTGTTCCAGCGGGAGACGTTCCCCCAGGTGTTGGCCGCGCTGGGCGTCCGCCGCCCGGTCTTGTCCGGCCGCGCCAGCGTCAGGCCGAGACCGAATCCCGTCTCGTCGGCCGTGTGGTGGACGCCGTCGCCGGAGAGCCGCACCTCGCGGTCGGCGGCGACCCGCGCGACGATCGCGTCCAGTTCGGCGGGCGTGTCGACGCCCCAGACCACCTCGCGGATGCCCGGCCCCGGTTCCAGGGCCGGCGGGAGGTCCGGGTCGACCGGGACGGCGAGGCGGAGGGTCTGCCCGGCGAGGGTCTCGAACACGGCCCGTTCGTCGTCGCGCTCGGCGAGCGTCAGCCCGAGGTCCTCGAAGAAGCGGACGCACTCGCCCAGGTCCTCGACGTTGTAGAGAACCGACTCGATGCGCTGGATTCCCACCGCCATTGCCTTCCTGAAAGGTGCCGGAGCGCGATGTCCGGCACGGTCGCATATTGATCCTAGGAACTCGGCGGCCCGGCTCCAATGCTCCATGACCATGAAGCCTGCAAACGTTAGTTGCACAAAATGACCGGCGGTGGCGCGCGGGACTATCTCTCGAACGCGGGGATGGGGTTGTCGGAGAACCAGCTGGTCAGGAACTTCAGGAAGACCTCGACCTTGCGCGGGATCTGCGCGGACGGCCCGTAGATCGCGTAGAGGGAGCGGTCGGGGACCGGCAGGTCGGGCAGGAGGACGCGCAGGTTGCCGCTGACCAGGTCCTCGTAGGCCGGGCGGTGCGGGATCAGGGCGATGCCGCGGCCGTGCACCGCCGCCTTCTGGAGCGCGATGTAGGAGTTCGACATGAAGGCGACATTGCGGATTTTGTGCAGGGTGCTGGCGTGCCCGTGCCCGATCCGCCACACCGGGTCATTGACGTGCACAAGGCAATCGTGGTCGTTCAGTTCGTTCGGGTCGGCGAGCAGACCGCGTTTCTTGACATACGATTCCGCGGCGCACAGCACGAACGGCAATGCGGCGATCTTTTTCAGCCGGACGCTGGAGTCCCGCAGATCCCTGGTGTGGAACGCGACATCGAATCCGCTGTCCAGGAAGTCATAGGTCCGGTCCGACATTCCGCCGAGTTCGAAACGCAGCGTGATCTTCGGATGGGCGACGGCGAAGGCCGCGATGGCGTCGCCGAGGTCGAAGCTGCCGATCCATTTCGGGCAGATCACCGAAAGCGGCCCCTCGGGCCGGTCGTGCATTTCGGCGATGTTCGCGTCCTCGTCGTCGATCTCGTCGAGGACGCGCTGTGCGAACGTGCTGTAGCGCAGCCCCGGCTCGGTGAGGCTGATCGACCGCGCGGTCCGGTTGACCAGCCGCACGCCGAGCTGTTTCTCCAGGTCGGCGACGTGCCGGGAGACGAGCGACCCGGAGGAGCCGAGGACCTTGGCGGCGCCGCTGAAGCTGCCGACCTTCGCGACGGTGACGAAGCTGCGCATGACGAGAAGACGGTCCATGGCTCCTCCGGCGTGAGGGTGAAGGAGGCGCGCCGTGCTTCACCCGTGGGTTTCTTACTGTCCGGATACTAGATTTGGGACATTCTATGACACCCTCCACTTTTCCAACCGGTCCGGACGGGCCGAGGTATAAGGGTGCACCTCTCGTGGCGCCGATCGGCCACCCTCCGGATCTACGCTCGAAGGCACGTCGTTCCTTCCGAGAGGCCGTGCTCCATGCCAACGATCATCAAGTCCTCCCAGGTCGCGATCCTCGACCGCGGCGGCGCCATCGCGACGACGCCGCTGGTGACCTCCGCCTCGTCCGCCGGCGAGAACTTGATCACCAGCGGTATGAGCGTCTACCCGGTCGGCACCGGCGCCCCCATGCACTCGCACAACTGCGATGAGCACGTCACCATTCTCGATGGCGAGGCCGAAGTTCTGGTGGACGGCGAAGTCACCCGGCTCAGCCGGTTCGACACCACCTACATTCCCTCTCCGATCCCCCATCTGTTCCGCAATGTCGGCCGGAGCCCGCTGCGCATTCTGTGGGTCTACACGTCCGCCAAGGTCACCCGGACGTTCACCGACACCGGCATAACGGTCGACCACCTCTCCCCCGAAGACAAAATGGCCAGCGACTGACAACGGCCCGGATCTCGGTTACCACGCGTTGATCAGGAGGGCTGTGAGCGACTCCGCGGACGGGGTCCGGGGGGTCGGGTACGGGTCGGCCGCCACCCGCTCGGCGATGCCCCGCAGCTCCGCGCGAGGAACCCCCAGCTCGGAGAGGCAAGTCGGGCCATCGTGGCCGCGCGCCAGATCGGCGACCACCGCGACCGGGTCGTCCCGTCCGGTGACCCGCGTGAGCCGGGACGACGCGGCGGGCGCCGCGGGCAGGTTGAACGCCATCACGTGCGGCAGCAGCATCGTGTGCAGTTCGGCGTGCGGCAGGTCGAACGCGCCGCCGAGGACGTGCGCGAGCTGGTGATGCAGGCCCATCCGGGTCTGCGCCAGGCAGATCCCCGCCAGCCACGCGGCCGATTGCAGACGCGCGCGGGCCTCCGGGCCGGACGGGTCGTCCAGCACCTCGGGCAGCGCGCCCAGGATGCCGCCGGCGGCCTCGGTGGCCAGCGCGTCGGTGACCATGGTCGCGTCCGGTGCCCACAGGGCCTCGACGGCGTGGGCGAGCGCGTTCATGGCGCTGGTCCGGGTCAGGCCGGGCGGCATCGTGAGGGTGAGGCCGGGGTCGTAGACGATCGTGCCGGGGGCGAGTGCGGGGTCGCGGCGCGTGGTCTTCACGCCGTTCTCGGTCTCGCCCAGGACCGGGGTCGCCTCCGAACCGGCGTAGGTGGTCGGCACCGCGACCTGCGGCATCCCGGTCCGTGCCGACACCGCCTTGGCCAGCCCGATCGCGGACCCGCCGCCGATCGCGACGACGCAGTCCGCGCCGGCCTCCCCGGCCACCGCCATGGCCTCCGCGGTCACCGCGACCGGCGTGTGCGGCGCGGGCCCGCCGAACGACGCGGCCAGCCGCGGACCCAGCGCCTCGGCGACCTCGCCGGCGGCCGCGGCGGCGGACGGGGTCGCGACAAGCAGCACCCGCCGCGCCCCGAGCCGGGCCACCTCGTCGGCGACGAGCCGGAGGGCGCCGGAGCCGATCAGGACGCGGGCCGGGAGCGTCTCGTGGACGCGGACCGCCGGACGGTCCCGGCCGCGTGCGGAACCGGTGCTCACGACGGTCTCTCCTGTCCATGGGAAGGCCGGTCTCGGCGGGCCTGGTCCAGGTCGTTCACGGTAGCGAACTCCTCTGGACGAGGCCGGACGCACCTGCTCTCCGGCGGCCCGGGTCGACCTATGTCATGCGTACAGCCAGTCGATGTACTTGTAGTCGTGGAGGTCGCGCGTCCGGAACAGCTCGTTGCGGAGCGTCCTGGCGACACCGTCCACGTGCCAGATGTCGCCCCAGAGGCGGGCGGTGGTCTGGACGCGGGCGGTGCGCTCGGTGCGTTCGGCCTCGTACCGTTTGACCGCCTCGGCCCAGTCAGGCGGCGGGGCGTCGTGGAGTTCGGCGGCCAGGCAGGCGGCGTCCTCGATCGCCTGGCAGGCGCCCTGCGCCAGGTACTGCAGCATGGGGTGCGCCGCGTCGCCGGTCAGGACGAGCCGGCCGTCGACCCAGTTCGGAATCGGCAGCCGGTCGAACATCGCCCAGCGGCGGTCACGCCACAGCGAACCCAGCCCTTCGCGCACCTCGTCGCATGCCCCGGAGAACACCGCGTCGAGTTCGCATGGCCCGCCCCAGTCCTCCTCTCCGCGCTCGTAGGCGGGGGACTTGAAGACCGCGACGGTGTTGAAGATCTCCCCACGGCGCAGCGGGTACCGCACCATGTGGCAGCCCGGCCCGATGTAGAACACCACCTGCCGCAGGGCGTCCTCGCCGATCTTCGGACCGAGGTCGGCCACGGGGAACGCGCCCCGGTAGGCGACGTATCCCGAGCAGATCGGCTCGTCGTCGCTGAGCTTGGCCCGCAGCCTCGAACGCAGGCCGTCCGCGCCGACGGCGAGCAGCGCCCGGTGATCGCCGAGGGCGCTGCGCACGGTCACGCCGTCCCGGTCCGTCTCGACGTCCTGGACGTCGCAGTCCGCGACCAGCTTCACGCCCGCGCGTTCGCACGCCCGCGCCAGGATCGTGAGGAGGTCACTGCGGTGGATGACGATGTAAGGCGCCCCATAGCGGCGCACGAACTCGTCATCGAGGTCGAGGCGGGTGAGCTCGCCGCCGTCCAGGACGTCCTTGAACAGCAGACGCTGAGGCGCGACGCCCGCTTCGCAGACCTCGTCGAGCAGGCCCCACTCCCTCAGGATCCGCGTGGCGTTCGGCGCCATCTGCAGGCCGGCGCCTACCTCGGTGAACTCCGGCGAGCGTTCGAGCACGGACACCGAACGCCCGGAGCGGGCCAGGGCGTAGGCGGTGGAGAGCCCGCCGATGCCGCCGCCGGCCACCACGACGTCGACGGGATCAAGTACGGGGGTCATCATCGCGTTCCCTTCCATCGCGTCCGTTCACAGCCACGGGCCGAGCGTGGGGGCCTCGGCGGCGCGCCCGGTCAGCCACGCGGCCAGGTCGGCGGCCCGCCCTCCGGACGCGTGCCCGGCCGCGGCCTCGGCGACCAGGCGGGCGGTGAAGTCCTCGGGCAGGTCGGCGAAGGTCACCCCGTTGCCCAGGTCGACGGCGTGGACCGCCACCTCCCTCGCCCGCATCCACGGGATCTCCCCGGCGGGGACGGTCCGTCCCCGGGCGGTCACCACGAGGTTGCTCCACGCGCCGTCCGGCAGGGCGTCCATGTCCTTCGCCAGCCGGTTCGCCGACGCGTGGACGAGGGCGCGCAGCTCGGCCGCGGGACGCTGCGCCAGGGCCTCGATCTCGTCCGCCCGCTGCCGCGGACCGGCGTACATCCGGTTCTCGGCGCCGGTGACGGCCCAGCTCAGCAGCCGGCGCAGCGCCTCGGCGTTGCCGTGGACGTGGCCCATGACGTGCCGGCGCGTCCAGCCGTCCAGGGCGGTCGGGGCGTCCAGTTCGCCGTCGGTGAGCCGGTCGGCCGCCCCGAGGAACAGCTTGGTGGCCTCGTCCATCCAGGTGCGGGCGGTCACGACGTTCTCGCCGTGTTCTCCAGGCGCCCGATGCCCCCGATCTCGGTCACGACGGTCATGCCGTCCGACAGGTAGCGGGGCGGCTTGCGGGCGTGACCGACACCGCCGGGCGTGCCGGTCGCGATGACGTCGCCCGGCCGCAGCGTGAGGACCGTGGAGGCGTACCGCACCAGATCGACCGGGTCGAAGACCAGGTCGGACGTCTCGGCCTTCTGCATCACCGCGCCGTCCACACGGCAGGTGAGCGGCAGGGCGGGGCGGACGCCGCCGGGCAGCTCGTCCGGCGTGACCAGGACGGGCCCGAGCGGCGTCGTGCCCTCGAAGGTCTTGCCCTGGAGCCATTCCCTGGTGCGGAACTGCCAGTCCCGCATGGTGATGTCGTTCATGATCGTGAATCCGGCGATGGCCTGCGAAGCCTCCTCTTCGGAGGCCCGCCGGACGGTGCGTCCGATCACCACGGTCAGCTCGGCCTCCCAGTCGACGGCCGACGACTCGGGGGCGAGGCGGATGTCGTCGCGGGCGCCGATGAGCGCCTCGGCGAACTTGGCGAACAGGGTGGGATACTCGGGCAGGTCCCGCCCCATCTCCAGGATGTGGGGGCGGTAGTTGAGCCCGACGCACAGCACCTTGCCGGGACGCGGCACGACGGGCGCCAGGTCGGCGGCGTCCGCGGGACGCGGCTCCCCACCGGCCGCCGCCGCCTCATCGGGCCAGTCCTCACGTGCGAGCAGCGCACCCACATCAGGGGCGTCGAGGAGGACGTATCCGCCGGAGGTGAGCCGGGCGGCGCGGGTTCCGTCGTCCGTCCGGACGGTGGCGAGCTTCACTGAGCGTTCTCCTGAATCGTGTCCGTCTGTGCAGGGTCGTGCTGGACGCGGTGCTGGTGCAGCCGCTCGAAGATGGGCGTGTCGCTGAACCGGAACAGGTCCAGGCCGTTCTCGGTGGTGAGCGTCAGCGGCTGCCACGACGGGACGGCGAACAGGTCGCCGCGCCCGACCGTCCAGGCGTGCTCCCCGACCGTGGCCCGCCCGGTGCCGTCGAACACCTGGAACACCGAGGACCCCACCTCACGCGACGTCGCGGTCACCGTGTCCGGCGCCAGCCGGTGGAACTCGGCGCGCAGGGTCGGCATGACGTCGCCGCCCGTCGTGGGGTTGGTGTAGCGGACCGCGGCGCGGCCGGGCTCGACCGTGGCCCGGTGCCCCTCCGCCTCCAGCGCCAGCTGCTCGGCCAGCGCCCGGTCGGTGTGCTCCCACCGGTAGGCCAGCAGCGGGGTGGCCGGCGTCGGCCGCAGATGGGTGAGCGGGCGCAGGCCGGGATGGCCCCACAGCCGCTCCGACCGCGACCGCTCCGGCGCCTCCCGCGACTCGACCTCGTCCGGCCCGAACTCGAAGAACGTGGAGTCGGCGAAGTACTGGAACGGGATGTCCAGCCCGTCGATCCAGGCCATCGGGCGGTCGGTGACGTTGTGGTGGCCGTGCCAGTGCCACCCGGCCTGCGGCAGGAAGTCACCGCGCCGCATCGCGACGGGATCGCCGTCGACCACCGTCCACACGCCCTCCCCCTCGACGACGAACCGGAACGCGTTCTGCGTGTGCCGGTGCACCGGGGCGTCCTCACCGGGGTTGAGGTACTGGATCGCCGCCCACAGCGTCGGCGTGGCGAACGGCCGCCCGCCCAGCCCCGGGTTGGCCAGCGCGATCGCGCGGCGCTCGCCGCCGCGTCCGACCGGCACCAGTTCTCCAGCCCGCTCGGCCATCGGCAGCAGCGCGTCCCACCGCCACCGGTGCGGGACCGCCTTCGACCGGGGCGACAGCGGCATGAGGTCGCCGATCTCCGTCCACAGCGGGACGAGCAGTTCGGCCTCGAAGCCGCGGTACAGCGCCTCCAGCTCCGGCGTGCGGGCGGGCTGGTTCTCGGCGTCGGTCGCGACGATGTTCACCGGCGATCGATCCGTGACGGTCATGATCTGGGCTCCTTCGCGCAGGGGACGTGCGCCCAGCATGCCCGCCTTTCTGGAGGACAGATAAGCTCTTTCTGTCATGAGGAACAAACCGCCGTACGCGCTCAGCTCCGTCGACCACGCCCTGCGGCTCGCCGCGCTGCTCCAGCAGGAGGGCCCGATGCGGGTGACGGACGCGGCCGAGCGGCTGGACGTGGCGGTGTCGACCGCGCACCGGCTGCTGGCGATGCTCGTGTACCGGGACTTCGCCGAGCAGCACCCCGACCGGCGGTACGGCCCGGGAAAGGTACTGCGCCCGGCCGAGTCGTCCGGGGCGCCCGTCGCCCTGCTGCGCGAGGTCTCCGCTGATCCGCTCCGCCGGCTCGTGGAGCGGACCGGGGAGACCGCCAACGTCGTGGTGCTCGCCGGGACGGAGGTGCGCTTCATCATGACCGTCGAGTCCGGCCAGGCCCTTCGCGTGGGCGACCGCGTGGGCGTGTCGCTGCCGGCGCACCTGACCTCGGGCGGCAAGGCGATCCTCGCCGCCCTCGCCCCCGGGGAGGTGGCCGTCCGCTACGCCGACCGCGGCGACGTCGACCTCCACCGGCTGCGCCGCGAGCTGGCGCTGGTGCGCAAGCGGGGCTTCGCCATCAACGACCAGCTCACCGAGACCGGCCTGACCGCCGTCGGCGTGGTGATCAGGGACCGCTCGGGCGGCCCGCCGGCCGGCCTGTCCATCGCCCTGCCGACCGCCCGCTTCGACCGCGACGCCCTCCCCGGCTGGGTCAACGCCCTGTCCGCCGCCGCGCAGCGCATCGAAGCCGCCATGACCGACCGCCTCACGGCACCCGCCTGACCGGAGGGACGTGAGTGGCCCGATGTGGCCGGAGAGTGGGCCTGGGCAAGATCGCGAATAGCGTTCATATTTCCGGTCATGATGGGTAAGCGCGTCTCGCGCACCGCAGTCGTCGCGCTCGTGTTCACCGTGGCCCTGGGGCTGATGACGGCCCCGGCGCTCGCCCACGCCGAACGCGAGGTCAGGTTCCCGGCGGGGACCGGCAAGGTCCCGACGTACCGGAAGGCGCCGGCGTCGCCGCGGCTGGTGGTGTGCAAACCCGAGTCGGCCGAGCTGATCAAGGGCTACGGCGGGTGGCTGAAGACGCTCAACGAACGGCTCCTCGCCGAATGCTCGTATCAGCACATCCAGGCCGCGGTGAACGACGTCACCGAGCGCGGCACGACGATCTACGTGCTGCCCGGCACGTACCGCGAGGAGCCCAGCCGCGCCGAGCCGAGCCCGCGCTGCGCCGCGCTGGAGGGCAAGGATCTGCTGACCTACGCCGAGCAGTACGCCTGCCCGAACATCCAGCAGCTCGTCGCCGTCTTCGGGGACGAGACCCCGGACGATGACGACTACTCGTGCGACAGCCCGCGCTGCGACCTCCAACTGGAGGGCACCGGCCGCGAGATGACCGACGTCGTCATCGAGGGCGGGTTCAAGTCCGACGGGACCTGGGCCAGGCTCAACGGCATCCGGTCGGACCGCGCGGACGGCTTCTACCTGCGCAACATCACCACGCAGCTGTTCGAGTTCAACGGCGTGTACATCCTGGAGCAGGACGGCTTCGTGATCGACCGTGCGCTGGCCCGGTGGAACGAGGAGTACGGCTTCCTCACCTTCGCCAGCGACCACGGCCTCTACACAGACTGCGTGGGCCACCACAACGGTGACGCCGGGCTCTACCCGGGCTCGGCCTCACCGCTCAACGGGCGCCGGCATTCCATCGAGATCCAGCGCTGCGATTCCCATCACAACGCGCTCGGCTACTCCGGCACCGCGGGCGACTCCGTCTACGCGCACGACAACAAGTTCCACCACAACTCGGCGGGCGTCTCGATGGACAGCGCCTTCCCCGGCCACCCCGGCCTGCCGCAGAACCACGCCACGTTCGAGAACAACCTGATCTACAGCAACAACGTCAACTACTACGGCAACGTCTGGGACGGCACCTGCGCCAAACTCCCCAGGGACCGGGGCCACGAAGACGGCGTGGTGTGCCCCGCACCGCCGGTCCCGGTCGGCACCGGCCTGCTGCTCGGCGGCGGCAACGACAACAACTACGTGCACAACCGGCTGTACGACAACTGGCGCAGCGGCTTCCGGCAGATCTGGGTGCCCGCACCGCTCCGCGGCGAGAACGACTGGACGAAGTTCCGCGACACCTCCCACCGCAACCGCTACACCGGCAACGCCTTCGGTGCCGCGCCAGACGGGAGGACGCTGCCCAACGGCCTGGACGTGTGGTGGGACGAGCAGGGCGACGGCAACTGCTGGCAGGACAACACCTCGTCGTGGGGCACGGTGAAATCCGACCCGGCCCGCCTGCCCGACTGTGCCCACCCGTCCGGCTGGACGATCTACTCGCCGTTCGGCAATCTCCTCAAGGTCCTGGCCGCCCTGCCATGCTCGGAGTACGGCCGCGACAAGCCGAGGCCCGAGGGCTGCGACTGGTTCGACACCCCCGACCGTCCCGCACCCTGACGGGAGTTCAGGTCCCCGAGGCGCTGTCCCGTTCCTCAATGCGCAGGCGGGCCTCGTCGGCCTCGGGGACGCCCAGCTCCTCATAGATCTGCAGGGCCCGGCGGCGATGGGCGTCGGCCTGCGCTTCACCGTGGGTTCGCGCCACCACCTGTGCCATGCCGTCCAGCGCGCGTGCCTCCTGATAGGCGTCGCCGATGGAGCGCGCGGTTGTCAGGGACTCCTCGTAATGTTCCTGTGCCGTGTGATAGCGGCCCGAGCGGCGGTATACGTCCGCGATGTTCCTCAGGGCGGCGGTCACTTCGAAGCGTTCGGAGATTTCCCGGGACAGCTGCAGGGCCTTCTGAAAATGAATCAGGGCCTCGCCCTCGCGGTGCATCTCGGCGTACCACAGGCCGATGTTGTTCAGGCAGGCGGCCTCGTCGCGCCTGGCACCGATCTCCCGGTAGATCGAAAGCGCCTGCCGGTAATTGTCGATTCCCGCCGCAGCGTCGCCGCTCTTCAACCGGACGGCGGCGACATTGTTGAGCCAGGTGGCCAGGTGCTGCCGGCTCATCTCCATGACCGCGGCCGCCTCCTCGTAATGGCGCAGGGCCTGGGAGTACCGGCCGAGCCGGCGCTCGATGTCGCCGAGATTGTTGAGCACCATCTGACGTCCCTTGAGGTTGCCCACCTCCTCGTACAGGGCGAGCGCGGCGCGCATTTCCTCGGCCGCTTCGGCATAGCGCCCCAGATGCCAGAAAATGATGGCCTGATGGTGCAGGACCTCGGCCTCGCCCGCCCGGTCCCCGGTGAACCGCCGCAGGTCGAGCGCCCGCTCGTAGTAGCCGACGGCGACGTCGAACTCGGAACGCTGCCAGTGGATCAGGCCGAGCTGGTCGAGCAGGGCGGCGACGGCGCCGGGGCCCGCGGCGGTGATCTCCAGGCCCTCGCTCGCGGCGTTCAGCGCCTCCTCGTGCCGTCCCGCGCGCAGGAGAAGCCTGCTCATGTCGGCGAGCGCGCGGGCCGCGCCCTCGTCGTCGCCGAGGGCGCGCCAGCTCTGGACGGCGCGTTCGTGCAGGCCCGCCGCCTCAGGCCAGTGGCCGTGGGTTTCGAGGTACTCCCCGAGCACCGCCGCCAGCAGGGCGGCGTGGCGTGGACGGCCATGGTCGGCCGCGTGCTTGGCGATGTTCAGGACGTTGTCGAGTTCCGCCCGCATCCAGTCGCGTGCCCCGTCCTCGCCGTCGAAGAACGACGGGGCCGGGGGAAGCCGATGCGGGCGTGAGCGGTACGGGAACAGCAGCCGGTCGGCGTGCGCGGCGGCGGAGAGATGGTGGTCGATGAGCCGGTCGACGGCGGCCTCGCGTTCGGGCGCCGGGTCCTGGTCGGCGACGAGGCGCCGCGCGTACTCGCGGATGAGGTCGTGGAACCGGTAGCGGCCCCGCCGGGGTTCGGCGATCAGGTGGTGATCGTGCAGGTCGTCCAGCAGGGATTCGGCGTCGGCCGGCCCGGTGTCCAGCAGCGCGGCGGCGTCACGCGCGGTCAGGTCCGCGCCGGGATGCAGGCCGAGCAGCCGGAAGGCGAGCCGCCGCCGTGAGTCGAGGCCCAGGTAGGACAGCTCGAACGCGGTGCTCAGCTGCCGGTTCTCGGCGCGGATCTCAGCGAGCGGTGAGTGTCCCGCACCGAGGCGCTCGGCCAGGTCCGCCACGGTCCAGCTCGCACGGTGCCGCAGCCGGTTGCCGATCAGCTGGACGGCGAGCGGGAGGTGGCCGCACAGCCGGACCACCGTGCGGACGGGCCCGGGATCGGTGTCCGGGCCGAGCCCCGCGGATCTGGTCAGCAGCAGGGCCGCGTCCTCGGGCGGGAGCACGTCCAGCGACAGGGTACGGGCGGCGTCCAGGCCCTCCAGACGGCGCCGGCTCGTGATCAGGACGAGGCAGCCCGGCGCGCCGGGCAGCAGCGGCCGGACCTGGTCGTGGCCGAGCGCGTTGTCGAGCACGAGCAGGACGCGGCGGCGGGCGAGTTCGGTGCGCCACAGCGCCGCCCTGCCGTCCAGGTCGGCCGGGATCCGCTGGGCGGCGACGCCGAGCGCGCGCAGCAGCCGGTCGAGCGCGGACGCCGGGCCGAGCGGTTCGCGTTCGGGGTCGTGTGCGCACAGGTCGAGGAAGATCTGGCCGTCGGGGTAGCGGGGGGCGAGCCGGTTGGCGAGGCGTATCGCCAGCGTGGACTTGCCGACGCCCGCCATACCGTCGACGGCCAGGACGGTCATGGCGGTGCCGTCGCCCCCGGCCATTTCCGCGAGGCGGCGCAGTTCGGTTTCCCGCCCGGTGAAGGTGTGCAGGTCGCGCGGCAGGTCGCTGGGCGGCGAGGCGCCGCGCGGCCGTCTCGGGCGCGCCATCAGCTCGGGGTCGGCGGCCAGGATGCGGCGGTGCAGCTCGCGGAGCCGCGTGTTCGGGGAGGCGCCGAGTTCGGCGGCCAGCCGCTGCCGGGCCCGCTCGAACGCCCGCAGCGCCTCGGCCGTCCGGCCGCTCCGGTGCAGGGCCAGCATGAGCAGCTCGACCGCTTTCTCGTGGTCCGGAAACCGGTCGACCAGCTCGTTGAGTTCCACGATGAGCTTCGCGTGCTCACCGAGGTCGAGTTCGAGCCGGGCCCGGTCGAGCGCGGCGCCCAGCAGCTCGTCCCGCATGTCCCGCCCCCGCGACTCGGCCCATCGCCCGGCGACGCCGCGCAGCGGATCGCCGCGCCAGAGCCGCAGCGCCTCGTCCAGGAGCCGCACCGCCTCGTCCGGGTGGCCGCTGTCGGCTATGGCCCGGGCCTGGCCGCACAGCGACCGGAAGCGGTGATAATCGACGGTGTCGGGGTCGACTTTCAGGACGTAGGCGCCCGACGTCTGCTCCAGCCGCACTTCTTCGCCGAGCGCCTGGAGGCTGCGCCGCAGCCGCGTCATGTGCGGATAGAGCAGATCCTTCGCCCTGGCCGGCGCGTCTTCGCCCCATACCCGGTCGATCAGCACTTCGGAAGTGACCGGCCGGCCGGGGGCCATCAGGAGGACGGCCAGGACGCAGCGTTCTTTCGCCCAGCCCAAATGCAGGCGCTGCCCATCCGCCCACAGTTCCATCGGGCCGAGGATGCGGAATTCCATCCGCACTCCCAAGGAAAGCCGACCTTGACATCGATGATCCTCGCATTGTCAAGTGAGAATTTCTACCAGTGAGCATGTTGTGTCCTGGCCACGATGGGTCGGCCGGCGGGCCGAAACTGCAAGATTTCCGCAAGGCATCCGGCAAGGCCCACCGCAAGGACTGCCCCTGACGATCGGTGTGGGGTCGCGATCGGACAGCACTGAGCAGAGGGGCAGTGATTCCACGATGTCCGAAAGTCAATGGCGCCCGGTCCCGATCGGGCCCGGCGCCGAACGGTGGGCGACCCGGCGCGAATGCAAGACCGTGCTGGTCGTCGTCCACACCGTCACGTCCGGGCAGCGGGTGCTGGAGGCCGCCCGGCTCCTGGAGAACGATCTGCGGATCCGGGTCGTCTTCACCCACGCCCCGGACGTGTTCGGGGACGGGGTACGCGATTTCCTCGCCGGGATCGGCGCCGCGCAGGTGCCCTGGGAGCAGGCGACGCGCACCGAGTTCGACCTGGCGCTGGCGGCGAGCCTGCAGGGGCTCCACGAAGTGCACGCGCCGCTGATCGTCATGCCGCACGGGGCCGGCCACAACAAGCTCGTCGTCCGCCGCAGGGGACGCGCGGTCGGCAGCCGCGCCGCCTATGACCTGGACGCCCAGCGGCTGGTGCACGACGGCGCCCTGGTGCCCACGTCCATCGTCCTGGCGCACAGCGAGGACCTCGGGCACCTGGGCAGGTCGTGCCCGGAGGCGGTTCCCGCGGCGGTGGTGTGCGGCGATCCCTGCTACGACGTGCTGGTGGCGTCCCTGGAGTGCCGCCCTTCGTACCAGGTGGCGCTGGGGGCGGGCGACGGCCGCAAGCTCGTCGTGGTCACCTCGACGTGGGGGCAGAAGTCGCTGCTGGGCCGGCGCGCGGACCTGTGGTCGCGGCTGCTGGCGGAACTGCCCGAGGACGAGTTCCACGTCGTCGCCCTCCTGCATCCCAACGTCTGGTACGGCTACGGGACCTGGCAGGTCAAGACATGGCTCGCCGACTGCCTGCGGCACGGCCTGAGCCTGGTGCCGCCCGAGGCCGACTGGCGGTCGGTGCTGGCCGCCGCGGACTGGGTCATCGGCGACCACGGCTCCGCGACGGCCTACGCGGCCGTCACCGGCGTCCCGGTGCTGCTGGGGAGCTTCGCGGACGCCGACTGCCAGCCCGGTTCCGCGCAGTCCCTGCTCGGCGCGGTCGCGCCCCGCGTCTCCGGGCGCGGGTCGCTGCGCCGGCAGCTCCTCCAGGCCGCCACCGGTTTCGACGCGGGGCGGCACCGCGACGTGGTCGGCCGGCTCACGTCCGAGCCGGGCCGGTTCAACCGCAACATGCGGCAGCTGATGTACCGGCGGCTGCGGCTGCGGGTGCCGGCCTCGGTGCCCGCCACGCTCCCGGCCGTACCGCCGTACCTGGCGAGATGAGGGGAGGCGGCATGCCGGAGCGACTCGTCTTCACCCGCCTGTACACGCTGGAGCGGGTGCTCTGCCTGACCCGTCCCGAGGACGCCGCCGGTCCGCGCGCCGGCGGTGTCCCGGCGGTGCTCACCATTCCCAGGGGCGGCCATCCGCGTGAGCCGAGGCTGGTGCTGTTCGGCGACCGCGACGCCGGCACCTCCCGGCTCGGCACCCCCGCGTTCGTCGACTCGCACGTCGTCGCGTGCTGCGACGACCGCGCGGGCGCGGACCGGTGGGAGCTCGCCGACGTCCTGATGGACCGCGCCCTCCGTTTCCCGTTCGGTCTCCCGGACCGGCTCCGCAGGCGGCTGGACCGCTACCCGGGCTGCGGGGTGGCCGTGGCCCGCCGGCACGGCGGCCAGCTGGCCGTCACGCGGGACGGATCGGCGGTCGCGGCCCGCTGCCCGCCGGAGGCCGGCGAGGTGTGGGCACCGGTCTGCGGGTCGTTCCTGTACTGCTGGTCGGCGGCCGGGCTCGCCGTGGCGGAGCTGACGCGGGCGGTGCTGCTCGTCGGCCGCTTCACCGCGCGGGGGGCCCGGCCGGGACGCCTGGAGACCGTGGGCCGGGTCCAGGTCACGGCGCTTCCCGCCACCGCCGGGAGGAGGCACGCGTCATGAGGCCCAAGGTCGTCGTGGCGGGCGCGTCCAGCTGCTACACGACGGTGGCCGTGGACGCGTTCCCCGTCCCCTACTCGCCGACGCGCCCACCGGCCTGGGCGCACGTCGGCGTCTCCGGGGCCGCCGCCCACATCGCGCGGGTACAGCGGGCGCTCGGCTGCGACGTGCGCCTGTGCACCGTCGTCGGCGGGGACGCCGCGGGGACGGTGATCCGCGCGGAACTCGGCCGGGAGGGGCTGCTCGGCGCCGGGGTCGTCGCGTCGCGGACGTCGTCCTCCGGGGTCGTCCTCGTCGGCCGGGACGGGCGGCGGATGGGGCTGCCGCATCTCGCGCCGGTCGACGGGTTCGCCTACCCGTTCGACGTGCTGCGCGGGCAGGCGCGGGACGCCGACCTGCTGGTGCTGACCAATGCCCGGTTCGTCCGGCCGCTGGTCGCGCCCGCCGCCGCGCTCGGCGTTCCGATCGCGGTCGACGTCCACCTGATCGACGATCCGTGCGACGCGTACGGCCGGCCGTGGCTGGAGCGGTCCCGGATCGTGTTCTGCAGTCACGAGCGGCTGCGTGATCCGCGCGGCTGGGTCGCCGGGCTGCTGCGCCGGTACCGGCGCTGCGAGATGGCCGGGGTCGGGCTGGGCGCCGGCGGCGCCCTGCTGGGCCTGCGGGACGGGACGCTCATCCGGGTCGCGGCGGCGCCGCCGCCGCGCGTGACCAACACCTCCGGCGCCGGGGACGCGCTGTTCGCGACGTTCCTCGCGGAGTGGCTGCGCGGCGGTGATCCCGTCGCGGCGCTGCAGAGCGGGGTGCTGCACGCCGGGTGGAAGATCGGGCATCGGCTGCCGGCGGCGGTGTCGCTGACACCGGCGCGGCTGGCCGCGCTGCGCGAATCGGCGCCGCCCGCGGTCACGGCGGGCCGCTGGGACCGCTGATCAGCCCGGGCCGAGGTCCGCGAGCCGTTCGTCGAGGATCCTGGTCGGCACGCCCGTGCCGGCCAGGATCTCGCGGGCGCGGGTGTAGAGCCGCCGGGCGTCGCCGGCCCGGCCGTCCTGGAGGGCGAGGTCCCCGAGGACGTGGAGGGCGTCGCCCTCCCCGATCGCCGATCCGATCTCGCGCATCGTGGCCAGTCCCCGTTCCACGGACTGCGCCGCAGCTGCGGGGTCGGGGCCGCGCGCCTGCGCCTGGCCGAGCAGCACCAGCGCCCGCGCCCGGTTGTACGGGTCGGGCTCGGACGCCAGGAGCCGCCCGGCCTCCGTCAGCGGATCGACGGCCTCCGCCGCCCGCCCCGCCTTGATGAGGGTGGCGCCGAGGTCGCACAGCGTGAGCGCCGTGCGGCGGTTCTCACCGGCCGCGCGGAACGCGTCGAGGGCGGCGCCGAAGTGGGCCGCGGCGGCTCCGGCGGCACCGCGGTCCAGCTCCAGGAGGCCCAGCCTGCGGCGGGTGCCGGCGACCCGGGCCTCGTCCCCCAGCCGCCGCCACAGCTCCAGCGCGGCCGTGAAGTCCCCCGCCGCCTCGTCCGGCCGGCCGAGGGCGCGCAGTGCCAGCCCGGTCCGGTTGAGCATCTTGGCCTCGGCGACCGGATCGCCGTCGGCGCGCGCCGCCGCCAGCCCGACGCGGTCGAAGTCCAGGCGTTCCACGTGGTGGCCGCGATGCAGGAACAGGGGCCAGCTCGCGTCGACCAGAAGCCGGGCCTGCCGGTTCAGGCCGCACTCCAGGGCGCGCCGGGCCAGCGCCCGGAGGTTGCCGAACTCCTCGTCGAGCCATTCGAGCGCGCCGGCCGCCGTGCCGAACTCGGGCGGGTCCGGGGCCCGGAACCCGGGATCGGCGAGCCGCCGGTACGGCGCGATCGCCCGGCTCGCCGCCAGCGCCGCCGCCACCGTCCATTCCGCGAGCCGCCGTACCGCCTCGCGGCGTTCGGTCTCGGTCTCGTTCCCCTCCGCCAGCTCCAGCGCGTGCAGGCGCACCAGGTTGTGGAACCGGTACCGGCCGTCCGGAAGGTCGTCCAGCAGGTTGGCCTCGGTGAGCAGGTCGAGCCCGGCCTCGGCCGAAGAGAGGGGGACACCGGCCAGCGCCGCCACCGCCCGGCCGTCGAACGTCACCCCCGGGTGGACCCCGAGGAGCCGGTACAGGCGCTGCGCCCGCTCGGGCAGATTCCGGTACGACAGCGTCAAGGCCGCTCTGATCGTCACATCGCCCTCCGCGTCCTGCGCCGACAGCACCGTCAGGCGCCGGCGTTCGTGGGTCAGCGCCGCCACCATCCCGGCCAGCGACCAGCGCGGGCGGGTGGCGAGCCTCGCCGCCGCGATGCTCAGCGCCAGCGGCGACCGTTCGCACTGCTCCACGAGCCGTTCGGCCATGCCGAGTTCCGGCCCGACGCGTTGGGCTCCGAGCGCGGCGCCCAGCATCTCCAGTGCCGCGTCGCGGCCGAGCGGGCCGAGCTGGACACCGCGGGCGCCGCGCACCACCAGCCCCGCCAGGCGCCACCGGCTCGTGACCACGGCGACGCTCCCGGCCGTGCCCGGCAGCAGCGGGCCGACCTGCGCGGCCGAGTACGCGTCGTCGAGGACGATCAGCAGCCGGCGCGCGGCCGCCAGGGACCGGAAGAGCGCGGCGCGCTCCGCCAGTTCGGCCGGGACGCCGTCGTCCGGGACGCCGAGCGCGCGGATGAAGCGTCCCAGTGCCTCCACAGGGAGGAGGGGGCCCGCCGCGGAGTGCCCTTGCAGGTCCGCGAACAGCTGGCCGTCGGGGAAGTGCCCGAGGCTGCCGTGCGCCCAGTGCAGGGCCACGGCGGTCTTGCCGATCCCGGCCGGGCCGCTCACGACGACCGCGCCGTCCGGGGGCCGCCCTTGGCCGAGGGCGGCCAGCGTCCCGGTGCGGTTGACGAGCCGGCCGGGCCTGGGGAGCTGCCTGGGCACCGGCGCGTCGTGCTGGACGCCATGGAAATGCACGCCGCCGAGGACGTCCCGTGCCTGCACGACCGGCCCGTTGACGGATCCGGCCAGTTCGTTGACGTGTCCGCGCGGCATTCCGGCGGCACCCGGGTTCGTGGTCATTTTCCTGTGGGGGGAGGGAACGCGAACCTGAATGCTCACCCATTCCGAAACTACGCGTCAAGGCGAAGGGAGGCAGGGAAGGGCAGAACAAATGCCAAAGAGCACGTCAAAGAAACATACTTCCCAAACCGGTCTCCGGTCAGGCGTCGGTGGTCAGGGTCGTCCAGCGCTGCTGGGCGGGGGCGTGCCATTCCTGGTGCAGGTCCTTGAAGACGTTGGCCGCGCGCACCCCGATCCAGTGCGGCGGGAGCAGCTCGCGGGGCAGCTGCGGGTCCAGTCGGGGGAAGCGCCGCCACGCGTCCACCAGGCGGACCTGGGCGAGGAGGACCTGGTCACCGGGATCGGGCTGCAATCCGGCGAACTCCTGGACGAAGCCCTCGTAGGCGGTGGCCAGATCACCGAGATGCCACGCCTGCTCGACCATGGTGCGCTCGGAGCCGATGCCGGAGAACGGACCGCAGAACGAGTACACCTCCGAGTCCAGGCCGAGGCTCTCCACCACCTGCTTGGCCTCGGCCTCCCGGGAGGTGTGCGGGCTGATCCAGAGCCCGGGGGCGGGGCTGCCGAGGCCCGCCCAGGTCAGCCGGTTGCGCAGCTGGTGACGCAGGTCGCGCTTGGACTCCGGGACGCTGGCCAGCAGCACCAGCCACCGCCCGTCCCACGTGTCGCGGTCGCGGCCGAAGGAGTAGATCCGCTCCGCGCCCTCGGTCAGCAGGGCGTGACCGTGCCCGGTCAGCGCCCACCGGACCCGCCGCCCCGACCGCTCGGAAGCGATCCAGCCGTCGGCGGCCAGCCGGTTCAGCGCCTGGCGGGCCGACTTCTCCTCGATCTTCAGGCGGGTCAGCACATGGAGCACCGTGGACGTCCACACCGGCAGGCCGTGCGGCAGCACGAACTCGCCGAAGACGGTCAGCAGGAGCGACCGGGCCGTGCCCGCGCCCATCTGCTGACGGCGGCTGAGAGACGGGACGGGCGCGGGCTCATCGTCAGGGGACATGGCGGGACGGACAACTCCTTGACTGGAAACGACCACAGAAAGCCATCGCCACTTTACAAACATCCAACGCAGCGTCGCGTTCGCGTAATAGGAGCGTGCGCGGTGCCGTCCGTGCGCGGTGCCGTCCCGGCGCGGCACGTCAGCCGACGCCGAGGAGTGCGTGGGCCCGGTCGCGGTCGGCCCGGAACTCCTCGGTGCCGCATCGGTGGACGATGCGGCCCTTCTGCATCACGGCGACCTCGCCGGCGAGCCGGAACGCCAGATGGAGGTCCTGCTCCACCAGCAGCGTCGCGATGCCCTCGTCGCGCAGTCCCTCCAGCAGCCCGGCGACCTGGTCGACGACCGCGGGGGCCAGACCGTCGGACGGCTCGTCCAGCAGGAGCAGGCGCGGGTTCCGCATCAGCGCCCGGGCGATCGCCAGCATCTGCTGCTCGCCGCCGGACAGCTGATCGCCCCGGTTGGCGCGGCGTTCGGCGAGGCGCGGCATGAGCTCGTAGATCCGCTCCGGAGTCCATTGGCCGCGACGGCGGCGGGACGCGGCGATGCGGAGGTTCTCCTCCACCGTGAGCGGCGCGAACACCCTGCGGCCCTGCGGGACGATGGCGACGCCGTTGCGGGCGACGGTGTGCGCGGCCGCTCCGGCGAGTTCGCGTCCCCCGACGCGGACGCTGCCCGAATACGGCTCCAGCATGCCCATCACCGTGTGGACGAGCGTGGTCTTGCCGACGCCGTTGCGGCCGAGCAGGGCAACGACGGCGCCGGCGGGCACGTCGAGGTCGACGCCGTCGAGCACCGTGGTCCCGTCGTAGCCCGCATGCAGGTCACGGACGGTGAGCAGGTCCGTCATCGGGATCCTCCGGAGTCGGTGAACAGCTCATCGGTTCTGGCCGCGCCGAGGTAGGCCCGCTGGACGTCCGCGTCCGCCCGGATCTCCTCCGGTGTCCCGGAGGCGAGGACCCGGCCCAGGTGCAGGACGGTGACCCGGTCGGCCAGGCGGAACACCACCTCCAGGTCGTGCTCGACGATGAGGAGGGTGAGGTCGCGGGGAAGCCGTTCGATCAGCTCGGCGAACCGTTCGGTCTCGGCGGCGGACATCCCGGCGGTGGGCTCGTCGAACATGACCAGGGCGGGCTCCGCGGCGAGCACCATCGCCACTTCGAGTTGCCGCCGCTCCCCGTGGGAGAGGGTCGCGACCTTGTCGCCCGCGCGTCCGGCCAGCCCGACCGCGTCCAGGTGGCGGCGCACCTCGTCGTCGGTGCGCGTGAAGCGGTGCGCGGCCCGGTGGAAGCGGTGGGCCACCCCCTGGACGCGCTGGACGGCGAGCGCGACGTTGTCCAGGACGGTGCAGCCGAGGAAGAGGCTGGAGTGCTGGAAGGTGCGCAGCATTCCCCGGCGGGCGCGCTCGGGCTCGGAGAGGGAGGTGACGTCCAGGCCGGAGAACAGCACGTTCCCGCCGGAGGCCCGGAGCGTCCCCGCGACCGTCGCGAACAGCGTCGACTTGCCCGCGCCGTTGGGGCCGATGAGAGCGTGCCGTTCGCCCGCCGCGACCTCCAGGTCCACGTTGTCCACGGCGGTGAGCGACCCGTAGGAGCGGGTGAGCCCGCGCAACTGCAGAAGGGCCGTCATGCGGGACTCTCCTTCCGGCGCCGGTGAGCGGTGAGGCCGGCCAGGCCGCGCGGGACGACGAAGACGACGGCGATGAACAGCAGGCCCAGCACCAGCGGTCCGTGCCCGCCGATGTAGCTGGAGAGGTTGTCGCGGACGAGCAGCACCAGCGCGGCGCCCAGGCACGGCCCCCACAGGCTGCCCGCCCCGCCGATCACGACGCTGAGCAGCGCGAGCGCCGCGATGTCGAAGCCGAGGTCGCCGGGCGAGACGAACCGCGCCTGCGCCGCCCACAGCGCGCCCCCGACGCCCGCGACGGCGCCCGCCAGGCAGAACACGCCGTACCTGGCGAGCGCGGGACGGTAGCCGAGCGCCCGCATCCGGGACTCGTTGTCGCGGATGCCGCGCAGCGTCCGGCCGTACGGGGACCGCACGACCTGCGCCACGGCGGCGAACACGGCGGCCGCCACCACCAGCACCCACCAGTAGACGAACCCGGCGGCCAGCAGGGACGGCCCGCCGAACAGCGTGATCGGCGGCATGCCGGCCAGGCCGTTGCTGGCGCCCACGGCCGGCCAGGTGTCGGCGACCTGATGCACGGACTCGCCGATCGCGAGCGTGAGCATGAGGAAGACGATGCCGCGGGCGCGGACGGCGACCCACCCGGTCAGCGCGGCCGCGACCAGGCCCATCGCCGCCGCGGCGAGCACCTGGACGATCGCGTCCGAGGTGATGTGCAGGCCCACGAGCACGGCCGTGTACGCGCCGACGCCGAAGTAGGCCGCCTGGCCGAGCGTGGGCAGGCCGGTGACGCCGGTCAGCAGGTCGACGCTGAGCACCAGCACCGCGAAGGCCAGCATCCGGGTCATCGTCGTCACGGGATACGCGCCGAGGACCAGGGGCGCCGCCGCGAGGATCAGCAGGACCGCGACGGCGGCGACCGTCCGGTGCCGGACGGGAAGGCCGCCACCGGGCTTCCCCCTCCGCGCCCCGGTCCGGGCCGCGGTGTCCGGCGCCTCCTCGCGGGCGGCCGCGCTGTGCACCGCCTTCATGCGTGCACCGCCGTCCGGGCGGGGAGCAGGCCCGCCGGACGCAGCAGCAGCACCAGGGCCATCGCCGCGAAGATCAGGAATGAGGCGAACTCCGGCAGCAGCGAGGTGCCGAGCGCCTGCACCTGCCCGATGAGGACGGCGCCGAGCAGCGCCCCGCGGACCGAGCCCAGGCCGCCGATCACCACCACGACCAGCGCGAGCAGCAGCACCTTGTCGTCCAGGCCGGGCTGCGCCCCGAGGATCGGCCCGGCCAGCACCCCGCCGACCGCGGCGAGCGCGGCGCCCGCCGCGAAGACCCCCACCAGCACCCGGCCGGTGTTGACGCCCAGGGCCGACACCATCGCGCGGTCGCTGACCGTGGCGCGGATCAGCGAACCGAGCGTGCTGCGTTCGACCAGCAGGTAGACCGCCACGGCCAGCGCGACGCCGAACCCGATGACCGCCAGCCGGTAGACGGGGTAGGTCCCGCCGAGGATCGCGACGCCGCCGTCGAGGGGCGCCGGCGCGGAAATGGAGCGCACGTCGCTCCCGAAGAACACCGTCAGCAGCTCCGCCACCACCAGGGCCACACCGAGCGTGAGCAGGGCCTGATCGAGATGGTGGGGCGTGGCGCGGGTCAGGCCGGCCAGCGCCCCGCCGAGCAGCGCCCCGGCCAGGGCCGCGGCCAGGACGGCCAGGACGAACGGCACCAGCCCCGTCCCGGTGGTCACCAGCGCGACCGCGACGTAGGCGCCGACGAGATAGACGGCACCGTGCGCGAGGTTGAGCACGTCCATCATGCCGAACACCAGGGAGAGCCCGAGCGCGATCGCGAACAGCAGCGATCCCATCGCCAGGCCGTTCAGCACGCTCACCAGGTAGGTGTCCATGGGGACGGCGCTCAGCTCAGCTCTCGGACGATCGCGTTGACCATGCCGCCGTCGCCGGAACGGACCTCGCGCAGGTAGTACTTCTGCTCGGCGTCATGGTCGGCGCCGAAGCTCCACTGTCCCCGGGGGCTGTCGATGGGGCCGATGCTCCCCAGCACCTTGGCGAGTTCCTCGCCGCCTGTCCCCCCGGCCTTGGCGAGCGCCTTGTCGAGCACGGCCGCGGCGTCGTACGCCTGGACGGCGTAGACCGTGGGCGACTCGTTGAACGCCTTGCTGTAGGCCTCGACGAACTTCTTGTTGCGCGGGGTGTCGATCTCGGACGAGTAGTGCAGGGACGTCTTCACTCCCTCGGCGGCGTCGCCCTGGGCCTCCAGCACACCGCCCTCGGTCAGGAAGCCGGTGCCGTACAGCGGCGTCTCGCCCGCCAGGCCGAACTGCTTGTACTGCTTGACGAAGCTCACGGCCTCGGCGCCGGCGTAGAAGACGTAGACGGCCTTGGCGCCGGAGCCGCGGATCTTCGACAGGTACGGCTGGTAGTCCTGGGTCTTGCCGAACGGGGTGAACTCCTCGCCGGCGACCTTGCCGCCCGCCTCCTCGAAGGTCTTGCGGAACCCGGCCACCATCTCCCGTCCGGCCGCGTAATCCGAGGCCATGAGGTAGACGCCGCCGTCGACCTCGTCGGCGACCGCCGGGCCGAGCGCGGCCCCGACCTTGCCGTTGGCGAAGCTGGTGCGCCACACGTACGCGGACTTGCGGGCGCCGGTGATGTCGTCGGCGCCGGCGTTGGCGACCAGCAGCGGCCGCTTGGACTCGTCGAAGAAGTCGCGCAGGCCGAGCGCGGTCGCGGAGTTGACCACGCCGGCCACCGCGGTCACCTGGTCCTGCGTCACCAGCTTCTGCGCGGCGGGCACGCCGGACTGCGGGCCGGCGCCCTCGTCGGCCGTGACGATCTTGATCTTCCGCTTGCCGAGTTCGCCGCCGTGCTGGTCGAGGTAGAGCTGGAACCCGTTGCGCATGTCCTCGCCGAGCGGCGCGTAGACGCCCGACAGCGGGACCAGCAGCCCGATCTTCACCTCGTCCCCGGAGTCGCCGCCGCCGGACTGGCTCAGGCTCGAACCACCGCACCCCGACAGCGCGAGAGCGCCCGCCGTGATCGCGGCGACCCCGGTGGCCGGTCGCAATGCTCGGACAAGAACGGAGAGTACGCCCATGACGGCTCCTCGGAAGGTCGGGCGCCGATGCGCGGGCACCGGCCGGTGCGCACAGAATCTACATTGCTATGGCGCAGCGTCAATAGTTTGTCGTGAATAAGATTGGAAGGGTGACCTGCTCAGATGCCGGGAGTCGGCAGCGGGGAAGGCGTGATCGTCACCGCAAGATCGACAGAAATAATGCGTCACGAAATTCTGTCGTTGACAAATATGATGCGGTACGTCAAGCTGAAAGGCCGTGTGATCCACGGCACATCGGTTCAGACCAGCCCGGCTCCTCGCCACCGCCGGTCCCGCCGGGCCCGCCGTGGAAGAGCCGCGGCGTTTCCACCGTCCACCAGAGGCTTGGTGGGCCGTTCCCGTCCCGCCGGGTGTCGTGGGTGCGGCTCCGCGGCACGGGCGCCATCAGGGCTCCGGCCTGAGGTTGTAGACGTGGGCCGCGTTGCCTGCCAGCACCAGGGCGGCGGTCCGCTCGTCAGGGCAGATCGCCGCGACCGCGCGGGCGTTCCGGGCGATCCCGGGGACGCCCGGCCAGTCGGTACCGAAGATCATCCGCTTGGTGAGGCGGTTCCAGTCGTACTTCGCGTAGTACTCGCGGAGCCGGGACGGGGGCAGCCCGGACAGCTCGATCCAGACCCGCTCGTTCGACAGCGCCATGAACGCGGCCGCGTCGTACCACCAGCCCCGCCCGCCGTGCGCCAGCGCGACGTGCAGCCTGCGGAAGTCGCGCAGGACGGCGTCCAGCAGGACGGGGTCCGCGTACCGGTTCGTGGAGCCGGGGAACGTGCTGGTCCCGCAGTGCACGACCAGCGGGATACCGGCCGACTGGCACAGCTCGTACGCGGGGTACAGGCTGCGGTCGTCGGCGGCGACGCCCGCGTGCACCGGATGCAGCTTGCAGGCGACCGCGCCCAGGTCGATCTGGCGCTGAAGCTCCTCCTCGACCGGGTAGTGCAGGTGCGGGTTGATGTTGGCGATCAGCTTGATCCTGGACGGGTTGTGCGCGGTCAGCGGCAGGACGTCCTCCACGGGCTGGATGCCGGTGGCCTTCGGGCTGTACTCGGTCAGCAGCAGCGCCACGTCCACGCCCTCGCCGGCCAGGTAAGCGTCGAAACGGCCGGGGTCGGCCGTCCCGGACGCGTCGTAGACCCGGTCCAGGGCGTCGCCGTCGCCGAAGTCGTTCGCCCACCGCCGCCACGCCGGCTTGAGGGTGGGCAGCCGGGCGACGTGCATGTGGACGTCCACCAGGGGCCTGCCGTCCAGCATCAGCCCTCCTCGGAGGCGGCGACCAGGGAGGTCTCCTGCGGCGGCTCCGCCGGTTCGAGCAGCACGCCGGCGGCGTTGGCGCGCAGTTCCACCCGCCGGACCTTCCCGGTGGCGGTCGTCGGCAGCGCGTCCACGAACACCACGCGGCGCGGCCGTTTGAACGACGGCAGCCCCTCCCTGCAGAACTCGATCAGCTCGGCCTCGGTGACATCGGCGTCCCCGATGACCACGTAGGCGACCGGTTTCTCCAGGCCGTCGCCGTCGTTGGCCGCCACCACCGCGGCCTCGGTGACCGCCGGATGCGCCAGCAGCCGGCCCTCCACCTCGGCCGGCGACACCCAGATGCCGCTGGCCTTGAGCATGTCGCCGGTACGGCCGAGGCACGTGTAGTAGCCGTCGGCGTCCTGAACATAGGTGTCGCCGGTCCGCAGCCACTCCCCCTGGAACGTCCGGCGGGAGGGGGCGTAGCGGGACCAGTAGCCGGTCGCGGCGGACTCGCCGCGCACGTACAGCGTGCCGGGAGTCCCCTGGGGGACCTCGTACCCTTCCTCGTCCAGGATGCGCAGCTCGTAGCCGGGCACCGCGACGCCCGTGGTGCCGGCCCGGACCGAGCCCTCCCGGTTGGACAGGAAGATGTGCAGCATCTCGGTCATGCCGATGCCGTCCAGGATGTCGACGCCGAAACGGCTCGTCCACCGGTGGTAGAGCGCGGTCGGCAGGGGCTCCCCGGCCGAGGCCGCGAGCCGGACGCCGTCCAGGGCGTCGGGGGACAGGTCGGCGCGGAGCATGTTGGCGAAGAACGTCGGGCCGGCGAAGAACAGCGTCGCGCCATGGGCGCGGGCGCGGCCGGCCAGCCGCTCCGGCCGGGACGGCTCCGGCTCCAGGATCGCCGCCGCGCCCGCCGCCAGCGGGAACAGCACCGAGTTGCCGAGGCCGTAGGCGAAGAACGCCTTGGCGGCCGACAGGCACCGGTCGCCGGGGCGGATGCCGAGGACCTGCTCGCCGTAGGTCTCGCACACCACGCGGATCGAGCCGTGCCGGTGCATGGCGGCCTTCGGCGTGCCGGTGGTCCCCGAGGTGTAGAGCCAGAAGGCCGGGGAGTCGGCCGCGGTGTCGTACGGCTCACCGCGCGGCTCGGTGCGGGCGAGACCGGCGAGCGTGTGCACCGGCACGCCGGCGGTGACGGTGGTGCCGTCGCCCGCCAGGATGCCGGTCAGCCCGGGCGCGCTCTCCGCCGCCTCGGAGGCGACGCCGGCGAAGTCCGCGGTGACCGCCAGCAGCGTCGCCCGCGAATCGCGCAGGAGATCGGCCAGGCCGCCCGCGTGCAGCATCGTGGACACGGGCACCGGGACGGCGCCGATCCGCAGGGCGGCCAGGAACACCGTGACGAAGTCCGGTGAGTCGGCCATGAACATCATCAGCCGCTGCTCGGGCAGCAGGCCGGTCTCGCGCAGCCCGGCGGCGGTGCGCCGGACGCGTTCGTGCAGCTCCGCGTAGGTGAGGTCGCCGCCCGCGCCGGTCAGGGCGAGGCGGTCGCCGTCGCCCCGCTCCACATGGCGGTCGAGCAGGTAGAGGGACGCGTTGAAGAGTTCGCTCATGTGCTGCCGTCCCGCTTTCAGGCGAGGTGGACGTAGTCGTAGTCGAAGGGCTTGCCGTTGATGCCGTTGCGGGGCGGGGCGATCCAGGCGGCGATTTTGCCGCGTTCGTGGACCGGTCTCATCAGCTCCTCGACGGCGATGCGCACCTCTTCCGCCCTCCCGTTGATCGAGGTTGGCCAATACTCTACATATACCTCCACTCTCGTCAATGCTTAGTAGAATGTTTGCCGTTTCGGCTCCGGACAGGCCACCGGCCCGGCTGCGCGCGCAGCCGGGCCGGTGGCCGGGGGGTGTGGGAGGTGAAGCCAGGTCACTCCCCGACAGGGCCGAACACCTTGCGGGTGTCGATGACCTCGCCGGTGAGGTTCCAGCGCTCGCCCTCGAACTCCATCATCTGCATCGACTCGATCGGGAAGCCGTCATCGGCGCCGGTCTGCAGCGTCACGCCGGGCAGCAGCATCGGGACCTCGACGTTGTTGAGGCTGCGCATCGAGTCGCGCAGGCCCTCGCGGGTCTTGCACTTGGCCGCCTCCATCGTCTTGTGGAAGCTGCTCGCCACCGCCCAGCCGAAGGCGTGGTACGGGACGGCGGGGTCCGCGTTCGGCTCGTACTGCTTCATCTTCGCCTTGTAGAGCTTCATCTCCGCGTCGTCCGCCCACTGCGGGTCGATCGGGTCCTTGTAGTACGTGGAGGACACGACGCCCTGCACGTTCTCGAAGCCGACCGGCTTCAGCACCGTCACCGACGCGGCGACGTTGTTCAGGATGTGCAGCGGGTTCCAGTCCGTGATCTTGGCGTCGGCGGCCAGCGCCTGCGAGCCGAACTTCGGCGTGGTGATGTTGAGGAACACGTCGGCGCCCGAGCCCGCCAGGTCCCGCATCTGCGGCTCCACGCTCGGGTCGGTGACCTCGTAGCTCTTCTCCTGGACGATCTTGATCTTGCTGCCCTCGATCGCCTTCTTGAAGCCGCCCAGCAAGTCCTTGCCGAAGTCGTCGTTCTGGAACAGGATCGCGACCTTGGCCTCCGGCTTCTCCTGCTTGAGGTGCTGGGCGTACACCCGGGCCTCGGAGACGTAGTTGGGCTGCCAGCCGATCGTCCACGGGTGCTTGTCGTCGGCCCCCCACTTGGAGGCACCGGTGGCCACGAAGATCTGCGGCACCTTCCGCTGGTTCGTGTAGTCCCACGTCGCCGTCGTCGACGGCGTGCCGAGGGTCTGGAACAGCGCGAACACCTGCTCCTGCTCGACCAGCCGGCGCGCCTCCTCGACCGCCTTCGGCGGCTGGTAGCCGTCGTCGCGGACGACGAACTCCACCGTGCGGCCGTCGATGCCGCCCTTCTCGGCGTTGACGTAGTCGAAGTAGGCCTGGATGCCCTTCGGGATGGCGCCGTACGCGGAGGCCGGGCCGGACAGCGGGTAGATGCCGCCGAGCTTGAGCGTGGAGTCGGTGATGCCGGTCGTCTGCTGCCCCTCGCAGGCACCGCTGGCGGTGCCGCCGCCGTCGCCGTCGTCGCGTCCGCCGCAGGCCGCCGCGGTCGTCGCCGCCAGCAGCACGGCGGCCGACACCGCCGTACCCCGCATCAGCATCGTGCCGCTTCTCATTGATCGACGCATGCCCTTACCCCTTCCGGAGGATCCTGTTAGAGCGGGTCTTGTTGAACCAGTGCGCGGCACGCCCGACCAGCCCGGCCAGGCCGGTCGGAGCGACGTACATCACCGCGATGATCAGCAGCCCGAAGATGACCCCCGGAGCCGCCTTGTTGATGTCCTGGGAGAGGCTCGGCACGAACATCACGAACAGGCCGCCGAACAACGGCCCCCAGGTCGAGCCCAGCCCGCCGACCACGATCCCCGCCAGCAGCGTGATCGAGAGGTTGACGGTGAACGAGTCGGGCGAGACGAACCCGATCGTCCACGTGTAGAGACAGCCCGCCGCGCCCGCGAACATCGCGCTCCACGCGAACGCGAGCCGCTTGTACGAGGCTGGCTTCACACCCATGACCTCGGCCGCCGTCTCGTTGTCCCGGACGGAGTGCAGCGCCCGGCCGACCCGCGAGCGCAGCAGCAGATGCACCACCACGAACGCCAGGATCGTCGCGGCCAGCGCCAGGAAGTACAGCCACTGGTCCGCGGCCAGCCCCGTCCACGCGGGCGGCGCCGGCTTCTCCAGCGTCAGGCCCATCGACCCGCCGGTCACCGACTCGAACCGCTTGAGCAGCGGCACAATGAAGATCGCTATGGCGAGGGTGACCAGCGCCAGATACAGCCCGCGCAGCCGGGTGGCCGGCACCCCGAACGCCAGCCCGATCACGAACGCCAGCCCGGCCGCGAGCGGGAACGTCAGCAGGTACGGCAGGTCCCAGTGGTACATCCCTACGGCCGTCCCGTACGCGCCGACCGCGAAGAACGCCCCGTGGCCCAGCGAGATCTGCCCGGCATGGCCGACCAGCAGGTTCAGCCCGAGCAGCGCCACCGCGTAGACCATCACCATCGTGAACTGGAAGACCCGGAACGGGACCAGCTGGAACGGCGCCCACAGGGCCATCAGCAGCAGCACCCCGAGCGCGATCCACCGGAAGTTCCGCACGGTGAACGCCATCAGCCGGTCCCGCGGCGCCGCCGGCGCCGCCCGCTCGTCCTCGGCGGACTCCGGTGTGTCCGCCGCCCGGGTGGTCTCAGTCGCTTCCGTCGATTCGCTCATGCGCGTTCCACCACCGCTCGTCCGAACAGGCCTTGGGGGCGCAGCAGCAGGACGCCGAGGATGACGGCCAGCGGAACGCCGATCTTCAGGTCGGAGCCGATGGCGTCCACGTACGACCCGGCCAGGGTTTCGGCCACGCCGACGATCAGGCCGCCGACCACCGCGCCCAGCGGGCTGTCGAAGCCGCCGAGGGTGGCGGCGGCGAACGCGTAGATCAGGACACCGCCCATCATGTTGGGCTCCAGGAACAGCAGCGGCGCGACGAGGACCCCCGACACCGCGCCGACCATCGCGGCCAGGCCCCAGCCCAACGCCAGCGTCCAGCCGACCCGGATGCCGACCAGCCGGGCCGAATCGGGGTTGGTGGCCACCGCGCGCATCCCGAGCCCGACCTTGGTGTAGCGGAACAGCAGGTAGAGCAGGCCCATCACCCCGCCCACCACGGCGAACACGCCGAGCGTGGAGTAACCGAGGCTGACCCCGCCGGCCTGGAGCGCGCCGCCCGGGAACGGGTTCGGGAAGTCCTTGATCAGGAACGACCAGATCCAGCCGGCCGCCGCGTTGACGAAGATGAACAGGCCCACGGTGACGATCACGAGGGTCAGCTCGGGGGCGCCCTCCACCGGCCGGATGATCACCCGTTCGATCAGCATGCCGCCGACGAACGAGATCGCGAGCGTGAGGATCAGCGCGAGCCAGAACGGCACGCCGGCGTCGATGAACGTCCAGGCGACGTAGGTCGCGAACATGGCCAGCTCGCCCTGGGCGAAGTTCACGATCCCGGTGAACTGGTAGATCAGCACGAGGGCGAGGGCGAGGCTCGCGTAGATCGCGCCGGCGCCCAGCCCTCCGATGACGTTCTGCAGGAAGTCGGCCATGACTAGATCCGGTATCCGAGGTAGGACTGGGCGACCTGCTCGTCGGCCCGGATCTCCGCCGCCGAGCCCGACAGCACGATCCGGCCGCTTTCCAGCACATGCGCCTGCCCGGCGATGCCCAGCGCCAGATGTGCGTTCTGTTCCACGACGACCACGGTGGTCCGCTCCTCCTGGTTGATCGATTGGACGATGCCGAACAGCTCCCTGGTCACCAGCGGGGCCAGGCCGAGCGACGGCTCGTCCAGCAGCAGCAGCCGGGGCCGCGACATCAGCGCCCGGCCGATCGCGAGCATCTGCTGCTCACCGCCGCTGAGGCTGCCCGCCGGCTGCTTGACCCGCTCCTTCAGCACGGGGAAGTGGCCGTACACGCGTTCCAGGTCGGCCTGGACGCCGGCGCGGTCCCGCCGCGCGTACGCGCCGAGCCGCAGGTTCTCCTCGACCGTCAGCGGCATGAACGTGCCTCGTCCCTCGGGGACGTGGGCCACGCCGCGCCGGGCGACGGCGTCCGGTGAGCGCCCCGACAGCGATGTCCCGTCCAGCCGGACGGCGCCGCGCCCGCGGATCACCCCGCACAGCGCCCGCAGCAGGGTCGTCTTGCCCGCGCCGTTCGGCCCGAGGATCGCGCAGATGTCGCCCTTGCCGACCCGCAGGCTCACCCCGTGCAGCACCCGCACATCGCCGTAGCCCGCGTAGAGGTCGTCCACGACCAGGTAGTCCTGGTCGGCGTCCTCGGCCACGGCTTCCGCGGCCCCTGTCGCCTCTTTGGGCTCGCTGGGCTCTTTCGCCTCTGTGGCTTCTGTGGGCTCTGTGGCCTCGGTGGCGTCCGTTGCCTGTTCGGCCTCGCTCGGCTCGCTCATGCGGCTGTCCCCAGGTAGGCCTCGATGACGGCGGGATCGCGCTGGACCTCCTCGGGCGACCCTTCGGCGATCTTCTTGCCGAAGTCCAGGCAGACCACCCGGTCGCAGGTGCCCATCACGAACCCCATGTGGTGCTCGACGACGATCACGGTGACGTCGAAGTCGTCGCGGATCGTCTGGAGCCAGCCGGCGAACTCGTCGACCTCGCCGAGGCTGAGGCCGTTGACGGGCTCGTCCAGCAGCAGCAGCCGGGGGTGGGCGGCCAGGGCGCGGGCCAGCTCGACCCGTTTGAGGGTGCCGAACGGCAGCCCGGCGGCGGGATGGCCGGCGACCTCGGCCAGGTCCAGCCGTTTCAGCAGCTCGTCGGCCTCGCCCCGCAGCCTCCGCTCCTCGCTGCGGACCGACGGCAGCCGCAGGCTCGCGCTGACGAACCCGGCCCGGCCGTGGTGATGCGCGCCGACCATGATGTTGTCCCTGACGGACATGCGGGGGAAGAGCCCGAGGTTCTGGAACGTGCGGGCGATGCCGAGCGCCGCGATCGCGTGCGGCGCCACGGCGAGCAGGTCCCCGTCCTCGTAGGTGACCGTGCCCTCGTCCGCGTCGTAGCGGCGGGTCAGGCAGTTGAACAGGGTCGTCTTGCCGGCGCCGTTAGGTCCGATCAGACCCACCATCTCGCCCCGCCGCACCTCGAAGCCGACACCCCCCAGTGCGGTAATGCCGCCGAAGCGAACGGTAAGATCGTGAACCTCCAGCATCCGGCCTCCTGTGCGCGGGGTGAGGCGGCGCCGCCTCGGGCGGTCACCACAGAACGGTGTTCTGGAGCAGGGGCCCTCACCGTAAAATCCGCCGCTCAGCGCGCACATTGGGCACGGGAACCCAAGATGTGACCTGGGTATTGTCCGTCCCGCACAGCGTCCGTCTCGGACGTGTCACGGACCGTTGACGCTGGGGAGATAGCCAGCAATCATCCGGACATGTCCGCTGCATTCAGCACGGGAACGCTCAGCGGTACGGAGACACTCCGTACCGAACGCTCACGAATCCTCGCCGAGCTGCTCAATGTCGTCGACGAGCTTGCGGACAGGGCCGTCGAGACCATGCGCGAGGAAATCCCCGCCTACAGCGCGAAGGGCGCCGATTTCTGCGCCGACGTACGCGAACAGGTGGGCCGGCATTACCGCACCAAACTCGCCGTGCTCCTGGAGGAACGCACGGTCACCTTCGAGGACATCGCCTTCGCCCGCCGCGCCTCGATGCGCAGGGCCCAGGCCGGATTCGCCCTTGCCGACTACATCAACGCCTTCCGGGTCGGCCAGCAGGTCTTCTGGGAGGCGGTGGTCGAGCACGCGGGCCGGTCGTACGCCGGTCACGAGGCGGCGCTGACGCTGGCGTCCCCGCTGATGCGGTACTGCGACTTCGCCAGCACGCACGCCGCCAACGCGTACGCGGAGTTCCAGCAGTACGCCGCCGCGGAGACCGTCCGGGAGAGCCGCGACCTGGTGGAGCTGCTGCTGGGCGGGGAGGCGCCCACCCGCGGGCCGCAGCTCGCGACCGCGCACGCGCACGGCCTGAACCCCGACCCGCGCGCCCCGCTGGTGGTCGTGGCGGCCGTCCTGGTGGGGGCGGAGGCCCAGGTGGACGCCCAGCACGCGGCGTGCGCGGCGATCGCCCGGACCGAGGTCAACAAGCACCGCACGCTCTCGGTCGTGCGGCAGTCGGAGATCGTGGCGGTGCCGGCGCTCGGCCCCGGCGGCGACGCCGGGAAGCTGTGCGACCGGCTCCAGGCCGTCCAGGAGAACCTCCTCGCCGAGGGCATCGTGCTGGCGATGGGAATCAGCACCGTGGTCCACGGCATGGGGCAGATCCCGCGCGCCTACCAGGAGGCGCGCAACGTACTGGAGTACCTGCCCGAGGACGGCGGTGTGGCGGCGCTGCCGCGGATCTCCCCGTTCGAGTACATGGCGCTGCGGGCCGACGACACCGCCCGGCATCTCGTCGATCCGCGCATCGCCGAACTGCTGTCGGAGGACCGGATGCGCGGCGGGGTGCTGACCGCGACGATCCGGGCGTTCGCCGCCGCGGACCTCAACCTGCGCGCCGCCGCCGAACAGCTGCAGATCCACCACAACACCGCCCAGTACCGGCTCCGCCGCATCCAGGAGCGGACCGGCCGCAACCTCCGGCACTTCACCGACCTGGTCGATCTGCTGGTCGCCATCGCCCTTCAGGACGTGTTGCCGCCCACCACCAATCCCGGGCGGAAAAGACTGGTCTCCGCGACCAATGAGGCGGACGGGATCGCCGACGTACCGTCGGCCCATGAACCTCGCTGAGCGGCTCCGGGCCGCCGCCGATCGGCTCGGCGGGCGGACGGTTCTCACGCTGGACCGGGAGGGGCTCAGCTACCGCGCGCTGGATCTCATGAGCGCGCGGATGGGCCTGCTGCTGCGACGGCGCGGGATCCGGCCCGGCGACCGGGTCGCGGTGATGCTCCCGAACGTGCCCGAGTTCGCCGTCGTCTACTACGGGGCCATGCGGATGGGGGCGGTGGTCGTCCCGCTCGATCCGCTGCTGAAGCGGCGGGAGATCGCCGCGTACCTCGACGACAGCGCGGCCCGGCTGGTGATCGCCTGGCACGCGTACGCGGAGACCGTGGAGGCGGGGACGGCGGACTCGCGGACCGACTTCATGTTCGTGGTGCCGGGCGAGTTCCGCAGGCTGCTGCGCACGATGCCGCCCGAGCCCGACATCGTCCCGAAGGCCGCCGACGACACCGCCGTGATCCTCTACAGCGCCGGGACGACGGGGCACGCCAAGGGGATCGAGCTCACCCACGGCAACCTCGCCAGCAACGCGGAGACGGTGGCGCGGATGCTCGCGCTCGGGGTGGACGACGTCGTCCTCGGGGCGCTCCCGCTGTACCACGCGTTCGGCCAGACGTGCGCGCTCAACGCCACGATCCACGCGGGCGGGCGGCTCACCCTGCTTCCGCGGTTCGAGGCGGGCCGGGCGCTGGAGATCATCCGCCGGGACGGGGTGACGGTGTTCCACGGCGTCCCGGCCATGTACATCGCGCTGCTCGACCAGCCCGGCGTGTCCGACCTGTCGCTGCTGCGGATCTGCGTGTCCGGCGGGGCGGCGATGCCGCTGGACGTGCTGCGCGTGTACGAGACGCGGTACGGCTGCCCGATCATCGAGGGCTACGGGCTGAGCGAGACCTCTCCGCTGTCGGCGTCCAACCGGGGCGGTCAGGGCCGCCGGCAGGGGTCGATCGGGCGGCCGGTCCGCGAGGTGGAGATGCGGGTCGTCGGCGACGACGGCCGGGAGCTGCCGTGCGGCGAGATCGGGGAGATCCTCGTGCGCGGGCCCAACGTGATGAAGGGCTACTGGAACAACCCGGAGGCCACAGCGGACGCGGTCCGCGACGGCTGGTTCCACACCGGCGACCTGGGCCGGGTCGACGACGACGGGTTCTTCTTCCTCGTCGACCGGCGCCGCGACGTGATCATCCGCGCGGGCTACACGGTGTACCCGCGGGAGGTCGAGGAGGTCCTGTACGAGCATCCCGCGGTGCGGCAGGCCGCCGTCATCGGATTCCCGCATCCCGAGGTCGGCGAGGAGATCGCGGCGGCCGTGGCGCTGCGCGCCCCGGCGAGCGCGGAAGAGCTGCGCCTGTGGGTCAGGGAACGGGTCGCCGCGTACAAGTACCCGCGGCAGGTGTGGTTCGTGGACGAGATGCCGACCAGCCCCACCGGCAAGATCCTCAAGCGTGCTCTCGGGCTGCCGTTCCCCACGGCGGACGCCGGGCCGCCCGACGACCGCCCCGGCAGCCTCGCACCGGCCAGACGGCAGCACGACTAGCCGCGCCCGCCGGTTTGCTCCCGGCGGGCGGGGAAGGGCCAGGGACGGAGAGGAACGGATCGAGGAGGCGCTCATGCAGCTCGTCGATCGGGACACCGTGCGGGAACTGGCGGAGTCACCGGATCCCGACGCGGCCCTGGTCTTCACCCACGGAGGGTGCGTCGTCGTCCATGTGGGCGAGGACGCCGTCCCCGACGCCGGGGTGCTGATCGTCCGGCGTCACGAGATCGAGCACGAGGTCGCGGGCGGCGCCGTCCCGGAGGAGAGGCTCGACGCGGTCGTGCACCGCCTGGACAACATGGCCAGGGACATCGGCGCCTGAGGGGACACGGTCCAGTGGCAGGGCGGCCGCAGGCGCACGGTGCCGGCGGGAGCGGGCATCGCAGCGTCCCGCACACCGCCGACCTGCGGATCGAGGCGTGGGGGCCGACCCGGCAGCGCTGCGTCGCCGAGGCGGTGAGGGGCCTGGTCGGCTCCTTCGCCGACATCGCCGGCGTCCGGCCGCTGCGCACCATCCGGCTGGACGTGCCACCGGACGCGGACGCGGACATGCTGGTGACCGTGCTGGACGAGGTGATCTACCGGCTGGAGGTCGGCGGGGAGATCGTCCTCGACACGGAGATCACCGGGGCGGCGGGCGGCGGGCTCGCGGCCCGGCTGGAGGTCGGCGACGCCGCGGAGGCGACGGCGGTCGGCGCGGTCCCCAAGGCGGTGTCCCTGCACGACCTGCGCTTCGGCGGCGATCCGGGGAACGGCGGCTGGTCCTGCGCCGTCACGATCGACGTCTGACGGGCGGGCCTCAGCCCTTGACGACCCCGACCGGGGTCAGGCGCGCGACCTTGCGGCAGAGACCCGCCCCCTCGCTGGCCTCGACCACCGCGGACACGTCCTTGTAGGCGTCCGGGGCCTCCTCGGCGAGCCCGCGCCAGGACGAGGCGCGCACGGCGATGCCGTCCCGCTCCATCCCGGCCCGCAACTCCTTGCCGCTGACCCCGCGGGCAGCCTGGTGGCGGCTCTGCGCGCGGCCGGCTCCATGGCAGGTGGAGTGGAACGCGGGCCCGTCCGGTACCCCGGCGAGGACATAGGAGGAGGTGCCCATCGTCCCGGGGATCAGCACCGGCTGGCCGGCGTCGCGGAGGTCGGGTGGAAGCTCGGGATGGCCCGGCGGCAGCGCCCGCGTGGCGCCCTTGCGGTGCACGCACAGCCGTCGCCGCTCACCGTCCGCCCGCCCGCCGTCCACGGGGTGCTCTTCCATCTTGGCGAGGTTGTGCGAGACGTCGTAGACCAGGTCGAGCCGCGCGCCGGCGACCCGCCGGAACACCTCCCGCGCCGCCTGGGCGAGCAGCTGCCGGTTGGCGCGGCCGTAGTTGGCGGCCGCGGCCATGGCGCCGAGGTAGGACCGTCCCTCGGGCGAGTCGACCGGGGCGCAGGCGAGCTGCCGGTCCGGCACCTCGATGCCGTGCCGGGGCATCTGCTTCTCCATCGCCCGGACGTGGTCGGTGCAGATCTGGTGTCCGAGGCCCCGCGACCCGCAGTGGATCATGACGCAGATCTGGCCGGGCCGGAGCCCGAACACCCCGGCGGCGTCCGCGTCGTACACCTCGGCGACCCGCTGCACCTCCAGGAAGTGGTTGCCCGATCCGAGGCTGCCGACCTGCCGGGCGCCCCGCTCGGCGGCCCGTTCGCTCACCTGGCCGGGGTCGGCGTCGGCGACCGCCCCCGCGTCCTCGCAGCGCAGCAGGTCCCGCTCGTCGCCGTGGCCCTGCTCGACCGCGTACCGCGAGCCGCCGGTGAGGATGCCGGTCAGCTCCGCCCGCCCGGGCAGATGCCACACGGCCCCGCGGCCCATGCCGCGCGGGATGGCCGGGTCCAGCGCGTCCATCACCCGCTCCAGGACGGGCCGCAGCTCCGTCGCGCCGATGTCGGCCGCCATCAGCCGGACGCCGCACGAGATGTCGAACCCGACGCCACCGGGAGAGACCACGCCGCCCTCCCGCGGATCGGTGGCCGCGACACCGCCGATCGCGAACCCGTACCCCCAGTGGATGTCCGGCATGGCGTACGACGCCTCCACCACTCCGGGCAGGGTGGCCACGTTGGCGACCTGGTCGACCGCCTGGTCGGCCGCGCTCAGCAGGTCCCGCGAGGCGAACACCACCCCGGGCACGCGCATGGCGCCGGTCGGCTCGATCCGGAAACGGTACGCCCCGTCCTCCACCAGGCCCACGGTGATCACACCGTGGCGGGCTGCGTCAGGTACCGGTCGAACCACCGGGCGGCCATGGCCGTCACCTGCTCGAGCGTGCCGGGCTCCTCGAACAGGTGCGAGGCCCGCGGGACGATCTCCAGCTTGTGCTCGGCGGCGTGCATCCGGCCGGCCGCGTCGTCGTTCAGCCGCAGGACCTGCGGGTCCCGTGCCCCCACGATCAGCAGCACCGGCGCGCTGACCCGTTCCAGCGCGTCCCCGGCGAGGTCCGGGCGGCCGCCGCGCGACACCACCGCGCGGACGCGTCCCGGGCGTTCCGCCGCCGCGGCCAGGGCGGCCGCCGCCCCGGTGCTCGCGCCGAACAGCCCGACCGGGTACCCGGTGGTCGGCGGCGCGTCGGCGAGCCAGTCGATCGCCCCGATCAGCCGCCCGGTCAGCAACCCGATGTCGAAGCGCAGCTCGCCGGTGGCGGCGTCGACCTCGTCCTCCCGCGCGGTGAGAAGGTCGATCAGCAGGGTGCCGATCCCCGCCTCGTTGAGGCCGGTCGCGACGGCCCTGTTGCGCGGGCTGTGCCGGGAGCTTCCGCTGCCGTGCGCGAAGAGCACCACGCCGGCCGGTTCGTCCGGCAGGACCAGATCGCCCGGCAACGATGCATCTTCAAGATCAATCGTCACATTTGCGATGTTCATACCGCCGGGCTACCCCTCCGACCAGCCCCCATGCAGCCATCTCACCCGCGGCGCCCTGCTGGGCGGCGCCGGCGCATCGGCGGCATGCGGCGCGTACGGCTCATGCGGCGCATGCCGCCCGTGCGGCGCGATCTGGCCTTCCGTGCTTCCGCCCGCCCCCGCGAGGCGGATCCCGCGTCAGGGGGTCGGGACGGCGCTGGATTCGCTTTCCCGGTCCCGGGTCCGCCCGACGGTGAAGAATCCGATCAGCGCGGCGATCGCGGCGATGAGCTCACCCGCCAGACTGATCGTCTTGTCGGCGTACCACGACGGGTCGTACATGCGCGGTATCGGCCCGAGCTGACCGAAATCGACGAAGTAATAGATGAGGACGGCGCCGGCGGCGCTCGCGGCGACCAGGAACGCTATCGCGTACGTCCACCTGCGCGCCCACACCAGGACCAGCACGCCCGCGACCGCGGCCGCGATCGCCTGCGCGTAGAACAGTGTGTCCCCTGCAATGGTGCCGCTGGGGGTGTTGGGTCCCGGCGCCATGTCAGGCGCGAAACGCCAGTGGATGATGGCGTCTGCCGCGAGTCCCGCGGCGACGAGTAGTCGAAGAACAATGCCCATACCCATGGCACGGTCATACCCGCTCGCCGGATCAAATCCGCCGGACAAAAAATCGTCCGCGTGTTTCAGCCGGTCTGTTTCACCCGGCCCGCCGTGCCTTGACGCGCCGGTAGCTCCAAAACAGCAGGGCGAACAGGATGATTCCGGACAGGATGAGGCCCGACCCGGTGCTCCACCCGCTGAGCGGCAGCCTCGGCTCAAGACCCCACAGCACGCCCGCGCCGAGCAGGGTCAGCCCCGTCAGCACCGAGCCGGTGAGGCGCCACCACGAGGTGATGCTCTCCTCCGCCGCCTGGATCGCCCGCACCCGGACGGGTTCGACGAAGCGGTTCACGGACGGGAACTCGCGGCCGAGGATGAGCAGCCCGGCCAGCACCATCAGCATTCCCGGGCCGGGCAGGATGAGCAGCGAGATCCCGGCCAGCAGGACGGCGCCGCCGATGATGAGCATCACACCGCGTTTGGCGGACCTCCCGTACCCCATGCTCCCCCTCCGTCCGGCGGGGCTGCCGCCCGCACCGCATCCACGCTAGTAGTGCCGCGCAGATGTCACGGTAGATTGTTCCGGTGGACGTGATCGACCCACGCCTTCATCGCCGGGTAGGACCGTTCGAGGACGCGGCGGTCCCCGTACACCCGGTACAGCTGCCAGGGGATGATCACTCCGCCGTCGCCCCAGGCGGGGGCGCCCTCGCGGTCGAGGCACAGCTCGGGGACGACGTCGGGGAACGCGCCGTCGGGGTGCTGCGCGTCGACGACGTCACGCATCCAGCGGGCGAAGAACGCGCCCACGTCGGCGTTGCGGCACGCCGTCGGGAGGAACACCTGGGCGTCCGCGAGCCAGCCGAGCCGCTCGTCCCGCTGCGGGCAGTCGGTGGGGATGGAGACGAAGTTTCCGCGCTGCCCCCACCGGATGTTCGACTGCAACTGCGTCACCGTGGCGTCCGAGCATTCGAACTCGCCGGTCCACGGGATGTCGCTGTGCAGGACGCGGCCGGTGACGTCCTCCGGCCGCAGGTCTCCGGGGTAGCCGGTCACCTCGACGTAGCGGAACCCGTGGAACGTGAACCGGGGCTCGAAGGTCTCCACGGGCTCGCCCGACGCGATGTAGACGTCCGTGGCCTCGGCGGTGCGCAGGTTGTCCAGGTAGAGCTCGTCGCCGGTGAGCATCTCGGCGTGCCGCAGCCGGATCCGCCGGCCGCGCTCGGCTCCCCGGACGGTCAGCCGCACGCGGCCGACCATGTTCTGCCCGAGGTCGACGATGAACCGGTCGTCGCCACGCCGCCGCACCGACCGCGCCGGCAGTTCCTCCAGGACGCGGACCGGCTGGTCGGCGGCCGCTTCGAGGACGCCGGTGGAGGTGTCGGCGACGGCGACGGGCGTCCACCCGGCGTCGTCGTAGCCGGGGCGGTCCCAGCCGGGCAGTTCTTCGCGGGCATCGACGTACTCGCCCATGAGCATGTCCGAGTACCTGATGGGCCCGGCGTGCTCATGCCAGCCGCCGTCCGACAGCACCCAGCGGCGCGACCCGTCGGGGAAGTCCAGCAGCAGCTGGACGATCAGCTGGGGCGCGTCGCCGTAGTGCGTCGCCTGGTGGCGTGCGTCGAACCCGACGAAGCCGCTCCACCACCCGTCGGCGAGGACGGCGCCCACGACGTTCTCGTCCGCGTTCAGAAGATGGCCGACGTCGTAGGTCTGGTACTGGACGCGCCTGTCGTACTCCGTCCAGCCGGGCGCGAGTTCCACGTCGCCGACGCGGTGGCCGTTCAGCCGAAGCTCGTACAGGCCGCGCGCACTCACGTACGCCCTGGCGCGCACGGGCCGCCGGCCGTCCAGGACGAACGGTTTCCGCAGGTGGGAGCACGGAAGCAGATGGCGGGTGCGCTCAGTGCGGTCATCGTCGCGGGGCGGCTCCATCACCGGCGCCGAGGTGGGGTCCCGGGCGATCCACACGGCCCGCCAGTCGTCGGCGTGGAGCAGCCCCGTCTCGAACCAGGAGTCGGCTCGGTGTGTCTCCTTGCCTTCGCCGTCCCAGACGGTGACGCCCCAGTGGTAGCGCGTGGACGACTGCAGCGGGGGGCCGTCGTACGGGACCAGCAGGGTGTCGGCCGAGGTTCGCCGGCCGGTGTCCCAGACGCAGCGGCCCGTCTCCAGGTCGGCATCGCTGAGCGCAACGCGCCACCAGCCCGACGCATCCCGCCGTCGTCCAGGCGATGCGCCTCCTGGAGGCCCGCCCGGCCCACCGGTGGACGCTGACGGAACTGGCCGACCAACTCCATCTGACGCCCGGCTACCTGGTCCGCCTTTTCAAAACGGCGACCGGCCTGCCGCCAATGACCTACCTAGCACGGCTCCGCGTGGAAAAAGCGGCCGCGCTCCTCCTCCACACCGACCAGTCGATCACGCATATCGGCCAGGCGGTCGGATGGGCGGACCAGAACTATTTCGCCCGCCGATTCAAGGCCCATTACGGCCTTCCCGCCTCCACCTACCGCCACCGTTTCACCCACAACACCGTCCGCATTTGACCCGGGAGGATCGGAGGGCATGCGCATCGTGTCGCTCCTGCCCGCCGTCCAGAACGACGAGGTCTGGGTGCTGGACGCCGGCCCGTCCTACTTCAACCGTCCCGACCCCGAGTGGTCCGGGGCGCGGAAAATACCGGCCCACGTCCTGCACGGCGTGACCACGGGCGCCGGCCGCGGGCTCGTACGCACGCGGAATGGGGGCGGCCCCGCCCCGGGGCGGGGGGCGGGGCCGCGGGCCGCGCGGGACCGGGCGACGGTCGCCCGCGCGGCGGGTCTCAGTGCTTCGTCGCCACTTCGGCGCCCGCACCGGTGAGGGAACGGACCTCGATCTCGGCGTACTTGGCCGCGTTGAACTCCTTACTGAGGACGGTGCCGATCAGACCGCACAGGAAGCCGAACGGGATGGAGATGATCCCCGGGTTGCTCAGCGGGAACCAGCTCCAGTCGGAGTCGGTGAACAGGGCCTTCTCGGAACCGGAGACGACCGGGGAGAAGGCGACCAGGAAGATCGCCGAGCCGAGGCCGCCGTAGATGGCGGAGACGGCGCCCTGGGTGTTGAACCGCTTCCAGAACAGGCTGTAGAGGAGCGCGGGCAGGTTGCCGGACGCGGCGACCGCGAAGGCCAGCGCGACGAGGAACGCCACGTTGAGGCGCTGGGCGAAGATGCCGAGCACGATCGCGACGGCGCCGATCACGAAGGCGGAGATGCGAGCGACGCGGACCTCTTCCCGCTCGGTGGCCTTGCCCTTGCGGAACACGTGGGCGTACAGGTCGTGGGCGAACGACGAGGACGACGCCAGGGTCAAGCCGGCCACGACCGCCAGGATGGTGGCGAACGCGACGGCCGCGATGACCGCGAGGAGGACCGTGCCCCCCGCGTCCCCGAAGATGATCTCACCGATGCGTTCGGCGAGCTGGGGTGCGGCGGTGTTGCCGGCCGGGTTGACCGCGGCGATCTCCTCGCTGCCGACGAGGGCGGCGGCGCCGAAGCCGAGGACGAGGGTGAACAGATAGAAGGTGCCGATGAGGCCGATGCCCCACATCACGGACTTGCGGGCGTCGCGGGATGTCGGGACGGTGTAGAAGCGGATCAGGATGTGCGGCAGCCCGGCGGTGCCGAGGACGAGGGCCAGGCCGAGGCTGATCAGGTCGAGCTTGCCGGACAGTCCTTCCTCTTCGGTGCCGTAGCGCAGCCCGGGCTCCAGGAACGCGCCGCCCTTGCCGCTCTGCTCGGCGGCGTCGTTCAGCAGGCTCGACAGGTTGAAGCCGAACTCGGTCAGCACCAGCAGCGTGACCAGGGCGGCGCCGGTCATCAGCAGCACGGCCTTGACGATCTGCACCCAGGTGGTGCCCTTCATTCCGCCGAACACCACGTACACGATCATCAGGATGCCGACCATCGCGATCGTGGCGCCCTTGGCGAATTCGCTGGTGAAGCCGAACAGCAGGGCGACCAGGGCGCCCGCGCCGACCATCTGCGCCAGCAGGTAGAAGATCGACACGGTGATGGTGGAGACGCCGGCGGCGGTGCGGACGGGACGCGGGCTCATCCGGAACGCCAGCACGTCCGCCATCGTGAACCGGCCCGAGTTGCGCAGCAGTTCGGCGACGAGCAGCAGCGCGACGAGCCAGGCGACCAGGAACCCGATGGAGTACAGGAAGCCGTCATAGCCGTAGAGGGCGATCAGCCCGGCGATGCCCAGGAAGGACGCGGCGGACATGTAGTCGCCGCCGATGGCGAGGCCGTTCTGCGGGCCGGAGAAGGAGCGGCCGCCGGCGTAGAAGTCCGTGGCGTTCTTGGTGTTGCGGCTCGCCCACACGGTGATCGCCAGCGTGGCGGCCACGAAGGTGATGAACAGGAGGATCGACAGGGTTTCGTTGCTCATCGGCCGTCCTCCGCGGTTCCAGCGTTGCGCGCTTCCTCCGCCTCGATGTCGCCGCGGATCTTGCTGGCGGCGGGATCGAGGTTGCGTCCGGCGTGCCGCGAGTACAGCCACGCGATGCCGAACGTCGATACGAACTGCAGCAGGCCGAACACGAGCGCGACGTTGATGGAGCCGAACAGTTCGGTGCCCATGAAGCCGCGCGCCCATCCCGACAGCACGACGTAGAGCAGATACCAGCTGAGGAATGCCACGGTCATGGGAAACGCGAATCTGCGGAATCTGCGACGGAGATCTTGGAACTCCGCGGTGCTCTGGAACCGTTCATACACGGTGCCGGAGGCGTTCTTATCGACGGACACGACCGCCCCTCCTCTTTAGTGACGCCGGTCACGCGCCACGGTATGGACGGGGCCGGGGACGATCGAGGGGGCGGGCGCGGGGCTGCGGTCAGCTGCCGTTCATCGTCGCCGGTCTGCGAGGTCCGTCGATGAGCGGTTCGTTTGACGCGATGAACGGTCACACCCGTTTGGGTCGCCACGTTCCACGGTCGACGGCGAGCGACTCCGGAGTGTGCAGGCGCACCATCATCCGCGCGACGCCGGGCGGTACCCGTCCCGGCGTGCACCACGACACGACGATCATGGTGGCGAACGCGATGGGGACCGTCCAGGCGGCGGGTTCGGCGAGCAGCGCGCCGATGAACCCGCCCGGCGGCCCCGCCGCGATCGTCACGATCACCGCGGTGCCGGCGAGCGCGCCGCCGACGATGAGGCCGGCGAGCGCGCCCGGCACGGTCAGCCGCCGCCACCAGACGCCGAGGACCAGCAGCGGGCAGAACGTGGACGCGGCGACGGCGAACGCCAGCCCGACGACGTCGGCGACGGGGAGCGAGCGGGCCGTGATCGCCAGTGTGAGGGGGACGACGAGGGCGAGCAGCGTGCCGACGCGGAACGACCGCACCCCGCCCCGCAGGATGTCCTGCGCGATGACCCCGGCGACGGACACGGTGATCCCGGACGAGGTGGACAGGAACGCCGCGACGGCGCCGCCGGTCACCAGCGCGCCGAGGAGGTCGCCGCCGACCCCGCCGATGAGCCGCCCGGGGAGGGTGAGGACGACGGCGTCGGCGCGTCCCGTCATCAGCAGTTCGGGGGTGTACAGGCGTCCGAGCGCGCCGTACACGGTGGGGAGCAGGTAGAAGGCGCCGAGCAGGGACAGCACCATCACGGTCGTGCGGCGCGCGGCCCGCCCGTCGGGGTTGGTATAGAAGCGCACGAGGACGTGCGGGAGCCCCATAGTCCCGAGGAACGTGGCGAGGATCAGCGAGTACGTGGCGTAGAGGGAATGGGATCGGCCGTCCAGCGGCATCGCCCACTCGTGGTCGGTGGTGGCGGGCCTGCCGGTCACGTGGGGCACGTCGGCGCCGGCGGGGAAGGTGACGGACGTGTTCTGCGCGATGTGATGCGTGCCAGGGTTCAGGGTGAGCGGGGCCGCGTCGTGGGGCCGCCCGTCCACGCGCCCGTCCACGATGACCCGCACGGGGGCGGTGACGTCCACGGTGACGGCCAGGCCGACGGAGACGGTGGTGCGGTCGGCGAACCGCGGCGGCGCGTCCGACGACAGGCCGGGGGCGCCGTCGTACCGCCAGGCCAGCAGCAGGAAGATCAGCGGGACGGCGAGCGCGGTGAGCTTCATCCAGTACTGGAACGCCTGGACGAGGGTGACGCTGCGCATGCCGCCGACGAGCACGTTGACGGCGACGACGACGGCGATGAGGGCGCCGCCCGTCCACACCGGCGCGCCCGTCACCGTCCGCAGCACCAGCCCGGCGCTCTGGAACTGGGGCAGCAGGTACAGCCAGCTGATCAGCACGACGAGGATGCTGGCGACGCGGCGCACCGACATGGACTCCAGCCGCGCCTCGGCGAAGTCGGGCAGCGTGTACGCGCCGGAGCGGCGCAGCGGCGCCGACACCAGGACGAGCAGGACGAGGTAGCCGCCCGTCCAGCCGACGGGGAGCCACAGCATGTCGGCGCCGTGGGCGAGGATCAGCCCGGCGATGCCGAGGAACGACGCGGCCGACAGGTATTCACCGCCGATCGCGGACGCGTTGCGCAGCGGCGTGACCGTGCGGGACGCCACGTAGAAGTCGGAGGTGGTGCGGGAGATGCGTCCGAGGACGCCGATGAGGATGGTGGCGACGACGACCAGCAGGACCCCGGCGAGTCCGTAGGCGGCGTTCATGGCCGGTCGGCGGACGCGTCACGGGACGCGGGCACGTCGCCGGAGGCCGGCACGTCACCGGACGCGAGAACGTCGCTGAGGGCCGGGGTCCGGTCGACCAGCTCGGCGAAGTCGTCCTCGTTGCGTTCGGCCTGCCGGACGTACCACCAGCCGCAGCCGACGAACCACGGGTAGATCAGCCCGCCGAGCAGCACCCACGGCAGCGGCAGGCCGAGCAGTCGCTGCTCGCGCACTTCGGGGGCCAGGGCGAACAGCAGCGGCAGCCCGATCACCACGGCGGCCAGCACCAGGCACAGCCCGAGCGCGAGCCGGAGCTGGGTGCGCAGCAGCGAGCGCATGTACGCCTCGCCGAGTCCGGTCTGCTCGTCGATCTCCCGGGTGACGGGGTAGCGGGGCCGGCGGACGGTGCGGGTCCGCGGCCCGGTCACCCGGACCCGGCCGGGCGCGATCCCGGACGACCGCTCACCCGACCCGCCGGAGCTCGGCCCGCCCGGACCCGACCCGCCGGGGCTCGGACCGGTGGGGGGCGGCTCGCCGGGGGCGGGCTCGCCGGGCCTCAGGGGGACCGCCTCGCCCTGCGCACGAGCAGGTCGCGCAGCTCGCGCACGTGCCTGCGGCTCACCGGCAGCTCCGTGCCGCCGACGAGGACGGTGCAGCGCCCCGAGTCCAGCCTCAGCTCCTTGATCGCCGACAGCGCGACGAGGTGGCTGCGGTGCACGCGGACGAACCCGGCGCCGGTCCAGCGTTCGCTCAGCGCCGCCAGCGGGATGCGCACCAGGTGGCTTCCGGCGGACGTGTGCAGCCGCGCGTAGTCGCCCTGCGCCTCGACGTACAGCACCTCGGCGGGGGTGACGAACCGGGTCACGCCGCCCAGCTCGACGGGCATCGGCTCCGGCTCGGCCGGGTCCGCCTCGTCGTCGTCGGGGTCGTCGACGGCCTCGGTCACGCGCCTGATGGCCTCGTTCAGCCGCTCGGGCCGGACGGGCTTGAGGATGTAGTCCGTCGCCTTGATCTCGAACGCGTCGACGGCGTGGCCCTCGTAGGCGGTGACGAAGACGATCTGCGGCGCGCGGGCGAACTGGGCCAGCACCCGGCCGAGCACGGTGCCGTCCAGGCCGGGCATCCGGATGTCGAGGAAGACCGCGGCGATCGGCCGCCCGTCCGCGAGGGCCCGGTCGAGCTTGCGGAGCGCCGCGGCGCCGTCCCGGGCGGTGTGGATCTCGCCGATCCGCGGGTGGGCGCTCAGCAGGTGGACGAGGTCGTCCAGCGCGGGCGCCTCGTCGTCCACGGCCAGGACACGTAGGCCCACAACACCGTCCTTCCACGTAGCACGGACATTCCAGTCAATGCACGCCCGAGAGTCAAGAGCTCAGGACGCGGTCACACCGGGCCTGTACTTGGGGACGCGCACGGTCACCTTCGTCCCGGCGCCCGGCCCGGTCTCCACGGCGAGCCCGTACTCGTCGCCGTACACCTGCCTCAGCCGGTCGTCGACGTTGGCGAGCCCGATCCCGGCCGCGTCGCCGTCGTCGGTCGGCGGGCGCACCTCGCCCGCCAGCAGCCGCCGGACGTCGTCGGGGTCCATGCCGATCCCGTCGTCCTCCACGCTGATCACGCAGTCGGACCCGGCGTCCTCGGCGACGATCGTGATGAGGCCCGGCTCGGACCTGTCCTGCAGCCCGTGCCGGACGGCGTTCTCCACGAGCGGCTGCAGGCACAGGAACGGCACGGCGACCGGCAGCACCTCGGGCGCGATCCGCAGCGTCACCCGCAGCTGCTCCCCGAACCGGGCGCGCTGCAGCAGCAGGTACCGGTCGATGGAGCGCAGCTCCTCGGCGAGCGTGGTGAAGTCGCCGTGCCGCCGGAACGAGTAGCGGGTGAACCCGGCGAACTCCAGCAGCAGTTCCCGGGCCCGCTCGGGGTCGGACCGGACGAACGAGGCGATGGTCGTCAGCGAGTTGTAGATGAAGTGCGGCGAGATCTGCGCCCGCAGCGCCCGCATCTCCGCCTCCATCAGCAGCGTCCGCGAGTGGTCGAGTTCGGCCAGTTCGAGCTGTGCGTCCACCCACTGGGCCACCTCCTCGGCGGCGCGGATCAGCCCGGCGGGGATGTCCTCGCCGTACGCGGCGAGCGTCCCGACCACGCGGTCGTCGGTGGCGAGCGGCACCACCACGACCCGCCGGATCGGGCAGTCCAGCCGGTCGCAGGTCACGTCGTGCACCTCGGTGCGCCCGTTGCCCAGCGTGATCTCGGCGTGCTTGGGGCCCTCCTCCGCGTGGTGCTCGTGTTCCCCGTCCCAGGCCAGCAGCCGCTCCCCGTCGGTGATCGCCAGCGCGGCGCAGTCCAGCAGCGCCCGCAGCTGCCGCGCGGCCTTCTGCGCGCCCTGTTCGGTCAGCCCGGCCCGGAACGCGGGCGCGGCCCGGGACGCGGTGTGCAGCGTCTCGAACGTCGCCCGCCGCGCGGGCCCGCCCAGGTCACCCCCGCGCCCCTGCCGCCGCCACCACACCAGCGCCGGAATCCACGTCACCAGAAGCGTCGCGACAACGGCGATGACCACGTTCATCCCGCAAACCTACGCCGACGCGCCCTCGTATGTGACGTTGATCACTTAGCCGGCGGGCGGCGCATCCGCGGACCCGCCCGCCGGGCGCCACCTCGTCCGGGGACGCTTCCGACCCGGCGTCTCACCCCATGGGAGGGAATGGACGGCGAACGTCCTCATCACCGTCCAATTTGGCTAGAATCCGTCCGTCGGGCGAGTCTTCCCCTGTTCGTACGCGTGTAGTCGTGTGTCGTTTCCCGCCCCGCAAGGAAGCCACGAGGCCGACACCGTCCCCTGCCGTAAGGAGCCTGTGCATGCCCGTGGAACCGGAAGGCCCCATCCCCGCGGCGAGTCCGGTGATCGGGGAAGAGGAGATCGAGGCCGCGGTGCGCGTGCTGCGCAGCGGTCGCGTCGTCCAGGGACCGGAGGTCGCCGCGTTCGAGGAGGAGTTCTCCGCGCTCGTGGCGGGACGCCATTGCGTCGCGGTCAACTCCGGGACGTCGGCGCTGCACCTGAGCCTGTGGGCGCTGGGGATCGGGCCCGGCGACGAGGTCGTCGTCCCCTCGTTCACCTTCGCGGCCACGGCCAACGCCGTCCGCCTCACCGGCGCCGAACCCGTCTTCGCCGACATCGACCCCGGCTCGTTCTGCGTCGACCCGGACGCCGTCGCCGCGGCGATCGGACCGCGAACGGCGGCCGTCATGCCGGTGCACCTCTACGGCCACCCCGCCGCGATGGACCGCATCGGGCCCCTCGCGGAACGGCACGGGCTCGCCGTCGTCGAGGACGCCTGCCAGGCGCACGGCGCGGCCCTGAACGACATCCCGGCGGGCGCCCTGGGAACGGCGGGCTGCTTCAGCTTCTATCCGACCAAGAACATGCACGCCCTCGAAGGCGGCATGATCACCACCGCCGACGCGGAGACGGCCCGGACGATGCGGCTGCTGCGCAACCAGGGCATGGAGCAGCGTTACGCCAACGAGGTCGTCGGCGCCAACCTGCGGCTCACCGACGTCGCCGCGGCCATCGGGCGCGAGCAGCTCAAGCGGCTGCCCGGCTGGACCGATCGGCGCCGCGCGAACGCCGGGTTCCTGGACGCGAAGATCACCGCCGCGGTCACCCCGCCGGTCGCGTCCGGCGCCCGGCACGTCTACCACCAGTACACCGTCCGCCTGCCCGGCGACCGCGACGCCGTCCAGCGGAACCTGGACGAGCGGCGGGTCGGCAGCGCCGTCTACTACCCGACGCCCGTCCACCGGCTCAAGCCCTATCTGAAGGACGGGCGGCCGGATCCACGGTGGGACCTGCCCGAGACGGAGCGGGCGGCGGCGGAGGTGCTGTCCCTGCCGGTGCACCCCTCGCTCACCGAGGACGATCTGGCACGCGTCGCCGAGGCCGTCAACGACGCCGCCGGCGAGACCGCCGCGGCCGGAGACGCGAAGTGAGCGCCCCGCTGCGCGTGGGCCTGATCGGGCTCGGCGTCATGGGACGCAACCACGCACGGGTCCTGTCCGGGCTCGACGGCGTCGACCTCGTCGGGGTCGTCGACCCGGCGGGGCAGCCGGACAGCGCGCCCCACGGCGCCCTGCTGCTGGAGACGCTGCCGGACCTGCTGGCGCTCGGCGTCGACTACGCCGTGGTGGCCTGCCCGACGGCGCTGCACGAGGAGGTCGGGCTGGCACTGGCCGAGGCCGGAGTCGGCGCGCTGATCGAAAAGCCGCTCGCGGACTCGGTGGAGGCGGCCGAGCGGCTGGTGGCGGCGTTCGAGTCGCGCGGGCTGGTCGCCGGCGTCGGCCACATCGAACGCTACAACCCGGCGCTGCAGAGCATGCGGACCCGGCTGGAGGCCGGTGAGCTGGGCGAGGTGTTCCAGGTCGTCACCCGCCGTCAGGGGCCGTTCCCGCACCGGATCTCCGACGTCGGCGTCGTCAAGGACCTCGCCACGCACGACATCGACCTGACCGCGTGGGTGACCGGCCAGGACTACGTGTCGGTCTGCGCGCACACGGTGGCGCGCAGCGGACGTCCCCACGAGGACATGGTCGCGGCCGTCGGGCGCCTGTCCGACGGCTCCATGGTCAATCACCTGGTGAACTGGCTGAGCCCGCTCAAGGAGCGCACCACCGTCGTCACCGGGCTGCGCGGCTGCTTCGTCGCCGACACGCTCACGGCCGACCTCACGTTCTACGCCAACGGTGAGGTGAGCACCGAATGGGAGGTGCTGCGGACGTTCCGCGGCGTCTCCGAGGGCGACATGATCCGGTACGCGATTCCGAAGCGGGAACCGCTGCTGGTCGAGCACGAGCGGTTCCGCGACGCGTTCCTCGCGGGCGGCGGCGACATCGTGACGCTGCGGCAGGGCCTGCGGACGGTCGAGGTCTCCGCCGCCGTCCTGGAGTCGGCGAAGCTCGGCGAGACGGTCACGCTCAAGGCTCCGGAGGCGCTCGGTGCCCTCTAGGACATCTGGGACGCCCGGGCCGTCCGACACGCGCGAACCGGACGTCAGCGTCGTCGTCGCCGTCTACAACACGATGCCGTACCTCACCACCTGCCTGGACTCGCTGGTGGGGCAGAGCATCGGCCGCGACCGCATGGAGGTCGTCGCGGTCGACGACGGCTCCACCGACGGCAGCGGAGCCGAACTGGACCGGTTCGCCGAGGAGCACCCGGACGTCGTCACGGTGCTGCGGCAGCCGAACTCGGGCGGTCCCGCCGGCCCCAGCAACCGGGCCCTGGACGTGGCGTCCGGCCGCTACGTCTACTTCGTCGGCGCCGACGACCACCTCGGCCCCGAGGCGCTGGAGCGGATGGTGGCGGCGGCCGACGAGTGGGGTTCGGACGTCCTCGTCGGCAGGATGGAGGGCCTCAACGGGCGGGAGATACGGCAGGAACTGTTCACCGAGAACCGCCCCGACGTCGACCTGTACGACTCCCCGCTCCCCTGGCTGCTGTCCAACTGCAAGTTGTTCCGCCGCGACCTGGTGGAACGGCACAAGCTGCGTTTCCCGGAGGACATGCGGATCGGCAGCGACCAGCCCTTCACCATCGAGGCGTGCGTCCGCGCCCGGCGGATCTCGGTGCTGGCCGACTACACCTGCTACTACGCGATGCTCCGCGACGACGACGGCAACATCACCCAGGGCACCGTGGACATCCACGCCCGGCTGGAGTGCGCCGAGCGGCTCCTCGATTTCGTCGCCGGACTGCTGGAGCCGGGACCGCGCCGGGACAGGATCACCCATCGGCACGCCAAGTGGGAACTGACGAAGCCGCTCCGCGAGGGGCTGCTCCAGCTCGACGACGACGCGCGGCGCGACGTGTGCGCACGCGTCGGCGCCCTCGTTGAGCGGCACGTGTCCGACGAGGTCCTGGCGCTGCTGCCGATCCGGCGCCGTGTCCGGCTGCGCCTGGCGCAGCACGGTGAGATCGACCGGCTGTGCGACGCCATCCGGGCGGACGCGGACGGGAGGAAGTACCCCATCGCGCTCAAGAAGGGGCGCGCCTACTACGCCTACCAGGGCTTCGAGGATCCCGGCGCGGACCTGCCGGACGACCTGTACGAGATCACGAAGGGGCTGCGGGGGCGGCTGCTGGACGAGGTCCGGGCGGTCGGCGCGCGGTACGCCGGGGGCGATCTGGAGGTCACCGTCCGGACGCCCCTCACCGGCCCCGGCGCCGAGGACCCGGCGACCGTCCGCTTCACCCTCGCCAGGCGCGGCGCCGAGCAGCGCGTGGAACTGAACGCCGTCGACCGGGCCGCCGGCGAGGAGGGGCTGACCTTCACCGTCCGGGTCCCCCTGGCGCTGCTCGTCGGCCCGGCCAAGACCAGGCACACCCTGCGGATGGCCGTCGAGGCGTCCGGGCGGACGCACGACATCCCCGTGCCGGCCGACCTGTCCGGGCCGCGCGGCGAACTGGTCTGGCACCGCGCCAGGCCCCACCGGCTGTCGGTCGGCCGTGCCGACAAACCCGGCACGGTGATCGAGACGCGCCCGGTGCGTCCGGCCCGGGCCGTGGCACGCAAGGTCCGGCGCGCGACGTCCCTTGGAGGTAGTTAGCACATGCGGATCTGCGTGGTCGCGCTCGGGAAGATCGGTCTCCCGCTGGCGGTCCAGTTCGCCCGCAAGGGCCACCGGGTGATCGGCGCCGACGTGGACGAACGCGTCGTCGCCGACGTGAACGCCGGCCGCGAGCCGTTCCCCGGCGAGGCCGACCTCGGCGCCCACCTCGGCGAGGCGGTGCGGGCCGGGCTGCTGACGGCGACGACGGACACGACGGCGGCCGTCGCCGAGTCGGAGGCCGTCGTCGTGGTCGTCCCGCTGTTCGTGGACGAGGCGGGCACCCCCGACTTCGGCTGGATGGACGCGGCGACCCGGTCGATCGCGGCGGGGCTGCGCCCGGGGACGCTGGTCGGCTACGAGACGACGCTCCCGGTCGGCACCACCCGGGGCCGCTGGGCCCCGATGCTGGAGGAGGGGTCCGGCCTGACCGCCGGCACCGGCTTCCACCTGGTGTTCAGCCCGGAACGCGTGCTGACCGGCCGGGTGTTCGCCGACCTGCGGCGCTACCCCAAGCTCGTCGGCGGCATCGACGACGCGTCCGGCGTGCGCGGCGTGGAGTTCTACGAGCAGGTCCTCGACTTCGACGACCGGCCGGACCTGACCCGTCCCAACGGGGTGTGGGACCTCGGGTCCGCGGAGGCCGCCGAACTCGCCAAGCTCGCCGAGACCACCTACCGCGACGTCAACATCGGCCTCGCCAACCAGTTCGCCCGCTACGCCGACACCGTCGGGGTGGACGTCACCAAGGTGATCGAGGCCTGCAACACCCAGCCGTACAGCCACATCCACCGGCCGGGCATCGCCGTCGGCGGCCACTGCATCCCCGTGTATCCGCGGATGTACCTGTGGAACGACCCGCACGCGACCGTCGTCAGCGCCGCCCGGGACGCCAACACCGCGATGCCCGAGTACGCCGTCGGCCTCCTCGCCGGCGCCTACGGCGACCTGACCGGCGCGGAGGTCCTGGTCCTCGGCGCGTCGTACCGGGGCGGCGTCAAGGAGACGGCGTTCTCCGGCGTCTTCCCCACGGTCGAGGCGCTGCGGAGACGCGGAGCCGTCCCGTACGTGTCCGACCCGATGTACACGGAGGAGGAACTGGAGGCCCTCGGCCTGCCGCCGCACCGGAGCGAACCGGTGACCGCCGCGATCGTGCAGGCCGACCACGCCGCGTACCGCGACCTGGGGCCGGACGACCTGCCGGGCGTCAAGGCCGTCGTCGACGGCCGCCGCGTCACCGACCCGGCCCGCTGGACCGGCGTGGAACACGTCGTCATCGGCGGCGCCGCCGAGCAGGCCCGCGGGACGGCTCGGTGAGCGAACCCGCCGGCCGCCGTGTCGCCGTCGTCACCCCGTGGTATCCGACCGCGGGCCGAGCCTTCGCGGGAATCTTCGTCCAGGCCATGGTCGAGGCCACGGCCCCGGCGTGCGACACGGTCACCGTCTATCACACCGACGCCTGGCGGGTGCCGGACGCGACCGGCCTCGCGGCGGCGGCCGACGCGCACCGTCTGCTCCTGCCACGCGCCTTCCGGCCGGAACCCACCGTCGGCGGGGCCGAACTGTGGCGTGTCCCGGTACCCGATCCCGTCCTCACCGGGGGCAGCTTCGCCGAGCGGGCCCGCCACCATGCGGACTGGCTCCGCGAGGCGCTCGGAGGGAAGCCGATACCGGCGCCGGTCGTGCACGCGCACGTCGGTCTGCGCGGCGGCTGGACGGCGCTCGAGAACGCCCGGTCCGGCGCGCGCGTGTTCGTCACCGAGCACGCCTCGTACCTCGCCATGCTGCTGGAGCAACCCGATTCACGGGAGATGTACGAGCAGGTTCTCGCCCGTTGCGCCGGTTTCTTCGCGGTCGGCGAGACGGTACGGGACACGCTGGCCGAGACCTTCCCCCAGCACGCGGGCAAGATCGAGCTGATCCCGAACCCGGTGTCCTTCGATCTGCCCCGGCCGCGTCCCGTCACGGAGCTGCGCCGATGGCTGTACGTGGGCAATCTCACCGAGCACAAGGGTGTCGACCTCCTGCTGGAGGCGTTCGCCAAGTGCCTGGCCGACGACCCGGCATTGACGCTGACACTGGTCGGCGAAGGCAACCTCGCCGACCGGCTGAACCGCCGCGCCGCCGCCCTCGGAATCGACGGCGCCATGACCACCGCCGGGGCCCTCCCACCGGACGAGACTCTGCGCCGGATGCGGGACCACGACCTGCTCGTCCATCCGTCCCGGGGGGAGACGTTCGGCGTTTCGATCGTCGAAGCCGTGGCCGCTGGGCTACCGGTGCTGGTCACCCGCTGCGGCGGCCCGGAGACCACCCTGGCCGGTGTGGAGGACGCCGCCGGGCAGATGATCGACGTGGACGATGCCCCGGAGACGATCGTCGCCGGATACCGGCGGCTGTGCACGCGCTTCCCGGACGGTCTCGACCTCGCGAAGGCCCGCCGCGTCCTCGACGAACGCTACGGATACCGGACGGTCGCCGAGGCGCACCACCGGTACTGGTTCCCAAGGGCCGCCGGACCGGCCGACGGGAGGCGGGCGTGAACGTCGTGTTCCTGGCGCTCGGGGCCACCCGCCGCGCAGCGGTGGTCGCCGAGTCGGGGCGTGTGGTCGCCGGGGGCGGCACCGCGACCGTCCTGCTCGACCGGCCGGCGAGCTGGGTGAAGGACCCGCTCCCGGACGGTGTCGACGTCCTCGAACTGCAGATGCTGGAGCGGCGCTACCGTCCGGCTGCGGTCACGCTCCTGCTTTTCCGCGTCCCCGGTCTGCTTTGCCGCGTGTGTGCGCCGGGGCCGCTGCGCGGACGGGGTGAACGGCTCGACAGGGCGTTCCGGCGGCACGTCGCGCGTCCCGTCGACCGGAGGCTGGCGCGGATCTACCGTCGCGACCCCGATGCGGTCCGCTCCCGGGTCGTGCGCCGGGCCGTCCTGGCCGGTGGGTCCCCGGACCTGGTCGTGGTCGCGGACCCGCTGTCCCTCGCGCCGGCCGCGGAGCTGGCGGTCAAGGGCCCGGGGCGCCGCCTCAATGTGGCGTTCTACGTCCCCGCAGGCCCCGACTAGGTACTGCGGGGGGCGCCCGGCCGTACGAGCGCCGTCCGACCCACTGAACTTCGCGAAACTGGATGCTCCGGGAGGAGCGGTGGAGGAGAAACGAATGCAGATCGAAGACGGATCCGGCCCAACAGGGTCGCGGGGCCGGATCGTCATGATCGTCGACAACGGGGTCACGGCGGACTCCCGGGTGCAGAAGGCGGCGCACTCGGCCGCGGCGGCGGGCTGGGAGGTGCACCTCATCGGCCGCGCACCCGGGAGGAAATCGCGTTCCTGGATGCTCGGCAATGCACACGTGCGCCTCATACCCGTCCCGATGACGCTGAGCGCCCCCCGGCGCGTGCTCCGCGCCCAGCTTCGGCGCCCGCTCGCATACTCGGACGAGCACATCGCCGAATACCGCCGCGGGCTCGTCCAGGCCCGGCGTGCCGATCTCGCCGCCGGGCGCCTCACCCTCACGGCCGGCGCGTCGTCGCCGCGCGCCATCTGGCTGATGGTCCGGCGGGCGACCGCGAAGCTCCAGGATCGCTGGGTCGCGCTGCGTGAACGTCAGACCGAGTCCCTGACCAAGGCTCGGCAGAACCTGAACTCGCCGCTCGAAAAGCTCGCCATCCGCTTCTGGCAGAAGCTCCTCGGCGACCGATGCTGGCGGGTACTCGACCGAACCCTGTGGGACTGGGAGATCGCCTACGGGAAGGTGATCGACAAGGTGCGGCCCGACATCATCCACGCCAACGACTTCCGCATGCTCGGTGTCGGCGCCCGCGCCGCGCGACGGGCTCGCGCCCAGGGCAGAGACGTCAAGCTGGTGTGGGACGCCCACGAGTTCCTGCCCGGCATCAGCCCGTGGCGCGCGGGACCGCGCTGGCTGCCCGCGATGTGCGCGCACGAGCGGGAGTATTCCGGGGTGGCCGACGAAGTGCTGACGGTGTCGGAGGCGCTCGGCGACCTGCTGGTCGAACGGCACGGCCTGCGGAAGCGGCCCACGGTCGTCCTCAACACCCCGGTCACCGAGCCGGTCGCGGGCGGAGCCGAATCCGCGGCAGGCGGAGCCGAATCCGCGCCGGGCGGAGCCGAGCCCGTGCCCAGCCTGCGCGAACTGTGCGGCATCGGCCCGGAGACTCCGCTCGCCGTCTACAGCGGCGCCGCCGCGGCGCAGCGCGGGCTGGACGTGATGGTCGAGACACTGCCGAAGCTGCCCGACCTGCACGTCGCGCTCGTGGTGTCCAAGCCGAAGTCGGAGTACGTCCAGAACCTGCTCGCCCGCGCCGCCGAACTCGGCGTCGCCGACCGCGTGACCGCGCTGGGATACGTGCCGTTCGACCAGGTCGTGGAGTTCCTGTCTGCGGCCGACTTCGGGGTCATCCCGATCCACCACTGGCCCAACCACGAAATCGCGCTGATCACCAAGTTCTTCGAGTACTCCCACGCCAGGCTGCCGATCATCGTCAGCGACGTGAAGGCGATGGGCGAGATGGTCGAGGCCACAGGGCAGGGCGAGGTGTTCCGCGCCGACGACGCCGCCGACTACGTCCGGGCCGTCGAGGCGGTGCTCACCGACCCGGACCGGTACCGCGGCGTGTACGACAGCCGTCCGGAACTGCTTCGCGAATGGACCTGGGAAGCGCAGGCGGAGGTCCTCGACGGGGTCTACGGCCGGCTGATGCCCGCAGACTCCGCGAGGACCGTCGCGTCCGTCCCGTCCGCGGCGGGGACCTCGGTGTAGGCCTCCCCCGTCCGCGGGCACTCCCAGACGCCGTCCGGACGCGGGGTGAGGCGTGCCCCCGCCCGGCCGACCCAGCCGATCCGGCGGGCGGGGACACCGGCGACCAGCGCGAAGTCGGGGACGTCGCGGGTCACGACCGCGCCCGCGGCGACCATCGCCCAGCGGCCGACCCGCACCGGAGCGACGCACACGCTGCGGGCGCCGAGGGACGCGCCCTCGGCGACGTGCACGCCGACGGCCTCCCAGTCGCCGCCGCGTTTCAGCTTCCCGTCCGGGTCCACCGAGCGGGGCTCCCGGTCGTTGGTGAGGACGACGGCGGGGCCGACGAACACGCCGTCCTCCAGCACGGCGGGCTCGTAGACGAGGGCGTGGTTCTGCAGCTTGACGTTGTCGCCGATCCGCACGCCCGCGCCGACGTAGGCGCCGCGGCCCACGATGCAGCCCGCGCCGAGCCGGGCGTCCTCACGGACTTGGGCGAGATCCCAGACCGTGGTGCCCTCGCCGAGTTCGGCGCTCGGGTCGACCTGGGCGCTCGGCGTGATCCGGTGACTCATTCGCTGCCTTTCTTCCTATGTTGAGCGGTTTCGGGCGGCTGCTGATCGGTTTCGGGCGCCGCGCCGAAGCGGGCCGCCAGGCTCCGCCGCGCCCACCGCAGCCGCGCCGCCAGCGGAACCGTGACATGCACGGTCAGCGGGTTACGGTCGAGCCGGACGTACATGCGGCGCGGCGGCAGAACAGACGCGGTTTCCGGTCCGAGGACACCGGCGCCCTCCGGGATGCGGATCCGGGCCGGCTCGCCCACCCCCTCGATCTCGAACGACGCCCGCCAGCGACCGGGCCGGGCACCGGCGAGCGAGACGTCGGCGTGGTGGCGCGTCCGCAGGTCGGGGTCGTTCACGAGCGGCGCTCGGAGCACGGTGCCGCCGTCCCCGGGAGGCTGGAGCAGCACGCTCATGCTCGGCGGCGGACCGGACGCCAGGACGGGCGGCGGTTCGCCCGTCACCCGAAGCCGCCGGCCGGGTCCCCAGCCGACCTCGACGTTTCGCAGGTCGGCGGGGCTGAGGCCGCCGCCCACCTCAAGGCTGAGTCGCCCGCGTCCCCGCAGCGGCAGCGGCCGGACGAGACGCCGACGGCCCCCGTCTCCGACGAGCACGGCGCGCGGGACGGCCATGCCCCGCGGCTTGGTCAGCGGCGCGGTGAGGACGTGCCCTTCGAGGACCGCCTCCACGCTCATCGCCCATCGGCCGCCCGCCCAGGAGGCGGGCGCCGGCGGGAACGCCGCGGTGAAGGACGTCACCCGCCCCTCGTCGTCAGGGCCACCGGGGCCCGTCGCGCATTCGAACCGTCGGCGGACACCCTCGTCGTTCTCCAGCACCAGATGGACGCCGGGCCGCCCCTGGTGCACGCCGCGGATCATGACCGTTCCGCTGACCACCAGTCCGGACCGTTCCCACGCGGCCCCGGTCAGGGCGGGCCGGAGAACCGGAGATGTCTCGAAGCACGTGTCGGGGATGCCCGTGGCCTCGTCCCGGAAGAACGGATACCGGGCGAAGGCGCGCCCATCCTCCAGGAGGACGCCGGGGCGTTCCCCGCCCCGATGGAACCGCAGGAGCTCCTCCAGCTCCGCATCGAGACCGTGCCGCAGGCAATGTGCGAGTACCCGGCGCAGCGGGCTGTAGCGGGCCAGCAGGCCGGGGGTGAGCCAGGTGTCCAGCAGTTCCCGGCACCCGACGAAGGTGATTTTGCGTTCGTCTTCGGAGGAGTCCAGGTAGAGCTGTTCGAGCCGCCCGAACACCTCCAGCTGCAGATACCGATGGTGGAGCCGCTCGCGGATCTCGCCGGGTTCGGTGTGCTCGGCGACCAGCGCCATCGCCTGGGCGGCGATCGCGTGCACGTCCGCGGTCGGTGCGCCGCCGACCTGGGTGGTGCTCGTCCCGTCCGCCCTGGCGTCCCAGTAGTAGCAGTCGTAGTCGGCGAGGACCGACACGCCGCCGGCGTGCAGGTAGGCGCCGGCGGTGAAGAGCTGGTCCTCGTGGGAGAGCATGCCCTCGGTGAAGCGCAGCCCGGCGCGGTCGATCAGCGACCGGCGGAACAGCTGGAGCGCCGCCATCGACATCCGGGGGAACAGGTCGCAGTCCGGGTCGAGGACATGGGTGCGTTCGATGGTGCGGTCGAAGACCTTGGGCACCCGGCGCCCGCCCGTCCCCACCTGCTTGCCGAGCACGATGTCGGTGCCGTTGCGCTCGGCCATCGCCGTCATCCGCTCCAGCGCCTCGGGGCCCAGCCGGTCATCGGCGTCCAGGAAGAACACGAACCGCCCGGACGCCCGATCCAGGCCCCGGTTGCGCGGCGCGCCCGCGCCTCCGGAGTTGGGCTGGTGGACGACGACCAGCCGGTCGTGGGCGCGGGCCAGCTCGTCCAGCAGCTCCGCGCCGCCGTCGGTCGAGCCGTCGTCGACGGCGATGATCTCGACCCGCTCGGCGGGCAGCGTCTGGGCGAGCGCCGACTCCAGCGCCCGCCCCAGCGTCTCGCGGCAGTTGTAGACCGGCACGATAACGCTGACCAGGCAGTCCGTGCCGGGGTGTTCCGTCATGCTCCCTCAAATGTCGTGATCCGGGGATTCGAGGAACACTCTAAGCGGGCTCCGCGGTCGCCGTGACCGCGGACCCGGCGAGACCGTACAGGGTGGCGCGGGGGCCGGCCTCGGCGAGCGCGTCGACGGCGGCGGCGAACCGCGTCATCGCGTCCGGCTCCTCGGGGCCCAGCAGGTAGTCCCTGAGCTTGTGCCGCTCCTCGGCCAGCGGGTCCCGGCCGGGCGTCGCCGCGACGGCGAGGATGTCCGGCAGCTCGGTGCAGGCCGGGCCCAGCAGGTACGCGGCCGACGCCGACGGGAACTCGGAGCGGAAGACGGCCTCGTCCATCCCCCCGGGGTTCGTGACCACGTACGGCTTGAGACTGGGCGTGTAGTCGGAGATCACGCTGGAGATGTCGGTGATGAGCACGTCCGACTGGTTGAAGCACTCGTGCAGGGACGCCTCCGCGCCGGTGACGACGCGGTGCGAGCCGCCGCTCTGGTTGGCCTGCTCGATCATCCCGATGATCCGCTGGTGCGCCGCGCCCGCGGACGCCAGCCGCGTCCCCGTGTACGGGTGCGGCCGGTAGATGACCTCGAACCGGGATCCCTGCCCCAGGAGCGTGCCAATGATCTTCTCGCCCATCGGGAGCAGCGAGCTGTAGCTGTGGTCGCCGTCCCAGCCCTCCCAGGTCGGGGCGTACAGGAGGGTCGGCACCCGGTTCCCGGAGGGTCCCTTGGCGACGCCGGCGAGCTGGGGGCGTCCCACCTCGACGATGGCCTCGTCCCGCACCCCCGCCTCGGAGTTGCGGTAGCGGTCACGGCCGGCCGGACCGGCCACCCACACCTCGTCGAAGACCTTGCTCACCGGGTTGGAGCTCGAGTCCTTGTCGCTGTCCCCGTGGCCGATGAACACGTGCTTGATGTCGGGCTCACGGAGCATGTGGAGATTCTTGCCGGTGTTGCCGGTGTAAAGCGCCACCCGCACGCTCGACCAGTCGAAGTTCATGACGCTCTCGGCCCGCGTGATGCAGACGATCGGCAGCCGCGTGGCGGCGAGCGCCTCCACGGCCTCCGGTGAGCGGACCAGGACGATCGCTCTGCGGTCGAGCCGCTCCAGCGTCTCCAGCCACATGTTGCCCTGGTACGCGTTCACGGCCGTTCCGGTGAAGTACAGGAGGACCTCGGGCTTGTAGGCGTTCACCCGCCGCTGCACATCGCGGCCCACGCGGTCGTCGTCCCGCAGGAAGCGCATCCGGCGCAGCCCCACGGCCTGCCCGGCCTGGGCGGCCACCAGGCCGGCCGCCGTGACGAGCAGCCCGGCGATCAGCAGCGCGGGGACGCCGGCCAGCAACCCGGCGGCACCGAGCAGGACCGGCAGGAGGTCGGACCGGCTTTCGAGCAGATCGACCAGCCGCGTCTGCCAGGCGGGCGCGGCCTTGGGGAACGCCGGTTCGCCCCGCCCCAGGTTCCGGGTGACGAAGGGGATCTTGTTGACCCGGCGGAGCGCGACCGACCCCGACAGCACCGCGGTGCGCACCCAGTCGAGGACGAAGAACCCGATGGCGGCGGTGACGATCGTCGCGTCGCCGACGTCACCGGCCTGGACGAGCAGCACCACGAAGGCGGCCTGGCGGACCAGCATCCGCGCTCCCACGCCCATCTGGCCCCAGCGCAGCACCCTGGCGGCGTCCGGCATCAGCCACTGGACGGCCGGTTCGGCCAGGTAGCAGGCGATCGCCGCACCGAGGAACCAGCCGGGGGATCCCGCCACGGCCGTCACGAGCAGCAGCACGAGCGTGATGGGCAGGAGCGACACCGTTGAGAAGCGCATGAGCTTCAGGTACGGGGAGACCAGTCGCCGCACGGCGAACCTCCATCTGATCAACGCGGCCCTTGAGGGCGACAAGTGTGAGGGCAAAGGGGGACCGGCACCCGCGGGCCGACGGGTGCGCTGGGGGGTCAGCCGGACATGCCGCCGGCGGCGAGGGGGTCTTCGCGGCGTACGTCGATGACCTGCCCGGTGAGGTCGGAGAGCAGCACGCTCAGCGACGTCCGGGCCACCTGGTCGGCGCTCAGCAGCGTGTGCGGGGGCTCCTGCCCGAACGCCGCCGTCCGCATCGGGGTGCTCGTCCGCTCAGGGTTGATGCAGTTGATCCGCGCCCCGTCGGCCGACCACTCGTCCGCCAGGGCCTGGGTCAGGTTGACCGTCGCCGCCTTCGCGGACGAGTACAGGCTGTAGTCGGCGCGTCCGCGGGTGTAGGAACTGGACGTGTACAGCAGCAGCTGGCCGCCGCTCTTCGCCAGGTAGGGGAACGCCGCGCGGGCGATGTGGATCGGCGCGAGGTAGTTGATCCGCAGCGCCTCCTCGATCGCGTCGGGTTCGATCGCGTCGAGCCGGCCGATCCGCAGCACGCCCGCGGTGTTGACGACGTAGTCGACGCGTCCGGTCGCCGAGTACGACTGGGCCAGTGCGGCGGCGACGTCGTCGGGCCGCTCCACGTGCGTGCGGGTGGTTCCCCGGCTGTAGCCGAAGACCCGGGCGCCGAAGCCCTGGGCGAGCTCGGCGACGGTGGCGCCGATGCCCTGGCTGGCGCCGAACACGACCATCGTCTTCCCGGCGAGCGCCTCGGCGAACTGGTCCTCGGTGAGGGTCGGCGTGTCCGTCGGGGCGAGCTGGAACAGCTTGTCCGCGATGAACATGTCGACCGGCTCGGTGACCTTCATGTTGTGCTCGTCACCGGGGACGACGTGGATCGGCGTGCCGGGCAGGTACCGCAGCACCACCGAGCAGTCGTCGGTCGCCTCGAAGTTCTCGTCCCGCCACGCGTTCTCGTAGGCGGCGCGGATGACGGCGAGCCGGAAGCCCTGCGGGGTCTGCCCGCGGCGCAGGCTCCCCCGGGGCGGCACGTCGACGATCACGTCCCCGTCGACCTGGATGATGGTGTCGGCGGACGGGATGGCGACGTCCACGGCCTGGTGCTCGCGGAGCGCGGCCACGCAGTCGCGGATGATCCGCTTCGACAGCAGGGGCCGTACGGCGTCGTGCATGAGCACGTTGGTGGTCTCGCCGGGGTGGTCGGCGAGCGCGTCCAGGGCGAGTTGCGTTGTCGCGTTCCGAGAGACGCCGCCGGGAAGGACCGCGGTGACCTTCTTGCAGCCGGCCTTCTCCGCGCAGTGCGCCGCGTCCTGGAGGAAACCGGGGTTCATCAGGACGATGATCTCGTCGATGTCCGGCGCTTCCTCGAACACGCTCAGCGTGTGCTCGAGGATCGTCTTTCCGGCGATCTTGAGGAGCTGCTTGGGCGTACTGAGCCCCATCCGCTGCCCACTGCCGCCCGCCAGGATGACGGCGACGGTGCGCTGATCGCCCTGCGATGCCATGGCCAACGCGTCCATCCTTTTCTCCATGGCAGCCCGGACGGCCACCTTGACGGAAGGTGAGCAGTCACCGATCGGATCTCGCAGCGGGCGACACGGGGCACTCAGGACATCGGATCCAAACCGGGAGATTACTGCCGCATTACTGTACCGCGTCCATCGGTTTATGTAGTGGCTCTTAGGATCTCCGGCCCGCTGCCGGCGTCCCGGTGCCGCGGGCGGCCGACGGCGGGGCCGTCACCGTCCGGGTGAACAAGGACGCGATGTTCGGTTCGACGGCCCAGCGGGTCACGCGGCGCACCGGGGCCGTGCTCAGCAGCGTGACGACCACGAAGCACGTGATCACCATCGACAGCACGCCGGGGATGTGGTCGAACCAGCCGGATTCGTGCCAGTTCCCGAAAGTGAAGAGCCGGGTGAGGAACCCGTGCAGCAAATACCCGTACAGGGTCACGGTGCCGAGGTCGCTGTACCAGGTGCGGCGGGACGGAACGACGGCCAGGAACGCGGCGATGAGCACGAAGCCCGCGAGGAGCAGCGCCAGCCGCATCACCGTGCCGGTGAGCTCGTCGACGCCCATGTCGCCGTTGGAGTGGGTCCAGCGAACCCAGCGCACGTTCATGCGTTCGTAGGTCAGGTAGGCGATCGCGAACCCTGCGGCGAGGGTCACGGCGCCCAGGACGCGGACCGCGGGCCGGCGGACGACGTCCAGCAGTTCGGGCCGGAGGGTGAGCCCCAGCACGTAGAACGGGACCAGCCCCAGGATCCGGTACAGGTCCAGAGTGCTGCCGATGTCCGTCATGAACACGAGGAGGCTGATGAGCACGGCCGTCGCCACGGGATACCGCAGCCGCCTCCACACCGGGGTGAGCAGCCGCCAGACGAACAGGGCCAGCAGGAACCAGGTCACGTAATAGGGGTTCAGCAGGTCGATCTGGAACTCGCGGCCACCGGCCTGCCAGGCGAACAGGCTGTAGGCGGTCTGGAATATGAGGTACGGAGCGAGCGTGGAGCCGACGAGCTTGACGACCTTGTCGTCGGTGAGCGTGAACCTCTTCGAGAGATAGCCGCTGATCAGGACGAACACCGGCATGTGGAACATGTAGAAGAAGTTGTAGAACGCCGCGGCGAGCGGGACGTCCCTGAGGCTCGCCACGCCGTGCCCGGCGGCGACCAGCAGGATCGCCAGGTACTTGGCGTTGTCCAGGTGCGGGTCGCGCCGCCGGGGAGCCGCGCCGCCCGGGGTCTGCCGCGCCCCCGGCGGACGCTCGGCGGAGCGCTCCACCATCGTTTCGCCGGCGACGGATGCCTCTGGTGTCTGTGTCATGGGCAATCTGATTCTGGGAGGGGCCCATGGAGCATACCGGCCCACACACCCCAGACTCCCCCGAGTCGGCCACCCCCGGCGCTCGATGAGTCCGTGGTGACCGGGTGACAGCGCGGACGCCCGGCCGGAATCGATCCGGCCGGGCGCCTTGGCCGCGGATCAGGATGCCGGGCCGGCGGTCAGGGGAGGTCCAGGTCGTCGGCCAGGGCGTCGAAATGAAGGTCGCCGTCGCCGAAGGCCAGTGACGCCGCCATGGCGTGCTGGGAGAACAGGTGCAGGTCGTGCTCCCGGGTGAAGCCGATCGCGCCGTGCACCTGGTGGCCGAGCGCGCACACGCGTTCGTACGCCTCGCTCACCCACGCCTTCGCCATCGACACCTCCTGCGCGGCGTCCCGGTTCACCGAAAGCAGCCAGATGGCCTCGTAGGCGATGAACCGGGAACCGAGCACATCGATGGACATGTTGGCGCAGTGGTGCTGAACCGCCTGGAAGGACCCGACCGGGCGGCCGAACTGCTCCCGTTCCGTCGCGTACTCCACCGTCATGTCCAGGACGCGCTGCGCCGCACCCACCATCTCGGCGCAGGCGGCCGCCGCGCCGAACAGGGAGATCGCCCCGGCGGCGTCCGCGTCCAGCGCGGATTCGGCCGGCACGCGAACGTCCGACAGTTCGACGTGGCAGGGACGGTCCGCACCGACCGTGCCCAGCGGCTGGAGCATCACGCCCGGCGACGAGGCGTCCACCCAGAACGCGCCGGGCTCCCCGCCCAGCCGCGCCACCACGAGGATGTGCTCGGACGAAGCGGCATACGGGACGAACGTGGCGGTGCCGTTCAGGACGAAGTCCGTGCCGTCACGCGTGGCCACCGGCCCGTCCCCGGGACGATCCCAGGGCAGGGGCGCGGCGGTCACGACCTGGCCGCCCGAGACGGCGCCCAGCCACCGCTCCTTCTGCTCCGACGTGCCGAACCGGGCGACCGGCATGCCGCAGCACGCCACCGACGCCAGCAGCGGGCTCGGGACCTGCGCGTATCCCAGCTGCTCGAACAGCAGGCAGACGTCGAGGAACTCGCCGCCGACGCCGCCGTGCTCCTCCGGGAAGGCCAGGCCCGTCCAGCCGAGGTCGACCATCTCCTTCCAGAGCGCGGCGGAGTAGCCGGCCGGGTCGCCGTCCATCGCCCGCGCCCCGGCGGTCGCGGCCCGCGACTCCAGAAGCTCGCGGGCGGTGGCGGCGATCAGCTCCTGGTCCTCGGTGCGGCTCAGGTCCATGGCGGCGGGATCTTGTCGGAGCGGACCCACACGCCCGGCCGTTCCTCCCAGAACAGCTGGACCAGGACGCCGCCGGTGTGCTTCGGATGGATGAACGTGTCCCGCCACGCCGCGCCGTCGGTGCTGCCCTCGTTGTCGTCGAACGTGGGCGTGCCGTGGTGCTCGCAGGCCGCCATCGCCGCGTCCCAGTCGGCGACCTCGAACGTGACGTGGTGCGCGGCGGGGCCACTGCGGTTCAGGAACCGCTCGATGAACGAGTCCTCGCCCCGCGAGGTGATCACTTCCCAGCAGATCGTCGACCCGGGGATGTTCAGCACCAGGTCGGCCATGTCGGGATGCTCGTCGTCGGGTGTCCGCCAGACCTGCACGAACCCGGCGAGGTCGTGGTACCAGCGGGCCAGTTCGTCGCGGTCGTGGAACGCCTGGCAGACGTGGTCGAGCGCCACGATGCCGAGGGACGGCGCGTCCGACTCGGTGACGTCCGGGGTGGAGTCGTCCGAGTCGCCGCACATGTCCAGGCTGCCGGGGCCGCGCAGGCGGAACAGGACGCCGGGGCCGCGCTCGGGCGGGCTCAGCGACGCCTCCAGCCACCGCCCCCGCGGCCCGTCGGTCGGCTTCACGCCGCGCCCCTCGAGCTCCGCGCGGACGGCGTCGAGATCGGGCACCTCGGCTCCGACGTGGTGCAGCCCGGGACGTCCGCCGTGGTCGTCCAGCCAGGTCTGCAGCGAGGAGCCGTCGCCGGCGGGCGCCACCACCTCCCACGCCTGCCCCCCGCTGCCGGGGATCTCCAGCCGGGCGCCGCGCACGCCCTCACCGGGGTTGTCCCAGCTCCGGACCCGCCGGAACCCGAACAGCCCCTCCAGCAGCCCGACCTGCGCGTCGAGGTCGGCCGCCACCTGCGCGACATGATCGATGCGGTAGATCTGCACGGGTTCTCCTAGCTCGGGTGGGGCTCGATCCAGTCGTAGCCGTAGGTGACCAGTTCCTTGACGAGGCGCAGGTTGTAGCGGTTCATCGCCGCGATCCGCTCGGCCAGCTCACCGATGCGCTTGTCGAACTCGTCCGCCGGGTACACGTCGTTGACCAGCCCGAGCTGCAGAGCCCGGTCCGCGCCGATGCGCGCGCCGGTGAACAGCAGTTCCTTCGCGCGGGCCTTGCCGATCCGCTCCGGCAGCCGCTTCACCCCGCCCCAGCCGGGCGCCGACCCGCCGAACTCGGGCTGGTCGGGGTCGCCGTCCTCGGTCATCTTCGGGCGGTACGGAGGACGCGCCGACAGGGTGATCTCGACCAGGCCCATCTTGGCGTTGTCGGAGGCGATGATGAAGTCGGCGGCGAGCGCCAGCTCCAGGCCGCCGCCGACGGCGTAGCCGTGCACGGCGGCGATCACCGGGACCGACGTCCGCTCCATCATCGCGAACGTCTTCTCGCCCAGCCGGCCCTGCTCGATCCGTTCCCGCGGGGTCAGCTTCTCCGACCAGGCGAGGTCCATCCCGGCGCAGAACGCGCGTTCGCCGGCGCCGCGCAGCACGACCACGCAGACGTCCTCGTCGTCGTCGACGCGGGTGAAGATGTCGCGCAGCTCCGTCATCGTCGTCGGCGTCAGCGCGTTGAGCTTGTCCGGCCTGTTCAGGGTCAGCCAGGCGACTCTCTCCTCGATCCGCAGATCGACGGTCTCGTAGGCGTTCTCGTCGGGCATATGTGCTCGCTCCTCGTCGTTGATCGGCTGCGGGCCGGGTGATCAGCTGCGGGGCAGGTGCAGGCCCCGGGTGGCGATGACGTTGCGCTGGATCTCGGTGGTGCCGCCGAGGAAGGTGGACGCCACCGAGTCCCTGCGCATGTGGGTGAACGCGGCGTTGAGGGGAGCCCCTTCACGCTCCCAGAGGGCGGCGGACCGTCCGAACGCCCGCGCGCCCGTACGCGCGAGCCGCTGGTGCAGCTCGGCGCCGAAGAGCTGGTTGATGGACGCCTCGAAATCGGGTTCCTCGCCCGCCGCCTGCCGCGACACGGTGTAGCGGGCCAGGTTGTACAGGACCCGGATCTCGGTCTTCCGGCGGGCGATCTCCTGCCGCAGCGCGGGGCTCGTGCGCCCGTACCGCGCGCCCTCCGGCGACCGCAGGTAGGCGACGAGCTCGGCGAGCGCCTGCTCGTACTTGATCGTCGCGCCGATCCCGGCCCGTTCGAACCCCAGCGCGGACATCGCGACGTACCAGCCGCGGTTCTCCTCGCCGACGCGGTCCGCCACCGGCACCCGGACGCCCTCGAAGAAGATCTCGCAGAACGGCGCCGCGCCGCGCAGATCGGTGATGGGACGGATCGTCACGCCCGGCGCGTCCGCCTTGATGAGCAGGAACGTGATGCCCCGGTGCGGGCGCTCGGCATCGGGATCGGTGCGCACCAGGACGAACAGCCAGTCGGCGTACTGCCCGAGGGACGTCCACACCTTCTGCCCGTCCACCACGTACTCGTCACCGTCGCGCACGGCTCGACAGCGCAGGGACGCCAGGTCAGAGCCCGACCCGGGTTCGGAGAACCCCTGCGCCCACGTCGCCTCGCCCTTCGCGATCGCGGGCAGATGCGCGGCCTTCTGCTCCTCCGTGCCGTGCACCAGCAGCGTCGGGCCGAGGAGGAACGCGCCGATGCCGTTCACCGTCGGCACCCGCGCCCGCATCATCTCCTCGTGCAGGATGAACTCCTCCAGCGCCGACAGCCCCGCGCCGCCGTACTCCCTCGGCCAGTGCGGCGCGATCCAGCCCCGCCCGGCCAGCGCCGCCGCCCACGCCCGCGCGCCCTCACGCCGTCCCTGATCGTCGGCGACCCGGTCGACGGGCCAGTTGTAGCCCGCCACGTCCTCCGGTTCGAGGCTCTGCTCCTCGTCCCCCGCCGGACGGTACGACGCGGGGAAGCTCTCCTTGACGAAGGCCCGCACCTCCTCGCGGAACGCGGCCTCCTCCGGTGTGTCGTCCCAGTTCACCGGCCGTCCGCCTCCCGGTCCCATGTCGTCTCGGTGATCCCGTGCTCGCCCTGCGCGCGCAGCCTGAACTTGGCGACCTTGTCGGTCGGCGTGCGCGGGAGCGCCTCCACGAACTCGACGTAGCGCGGCACCATCGACCGCGGCAGCCGCTCCTCGCAGTAGGCGATCAGCTCGGCCGGGTCCATGCCGGTGTCCGGCTGCACCACGATCGACACCTTGATGTCCTCGTCCTCCAGCTCCGAGGGCACGCCGATGGCGGCGCACTCCAACACCGCCGGATGCTGGTTGATCTCGGTCTCCAGGTCGAAGGCCGAGATGTTCTCACCGCGCCGGCGGATGGCGTCCTTCATCCGGTCAAGGAAGAAGTAATACCCGTCGTCATCGCGCCATACCCGGTCTCCGGTGTGGAACCACATGTTCCGGAAGCAATGGGTCGTCGCCTCCCAGTTCCCGTAGTACCCGGTCGTCAGCACGAACGGCTGCTTCGGCCGCAGCACCAGCTCACCAGGCTCCCCCGGACCCACCTCCCGGTCGTACTCGTCCACCACCGCGACCTGGAACCGCTCCTCGTGCGCCCGCCCGCACGAGCCCGTCCGCCACTCCCCGTACGGGCTGCCGGTCGCGATGCCCGCCTCGGTGCTCGTGTACGTCTCCACCGACCGGACCCCGAAACGCTCCCGCATCGGCTCGTCCAGGTTCGACTTGCCCATGTAGAACGTCTCCAGCCGATGGTCGCGGTCGCGCGACGTCGGCGGCCGGTTCAGCAGGATCGGGATCATCGAGAACACGCTCATGCACACCTGCGCGTCGAAGCGGCGCACGTCGTCCCAGAACTTCGACGCGCTGAACCGCTCGACGATCGCGATCGACCCGCCGCCCAGCAGCGCCGACAGCATCCCGTCCCACAGCGCCGCCGCGTGGAACAGCGGCAGCGGGCAGTAGATCGTCTTGCCCCACCGATCGAGAAAGTCCAGCGAGTCGTAGGCGCAGGTCAGCGCCAGCGCATGCGGGACCATCGCGCCCTTGGACGGACCGGTCGTCCCCGACGTGTACATGATCGCCTGCATGTCGGCGAACCCGACCGGCACCTCGACGCGCCCGTCCCCGTCCTCCGGCAGGGCCGACAGGTCCCGCGCGGGCTTCCCCAGCCGGTCCAGCAGCACCCCGTTCGACGCCGCGTCCCGCACGATCACCCCGCCGAGCTTCGGCAGCCGGTCCGCGACGTCGACGATCCGTTCCGCGTACGGCCCGTCGATGACCAGCCAGCCCGAATCCGAGCTGTCCAGCACATGCCGCAGCAGCTCGCCGCGGTACGCGATGTTGATCGGCACGGCGACCGCGCCCAGCCGCGCCAGCGCGAAGATCAGATGGACGAAGTCGGCGCAGTTGGGCAGCATCACGCCCACGTGGTCGCCGCGCCCGATCCCGGCGCCCGACAGCGCCCGGGCCAGCCGGTCGGCGGTCGCGTCGACCTCGCCGTAGGTGATCTCGCCGTCCCGGAACTTGAGGAACGTCTGTCTTCGGTGAACCTGCGCCTGCGACCGGAGAACGTCCCCGAGGACGAAGCTCTCCAGCGTCTCCTTGCGCATCCGGACCTCCGCTGTCGCTGTGTGCGTCGTCGTAGGTGGCGTGCGTCGTCGTGGGTGGCGTGCGTCGTGGCGGTTGTGCCGGTGGAATGGAATCGGCCAGGAGTGATCCGCAACCGGACATTGCCTAAATTAGGGGAACACGAAACGCTATAACCGGCAAGAGTGACCAAAAGGGAACAACACTGTTCTAGCGGTGATCTACTGGGACCCAAGCGACCGATGTGACCAAAGCCACACCCCTACTGTCCCCCGATTTCGGTCGCCCACCCCACCGTCACCGTGACGTCCGGAACCCGTCCCCGCTCCGTTGTGCGCTCACTCGTTGACCATCAGTGCTTGCCATGACATCAAATTCCCGTGGGAAGCCTCAGGCCGTGTTCCGGGACGAGAAGGTGCGGCGGTAGGCCGTCGGGGGGACGCCCACCGTGCGGGTGAAGTGGTGGCGGAGGTTGGCCGGGCTGCCGAGGCCGCAGCGTTCGGCTATCTGGTCCACGGAGAGGGACGTGGTCTCCAGCAGCTCGCGGGCGTAGTCGATCCGGATGCCGCGCACCCAGGCCATGGGCGTCGTTCCGGTGACGGAGTGGAAGCGGCGGATGAGCGTGCGGGTCGTGACGTTGGCCTGGCGGGCCAGGGCGGCGACGGTCAGGGGCTCGTCCAGGCGCCGGCGGGTCCAGTCGAGGAGGCGGCCCAGTTCGTCCGCGTCCTGGACGGTTGTGCCCGCGTCTATGTACTGCGCCTGGCCGCCGGGACGGTGTGCGGGCATGACGAGGCGTTTGGCCAGCGCGCTGGCGACGGCGGCGCCGTGGTCGGTGCGGACGATGTGGAGGCACAGGTCGAGTCCGGCGGCGGTGCCCGCGCTGGTCAGGATGTCGCCGTCATCGATGTAGAGGACGGAGGCGTCCACCAGGACCTTCGGGTGGCGGGCCGCCAGTTGACCGGCGTGCATCCAGTGGGTGGTGGCCGGGCGTCCGTCGAGAAGGCCGGCGGCGGCCAGCACGAAGGCCCCCGTGCACAGCGACACGACGCGGGCGCCGTTGGCGTGCGCCGCGCGGACGGCGTCGATCAGGTCGGACGGCTGATCGTCGAGGACGTTCGCGCACGCGGGGATCACGACGGTGTCCGCTTCGGCGAGCGTGTCGAGCCCGTACTCGGCGTCCGCGGCGAACCCGGCCGCGGTGCGCGTCCCGGCGGGCGCGCACAGGCGGAAGTCGTACCAGGACGCGGTCAGCCCCGGCCGCCGGTAGCCGAACACCTCGCACGGGATGGCCAGCTCGAAGATCGGCACGCCTTCGGTGACGGCCACGGCCAACGTGTGCATGTCACTATTTTAGCGGTAATGGTCGTTCCTGCCACTTGGGGCGGTCGCACCGGGGCGCGAGAGTGGGTGTATGGACGATCTCCCCGTTGGACGTGCCTCCTTCGACCCGCCGCGGCAGGCGGCCGAGCGGCTTTGGCGGCACGTCGCCGAACTGTTCCGGGACGAGCGCGAGCGGATCGCCGAGCGGGCCGTGAGCGCGCCCGTCGACGTCCCGCACCTGAGGGCCGCCATCGGCGCGTACGACTTCGACCGTCCGGCCGACCCCGAGGCGGTGATCGACGAGGTCGCGGAGTTGCTGCGGGCGGCGACCGTCCACACGACGCACCCCCGCTATTTCGGCCTGTTCAACCCCACGCCGACCCTGATGGGGATCATCGGCGAGACCCTTGCCGCCGCGTTCAACCCGCAGCTCGCCGCGTGGTCGCACGCGCCCGCGGCGGCGGAGATCGAGGCTCACCTGCTGCGGTTCCTGGGCGGACGGCTGGGCTACCCGCCCGAGTCGGTGGCCGGGTCGTTCACCAGCGGCGGCGCGGAGGCGAACATGACCGCTGTGCTGCTCGCGCTCACGAGGACCTGGCCGCGGTACGGCACCGAAGGGTTGCGGGCCCTGGACGGCCGTCCGGTCATGTACGCGTCCGCTGAAAGCCATCTGGCCTGGTTGAAGATCGCGCACGCCACCGGCATCGGACGCGACGCCGTGCGCCTCGTCCCCACCGGGCCCGGCCTGGGACTGGACGTGCCGCACCTGGCCCGCTCGGTGGCGGCCGACCGGGCGAACGGCGACCTGCCGTTCCTCGTCGTCGCGACGGCCGGGACGACGGCCGCCGGGGTCATCGACCCGCTGCACGAGCTGGCCGATCTCTGCGGCGATCTCGGCCTGCGGCTCCACGCCGACGCCGCGTACGGGGGCGCGGCGGCGCTTTCGGACCGGCTGCGGCCCGCGCTGTCCGGCATCGAACGCGCCGACTCGATCACGCTGGACGCGCACAAGTGGCTGAGCGTCCCGATGGGTGCGGGTGCCCTGCTGTCCACCGACGCGGAAGGGCTCGCGGAGACGTTCCGGGTCACCACGTCCTACATGCCGGCCGACGTCCCCGACACCGTCGACCCCTACACGTCCGGCCAGCAATGGTCGCGGCGGTTCATGGGGCTGAAGCTGTTCCTCAGCCTCGCCGTCGCCGGGCGGGCCGGGTACGCGGAGCAGTTCGAGCATGACGCCCGCCTGGCGGACGACCTCCGCGGAGCGCTCGCGGCCACCGGTTGGGACATCGTCAACGACACCCCGCTCCCCGTCGTCTGCTTCGCCGATCCGGACAACGGGACATGGGAACACCACGACGCGATCGCCCATCAGGTCGTCGGCGGCGGGCGCGCGTGGATCAGCCCCGTCCGGCTGGACGGACGCGCCGCCCTTCGCGCCTGCGTCATCAGCCACCGCACCACGCCCGCGGACGTGGACGAACTCGTCCAGGCGGTGAACGACGCGCGGAAGGCCGCAGCGTGAGACGCGCTCAGCCGCGCCTCCCAGGCCCCGCGGGAATACGACGCCGCAGGTCGAAAACGAATTACTCCTCCAAGGAAGTGAGAGGCGGTTCTTTGGGAACAACCCAGAATCATGGAGAAGATCAAGACCGGCGGCTCGGACGACGACGGCGGCTTCCCCGTACCCCTTGAGAAGGGCCGAACACGCACAGACTGGATCGTCTACGGCTTCACCGCGGTTCTGTCCGCCCTGTTCGTGCTCTGGGGTTCGGTGTGGACGGACAACCTGAGCAAGACGGCGCAGTCGACGCTCGACTGGCTCCTCGCGAACGTGGGCTGGCTGTTCGTCCTGGCCGCGACCGGCTTCGTGATCTTCTCGCTGTGGCTGGCGCTCAGCAAGTACGGCAGGATCCCGCTCGGCCTTGAGGACGACGAGCCGGAGTTCCGCACCGTCTCGTGGATCGCGATGATGTTCAGCGCGGGCATGGGGATCGGGCTGATGTTCTTCGGCGCGGCCGAGCCTCTGATGCACTACGTCGAGCCGCCCCCGGGCACCGACCCGGCGCAGAGCGCGCCGGCGATCGAGACGGCGATGGCCACCACGATGTTCCACTGGACGCTGCATCCGTGGTCGATCTACGCCGTCCTGGGCCTGGCGATCGGGTACGGGCACTACCGCCGCGGCCGCAGCCAGCTGATCAGCGCGGCGTTCGCGCCGCTGTTCGGCCGCCGCCGCGCCGAGGGCCCGGTCAGCAAGCTCATCGACATCCTGGCGCTGTTCGCCACACTTTTCGGCTCCGCCGCGTCCCTCGGCATCGGCGCCCTGCAGATCCGCACCGGGCTGCAGGAGGCCGGCTGGATCGAGACCCTCGGCACCTCCGTCCTCGTGATGATCATCGTGGTGCTGACGATCTGCTTCGTCGTGTCGGCCGTCTCCGGCATTGCCCGCGGCATCCAGTGGCTGTCCAACATCAACATGGTGCTGGCGGCCCTGCTGGCGGTCTTCGTGTTCGTGGTCGGCCCGACGGTGTTCATCCTCGAACTGCTGCCCACCTCGATCGGCGTCTACATCCGGGACTTCGGCGAGATGGCCTCGCGGTCGGGTGCCACGGGCGGCGAGGCGATGGACTCCTACCTGTCCAGCTGGACGATCTTCTACTGGGCGTGGTGGATCTCCTGGTCGCCGTTCGTCGGCATGTTCCTGGCCCGGATCAGCCGCGGCCGCACGATCCGCCAGTTCGTCGCCGGCGTGATCCTCGTCCCCAGCGTCGTCAGCCTGGTCTGGTTCTCGATCTTCGGCGGGGCGTCCATCAGCCAGCAGCGCGGCGGCCTCAACCCGTACGGGAGCGGCTCGGAGGAGGACATCACCTTCAACATGCTCGGCCAACTGCCGTGGGAGCTGATCACCGCGATCATCGTGATGGTCCTGGTCGCGATCTTCTTCGTGTCCGGTGCGGACGCGGCGTCGATCGTCATGGGCACCCTCTCGCAGCGCGGCTCGACCGACCCCTCCCGCTGGATCGTCATCTTCTGGGGCGCCATGACGGGAAGCGTCGCCGCGATCATGCTGGTGATCGGGGGCGATGAGGCCTTGAACGGCATCCAGAACATCACCTTCATCGGCGCGCTGCCGTTCACGCTCGTGCTGATCCTGCTCTGCTTCTCCCTGGCCAAGGACATCCAGAGCGACCCGATGATGCAGCGCCGGACCAAGGGCGCCGAAGTCCTGGAGGACGCCGTGCTGACGGGCACCCGGGAGCACCGCGGCGATTTCGGGCTGGTGATCGAACCCTCCGACAACGACGACTCCGGCCCCGACGACACCCCCACCCGCCGCTGACCCGGCAGCGATGTTCGCGTCGCCGCGGGGTAGGGAGTGCCTCGTCGAACGGCGCCGCCGGCCTGGCCGTGGCCCCGGTCAGACGATGGGGCGGTTCTTTCGGAGGCGGCGGCGGAAGTCGCGGAGGTAGAGGTTGAAGGGGAACTCGCGGGCCGGGCGGGGCAGGACGCTGTTGGTGCGGGCCAGGACGCGGGTCAGGCGGTCGAAGCGGCGCTGGTCGCGGGGCGTCCAGGAGTAGCCGAGCTCGTCGCGGAACTGCTGGGGCAGGAAGCCGAGGGTCAGGAAGCGGTTCGTACGGGCGAACGGCAGGCGTACGGGGGCGGGCATGAAGCGCAGTTCGGTCAGGTCGCGCAGGTAGCCCCGGGTGAGGTCGTCCATCTCGATCTTGCTGAGGCCGTCCTGCCAGTACTCCTCGAAGGCGGCCCGGTCCGCCGGCCACATCTCCTCCTTGACCTGGAGGGTGGTGCCGAGGCGGGCGCCGGCCCGGTACAGTTCCCCGACCTCCTCGGGGGACGGTTCCCCGTAGAGGGTCCGGTGGATGATCTCGACGCCCTGGTAGAGGCAGGCGGCGACCCAGAGCTGGAGTTCGGGGTCGAAGGCGTTGTAGGCGACGGGTTCCTTCGCGCGGACCTGCCGGTGGGCGCGGTTGACCTCCCGCCGCATCGCCTTGCGCTCGTCGTCGGTGCCGAGCAGCGCGACGGCGAGGTAGGTGAGGGTCGTGCGGGTCCGCTTGACCGGGTGCTTGTCGACGCGGCCGCTGTCGACCTTGCTGTTGGCGACGCCGTGCCCGACGGGGAGGCGGGCGAGCTGCATGACGACGTTCGCTGCGGCGGCCGCGAGCGCGAGGCCGCTCATGGAGTCCTGGAGGACGTCCGGGGACGTCTCCTCTGCGGTCGCGGTCATATCGGGCCCACTCCCTGATACATAGAGGCGATCTCCGTCTCACTGTGCCATCGTAAGTGGGTACTTGCAAGGGCGCCCGGGAGTGGGCGCCCTCACACGGATCAGGCGTAAGGATCCTCCCTGGCCTGGACGCGGGTCGCGAACGTCTTCAGCGCCTCCAGGCCCTGGAGGTAGGGCATCGGGCCGTAGGAGACGCGGGCGACGCCCATGGCGGCCAGGTCCGCGACGGACGTGCCGGGGAAGTTGTTCGCGTTGACCGGCCCCGGCAGCCCCTTGACCAGGGACGGGACGGCGTCCTTGGGCGCCGCGATCGGGTAGACGCAGTCGGCGCCGGCCTCCAGGTACAGGCGGCCCCTGGCGATCGCGGCGTCGAGCGGGTCCGCGGCCTGGTTGGTGAACGTGTCGACCCGGGCGTTGATCACCAGCGCGTCGCCGGCGGCGTCCCGGACGGCTGCGAGGTATTCGGCCTGCGTCTCGGGGTCGGCGAGTTCCCCGGCGTAGGTGTCCTCCAGATTGCAGCCCGCCGCGCCGATGGCCAGGAGGCGTTCGACCAGCTCGGCGGGCTGCAGCCCGTACCCGGCCTCGGCGTCCACGGTGACGGGGACGGTCGCGGCGCGGATGACGCGTCCGGCGGCGGCGAACATCTCCTCGGCGGGCGCCCCCTCGTGGTCGGGGTAGCCGAGCATGGCGGAGACGGCGGCGCTCGCGGTGGCGAGGGCCGGGAAGCCGATCTCCTCGACGGTGGTCGCGCTCGCGGCGTCCCAGACGTTCGGCAGCAGCAGCGGGTCGCCGGGACGGTGCAGTTCACGGAGGCGCTTGGCATGTTCGGTCATCTTTGCTTCCTTCCCTTTTCGATAGTGGACCAGCCGGACTTCCAGAATGTGACAGCGGTCCGGGAGGCGGTGACGCGGCGGGCTGGGTTAGCGTCGGAGCGATCACCGCCCCGCGATGAGGGAGTGCGCATGCTGCCGTGGTCCGCCGAGTTCGCCGGCCGCCTGGAAGAGCACGTCGTCAGCAGTGAGCTGCTGCGCGGCAACCCGCTGAAGGACCCGCACGAGCGTCCCGTCCTGGTGTACGTCCCGCCGGGCTACGACGACGAGCCGGAACGCCGCTACCCCAGCGTGTACGTGATCACGGGGTTCACCGGGCATGTCGGGATCTGGCGTAACCGGATGCCCTACCGGCAGCCGTTCCCGGAGACGGCCGACGCGGTGTTCGCGTCCGGGGAGGCGCCGCCCGCGATCGTGGTGTTCGTGGACGCGTGGACGGCGCACGGCGGCAGCCAGTACGTCGACTCGCCCGGCACGGGCCGCTACCACTCCTACATCTGCGACGAGATCGTCCCGTGGGTGGACGGGCACTATCGGACGCTGGACGCGCCCGAGCACCGGGCGATCAGCGGCAAGTCCAGCGGCGGCTACGGCGCGATGATCACGCCCATGCTGCGCCCCGACCTGTTCGGGGCGCTCGCGACGCACGCGGGCGACGCCCTGTTCGAGTACTGCTATCTGACCGAGTTCCCCAAATGCGTCCGGCATCTGCGCAAGTATGACGGCGACATCTGGCGGTGGTGGGACGACTTCAACGGGCGCACGTCGTTCACCAAGCCCGAGGACATGGAACTGCTCAACATCCTCGGCATGGCGCTGTGCTATTCCGCGCGCGACGACGGCGCCCCGGAGCTCCCGTTCGACCCGGTCGACGGCGTGATCCGGCAGGACGTCTGGGAGCGCTGGCTCGCCTGGGACCCGGTGCGGATGGTTCCGGGCCACGCCGAGGCGATGCGTTCGCAGCGGGCGATCTGGATCGACGGCGGGACGCGCGACGAGTGGTACCTGGACGTGGGCGCGCAGGCGTTCCACCGGGCCCTCCTGGACGCGGGCGTCCAGGAGGACGTGATCCACTTCGAGCTGTTCGACGCCGGGCACGGCGGCATCGACTACCGCTACCCGCTCGCCCTGTCCTGGCTCTGCCACAACATCGCCCCCTGACCGCGGCGGCGGCCGCCGAACGCTCACCCCGCCCCGAAGGTTCCCGCGCGGACGGACCGATCGGACCGGACGGGCCGGACCGGTTCTACCGGGTCGGCCCGTCCGCGCTGCGTAAACGCCGTTTTCCAGACTTTCATTAACAGCGCCAGCGGAATTGAAAATCCAGTATGAAATGGATTCATTGACAGTTTTAACAACAAGGAGTGCACTTCGGGGCAGCTCATCCGGATGAGTCCCCCATCCCAAGCCCCGTCGGACGGGCGGCGGCCCCGCGGAACGCTCCCACAAGGACGTCCACGTGCCCCGCCCTGTCCGGCACGTGGAAGGAGCACCCCCCGTGAGACACCAGACCGCGATCGGGGCGGCGGCGTTGTCCGTCGGCCTCGCCGTGGCGATGTCCGTTCCCGCCACAGGTGCGACGACCCGCACCGCCCCCGCGGCCCCGGCGCAGCCGGATCCCCGCACCGTCGCCGCCTCCTCGGCCGACCGCCTGGTCGCGGCGAAGCCCGCGGAGTTCAAGAAGGCCCCCGAAGAGAAGATCGTCCGGCGCGGCGTCACGTCCGGCCTCAACGGACTGCAGCACGTCTCCTACGACCGCACCTACGACGGACTGCCCGTATACGGCGGCGACTTCGTCGTCACCACCAACGCGAGCGGCGGAGTGCTCAGCACGTCCGTCGCCCAGACCCGCAAGCTCGACGTCTCGACGACGGCGGAGATCTCGGCGGCGCAGGCCGCCAAGACCTCCCGCGCCCGCGTGTCCAAGGTCGAGAGCGCGTCCAAGCCCCAGCTGAAGGTCATGGCCGAAGGCTCCGGACGCCTCGTCTACGAGACCGTCGTCAGCGGCGTCCAGAAGAAGGCGCCGACGAAGCTGCACGTGTTCGTCGACGCCAAGACCGGCAAGGTCGTCCAGACCTGGGACGAGGTCCAGGACGCCGTCGCCGACGACCAGAGCTACTACCACGGCACCGTCGACATCAGCACCGCGGCGACGTCGATGAGCGACCCGCAGCGTCCCGGCGTCCGGTGCGGCGGCCAGAACGGCTCCACCTACACCGGCAGCGACAGCGCCTGGGGCAACGGCAGCGGCACCAACCTGGAGACCGCCTGCGTCGACGCCATGCTCGCCGTCCAGAAGCAGTGGGACATGCTGGACACGTGGCTCGGCCGCGACGGCATCAACGGCAACGGCGGCGGCTTCCCCATGCGCGTCGGCCTGAACCAGGCCAACGCGTACTGGAACGGCAGCTACACCAACTACGGCCGCAACTCGTCCGGTACCCGGCAGGCCACGGGCGCCGACGTCGTCGCACACGAGAACGGCCACGCCGTGTTCAGCACCACTCCCGGCGGCGCCGGCGGCGGCAACGGCAACGAGAAGGGCGGCATGAACGAGTCGGCCGGCGACATCTTCGGCGCGCTGACCGAGCACTACATGAACGAGCCGGCCAACCTGGACCCGCCGGACTACCTGGTGGGCGAGGAGGTCGACCTGGTCGGCCAGGGCCCGATCCGCAACATGTACAACCCGGGCGCGCTCGGCGACCCGAACTGCTACTCGTCCTCGATCCCGCGCACCGAGGTGCACGCGGCCGCGGGCCCGCAGAACCACTGGTTCTACCTGCTCGCCGAGGGGTCGAACCCCGGCAACGGCAAGCCGAACAGCCCCACCTGCGACGGCTCGACCGTCAACGGCATCGGCATCCAGAAGGCCGGACAGATCTTCATGGGCGGCCTGAACCGCAAGGTGTCGAACTGGAGCCACGCCAGGGCGCGCATCGAGACGGTCAACGCGGCACTGCAGCAGTTCCCCGGCTCCGCCACCGAGTGCAACGCGGTGAAGGCGGCCTGGAGCGCGGTGAACGTCCCGGCGCAGAGCGGCGAGGCGGGCTGCGGCACCCAGCAGAACGACTTCTCGATCTCGCTGAGCCCCGGCACCGGCCGGACCCCGGCGGGTGGGACGGCGACCGCGACGGTCGGCACGCAGACCACGGGCGGCAGCGCCCAGCAGGTCTCGCTGTCGGCGACGAGCAGCCCGTCCGGCCCGACCGCCACGTTCTCGCCGGGCACCGTGACGACCGGCCAGTCGTCCACGATGACCGTGAACGTCCCGGCCGGAACCGCTGACGGCACGTACCGGCTGACCGTCCTCGCCGAGGGCGACTCCATCGAACGGACGGCGACGTTCACGCTGACCGTCGGAGACGGCCAGCAGGGCACGGTCTTCTCGGACGACTTCGAGTCCGGCCAGGGCTGGACGACCAATCCGGACGGCACCGACACCGCGTCCGCGGGTGCCTGGGAGCGCGGCACCCCGCAGCCGACCAACTGGTCGGGAACGAACCTGCAGATCGCCGCGGCCGGTGGCAGCGCCGACCTGGTCACCGGCGCCGCGGCCGGGACCGGCGCGGGCAGCTATGACCTCGACGGCGGCGTGACCAGCGTCCGGTCGCCGGCGATCAGCCTGCCCAGCGGCACCCTGTCGCTCAGCTTCTCCTGGTACCTCGCCCACCTGAACAACAGCACGACGGACGACTACCTGCGGGTCCGGGTCGTCGGGCCGAACGGGTCGAGCACCGCGCTGAGCCAGAGCGGCGCCATGGCCGACAACGGCGCAGCGTGGCAGACGGCGACCTACGACCTGTCCGCCTACGCCGGCCAGACCGTCCGCATCGTGGTCGACGCGGCCGACTCCGGCACCGCCAGCCTCGTCGAGGCGGGCATCGACAACGTCCTGATCACCAGTTCCTGACCGCCCCCCGCCCGCGGCCCGTGACGGGGCCCGCTCCCCCGTCGCGGGCCGCGCTCCCCCTGGAGGAACACATGAGATCGCGCAAGATCGCGACTTTGGGCACGGCGGCCCTGCTGGTGGCCGCCCTCCTGCCCGGCGCCACCGCGTCGGCGGCGCCCACCGCGGCACTCGCCGCCCCGGACATCCCGCTCTCGAACGTGAAGGCGCACCTCTCGCAGTTCCAGAGCATCGCCAACAGCAACGGCGGGAACCGCGCCCACGGCCGTCCCGGCTACCGCGCCTCCCTCGACTACGTGAAGGGCAGGCTGGACGCGGCCGGATACCAGACCAGCATCCAGTCGTTCAGCTACAACGGCGCCACCGGCTACAACCTGCTCGCCGACTGGCCCGGCGGCGACACCAACGACACCCTGATGGTCGGCGGGCACCTCGACGGCGTCACCGCGGGACCCGGCATCAACGACAACGGCTCCGGCTCCGCCGCGATCCTGGAGACCGCGCTCGCCGTCGCCCGTGAGGGCTACCAGCCCGACCGGCACCTGCGGTTCGCCTGGTGGGGCGCCGAGGAACTCGGCCTCATCGGATCGACGTACTACGTCAACAACCTGTCGTCGGGCGAACGGTCCGACATCGGCGACTACCTCAACTTCGACATGGTCGGCTCCCCCAACCCGGGCTACTTCGCCTATGACGGCGACGGCTCCAGCGGAAGCGGCGGCCCCGCCGGCTCCGCCGAACTCGAACGGGTGCTGCGCAGCTACTTCGCCACGATCAACGTGCCCGTCCAGGACACCGCGTTCAACGGACGCTCCGACTACGGCCCGTTCATCCGGGTCGGCATCCCCGCCGGCGGCCTGTTCACCGGCGCGGAAGGACGCAAGACGTCCGCGCAGGCGCAGATGTGGGGCGGCCAGGCCGGCGTCGCGTTCGACCGCTGCTACCACGCGTACTGCGACACCACGTCCAACATCAACGACACCGCGCTGGACCGCAACTCCGACGCCATCGCCCACGCCGTCTGGACGCTGGGCGGCGACGGCGGGCCGCAGGAGCCGCCCGGCGACACGGTCTACTCCGACGACCTCGAATCCGGCACCGGCTGGACGGCCGACCCGGACGGCACCGACTCCGCCACCTCGGGCACGTGGGAGCGCGGCACCCCGCAGCCGACCAACTGGTCGGGCACCAGCCTCCAGCTCTCCGCGGCCGGCGGCAGCGGCGCGCTGACGACGGGCGCCGCGGCCGGGTCCGGCGCAGGGTCCTACGACCTGGACGGCGGCACCAGCAGCATCCGGTCGTCGGAGATCGCGCTGCCGGCCGAGGCGCGGACCCTGTCGTTCTCCTGGTACCTCGCCCACCTGAACAACAGCACGACCGACGACTTCCTGCGGGTGTCGGTCGTGGGGCCGAACGGGTCGACGACCGTCCTGAACCAGTCGGGCGCGGCGACGAACCGGCCGGGCAACTGGCAGACGCAGACCGCCGACGTGTCCGCCTACGCCGGGCAGACCGTCCGCATCCTCGTTCAGGCCGCCGACGCGGGCACCGGAAGCCTCGTGGAGGCCGGCCTGGACAACATCACGATCACCAAGTAGGGAGGCGTCCGCGCTGCTCAGGGCCCGGTTTCAGAGTTTTCCACGGCCCTGTTCAGCCCGATTGAAAATCCAGTGGCGGCTTGATCCGTTGACCCGGCCGGTCGTCACGGTGCATTTTTGGACAGCCCACCCCACCCCCCAGGGCTGACCGCAGGCGGCCGCACGGGGCGAATCTCGGCCCGGCCCGTGCTCCACCGCCGAACTCCGGGGACCCCGCCCCCCGCCCGGCCCCCCGGCGCTCGCAGCGCCGGGGGGCCGTGAAACGTCCGGGGCCGGGGCACAATGGGGGGATGTGCCGCAGTATCAAGACGCTCCGTCCTCCGTACTCCGACGACGTGACCGACGAGGACGTGCGGGCGGCCGCGCTCCAGTACGTCCGCAAGATCTCGGGGTTCCGCGCCCCCGCGTCCCACAACGCGGAGGCGTTCGACCGGGCCGTCGAGGAGATCGCCCGGAGCACCGCCGCCCTCCTGGACTCCCTGGAGGTCCGGGGCAGCCGCGCGAGCTAGGCCGCCGGGCCGGTTACTCGGCGGCGACCAGTTCGGCGATCTGGACGGTGTTGAGGGCCGCGCCCTTGCGGAGGTTGTCGCCCGCGCAGAAGAGCGCGAGGCCGTTGCCGACGGTCTCGTCGCGCCGGATGCGGCCCACGTACGTCGGGTCCTGGCCGGCGGCCTGCAGGGGCGTCGGGACGTCCGACAGGACGACGCCGGGCGCGGCCGCCAGCAGCTCGGCGGCCCGCTCCGGACTGATCGGGCGGTCGAACCGGGCGTTGACCTGCAGGGAGTGCCCGGTGAAGACGGGGACGCGGACGCAGGTGCCCGACACCTTCAGATCCGGGATCTCCAGGATCTTGCGGCTCTCGTTGCGGAGCTTCTGCTCCTCGTCGGTCTCCGCCAGGCCGTCCTCGACGATCGACCCGGCCATCGGCAGGACGTTGAACGCGATCGGCCGCACGTACACGCCCGGCTCCGGGAACTCCACGGCGGAGCCGGAGTTCGTGAGCCTGTCGGCGTTCTGGACGACCTTGGACGCCTGGTCGTGCAGCTCGGCGACGCCCGCGAGGCCGCTGCCGGACACGGCCTGGTAGGTCGACACGACGAGGGCGGACAGCCCGGCCTCGTCGTGGAGGGGCCGCAGCACCGGCATCGCGGCCATCGTGGTGCAGTTCGGGTTGGCGATGATCCCCTTGGGGCGGTTCGCCGCGGCGTGCGGGTTGACCTCGGCGACGACGAGCGGGACGTCCGGGTCCAGCCGCCACCCCGAGGAGTTGTCGATCACCACGGCGCCGGCGGCGGCGACCTTCGGCGCGAGGGCCTTGGACGTGGTCTTGCCCGCGGAGAACAGCACGACGTCCAGGCCGGAGTAGTCGGCGGCCGTCGCGTCCTCGACGGTGATCTCCGCGCCGTTCCACGGCAGCTTGCGTCCCGCCGAGCGGGCCGAGGCGAACAGCCGCAGCTCGTCGACGGGGAATCCGCGTTCGGCCAGGATTTCGAGCATCTTGGCCCCGACCTGTCCGGTGGCCCCGACGATGCCGACTCTCATGCCGCTCCCTCTGGTAGATCCGACCTGCGCGGGTGAGTCTGCCCAGGTCCGTGGCAGGACGTCCAGTCAGTAACCCTACGCGGAGGGTTCAAGCTTCCCTTAACGGAACGCGTCCAGGCCGGTGACGGCCTTCCCGAGCGTGAGCAGATGAACCTCCTGCGTCCCCTCGTAGGTCAGGACGCTCTCCAGGTTGTTCATGTGCCTGATCACCGGGTATTCGAGCGTGATCCCGTTGGCGCCGAGGACGGTGCGGGCCTGCCTGGCGACGTCGAGCGCGGCGCGGACGTTCGCGAGCTTGCCGAACGAGACCTGCTGCGGCGTGACGTTCCCCTCGTCCTTGCGCCGCCCGATGTGCAGGGCGACGAGGCCGGCCTGCCCTAGGGCGACCTCCATCCAGGCGAGTTTCTCCTGCGTGAGCTGGAACGACCCGATGGGCTTGCCGAACTGCTCGCGGGTCTTGGCGTACTCGACGGCCGTCTCGTAGCAGGACCGGCCGGCGCCGATCGCGCCCCACAGGATGCCGTAGCGCGCCTCCGACAGGCAGCCGAGCGGCCCCTTCAGTCCCTGCACGCCGGGGAGCATCGCGTCCGCGGGGACCCGCACGTCGTCCAGGACCAGTTCGGACGTGATGGACGCGCGCAGCGACATCTTCTGGTGGATGTCGCCGGTCGTGAACCCGGGCGTGCCCTTCGGGACGAGGAATCCGCGGATGCCCTCGCCGGTCTGCGCCCAGACGACCGCGATGTCGGCGACCGACCCGTTGGTGATCCACATCTTGGCGCCGTTGAGGATCCAGTCGGAGCCGTCCCGGCGGGCGCGGGTGAGCATGGTGCCGGGGTCGGAGCCGCGGTCGGGCTCGGTCAGGCCGAAGCAGCCGAGCGCCTCCCCGGCGGCCATCTTCGGCAGCCACTCGCCCTTCTGCTCCTCCGACCCGTACTTGTGGATCGCCGTCATCGCCAGGGACCCCTGGACGGAGACGAAGCTGCGCAGCCCCGAGTCGGCGGCCTCCAGCTCGCGGCACGCCACCCCGTAGGCGACGGCGCTCATCCCGGCGCAGCCGTGGCCCTTCAGATGCATGCCGAGCAGCCCGAGCTTGCCCAGCTCGGGGGCCATCTCGCGGACGGGGAACGTGCCGTCCTCGAACCAGCCCGCCACCCGCGGCACGATCCGTTCCGCCACGAACGCCCGGACGGTGTCGCGGACCATCCGTTCCTCGTCGGTGAGCTGGTCGTCGACGCGCAGCACGTCCATATCGGCCTCCTCCTGCGGGGCTGTCCCGCCCATGAGGGTACGTCGGGGACGGCTCCCGGATCGGGCAGGGGTTCACTCAGGGGTCAGTCAGGGCGAATCCGGATGTAAGAGTCGTCCCCCGCTGGGCATGATCGAGGCATGGACATGGACAAGAACACCACAGGGACCCCGGGAAACACCGACAAGAAGCTGCGGCGCACCCACGACGGCCGGATGGTCGCCGGCGTCTGCTCGGGCGCCGCGCAGTACCTCGGCATCGACGCCAACATCATCCGGCTCGGGCTGGCCGTCTTCACCATCTTCGGCGGCGCCGGGATCGCTCTGTACGCGCTCGCGTGGGTGCTCATCCCCGAGGAGGGCGCCCAGAAGTCCATCGCCGAGGACCTGTTCAAGAAGGCGAGCGACTCCCCGACCGTCCAGGACGCCGTCCAGAAGTCCAAGGACGCGGTGAACAAGAACAAGAACCGCACGAACGCCTAAGACGCGAGCAGTCAGGAACCGGAGGCCGGGCGCCCCGGATCGCGGAACCGGGCGCCTAGGAGGCGGACGCCGAGCGGCTGACGCCGCCCGGCAGGTCGTCGCCGCCCGCGTGGGACGCGGCGACGGCGACGGGTCCGGCGCGCTCGCGCACGCCGCCGATGACGCCGCCGCGGACCTGGTTCCAGACGAGCGTGAGCATCGCCGCGGCCGACAGCCCGAGCACACCGGCGAGCGCCACCACCGTCTCGGGCCCGAGGACCTGCGCCGCGGCGCCGCCGATGAGGATGCCGGCGCCCTGCCCGGCGAGGATGCCGGACTGGGCGAGGCCGAACGCCTGCCCGCGTCCCGCCGCCGGCACCGCGGTCACGAACGCGGCGTTGGCGGCGAGCTGGTAGGCGCTGCCGACGCCCGACAGCGCCCACAGCGCGACGACGCCCCACAGCGGCGGGTGCAGGCCCGCCCCGATCAGCGGCAGGCAGGCGAGCATCGACATCGACCCCATGGCGCGCAGCCGGTTCGTGGGACGGACGAACCGGCTGAACAGGAACGCGCCGACGACCATCCCCGTCGGCATCGCCGACAGCAGCAGGCCCACCGTGACCGCGCCGCCGCCGAACGTCGCCGCGTACGGCGCGGCGAGCCCCTCCGGGATCACGTAGAACGCGCACAGCCACGCGAACAGCACCAGCGACCGCAGCACCGGGTCGCCGAACACGAGCCGCGCGCCGTCCCGAGTGCCGCGCCACAGGCCGAGCGAGTCGCCCTCGCGCCGCTTGGGCGCCGGCCTCGGCCGCAGCCCGGCGATCAGGATGACGGCCGAGGCGCCGAACGTCAGCGCGTCCAGGGCGAGGGCCTCATGCGTCCCGACGACGGCGACGATCGCGCCGCCCGCCAGGAACCCGAGCATCTGCGTGCCCTGGTGGGTGATGTTGTTGATCGCCGTTCCCGCCACGAACCGGTCGCCCTCCAGCACGTCCGGGAGGGTGGCCGCGCGGGCCGCGGAGAACGGCGTGCCCAGCAGGACCGTCAGGAACACCAGGACCGACAGCGCGCCGACCGGCATCGGCACCAGCGCCATGAACGTCACCAGCCCCGCCCGCAGGACGTCGCAGACGACCATGACGGTGCGGCGGGGGAACAGGTCGGCCAGCCCGGACAGGACGGGCCCGCCCACGATCGGCGGGATGTAGGTCAGCGCGTACACCACCGCTGTGAGCAGCGCCGACCTGGTGTGGTCGTACACGAGGACGGCCAGGGCGACCTGTGCCAGCTGGTCCCCGACGAACGACAGCGCCTGCGCCAGCCAGAGGGCGCGGAACTCTCCGACCGCGAAAACCTCGCGGTAGGTCGCCTGCTCCTCCGGGGGGCGACGATGCCGCCCGGTCTGCCTTCCCGCCACGCACGCTCCAGTTCAGCCCGCCCGGTGTTGGGCGACCCTCCCATTAACTCACGCTGCGTGGCAGTTGTGTGACCTACAGTGCGCAATTCGCAGGCTCAGTATCCAAGCTCGTGTAGCCTCCGGTCATCGATCCCGAAATGGTGAGCGATCTCATGCACCACGGTGATCCGGACTTCTTCCACCACGTCGTCCGGGGTGTCGCATATTTCGAGAATCTCATTGCGGTAGATCGAAATGTGATCGGGAAGCACGGCGCCGTACCAGTCGCCGCGCTCAGTGAGGGGTACGCCTTGGTACAGGCCGAGAAGTCCGCGTTCGGGCGCATCGTCCTCGACGACGATGACGACGTTGCGCATGTGGGCGGTCAGCTCGGGTGGAATCGTATCGAGAGCCTCGCCCACCAGGTCCTCGAACGCGTCACGCGACAACTCGATCACACTGGCCATTCTGCTCGACAGAAGGGGAACACGTGCCCAAGGTCCGCGCCGCGCTGGCCGGCACCCTCACGATCCTGCGTCTCAGCGTCTCCCGCGTCCTGAAGGCCCCACGCGATCTCCTCGCCCGCTCCGCCCCCGCCAGGGCCCGTGCCGCCGCGGCCACCGCCCGCGTCCGCGCCCTCGCCTCCCCCGTCACCCGCCGCGTCCGCCCGGCCGTCACCGGCCGCGTGTCCCGGCTCCTCCTCGTCATCGTCGTCGGCCTGGGCGCCGGCTACGTCGGCCTCCTCCTGGGCGGACGCACCGTGACCCCCGTCGGGCCCACGGACGTCCAGCTCAGCCTCCACCCGTCCCTGCACGGCGGGACGAACCTGGAACTGCCGCCGCTCGGCTCCCTCCAGCTCGACACCCACTGGGGCCCGGTCTCACTGGAGGCGAGCCTCAAGGACGTCCGTCCCGAGCAGGCCCAGAAGCTGATCGAGAACGACACCGAGATCGACCGCCTCACCGACCAGATCGCCGGCCAGATCCGCGACGGCGTCGTCGACCTCCTCGTCCGCGCCGCCGTGATCGCCCTCGCCGCCGGCTTCATCGCCGCCCTGGCCCTCTTCAGGTCCTGGCGCCACGCCATCCTCGGCATGACGTCCACCGCGCTGGGCCTCGTCACCGTCACCATCCTGACCTGGGCGACGTTCAACCCCCAGTCCATCGCCGAACCCCGCTACACCGGCCTGCTCGCCAACGCCCCCCAGATCGTCGGCGACGCCCGCAGCATCGTCGAACGCTTCTCCGAATACCGCGCCCAGCTCGCCCGCCTCGTCGGCAACGTCTCCGAGCTGTACGCGACCACCTCGACCCTCCCGACCTACGAGCCGGACCCGTCCACCATCCGCGTCCTGCACGTCTCCGACATCCACCTCAACCCCGCCGCCTGGAACGTGATCAAGTCCGTCTCCACCCAGTTCAAGGTCGACATCATCATCGACACCGGCGACCTCATGGACCACGGCAGCGAAGCCGAGGACAAGTTCGCCGACGAGATCTCCGAACTGAAGGTCCCCTACGTCTACGTCCGCGGCAACCACGACTCGAAGGGCACTGAGGAGGCCGTCGCCGACGAGGAGAACGCCGTCGTCCTGAACGACGAGACCCAGGAGGTCGAGGGCCTGCGCATCTACGGCATCGGCGACCCCCGCTTCACCCCCGACAAGAGCACCCGCGACGACTTCACCGGCGCCGACGCGATCCGCGCCGAGGGCCTGCGCCTCGCGAACAAGCTCCGTGAGACCGGGACCACCCCCGACATCGTCGTCGCCCACGACCCCACCGAGGGCGAGGCGTTCTCCGGCCTGACGCCCCTCATCCTCGGCGGCCACGCCCACGCCCGCTCGACCAAGCTCCTGCCCACCGGCACCCGCCTGTTCGTCCAGGGCTCCACCGGCGGCGCCGGCCTCCGCGGCCTCGAACACGAGGAGCCGACCCCCATCGAGCTGTCCGTCATGTACTTCAGCCGCGCCACCCACCGCCTCCAGGGCTGGGACGACCTGCGCCTGGGCGGCCTGGGCCTGACCTCCGCCAACATCGAACGCCACCTGGAGCCCGCCCCGGACCGCCCCATCAACCCGCAGCCGCCCGCCTCGTCCCCGCCCCCGTCCCCGACATCCCCGTTCCCGTCGGAGTTCCCGTCCGACTGGCCGTCCCGCAGCCCGGCCCCCGTCAGCAGCGAATCCCCCACCCGCACACCCGATCCCGAGTAACCGTTTGCGCGCCGACCCGTCCCGTCCTCTACACTTGGCCAGGTCGCGTGGCAGCCAACCTCGCCACTTCCAGGCCCCCTTCGTCTAGCGGCCTAGGACGCCGCCCTTTCAAGGCGGTAGCGCCGGTTCGAATCCGGTAGGGGGTACCACCCGCACGGCTGCAAGACGGCCCTGCTGGACGCCTTCGCCGTCCAGACACGACCTTCGAGGCAGAAGCGTGGCTCGCCGCCCAGGACCGTCCGCGGACTGACGGTCAGGGGCGTGCCGGGTCACATCGTTGCTTCGGGGCCGAAGAGCAGGAATAGGACGAGGACGAGGGTGATGCATACCCCGAAACAGATGAAGACTCCGCCGACCCAGCCGCCGCGCATCGACGTGCCTTCGATATAGGCCACAGTGGGCTTCTTGGGGTGGTACAGGACTTTGACCGGGCTTCCCTCACGCAGGCGCTGCGACCCGATGTCGCCGCCCTTGGTCGTGATCTCGCGCCCATCCTCGGTGATGAACTCGACGGTCGCATCCCGGACGTTGCTCCCGTTTTCCACAACGGTGACGTTGAGCTTGGTGATCCGCCCGGACACGCGCACCGCGCGGGCACGGAACAACCGGGATCTGACCAGCAGGACGATCCCGGCCAGGATGAGGCAGGCCCCGAAGACCGCGAGGAATGACTTCCCGTCCACGAAACCTCCCGGTCCCCTGCGGCCCATCGACCGGACCGTCCGCGGCAGGCTACAGGGGTCCCTGCGAACTCCGGTATGCCGAGATCTCCTCCTGAACGCCCAAGGGAATTGGGTGGTCGGCGTCGTCCCATACCGCCAGCGCGGCACGCGTTAGATGCTCAGTCGTAGATGAGGCAGCACGGCACGCAGGACGTCCTCATCGAACGCCTCCAGCAGCGCTCTATTGATCGACGGTGATCTGATGCTCATGCACTGCGCCGCTCTTGAGGTGCCCCCGGAGCACCTCTGATCAACTGCGCTTCCTCAGAAGGGGCCGCGGCCTGCTCGCATGGCGCGCAGGCCTCGGTCGGCGAAGGTGATCAGCCATTCGAGGCTCTCGTCGATGTCGGTGCTCCACTGGAAGGCGTTGGCCGCCTGCAACGTGGCGAAGCCGTGGCAGAGGCTGCGGAGCGTGCGCAGGGCGTGGTCTACGTCGGACGCTTCGATCTCGTAGCCGCGCAGGACCGCCGTGAACGCGCCGAGCAGCCGCCGGCCCGCGGTGGCCAGCGGATCGTCCGGGCCGGACGGTTCCGCGCCGATCGTCGCGGCGTATCGGCCGGGGTGCTCCAGAACGAAGGCGCGGAAGGCGCGTGCCGCGGCCGCCAGGGCGTCGCGGCCCGCATACCCCTGGACCGCGCCGCCGACAGCGTCTGCGGCCTCGCTCAACGCCAAGACCGCGATGCGCCGGTTGAGGTCTTCCTGGCCGCCCACGTGCTTGTACAGGGACGGGGTACGCACGCCCAACCGCTCGGCCAGCAAACCCATCGTCAGGTTGCCGAAACCCACCTCGTCGGCGAGGGCGGCACCGGCCGCGACCACGGCCGCCGGGTCCAAGCCGACCCTAGGCACGAGCGGCGTCCGATCGCAGGAAGGCGAGCATGAGCGAAACCACCTGGTCGGGGAACTGGTCGTGCGGGTAGTGCCCCGCGCCCTCGATCATCTCGAGGCGGCCGAGGCCGGACGGCAGGGCCTCGACTATGGCCGCACCCTCGGCACGCGGGTCGCCCCAGTCGGGGTCGAGCGTGCCCATCACGACCAGGACCGGGCAGCGGACGTTGCCGAGCTGCGCGCCGGCGTCGGACGGGGCGCTGCGCCCCATGCCCTGCAAGGCCTTCATCCGCCCCGGCTCGCGCAGCAGGGAGTCGATGCGGCTGAGTCGCTCGGCCCAGCCGGCCGGCTTCACTCCGGGGTAGGCCACGTCGAGGTACGAGCGCCAGAGCGGCACGCTTCCGAACGCGTTCGCGCCGAGCAGCCGCAGCATGCCCCGCCGGAAGCGCTTCACCCGCAGGTCGCCGAGACGGATCGACTGCTTGCGGGTGAACGGCGCCAACTCGACGACCGCGGTGATCAGCGAGGGCTCCCGCGCCGCGGCGATGGTGGCGGCGCCGCCGGAGATCGAGTGGCCGACGAGTACGGCCGGGCCGCCCAGGTGGCGGATCACGGCGAGCAGGTCACCGGCGATGGCGGTGCGGCTCCAGGCCGGCCAGCCGACGCTGGACTCGCCGCAGCCGCGCAGATCGACCGCGGCGACCCGATAGCCCGCCGCCACCAGCGGCGGGATCACGGCGTGGTACGCGGCACGGCTGTCACCCATGCCGTGCGCGAGGACGATCAGCGGGCCTGACCCCGCCACCTCGTAGGCGACCGTGCCGTCGTCGACGGCGAGGTACTCGGTCATGACATCCCCCAGGGTTGGCTAATTTCGTTAGCTTAACGCTAACCACGTTAACCAAGCCTGTCAAACGACGAAGCGCTACGAGGTGCAAACCCGGATCCGGGTTGGGTTTGGGCGGCGGCCCCCCGGCCGCCGCCGCACGGCTCAGGGGCAGGATGAAGGGGCGGGCTCTCCGGCGAAACGGGCGGCGGTCCAGGTGAGGATGTCGGGCATTGCTCCGTCGTCGATGCCGACCACCTGCCCGGGATAGGTGTCATGCCCCAGACCGGGGTAGGTGCGGTAGTCCATGTGTGAGCCGGTCGCGCACATGTCGCCAGCGAGGCGGTCCGTGAGCCGCCTGGGGAGGACGATGTCGGCCTCGCCCTGGAGCAGCAGTACCGGCCCGCCGACCGGCCTGTGCCCGACGGAGTTGGCCGCGAGGTGGCGGGCGAAGCGTGGCTGCTGCAGGGCGCCGGGCTTGAGCAGTTCGTCGCCTCCGAGGCCGCCGTAGACGGTGCTCACGACGGGCAGGCAGTCGGTCCTGGTGAATCTCAGACGGGCGAGCGCCGGTGTCGCGAGGAGTCGGCCGAGCGGCAGGCCGGGTTCGGACACCTTCGCCCCCGCGGTGACGAGTGCGATGAATCCGCCCAGGCCCGGCGCGGTGTTCATGTGTTCCAAAGCCGCCCGCAGATCGGCGCCCGGGGAGGTGACCACGGAGCCGAGGTAGCCGGGCTCGGCACGGACGCGCTGCCGTTCGGCGACGGCGAGCGCGGCGTGGCCGCCTTGCGAATGGCCCCACACCACCCAGCGTGAGGACAGTCCCGGTATGGCCTCGCGCGCCGACCGCATGGCGTTGATCACGTCGTTGGCCGCTGCGCGCCTGTTGAGGAACTCGTGGCGGCCCGTGGCGCCCAGCCCGGCGTAGTCGGGGGCGACGACCGCCCATCCCCGTTCCAGGAAGCGGGACATCTGATCGCCGTGGTAGAGGTCGCGCATCAGCGAGGGGGCGCAGCTCCGGCCCGCTCCGCTGGTGCCGTGCGCGTCCACGACCACCGGCCAGCCGCCCTCGGGAGGCGTGCCGGGTGGAACGAGCACCACTCCTGAGGCGGCCACATCACGTCCGCGGGACGTGCGGGAGTGGTAGAGGATCCGCGTGGCGGGCAGCGAGCCGCCGTTGACGGAGTAGTCGTCGGCGGGTTCGGTGCGGATCGGCGTGCCGGCCGGCCGGTATGGCAGCGGGTCGGGCGCGTCGTAGAAGCCGGTTCTGGGGAGCGCGTTGCGCGCCTCCAGCCTTCTCGCTTCCTGGCACGCCCGATCGCAGGACGCTGGGGCCGCGGTCGCCGGTACCGCGGTCGCCGGTACCGCGGTGGCCAGCAGTGCCGTGCCGAAGACGGCGGCGGCAAGGGCGGGGCGGCGGATCTTCATGATGGTCGCTCCTGACTACCCGGCTCCCCGGGGTGGCCGACCGCATGGCAGGCCGTGTGGGTCGGTGAGAAACTTCGATCAGTCGCCTCCGTCGGCGCGTGCGTCCAGTTGTGGTGTGCGGACGAGCGCGAGGACGCTGAGGGCCGCCGACACGGCGGCCATGCCGATCGCCAGCCGCATCCCGGTGACGGTGTAGCCGGGCAGCGCCCAGAGGGTGGTCGCCAGCGCCGGGCCGAAGGCGATGCCGATCTGGCGGACCAGGCTGGTCGACGCCCCGGTGGTGCCCAGCAGGTGCCGCGGTGAGTTGTTCATGGCCATGGTCTGGTTCGGCCCGGCGAGCAGGCCGGCGCCCACCCCGATGATTGCCAGCCGCCAGATCAGGTCGCTCATGCCCCATGTCTGCGCCAGTGGGACCGTCAGGGCCACCCCGAGCGTGATCAGCACGGCGCCCACGCCGGTCACCCGGCGCGGGGTGAAGCGGTCCGCGAGAGCGCCGCCGATCAGGCCGAAGGTCATCGTGGCGAGCGGGAACGTCAGCATGGTCAATCCCACGTCGGCGGGCGTCGCACCGGCGGAGCGCTGAAGGTGGAACGGGACGAGGAACGCGATGGTCATGACCGCGGTCATCTCGGTCAGGAGCACCAGATGCGGGCCCCGCATGCCCGGTGCCCTCAGCAACTCCCGGACCGCGCCGCTGCTGGGGTGCCGGTGCCACAGCAGGGCGAACGGGAGAGCCAGCGGTGCCAGCATCAGCCAGCCGGGTCCGTACTCGGCGGTGAAGGTCAGCGACAGCATCAGTGCGATCGCGGTCATCGCGAGCAGTCCGATCTCCGCCAGGAAACCCCTGCCCGGCACGCGCAGCGCGGAGCCGGGCGGCAGCCGCGTGAGACCGATCGCGATCACGATCAGGCCGACGGGCACGTTCAGGTAGAAGATCCACTGCCAGCCGGCGTGCTCGACGAGCAGCCCGCCCAGGACCGGCCCGCTCACACCGCCCAGCGGCCCGAGCGTCATCACGATGCCCATGGCGCGGCCGCGCTGGCCGGGCCGGGATGCCACCGTGGTCAGCACCGGGATCAGCGCGAACAGCACCGCGGCGAAGGCGCCCTGGAGCACCCGTGCCGCGATCAGCCAGCCGATGCTCGGCGCCAGTCCCACGGCCATGCTGGTGAGGACGAATCCGGACACGGCGAAGAGCAGCGCGTTCCGGTGGCCCACCCCGTCCAGCCACCGCCCGCTCGGCAGCGACAGTGCGATCATCGGAAGGACGTAGCCCAGGACGATCCACTGCGTCAGGCTGGTGCCGATGGCGAATTCGTTCTCGACCGTCGGTAGCGCGATGTTGACCGCGGTGGTGTCCACCTGTGCCATGAACACCGCGATGCCGGTGGCCGCGATGACGAGCCAGTCGGTTCGCTGCGGCACTCGCGCATCGGGCGCTGCCGACTGAGTCGTCGTCACGACGACGCGTCCGCAGCCGTCATCCCGCCCAGCTCCGTGGCGAACCCCGTACGCCACGACGCATAGCGCGGTTCCCAGCCGAGCGTGTTCTTGGCGCGTGTGTTGTCTGCGCCTCGCAGCTGCGACATGAACGCCACACCCCACGAACCGACCGCGAGCCTGGCGAGGACGGCGGGCGCGGTCTTGGGGCGGGGGGCGTCGATCATGTTCGCCAGGAACGGGAGCCACTCACTCATCCGGGCCGGTTCATCGTCGACCACATTCAGCACACCGACCTCGTCACCGTCCAGGGCCGCGACGACGGCCGCCGCGACGTCGTAGGTGTGCGAGAACGAGAACGTCGCGGAGCCACCGCCCACCAGCGGCAGCTTCCCGGCTCTCACCTGACGGACGAAGGACCCGTTCGGCGCATAGATGGTCCCCGGGCCGTACAAATGGCCCAGCCTCAGGACCAGCCCGCCGACGTCCCGAGTGGACCGCTCAAGCTCTCGAAGGGCCGCAAGGACGGGGGCGAACGGTTTCGGCGGCCGGCGCCACAACGGGGCGTCCTCCACCGCGGGGCCGTCCCCATGGGGGTCGTAGGCGTAGGCGAGTCCTTGTGCGATCACCCGCTTGACGCCGCCGGCCGCGGCGAGCAGGTTTCGTGTGCCCTCGGTGCGGAGCCGGTTGGTCAGCGCGAACTGCTCGGCGAGCCGCTTCGGATCGATCTCCGCCGGGATCGCGGTCAGCATGTTCACCACCGCGTCCGGGGCCGCCTCGTCAACGGCGCGTTCCATCGACGCGCGGTCCAAGGCGTCACCGACGACGATCCGCACGCCCGCCAGATCGGCATCGGCACCGGGAACACTCCTCGCCAAGCCGGTGACGTCATGCCCGGCGGCGACCAGGGCAGGGAGGAGTTGGCTCCCTATCACCCCGGTGGCCCCCGCAACCAGAACGCGCATCATTCCTCCCAGCGATCAGCAGGATGGATTCGCCGCCAACGCTCGCAGCGCAGGCCGGCCGCCACCAGTGCCCAGTGCACTGACCGGCCGTCCAGATGCACCGGCCGGACATGCAATCCGCACTATGCGCAGGGCACGCGGAGGGGATGGCAGGCTTCCGCCGGCACCGACCTCGTGAGTACGGCGGCGTCAGAGGCGAATCGCAGGCCTAGATCCAGCCCGCTTCCGTCGCGATCCGGATGGCGTCCACCCGGTTCCGCGCGCCGAGCTTCGTCACGGCCGAGGCGAGGTAGTTCCGCACCGTGCCGTACGTGAGATGGAGTCGTGCCGCGATCTCACGCGGATTCGAGCCCTCCGCGGTCAGCCTGAGCACATCGGCTTCGCGTTCGGTCAACGGGTTGTCGGCCACGTCCAACGCGGCGTACGCGAGCTGCGGGTCGATCACCCGGCCGCCGGCCGCCACCGTCCGGATCGCCGCCACCAGATCCTGCGGCCGGGAGTCCTTCAGCATGAAGCCCGCCACGTTCGCCCCGGCACTGCGACGCAGGTTCCCGGGCCGGCCGACTCCGGTGAGAATCAGCGTCCGGCACTCCGGAAGCAGGTCACGCAACTCGGCCGCGGCGTCCAGGCCGTCGCGCTCGGGCAGCTCGATGTCGATCACGGCGACATCGGGACGTTCCCGCAGGGCCGCCGGCACGATCGCATCGCCGGCCCCGACCGACGCGACCACCTCGATGTCGTCCTCGTAGCCGATCAAGTCGACCAAGGCCTCGCGGAGCATACGGACGTCCTCAGCCACCAGGACCCGAATCACAGAATGCCCCCAGCGTCACCTGACTGAGTCTCGTCACGTCACCCTACGGCACATGCAGGTCGGGGTACGTGGCGCTGGATTGCCGGGTTGGCCTGCAGCATCGGTCAACTCGGCGCGTTCTCGCGCGGGGGTGCGCATCCGGGGCGACGGACACCGGGCGCCAAGCGTCGACGCCCGAGCCCGCATGACGACTGTCCGGCGCGATCGTCATGGCGGTCGCAACCACAACGCGCGCACGGCGGCCACGCGACCCATCTAGCTTCTCGCGGCGGCCAGTTCCAGGGCCCGCCGTTCGGCCGCCGACAGCATGGCGCGCCGGATCGCCCCGGCGCCGAGCTTGATCATCAGCCAGTATCCGCCGAACCTGCGCCTGGCACGTTCATCGGTGGCGGCGACCCGGGTGGTGGTGACCATCCGGGTCCCCCCGCGCTCAGGCCGGAACTCGAATGACATCAGGGCCTTGGCGTAGCCCGGTTCAGCGAAAGCCGCGAACGCCTCGTGGTCCTTGACCAGCGGCCCGTCCTTCGGGACCGCCAGCCAGAATTGGGCGATCCGCCCGATCTCGAACAAGTGCGGTTCGTCGTTGGTGAGCACGGCGAACCGGCTCTTGGCCCCCTCGAACAGAGTGAGGCCCTCCGAAGCCCGGAACTGACGGCGTGTCAGCCGGGCAGGCACGCCCCGGGCCCAGAGCAGGGCCCGCACCAGCCGCAGGTCTGACAGCCGGACCTCGAACATCGCCCGCCAGACCAGCTCTGGTGGAGCGGCGATCGCCTTCTCGTGCCTCAAGTTGAAGTGCCAGGTGATGTCACCGGTCATGAAGGCTCCTCAGTGACGGGACGAGCCGGTGATCCCATCGACCCCGGGCAACGATCCGTCATTTCGACATACCGTACCTTATGGTATGTTCCGGGGATGCGGACCAAAGGCGCACCGAACTGGCTGGACACGGGATTGGAGCTGCTGGGCGCTCAGGGCGTCCAGGCCGTGACACTCGACCGGCTATGCGAGCGGATGGGGGTCTCCAAGGGGGCCTTCTACCATCACTTCGGATCCATGCCGAGGTTCCGGACCGCGCTGCTCGCGCACTTCGAGGCCAAGCACACCGCCTCGGTCATCGACGCGGTCGAAGCAGTCGAGCACAGGCCGGCGCGCGAGCGGTTGCAGCGCCTCATGGACAGGGCGGTCGCCGGCGATCCGCGTCTCGAGGTCGGCATCCGCGCCTGGGCGAAACAGGATTCCACGGCGGCCGCGACGCTGGCTCGCGTCGACGCACGGCGGATCGGTTACCTGCGAGACCTCTGCGAACAGATCGGCCACACCGAACCGGAACTGATCGCAGAATTGCTCTATGTGGTGACGATCGGCGGAACCTACCTCGTTCCGCCGCTGTCTCCGGTGCGCAAGCGTGCCGTCTTCGAGGTTCTGCGCCCGCTCGTGGAACGACCGGATCCACCGACCTCACATTCCGAATCGTCCGACCTGCCGGCGGAGAAACGTGATCACGGATAGCTCGATGCGGCGCACAGCCGGGCCCCGGCAACGTCATGGACACCACCGCCGCGCAGCCCGGCCGGAATCGACGCTGAGCCGGATCGGGGGGACGTGGTGACACGGCGATCAGGGGTCGCCTGGCAGGATGCGCTCGGGGCCGTCTGCTTCGTGTTCGTGGCGCGGATCGTCTCCCACCTGCGATCGCTCGACATTCACGCGAAGTTGTCTCCCGTCCTGGCCGTCACCGGGGTCGTGGCGATCGTCGTCCTCGTCATCGCCTTGGCGTTGCTCATCATGCGGCGCGGGAGCCCGGCCTTGCTTCTGTGCGTCCAGGCGACCGCGGTGTTCGCGCCCTACCTGGTGATCGGGCAGGGCTGGGGCATGGCCGGCATGTTCCTGTGCGCCGGGATCCTGCTGGTCCTGCCGCGGCGCCCTGCGGTGGTACTGTTCGCCGTCGTCGCCGTCGGTGACGCCGCCCTCTGCGGGTACCTCACTCCCTCGACCCTGAGTTTCGTGTATGCCGTGTTCGTCAACGTGGCCAACGGGTTCGCGATCTTCGCGATCGTCCGGCTGGCCCAGCTCGTGCGGCAGACCCACGAGGACGGACGGCGGCTCGCCGACGTCGAAGTCGAGGCAGAGCGGTTGCGCGCGGCCGACCGGCTCGGCATTGATGTCGGCACGCGGTTGTCAGCCATCATCGGGCAATCCCGCGAGGCACTCACAGCGTCGAAGCTCAGCCGCACCCACCTCACCGTCATCGGCGGATTCGCCTCCCAAGCGGCCACCGACGCCCGGACCATCGCCAACATCCACCGCAACATCAGCCTGGACGGCTCGGCACCCGCGCGACAGGCACCCATCGGCGTGGGGGTCCGCTTCGCCGCGTGGGCACACCTATTGATCGTCGCCGACTTCATCGCCACCTCGGCCCTCAACATGTTCTGGCACGAGCTCGTCCCGGACCACATGACCGTGGGGATCGTTGTCGTCCTCGCGATAGCGGCGCTCCAGCTCTATCTCGGAGCCCCCCGGGCGAGTGGCACTGCGGTTCGCTGGTGGCCGGTCATCCTCGCCGCCCAGATCAGCCTGATCGTCGGTGCCACGCTGATGTTCTTCCCGGACCCCTCGATCTTGATATTCCTGGCTCTGGCCGGAGGCACCGCGCTGGTCCGGATGCCCGCACCGTGGTCGTGGTTCGCGGTGGCGGCCAATACCGTCGCCCTTCTCGCATACTTCCACCACCACGAGGGGCTCTGGTCCGGGATCTACTTTGCTTCCGGCTCTTTGTACTGGGCTGCCGTCATCTATGCATTGCACAACTTGCCCCAGATCACCCATCGTCTCCACTCCACTTGGGACGAACTGACTCGAATGGCCGTCATCACCGAGCGGCTCCGGCTCGCTCGGGACATCCACGACCTGCTCGGCTTCCACCTGTCCGTCATCAAGCTCAAGATCGAGCTCGCCGTCCGGACCAGTGGAGCCGATCACGCCGAGGCTCGCGACCACCTCACCCAAGCGCAGCGCAGCGCCGAGCAGGCGCTCACCGAGGTCCGCACGTTCACCACCGCACTGGACAGCGTCACGTGCCGCGACGAACTCTTCGCCGCCCGCGCCATCCTCAGAGCCGGCGGGGCCACGGTCACCATCACGGACAACGCCGGCGACCTCCCTCGCGGCGTGGACAACCTGATAGGGATCATCGTTCGAGAGGCGGCGACCAACATCATCCGGCACGCCAGGGCGGAGAACTGCACGTTCGACATCGCCGTCGTCCACGGTGAACTGCGGGTGCGGATCACCAATGACGGCGCAGAGCGGCCGCACCGGCCGACAGATCAGTGCCCTCCCGCCGGCCTGACCAACCTCCGCTCCCGGATCGAGGCCCTCGGCGGGAGTCTCACGGCCGTCGCCGACCACGGCACGTTCACCCTCACGGCGTCGCTCACCGTCGATCCCGCCGTATCAGGTAACGGCGCCGGGGTCCGAGTGCCGGAGGGCTCGACCCAGAAGGCGTCTTGCGGCACAGGACGATCTACGCCTCGGCCGACCTTGAGGCGATGAGGAATCCGCGGGGATGGCGCGAGCAACTCCACGAGGCTCGCCTGCCCGGGTCGCCGTCGGTGGTCGGCCCTGCCGCGGCCCCGACCGCGGGGCCGGTCTGGTTCCTCTCGTTCTCGTCAAGGCTTCGGGCGCTCATGTGTCGAGATGTCGCCGGGCGTACCTCGGCAGGAGTCTCGCCGCGATCGAGGCGCTGAGCGCCATGGCCAGGCTGGCCGCGCCCAGGCCGAGGGCGCCAGCGAAGGCGGCGACGACCAGCGGGGCCACGGACCCGCCCGCGTCGGTGACCAGTCGCCACGCGCTGAGGAACGACGCCGGCGCACCGGGGTCGGCCAGGTCGGAGCCGATCGTCGGGATCAGGCCGCCGCTGATCCCGTTGGCCGTCGACATGACGGCGACGGCCACGGCGTACACCACGCCTCCCGCCGGCATGACCAGCGCGAGGGCGATCGCGACGTGGGAGAGGCCGAACGCGAGGAGCGTGCCGGCGGCCACGTGGATCCGCCCGACCCGGTCGGCCAGCGCGCCGCCGAGGTAGCAGACGGCGAAGTCGAGGGCGCCGGTGACGCCGAGCAGGAGGGCGGTCGACACGTCGTCCCACCCCAGGCTGACCCCGACCAGGGGGACGAGGACCCGCCGGCCGGTCCGCATGGAACTGATCACCGACACCGTCAGCCCCAGCTGGAGCAGTGTCCGGCGGTGATCCCGCATCGTGCCCAGCACGCCCCGGCGGCCCCCGCCGTCCGACGGTGCGCGGGTCTTGGGGAACCGGGGGACGATGACCAGCACGAGCAAGACCAGCGACGTGCCTGCGACCACCAGGAAGGCGGCGTCGGACCGTCCCGCCGAGGGCACACCGGACGACACCGCGCTGACGGCCCGCGAAATGGAGGTCCTGCGCCTCATCGCCGACGGCCGGTCCAACAGCGAGATCGCCGCGACGTTGGTGATCAGCCAGGAGACCGTCAAGACGTACGTGTCGCGCATCCACACCGAGCTCGACCTGCGTGACCGCGTGCAGGCGGTGGTCTACGCCTACCGCGGGGGGCTGGTGACCTGAGGCTTCCGGCGGCCGGTGCCGCGCCGATCCGGCGGGCGCACGGCCGGTCCACGCCGCGGGAACAACGCGGACGTCCGCCCGGTTCCTGGGGGTGAATCCGTGGAGAGGGGGCCATGATGACCGCGTACGAGGAGTTCCAGCGCGCGACGCTGTTCTTCGACGCCAAGGACTACGCCGGAGCGGCGCGCATCCTGTCCCCGATCGTGGCGGAGCACGGCGAGAACCGGGCGGCCGTCGAGCTGCTGGGCCGGGCGTACTTCCACAGCGCCCAGCTCGGGCGGGCCGAGGAGACGTTCCGCCGGCTCGTCGAACTGGACCCGTCCAACGGCTGGGCCTACGAGGCGCTGGCCCGCACCCTGGAGCGGCGCAGCCGCCCCGGCGAGGCGCGCGCCTTCCGCAAGATGGCGGCCGCGATGGGCGTCGAGCCGGCGGCGCAGGTGGACGTCTCGGTCACGGCCGCCGACCTCGCCTGACCCTTTCCGCATGCAGGGCGCACCTGACGAAAGTCGGGTGCGTCCGGCGACGATCGGGCACTGCGGCCGCCGCCCGCCGCTCGTCTACCGTTCCGGTAGACGACGAGCGGGAGAGCGCATGATCATCCTTTCCGGGTTGACCAAACGCTACGGCGGGACGACGGCCGTGGCGGACCTGACCTTGAAGATCGAGCCGGGTCTGGTGACCGGTTTCCTCGGACCCAACGGCGCCGGGAAGTCCACCACCATGCGGATGATCATGGGGCTGGACGAGCCGACGGCGGGGACGGCGCTGGTCTCCGGCCGCCGGTACGCGGAGTTCCGGCATCCGCTGCGCGAGGTGGGGGCGCTGCTGGAGGCCAAGTCCGTGCACCCCGGCCGCGGTGCCCGGAACCATCTGCTGGCGATGGCGCGCAGCAACGGGATCCCCCGGCGGCGCGTCGACGAGATGCTGGCCAAGGTGGGGCTGACGGACGTCGCGGGCAAGCGGGCGGGGGCGTACTCGCTGGGGATGAGCCAGCGGCTCGGCATCGCCGGGGCGCTGCTCGGCGACCCGCCGGTCCTGATGTTCGACGAGCCGGTGAACGGGCTGGACCCCGACGGCGTCCGCTGGGTGCGTGAGCTGATGCGCTCCCTGGCCGCCGAGGGACGCACGGTCTTCGTGTCCAGCCATCTGATGAGCGAGATGGAGCTGACCGCCGACCGCCTCGTGGTGATCGGGAAGGGCAGGCTCATCGCGGACGCGCCGATCGGGGAGATCCTCGCCGGAAGCTCCCGGCACCGCGTCAAGGTCCGCGGGCCGCACCCGGAGGGCCTGCGGCAACTGGCCGCTCATCTCGCCCGGCAGGGCGTCACCGCCGAAACGGTCTCGCCCGGGGAACTGCTGCTCTCGGGCACCACCGTCGAACCCGTCGGCGAGCTCGCCCACCGCCTCGGCCTCCTCCTGCACGAACTCAGCCCGCAGGAGGCCACGCTCGAACAGGCCTACATGGAGCTGACCGCCGGAAGCGTCGAGTTCGCCGCGTCCCAGGAGGAGAGCCGATGACCGCCACGACCGACGGCCGCCTGCCGGACGCCTCCGCCGGCGGCGGGCCGGGGAGCACCGCGACCGGGGGACGCCTGCCCGGTGCCGTGGCCGCCGAGTGGACGAAGGCGTGGACGGTCCGCAGCACCTGGTGGAACCTGCTCGGGGCGGCCGTCCTGATGGGGCTGGCCTGCCTGCAGCTCGCCATCTACACCGTCCACGCGAACGACAACGACGACCCGGCGGACGACAAGGGCGTCGTCGGTGCCGGGACGATCGCGATCGGCGCGGTGGACCTGGTCCAGTTCGTGCTGATCGGGCTGGCCATGCTGCTGATCACCAGCGAGTACTCCACCGGGGCGATCCGCGCGACGCTCCAGTGGATCCCGCGGAGAGGCGAGATGCTCGCGGCCAAGACCCTCGTCGCGGCCGTCATCGGCGGCCTGGCCGGTACCGTCCTCGCGGCGGCCGGGTCGCTGGCCGCCCTGCCGCTGCTCGGGCACTGGGGAGAGTTCGAGTTCCCGACCTGGCTCGGCGACGTCCTCGCCGTCGGCCTCTACATGGCCGTGATCAGCGTGTTCTCCCTGGGCGTCGGCGCCCTGCTGCGCAGCGCGGTGGGCACGCTGATCGTGATCTTCCTGGTCGTCCTGGTGGTGCCCGCCAGCCTGCAGGCGAGCGGCGTCACGGCGATGGAACGCGCCGCGGACTTCATGCCCGCCGTCGCCGGCGCGGCCTTCATGCGCGGCGAGTCCGACTCGTACCCGCCGGCGCTCGGCCTGCTGGTCCTCGCGGCGTGGGCGGCGGCCGCGATCGCCGCCGCCCACGTCGCCCTACGCCGCCGCGACGCCTGACGTCCGTCCGGGAAGGTCACCGGTGTCCGGCGAGGCCGAAGCCGAAACGCTCGGCTTCGCCGGACGTCCAGGTCCGGTCGCCGGCGCCGCCGAAGGGCAGCACATGCACCAGCCCGCGTGCGTTCTCGCGGGGCACTCCGACGAGCAGGACCTGTTCGTCCTGGTCACCCGCCGTGCCCAGGGCCGATCCGAACTCGTCGCGGCTCTCCGGGGAATCGGAGACCCCGGAGGACCCCTGCTCGAACCACCGGTCCTGGACGTCCGAAGCGTCCAGCGAGAAGGACTGGACGGCCCCCGCGTCCTGGACGTTTCCGAGGTCCTCATAGGGCAGGCCCACGACGAGGCGGGCCTCGCCACCTGCCACGGGCCGCTCCACACCGTGCAGGACGCCGCCGAAGTAGTCGGAGGGCTCGACGGCCCCCTCAGCGCCCGGCGTGTTCTGGTGGAACACCCGCTGGGGCTGCAGTCCTCCGCCGGAGGTGCGGAAGACCTGCGCCATGCCCGCGTTGGCCGCGCCGTCCAGGGCCTCACCCGGCACGCCGACCGCCACGTAGGTGCCCTCGGGGGTCACGACGTGCTCGGGGTCGGTGCCGAACAGGTCACCGGCCTCGACGCCCCCGGCCACCCCGGAGGTGTCCTGGCTCCACCACTGCGAGGGGTAGCTGGAGCGGGCCTCGGCGATGTCCTCGATCACGGTGACGGCTCCGGCGTCGCTCGCCGAGCCGACGTCCTCGTACGGCAGCCCGGCGATGAGGTCCCACCGTCCGGAGCTGCCCGAGACCTGGGTCAGCTCCACGTCCGAACCGAACAGGTCAGCGGCCTCCGGGGCGCCCGGGACCCCCGGCGTGTCCTGGTCGAACCAGCGCGCCGCGGCGACCTGGCCGGCACCGGTGAACCACATCGCGGTGGCGGCGCCGGCGTCCCGCACGGACCCGACGTCCTCGTAGGGCGAGCCGGCCACGATGGTGGCGGCGTCGGGGCCCATCGCCGGGGCCGTGCTCAGCCGGTAGCCGAACTGGTCGCCGCGTTCATCGCCACCCGGGATGTTCGCCGTGTCCTGGTCGATCCACAGCGTGGGGCGGCCGCTGCCGAGCCCGCCGGGCGAGCCGAACATCACCGTCACGGCGCCCGCGTCCGCGGCGCCGAGGTCTTCTCCGGGCGCCGACACGACCAGGTCGGTGCAGCCGTCCGCGTCCAGGTTGAACGCTTCGACGGCGAACCCGAACCGGTCGCCTTCCTCGGCCCCGCCCGGCACGCCGGGCGAGTTCTGCGTGACACGTGCGCGCGGCCCCTCGCCGGTGCCGCCGCCGGACTCGCCGTACATGATCGTAACGGCGCCCGCGTCGGACAGGCCGTCCACACCGGCGAACGGATCGGCCACCGCCGCGTCGGCGTGGCCGTCACCGTTGAAGTCACTGGCGTTGGCGGCCAGGTCGCCCGAGCACTCCTGCGCGGCCCGCTCCTTCGACGTGGAAGGACCGTGGGCTCGCGCGGGTCCCGCCACGGTGAACGCCGCCGTCACGACGGCGACGCCCAGCGTTCCTGCTTGTGCTGGTCTCATTTGGGGGGTTCACCTCCTTTCCCGCCCGCTTCCCTTCACCTCCTGTTCACATGTACGTGGCAACCAATTTTCTCGTCGCGTCGCGCGCTTCGTCTCCGCGCACCTCACCTCCCGCGCAAGACGCCCGCTCGCGCGAGACATCGCCCGTGCGAGCTGATCAATCCGCCGCCGGGCGGCTCACACGCTGAGGAGCGTGAGCCGACGGTTCAGGAACGCCCACCCCTGAACCGCCGGCTCGTCCGGCGGGGAGCGGGCCTCAGTTCGGGTGGTCGTTGAGCTGGACGGAGATGCGGTGCTCGCTGGACGGCCAGCTGGGGACGGCCAGGGCGTCGGCGCGGCCGTGGCCGCCGCGGGGCAGGGAGACGATCGTGGTCGGGCGCCGGCCGGACGGAAGGTGGACGTCCATGCCGGTGATGAACGGCGTGGCGAAGAACTCCGGGATGGGTTCGGTCAGGTCGGTGACGCCGTCGCGCCCGGCGTCGTAGGCGAAGATCCCGATGACGCGCTTGGTGCGCGGGGCGTTCGCGGCGTTCAGCACCTGCCGTCCGTTGATGTAGAGGGAGTCGCCCGCCGGTCCCTGGTCGCCCCACCATTCCTTCTGCCGGCTGATGGTGAGGGCGGAGTGGTGGTCGCCGGTCTCCACGAGCCCCGACAGGCCCTCACCGGGACGGCTGGTCAGCAGCCGGACGAGCCGGTCGGTGCGGAGGAACGGTTGGAAGTACAGGTGGTGGACGGACGTCTCGCTCCACACGACCGCGAACTCGTAGTGCGCGTCGCCCCGGCCCTTGAACGGGCCCCACGACCCGTCGCCGGTGAGCCGGTAGCTCGCGAGCGGGCGGTGCCCCAGGCGCTTGCCGTTACGCGGGTTCACCCGGTAGATCTCCAGCCGCGCGCCCTCCGCACCCACGTTGGACGGGAACAGGACGGCACGTCCCGACAGGGAGACGCGCCGCTGCGAGACGATCCGCGTCGTGTCCGGGGCCCGGCCGTTGAGGAACTCATAGAACCGGGCGAACGTCTCGGGCGACGTCACGACCTGGGTGTGGGACTGCCCGGAGAAGTACACGTTGGCGGCGCCGCCGATGCGGCGTTCGGTGGATCCCTCACCCCACACGGCCAGGGTGGGGACGCCGCCCGGCGGGCTCTCCGCGGTCGCGCCGTCGAGGTTGACGTAGTGCGCGACGGTCGCCGCCCGCGCGGGTGAGCTCCGCAGGTAGCTCTGCATCAGGGAGGTGCCGAGCGAGTGGGCGAGCAGGTCCACCTTGTCGGCGCGGGTCTCGCCGAGGAGCCGCGCGATGCGTTCGTCCAGCGACGCGAAGACCTGTTCCACGGTGTTCACGCTGAACGTCGAGTCGTAGTCGTGGCCTTCGATGTACCGGGCCGGGTACCCGTTGGAGGCCAGGCGCCGCGCCTGGGTCTCGAACTGGCCGGCGGAGCCGCTGAACCCGTGGACGAACACGACGGGACGCGGGCGGTCCCGGCGTCCGTCCGCGTGGGCGGGCGACATGACCGACACGGACATCAGCAGGACGCAGAGCAGGGCGATGAGCCTTCGCAGCATCGGTACGGCTTCCTCTTGTGACCATCCGGGCCCAAAGCGTCTGATCACGGGAGGCCGCCGTCAAGGCTTCCGTCCCCACACTGTGCCCGCACCCAACCAGCGGCACCCGCGGCAGGACACCGCGCCCTGTCCGCACCCGATCTCGGCGGTCTCGGGACGCACTGCCCGCCGATCTGGACGACCGCGAGGTCGCCCGGCCGGTGGTTCCGCGGGGGCCGTCAGTCGGGGCGGGTGACGCGGATTTTGGACTGGCCGTGCGGGAGTTCTTCCCAGTCGTCCATGAAGCGGGCGGTGAAACCGTGCTTTTCGGCGAGCGCGGTCAGCGTTTCGGTGCGGTAGTAGAAGTCCTCGCGGAGGACGTGGTGTTCAGTTCCTTCGGTGCGGTCGAAGGTGAAGTCGAAGAAACCGCCCGGGACCATGACGCGGCCGATGTTGGCGAGGCATTCGTCGATGACTTCGAGCGGCGAATGGCTGAACACGCTGTGCGCGTGGACGACCGAGAAATGCTCGGACGGCAGGAACCGCAGCTTCAGGTCGTCGACGAGCGTCAGATGCGGAAGCTTGTCACGCAGTTCCTGGCGGACGAGGGTGTTCTGCGCGGCGAGCAGGATGTCGGGCGAGATGTCGATGCCGTAGTAGTTGCCGGAGTCGAGGTAGTCGATGAAGCGCCACCCGGCCCGCAGGTTGCCGCAGCCGATCTCCAGCATCCGGTCACCGGGTTTGAGTCCGTGTTCGCGCAGGTAGTCGAACTGCATCTGGCCGAGTTTGAGCCAGCGTTCATGGGACCGGCTGCCGACGGCCGCCTCGGGGTTCTTGGCCGTGTCGGACTTCATGACGGCCCGGTAGTAGGCGACGTGGCCGCGGCTGGAGATTCGGAGTTTCAGGTCGCGGGCCACCCTGGCCGCGTATGTACGGATCTTGTCGGGGTTCTGGGCGGCGTAGCGCAGTTTGTAGGTCAGGCTCGCGCGATTCCTGCGCGTCGGCGGGAGCGGTTCGGTCATCGGGCTCGTCCCCCAAAATGTGCACTTCGGGAAGGCAGCGTCCAGTACCTGGGCGGTCATGATGGCACAGGTGCCCTACCCCGGCCACCGCTTCGATAAGCCGCAGGTCAGCTGAAAGGATCGCCAAGCGCGGGGACGGAGCGAAGCCGTTATCTCTCCCGCACGCGGAGGTCGCGCCGGCCACGGCCGGAACACCCGTCCGCGCTGCGGGACATTGCCCTCGCCTAGCTGTTCACCCGCTATACGAGTCCGCTGAACCGCTCGTCCACCTGTTCGGGGGTCAGGCCGAAGTCTTCGAGGGCGTAGCGGTGGGCCGGTTTGGCGGCGCCGGTGGCGCTCTCGTTGTGCAGGGCCGTCATCGCCGTACGGGCATCCTCGCTGAACGGCAGGCCGAAGTGTTCGTAGACGCCCCCGGCGGTGCCGATCGGGTCGCGGACGAAGTCGTCGTAGTGAATGTCCAGGAACTGCGCGGGGTCGTGCCGGGCGCGTTCGGCGCGGAACAGTTCGAGGCCGCGGCTCCACAGTTCCAGCTGGTCACGGCCGATCGTGGCGCCGGTGAAGACGTCCGACCAGCCGGCGGTGGCGTGCGCGGCGAGGCTGCACATCGACGCCATCGCCGTGCGCGGGGACCGGTGCGTCTGGACGATCAGCGCGTCGGGGTAGACGTCGAGCAGCGCGTCCAGGGCGAACAGGTGGCTGGGGTTCTTCAGCACCCAGCGCCGCCCGGTGTCGTTCAGGCCGATGAGCTGGAGGTTGCGGCGGTGCCTGCGGTAGGCGGGCGTCCAGTCCTGGGCGGCGAGCCAGGACGAGTACGCCGGCAGGTGCGCCAGGCATTCGAAGGAGATCGACAGCATGCTCTGGCGCAGGAGCTGCCAGCACTCCTCGACCGTGTCCGCCGAGATGTAGTGCAGGCCCATGAACTCGGGGTTCTCGATGTGGTGCCGCCGGTATCCGGCGTCGATGGCCTGGAAGACCGGGTCGTCCGCCCATGTGGCGCGGGGCGGCCGCGGCTGCGGCACCTCGGCCAGCCACAGTTCGAGGCCCTGGTGGGCGGGGTCGGCGGTGAGCAGCCGGTGCAGCGCGGTCGTACCGGTGCGGGGCAGGCCGGTGACGAAGATGGGCCGTTCGACGGGGACGTCGGCGTGTTCGGGATGCCGCCGCCACGCCGCCTCGGAGAACTGGCGGGCGGCGAGCGCGCCGCGCAGCATCGCGCGCTGGGCCTTGTTGCCGAGCGGGGTGAAACCGGCGTCCCTGGCGCAGGACTCCAGCAGCACCTTCAGCCCGTCCAGGTGGTCGTCGTCGCCGAAGCCGTCCATGCCGGTGATCTTGCGGGCCGAGGCGTGGAGGTCCTCGACCGTGCCCACGCTGTCGCGACCTGGGGTCATCGGTGCGCCTTTCCTGATGGTCCTAGTGGTGCCACTCGCCGGAGTTGACGTCCAGGCATTGGCCGGTGATCGCGCGGGCCAGCGGCGACAGCATGAACACCACGGCGTCGGCGACCTCGTCCGGTTCGGGCAGTTTGCGCAGGTCGGTGGTCGCGGCGTTCTCGTCGTAGATCTGCTGCGCCGGGACGCCGCGTTTCTTGGCGAGGTGGTCGAAGTACCACTTGAGGTTGTCGGCCCAGATGTATCCGGGGGCGATCGTGTTGACCCGGACGCCGCGCGGCCCGAGTTCGGTCGCGAGGTTCTGCGCCATCGCGAGGAGCGCGGCCTTGGCCATCTTGTAGGCGCCGAACGTCCGCCTGGAGTGCCGCAGAACCGCCGAGTTGACCATCACGACGGAGCCGCCGGTCTCCTCGAGCGCCGGGACGAGCAGGCGGGTGAGGTGGAGTGCGGCCAGCACGTTCGTCTCGAATCCGCGCCTCACCGCGTCGAGGTCGACCTTGGTCAGATCCTTCAGCGGCGGTGTCGCGAAGGCGTTGTTGACCAGGCCGTCCACCCGTCCGAACGAGTGCTGCGCCGTCTCGACCAGCCGTTCGCAGGCCGCCGCGTCGTTGATGTCGGTCGGGACGGTGACCGCGCGGCGCCCGATCTCCCCGACTTCCTTGGCGACCTCGGCGAGCCGTTCCTCGTTCCGCGCGGCCAGCACCACGTCGGCTCCCGCCCCGGCGCACTGGACGGCGAGGCCGCGTCCCAGGCCGGGGCCGACGCCGGAGATGACGATGACCCGGCCTTCCAGGAGTCCCGCGGCCATCAGCCGAGCATCCGTCGGGCGACGGCGACCTGGCGGGCGGTGATCCGTTCCTTCCACTCCCGCTCGGTGACCCGCTGCCGCTCGTAGTGCGGAAGCCGGCGCGGCAGCTCGTCGAACGGCATCACCTCGAAGGACGGGCCGTCCTCGGCGCCGAGCGCACGGGTGAGCCGCTGCCAGCGGAACTGCAGGTAGCCGCGGCGGTGGCCGGTCCGCTCGATCCAGTTGGCGAGGCCGGGATCGCGCTCGCCGACCACGTAACGGATCATGCCGTCGTCGTCCACGCGGGCCTGGTCGGCGGTGAGGCTCGTCTGGTGGTTGATGTAGTCGAGCGAGACGTACCACATGCTGCCGAGCTGGAAGCCCTGGTACGGCGCCACCTCGCGGTCGGCCGCCGGCGCGGTGATCACCATCACCTCGTCGTCGTCGAGGTCGTAGTGGCCGACGGACGAGAACTGCGTGGCCAGCCCACCGGGCGTCGGACGCGGCTCGGTCAGCGTGTTGACCGGCAGCTGCAGGTAGTGCCACTCGGGGAAGGCCAGGAAGGTGCGCAGCCGCGCCAGCAGCATCTTCCCCGCCACCTCGTACCGGCGGGCCATCCGGTCGGACGGGACGGGCGGCGGGGAGGTGCCGAGGGTGTCGGCGCGGTGGATGCGGATCTCGCCGGGACGCTCGTTCTCCCAGTCGCTGAACACCTCCCGGACGATCAGCATCGCGGAGCCGGGGGCGACCGCGACGTAACCGGGGCCGGCGTCCGGCCGCGGTGGGCCGAACCGGAGCTGGAACGTCCCGTCCCCGGCGATGGCCAGTTCGCGGTCGTCGAAGGCGGTGAGGCTGTCGGGCGACTGCGTCGGCGAGTAGTCGCCGTTCATGATCTGGAAGCTGAGGTCGGCGGTGGTGCCGCGCCGCCCCGTGACGACGTACTCGGCGTCGTCCCTGATGTAGGCGTGGAAGTACAGCGTGTCGGGGTTGTCGAGGCCGAGCTTGGTGTAGGGCCCGGTGGACGAGGCGAAGTACGGGTGCTCGTGCTGGTACGCCTGGACCATGTGCAGCGACGCCTTGATGCTGCCGGCGAGGTAGTCCAGCCCTTCGGCCAGGTCCTGGTCGGTCTTGACGTGCGGCGCGGCACGGATGATCCGCTCGGCCTCGGCGATCGCCTCGGCGAACGATCGCGTGGCCGAACCGGTGTCGGGACGGTCGGTCTTGCCTGCGGCTGAGTCGATGGCCACGCCGGGCTCCCCTGGGGTCGCGTCATCGCGTTGGGTGGACGAGTCTCCCGCGCGCGGCGCATTCGGCGCCACGGACGCGGGGACTCACCGTCGGACGGACGCTAGAACTCGTTCTAAGAAGCGTCAACGCCGGTCCCGGTCATCGGGAGTCCGGGACCCCGGCGGTGAACTTGAGGCTGGGCATGTCGTCCAGCGACACCACGTACTCGTAGGTGCGCCGGTGCCCGGTGCGCTCGACGCGCCACTGTCCGTCCGCACACCGCCGGTAGGCGTCGTGGTAGAACGCGGCGCCCCGGATGAGCATCCGATGCTCGACGAGGATGATCGTGTCGTCCAGTGACCACGTGCCGGTCGCGCGGTCGCCGTCCACGTCGATCTCCGGGGCGCCCGCCGTGTGCGTGGAGATCTTGTCGGGGCCGAGGTTGCCGCGCATGTAGTCGACGATCGCGTCCCGTCCCTCCAGCCGGAGGGTCTTGCCGAGCACCGGGGTGTCGTACTCGGCGACGGCGTCTTCGGTGAACACGCCGGCGAACTCGTCCCAGAGCTTCAGGTCGACGCAGCGCAGGTAGCGGAACTTCAGGCGGCGGATCTCTTCCAGAGTGACCAGGTCCATGCGACACAGCCTGCTCGTCTCCGGCGCGTAAGACAAGAACAGGTTCTACTCTCACCGCCCCGGCGGCCGCGATCGCCCGGCCGGGGCCCGTCCGGCCGGGGCCGCGGGCAGGGCCGGGACCGGGGTCAGGACCGCGGGTCAGGGACGGGGGCGATCACGAACCGCGCGCGGCTTACCCCGGCCATTGAAAGCGTGACCATTGTCACCCTCCACTTACCTCGCGGTCACCATTGTCTCCTGATCACTCACACCGTCCTCCAGCCCCCGCCCACCACCAATCAACCGACGAGCTCCGCTCGGCACACCGCCCTCCAGCCGAACCCGCCGACCACCACCAATCACGTTTTTCGGTGTTAGCCAACAATCGTCCTCATTGATTATGATCTCCGAGGCGACCGAATCAGGGGGTGGGTTCTCGATGACAGGGATCCCCGGCAGCGAACTGGAACATCTGCTCAACGAGACGCGGGCCGCGCTCGGGACACAGGGTGCGAGCGGCGGGGAAGGATCCGGCGGGCGACCGGACGGCACGGCCTCCGGGCCGTCCGCCAAAGGACATGGCGAGGCCGCCGGCGGGCTGGTCCGGGCGACGGTTTCGGCGGACGGAGAGATCGAGAGCATCGACCTGGCCCCGCGCGCGATGCGGATGTCCTCCGAGGAGATCGGCGAGCATGTCGCGGAGGCCGTGAACACCGCGTTCCAGGGACTTCGCGCCGATCCGGCGGGGCCGCCCGCCGGCGCGGACACCGAGCAGATCACGGCCAGGGCACGCGCGGTCCAGGACATGAGCATGCGGCAGATGCAGCAGATGACCCAGTCGATCGCGGACCTGATGGCCCAGTTGCACGGGGGGCGGCGATGACCGACGGCTTCCAGGTATCGACCGACCAGCTCACCTCCTCCGCCGGCCGCCTAACACAGGCCGCCGAACAGTTCGGCGGGCAGGTGCAGCAGTTCGAGTCGCAGATCAACGGCTATGGCGAGCCATGGGGCGGCGACGATATCGGAATGCTCATCGGAATAGCGCACAACGCCTGCTTCGAGGCGGCGATGAAATGCTTCAAGGAGAACGCCGAAGAGCTGAGCGAACGCGCCAAGGCACTTGAAGCGATCGCGAAGAACTACACCACGATGGAGCAGTCGAACGTCCAGACGGTCAATGCCGTCAGCAAGGCATTGGGGTAGCTCATGGGCATGCAACTGCCCGGCGAACTCATCGGCCTGCTCGGAATGCTCGGCTACACCTGGCCGGAGGGCGACGAGACGAAGCTGATGGAGATGGGCGGCACGTGGATCTCCTTCGGCGGCGGTCTGCAGTCGGCGTCGGCCGACGCGGACGCGGTGGCGCAGGGCGTCTGGACGGCCAACAAGGGCGACGACTTCGAGGCGTTCCAGAAGGAGTGGACGGACGACGAGGCCGCGTCCGCGAACATCCGCGACGCCGGGACCGACTGCATGCTGGTCGGCGCCGGAATGCTGATCGCGGGCATCATCATCCTGGCACTGAAGATCAACGTGATCGTCCAGCTCATCATCCTCGCGATCCAGATCGCGCAGGCCATCGCCACCGCGGTGGTCACCTTCGGCGCGTCCCTGCTCGAAATCCCGATCTTCAAGATGATCACCGGCTTGATCATCGACCAGCTGATCGGCATGGCGGTGGAGGCGCTGCTCAATGGCTAGGAACCGCGGCGGGAACCGGCCCGGGAGCAGCGGCGGCAGGGGCGGCGCGGGCGGCGCGAAGGTCATCTCGAAGGTGCTCTCGGAGACCCGGACGTTCCGCAGCCGCAGCGGCCGGACCCGCCAGTACGAGCTGATCCACCCGAACAAGTCGCGAGAGGGCGACCTCTCGAAGAAGTACAACATGAAGAACCGGAAGGACGGCGAGAAGGGCGACACGGGCCCCAATGTCAGAACCCGCAAGGTCGACCGGGACAGCAACGACCTGGCCCGCGCGGTCGATGACGCGCGCCGCCATAGCGGGGACAGATCGGGCCGCAACTTCGCCGCGTTCCGCTACATCGACAAAAACGGCGAAGAGCGCATCATGGTCGCGCGCAGCGACGGGCGGCACTCGGAGAAGCGCGCCGGCATGGAGATCCTCGAACGCGGCGGCAAGCTCAAAGAGGTCTACACCGAACGCCAGCCGTGCGACGTGCCCGGCGCATGGTGCGAGGAATGGATACCCAGATACTTCCGCAACAAGGTCGACGTGACCTACAGCTACCCTTACGACAATGACATACCTGGTTCCAAGTCCAGTGCGAACTCGGCGGTCAAGCGACATGCCAACTCGCTCTGAACCCACCGGGAGGCGGGCATGAGCGGACGGTTCCGGGACGCGGCCGACTGGGCCGGCCTCACCCACGCCTACGGCGCCGCCACCAACCTGCCGGACACCCTGGAGAAGGCCGGATCGGCCGACCCGGCGGTCGCCGAACGCGCCCTGTACGACCTGTCCGGCATCATCTACCACCAGGGCTGGGTCTATCCGGCGACGGTGCCGGCAGTCACCGTCCTGTTCGACCTCGTCTCCAGCCATGGAACCCATCACCGTCCCGGCATCCTCGCGCTGCTCTCGGACATCGCCGGGGCCCTGTGGGACCTGGAGGAGCACGACGAGGCGGAGTACGACGAGCCCGATCTCGCGACCGTCCTGGAGTGGGCGCGCGCGGCACGCGCCGCCGTGGAGGCGGGCGTCCCGACGCTGCTGAGCCTGCTGGACGACGGCGACCCGGCGGTGCGGGCCGCGGCCCCGGTCGTCCTCGCCGACTTCCCCGACCACGACCCCGACCCCGTCCGTTCCCTCCAGGAGAAGGCGGAGGCGGAGGAGGACGCGGGCGCCGCGGCGAGCATGGTCCTCGCCGTCGGCGACATCTGCTCCGACCGGGACGACCGGCCGGTCGGCTGGTTCCGTGGGCGGGCCGCCGACACCCGACGCGAGGTGCGGGCGGCCGCCGCGGTGGCGCTGCTGTGGTGCCGCGTGGACGACCTGGACGACGGCCTGCTGGACGCCGTCACCGCGGAGATCCGGGCGGACGAGTCGGCGCTGGACGACCAGCTGTGGGTCCGTGACGGTGGCCGCACCGGTTTCCTGACGGCCGCGCTGAGCGAGCTCCCCGCCCCGCAGATCCGGCTGGCGCGGAACGCCCTCGCCGTCTCCGACGCGGAGAAGCGGCTGGACGCCGTCCACCGCGCGGGCGAGGTCATGCGCACGTGGCGGGCGGGTCCCCGCGAGCTGCTCCCGCCGCTCGCGGAACTCCTCACCGGCGATGAGGCCGAACTCGTCCGGGAGACCGTCTGGGAGATCAAGCAGGGCGGCCCGGACATCGCCCTCGTCACCGACCGTCTGCTCCCGCTCCTCGACGATCCCGACGACCTTGTCGCGGGCAGCGCACTGGAGGCGCTGGCCCGCGCCGGCGACGCGCGATGCGTCCCGGCACTGGCGGCCGACCTCGCCGACCCGCGCCTGTCGTTCGATCCCGCCCCGGCCCTCGGCGGCATGAAGGAACACGCCGACGCGCTCCTCGGCCCGGTCAGGGAGTTCCTCGCCGACCCGAAGAAGGGCACGGGCTTCGCGGGCAACCACCTCGCGCGCGTCATGACGGCGCTCGCCGCATGGGGCGACCGGGCGCTGCCGCTCCTCCCGGACATGATCTCCCTGCTGGAGCGCCGCAAGGCCGTCCCGGCCGTCGCGAAGGCCCTGGCCGCGCTGGGCCCGGCCGCCTCCGACGCCGTTCCCGTGCTGCGCCGCCATCTCGGACGCAAGCACGGCCCGCAGGTCAGCCAGAGCGCGGCCTGGGCGATCTGGCAGATCACCGGCGACGGTGAGGAGCCGCTGCGGTTCCTCAGCGGGCCCCTCCGCTCCGGCCTGGACGACGAGGACGCCGAACGCCTCTTCGCGCTGGGCGCCGCGGCCGAGCCCGCACTCCCCCTGCTGGACGACACCGCACCCGGGGCCGCGGCCGTGATCCAGCACGTGACGGGCGACACCGCACGGACGCTGCCGCTCCTGGTGGACGCCGTCTCCGCGACCCCGACGGGGATGCTGGCGCTGCGGTGCCTCGGCGAGATCGGCGCGGACGCGGCACCGGCCGTCCCCGACATCCGGGAGATAGCGGAGAGCCCACACGTCCTCGCGGGCGGCCCGAGCACCGATGTCATCGCCACCGACCGCGCCTACCAGGCCACGGCCGCGACCGCCCTGGCCCGGATCACCGGCGCCGAGGGGGACGTCCGATGACCGCTGAGATCATCACGCGTTTCGGCCCCGAGGGCCTGCGGCGCGTCCCCGCCGGGGAACTGCCGGGCGAGCTGCCGGGCGAGGCGGCCGCCGCGCTGGCGGACCCGGGGCTGCCGCTCCAGGTCGGCCCCTACTTCACCGCCTCGACGGGAGAGCCGCTCGCCCTGGGCGAATACGCCGCGACCGTAGGGTTCCCCGACGCCGCACCCGACACGGCCGACTGGTGCCGCATCGGCACCGACCACGGCGCCGAGATGTGCGTGAGCGACACCGGGGACGTCCAGGCCGTGTTCGTCACCGCGACCGCCCCGCCGATGACCGTCAACACCGATGTCCCGGCCTTCGTCGCGTCCCTCCTGGCGCTCGACCGGTACCTGCCGCCGCTCGCGTCCCCCGGCGACCGGAACCCCGCCGAGATCTTCCGCGAGTTGCGCGGGACCCTCCTGCGCATCGACGAACCGGCACTGGAGGACGACGAGGCGTGGTGGCCGCGCGTCCTGGAGCAGATCCGGCATGCCCTGAGCTTCCCGTTCGCCGCCGCCATCGAATACGAGGACGCCGGCGGGGGCAGGCACGTCGAAACCGAAGAGGCCCGCGTGGGGCTGCCGCATCCCGAGCGTCTCCTCTGGGACCGCCTGGACGCCCGCGGCATCGCACCAGGGCAGGTCACGCGCGTCTACACGGAACTGGAACCGTGCTTCCTGCCCGGCAACTACTGCCGGATGCGGCTCAGCCGGTTCCGGAACGCGGAGTTCACATACAGCCACGACTACGGCGCCACGGCCGACGAGCGCGAACGCGGCCTCCTCGAACTCATGCAGCAGGCCGCACAGGAAACGTGACGGAGCGGATCACAGTGTCGACACCGGTCGAGTTGAACCAGGCGCCCTCCATCGGCGCGGGCCGGGAACCCGCCGCGGCGGCCGTCCGGGCGTGGCTCACCGACGTCCTGCGCCCCCGGCTCTGCGCCGTGACCGGCGCACCCGGCACCGGCAAGAGCCACCTGACGGCCTGGGCGGCGCTCGCCGACGCGGGTCCCGTCCGCGCCGTCCACGCCATGATCAGCGCGCGGGGCATGACCCCGCACACGCTGGCGTGGGCGCTGGCGGAGCAGCTGTCGGTCGCGGGCGGCGCCCCCGAGGCGGTCGTCGCCGGCATCGCGGCGGACCGCCGGCCCGCGACCGTCGTCGTCGCCGAACTGGACGAGTCGGGCCCGTCCTGCGACGGCTCCGCCGCTTCCGCGATCATCACCGGGCTGCTGGACCCGCTGCTGGAGTTCCAGCACGTCCGGCTGCTCGTCGAGGGGCGCCCCGAGTTCCTCTCCGCGTTCACCGTCCCCGCCGAGGTCGTCCATCTCGACGATCCCGAGCTGACCGACCGGGCCGCGTTCTCGGCGTGGCTGCGAGGCGCCCCCCACGCCGAGGCCCTGTTCCCGAACGTGGGCATGGCCGAACTCGCCCTGTTCGCGGGCGCGTCGGAGAACGTCCCCGAACGATGGCTGGACCGCGTCCCGCCCGACGCCGTGCCCGCGCTTCAGGTGCTCGCGTCCGCGTACGGGCTCATCGACGGCACGCAGTGGACGCGGCTCACTGCGGCGCTGACCGGTGACGCGGAACGGGCCCGCGCGTCCATCGGCCTCGTCGCACCACTGGTCACCCGCGTCGACGACTCCTTCCAGATCGGCTTGCGTCCGCTACGCGAGGCGATCCTGCGCCAACGGACACCGGAGCTCCACACCCAGATCGAGCACACGATGGGCCGCGCCCTCTACGAGCAGATCCCCAAGAACGCCTCCGGCACCCCGCAATGGGGCCAGAGCACCCCCTACATCACCACGCATCTGCTACGCCACGCCGCCGTAACCGGCGTGGCGGAACGCCTGGTGGCGGACGCGGCGCAACTCGTCCACGCCGACCCGCGAACCGCGACAGCGGTACTCGAATCGCTGGACGACCCCGCCGTCTGGCCCATCTGGCGCGCGGTCGGCCCCGGCCTCCTGACCACTTCGGACCCCGCCGAGCGCGCCGCCCTGCTCCGCCTGTCGGCACTACTCCGGAACGACGCCCCGCTCGCCGACCGCTTCGCGCCGCACGCCTCCACCGCCTGGGAGCCCGGCTGGTTCAACGTCCGCGGCGAAGGCTGGACGGGCCCCGTCTCCGCACTCGCCCGCCGCGACGGCGCGCTCCTCGTCGCCGCCGCCGACGGCACCCTGCACACCCTCGACTCGGCGACCGGAACCCCCATCGGGCGCATCACCGGCGGCACACCCGAAATCTGGGGGCTTCTCTGGTTCGCGGACGGCACCGTCCTGCACCTCGACGCGCACCGCACCGTCCGGGCGAGCGCCGTCACCAAGTCCGGGAGCCGCGCCGACCGCATCAGCGGCCTGCTCAACCAGACCGTCGACAACGGCTCCAGGCAGGTCGGAGCGAGCACCGTCCGCGCCACCCTCAAAGCTTGGCAAGGGCTGACCGCCGTGGGCACCGCCGGCTCCGGCCACCTCGTCGCCGGCGACACCTCCGGGCAGGTGCACGTGTGGGAGGCCACCGCCCCTCAGCAGGTCCTCGTCCAACACCTGCACGACGGACCGGTGACCGCCGTGACCGGGGTACACGGCCGCAGTGGCCGCCTCAGCCTGATCAGCGGCGGCGCCGACGGCACCGTACGGCTGTGGACGGCCGGCGAACCCCCCGTGGACGAACCACTCATCCGCCGCAACACCGGCGTCACGGCCGCGACCTTCGCGACCCTCCCGTCCGGCCCCGCCGCGGCCGTCGCCTGGACCGACGGCCACCTGCGCATCTGGGACCTGCTGACCGGCGACGAACGGACCATGAACCTGGGCCTCACCGTCAACGCCCTGGCACTAACCCCCCAGGGCTTGCTGGCCGTGGCAGGCCCCCACGGCACGGCAACGCTGCGCCTGCACCGCCCTACTGAGCCGGACCGCCCTTGATCTTCGACAGGACGTCGTTGAAAGCCTGATTGAACACGGCCATCTGACGCATGCCCTCGGTCTGGATCTCGTCGACCTGCTTATTGAGCGCGCCCGTGTCCACCGCGTCCCCCGCCGCCTCCGCGGCCTTGCCACGCAGATCGTTGAGCGCCGCGTTCGCGGCCGCCACCAGATGCCCGCCGAGTTCCTCCGGAGACATCCGCATGGCCCGCGGATTGATCTCCACGTCCTTGAGCCGTCCCCCGGAGGCCGCGGTCACCCTGACCCTGCCCTCGGCCGCCTCCCCGACCCCCTCAACAGGTTGGACCTCCGCGCTTTCCGCCGCTTCGCCACCCCGGCGCATCGACTCCAGCGTCCTGCGCGCCTCGGTCAACATGCGCTCGAACTCGCCCGCCTCCACGGCCCACCTTCCCTGATCGACACGTCCACAGGAGCCTAACCGCACCCGCACCCGCGGCTGAGAGACTGGAGCAATGACGGAAGACCTCGGAACCCGGCTGACGGGGCACTTCGGCACCCTGCGGCACCTCGACACAACCGGGTTGCCCCTACCCGGCACGGCCCGCACCGCCCTGCGGGCCGGCCTCCCGGCACAGGTGGCCCCCTACTTTTCCGCCACCGACGACGAACCGCTCCCCCTCGGCGACTACGCGGCCTCGATCGAAGCCCCACACCTCCCGCCGGACGCGGCGTCGTGGTGCCGCCTCGGAACCGACCAGGGCGCCGAGATCTGCGTCGACCCGTCCGGCACCGTCCAGGCCGTCTTCGTCGTGGCCGACATCGCGCCCCTGCACGTGAACGCCGACGTCCCGTCCTTTCTCGAATCGCTCCTGGCCCTGGACGAGGCCCTACCCGTCCTCCGTGACCCCGGCCGCCGAGACCCGGTGGACGTGTTCCGTGACCTCCGCGCCCGCCTCCTCCAGACAGACGCCCCCGCCCTGGACGACGACGAGTCCTGGTGGTCCCGCGTCCTGGAACTCATCCGGCACGCCCTGAGCTTCCCCGCCTCCGTCGCCTTCGAGATCGAAGAACCGGACGGCCGCAAACACATCGAAACCGACGAAACCCAGGTAGGCGTCGAGCACCCAGAACACCTCCTCTGGGAACGCCTCTCGTCCCAAGGCGTCCGCCCCGAACAGGTCACCCGCGTGTACACCGAACTGGAGCCTTGCTTCATGCCGGGCAACTACTGCGCAATGTGGCTCAACCAGTTCACCAACGCCGACTTCACCTACAGCCACGACTACGGAGCCACCGCCGAAGAACGCGAAGCCGGCCTCCTAGAACTAATCGAACACGCCACCACCGCCTGACCCGTGATCCCTCTTGAAGCGACCACCCAACGAAACGCCTAGCGGTCCCCGACGACCCCAGACGTCAATCCCGAGAGTCGAGGCGGGCGGCAACACGCTTCGCCAGGCCCACCACCTGCGCGTTCTCCTTCTCACCCGGCCGCTCATGGGTTCGCGCTGACACGTCCACGACCACGTTCGAAATCCGGAACTTGGCATGGATGTCGAAGACCTCGATGCGGGCCACAACGACGACGTAGGTCGCCTTGTCGGTCGTCCGGTAGCCCTCCTCGCCTATACGGAGCGACGTGATCGTCGAGCCACGCTGGACACGGTTGCCATGCCACCTCTCCAACGCCTCCGCAGCGCGCTCCGGGCCGGTCTGACGCGTGGTCGCCTGCTTGGTCGCGGCATGAATCCGCACCGTCCGGAAAGGACGGTCCACTCCCGCCGGGACGCTGCTCCACTTGCACTCTGACGCCGCGGCATCGTCGGCAAGCCCGAGGAACCCTTCGGGCCTGGAGTCTCCCGGCTCCCGCGCACCATTGGCCACCAACGGCGCCAGCGTCGCCGCATCGGGCATGATCTCGCAGGCGTCGACGTCCTCGAACCGCCCATCCGAGTTGAACAGCCCCAGCCGCCACCCGACCACGGCCCCACACCCACCCAGAGCCACAAGACAAGCAGGCAAAACCGCAAAACCGAGAAACCGAGCCCGCCCACCCAAACCAACCACAACCCCACCCTGACACACCCGCCCACGAGGCCACGTCCGCAGGCGAACTCACCAAGGCGATGAACATAGATCCCATGGCCATCACGCCGTCTTAAACCACAAGAAATCCCTCCCGTAGGCTGGCCGTCGTCGGCGGGTGGGGAAGCCCGGCCGACGCGAACGCCCCTCGTCCTCCTCCAAGGAGTGCGGGGGGCGTTCCCGCCGTGCTCAGTGGCAGCGGTCGGCCGCCCCGACGACGGCCATGCACACCTTCACGCCGACGTGCGGTCCGGTGGCCGCTCGGGTGAGTTGAGGTCCAGTGAGTCGGTGCGCCCGAGGCGCTCCCACTCCTGCCCACCGCCGGACCACCGGTAGCAGTGATAGTGCGTCGGCTCGACATCCGGCCGTTTGGTGGTGTCCGGGGCGACCTGATGCCCTGCCATCGGGCGGTCTCCGGCGTGGCGCACTCCGGCGGGCAGCACGGCTGCGCTCACCGCGCCAGAACTCCAGGTCGACGCGGTATCCGGTCGCCCGCAGAGCCGGGATGGTGGTCCTGGAAGGCACATGGTGGATGTACCGGCCAGCGTGCACGTCGCAGAACGTGGTGTAGGCCTGGGAGCGGAGCATGAACGCGTGCCACGCCGGGGCAACGGGGAGGGTGGGGACGATCCGCACCCACGGCCGTCCCTCTGCCCGGGCCCGGACGACGTTCGCCTGCGCCTTGAGGAAGACGAGCACCTGGCCGAAACATCCGCTCGGCGTAGCAACGAGTGACGTGGTGGTAGCGGCGGACGTCTCGACAAGGAGGGCGAACACCTCGGGCGGCACAAGGTCGCGCGGATCCTTGACAGCCTGGGTCGCCCGGTCGGTGGTGCTGGTCATCTGAACACCTCCAGAGGCGCGCATCATGCGGTGGTACCGCGGTCCCGGACGCGCGCCAGATGATCCGGGGCCGCGGTTTCAGATGGGGCGACACCACCGGGACATCGGGGGCGGTCAGTCCACGGCGGCGCCGCCTCGGCTCATAGGGCGGCCGTCCGCAGGTGCCAATCGACAGTGACGGCCAGTGCATCCCGGCTGGCCGCCTCCACCAAGCGCGGCCCGGCGCGGCCGGGGACGATCGCCCACCACGACCCGGTGGCGTCGCCGTGCCAGTGCGTGACGCCGCGGGGGATCGGCGGCGGTGGGTCGATGATCGGCGGCAAGTCGACCACCGTGTCGCCGATCACGGCGACTCGATCTCTGCCAGCGCATCCAGCAGGGTCCGCAACCGTTCCATTGACACCGCACGCATCCACGCGACGCCACCGCCGGGCGGGAACCTCATCGGGCCGCGCATGGCCTCCCACGGCAGGCTCACCACCTCAGCGCTGTACTGGAAGTGCCAACCGTCGTAGTCGGCCCGCAGCAACTCCAGGAGCGCGGCGATCTCGGCGTCACTCGGCGACGCCGGTTCGGATACGTTGCTCATGGCCGGACTCCGTTTCCGGTCAGGCCCCGGAACACCCGGTGTTCGCGCACCGGCCGGGGCCGCCTGTGTCTGTGGGTGACTAGGAACTTCACCAGCAGAAAAGCAGCAGCTCACCGACATCAGTAGTCAGCGCTTAACGGTCCGTTATACGTTCCGGGGCATGGGCATCAGCAGCCTGGGAGATGCGTTCGCCGCCGTCATGCGGCGTCACGGATGGTCAGGGGCCGCACTTGCACGCAGGCTCGGCGTCTCGCAGCCATGGGTGTCGATGGTCCTAGCCGGTAAACGTGACCCTGGGCTTGCCAGGTCGGCACGGCTGCTGCGTACCGTGGGCTGGGAGTTCGAACTCGTCCCGTCCGAGGAGGACGACCCCGTGAAGCGGCGCCAGTTCTTGGCGTCGGCGGCCAGCGTCGCACTGATCCCGTCGGCGACCAGCAGCAACCCGTACCGCGATGCCTCGTATGTGCGGCTGCTCGCCGACCGGCTCACCCACACTGAGGAACAGATCGGCGGTGCGCCGCTGGTGCGGGAGGCGCTCCGCCACGTCCACCACATCGCACCCGCCGTGCTCGGCGCCGACACCGGGCTGCAGGCCGCCGGGTCCAGGCTCGCCCGCCAGGCCGCGCTCGTTCTGCACGACACTCGCGACCTCGACCGCGCCGAACGCGTCGCGGGCCTCGCCCTCACCCTCGCCGCCCGAGCGCAGGACGCCCGAGCGCAAGCGCACGCGTACGCGACCCTGTCCCTCATTTGCACCTACGGCAGCCCGCGGTCACGTGCCGCCGAGTACGTTCGCCGTGGCCTGGTGCTGGACGACCTGGACGATGCCACCCGAGCGGCTCTTCTCGTGCGCCTCGGCCGATCCCTGGCCGTCCTGCCCGGACAGGAACGCCCGGTCCGCCGCGCCCTTGATGAAGCCCAGGCCCTCGCCGTGCGGCTGAGCCCGGTCGACGGCGCCGAGGTCATGGCCAACTCCGGCATCGCGCTCTCAGACCTCGGCCAGCACGCGAAGGGGACAGCCGACCTGCAGTCGGCGGTCGCGTCGGTGGAGGCGCAGTCCCCGCTGCTGGTTGGCCTCTACCAGGCGCGGCTGACGAAGACGGCTATCGAGGCCGGTGACGTGGGGGGCATGACCAGTGGGATGGACGCGCTCGCGCGCGTCGCGCCACTGCTGACGTCCCGCCGGATGGACATTCACGTCCGACACATACTGGCCGGCACGCGACGGTGGGGGATGGTGCGGGAGATTGGGCAGGCGCGCGGGAAGTTGTGGGAGGTCACCAGGTGAGCATCGAATCGAGCATGGAGGACGTGCTGAACGCGGGCGGCCACAAGGACGCCACGTTCCACCTCGCCGGCACGAAGGTCATCGTGCTGACCGACGATAGTGGGCAGACGTGGCTGTGCCGCCGCGACGACGGTGTAGGCGACTCGGCCGTTCCCATGGGGCGGGTCGAGGCACTGGAAAGGTTCGCTCGCGCGCTGGCCGAGATCCTCGCGTCCGGGAACGTGACACCTCGGCACCATGCCCGCGACGCCTGCGGACGGCACCGGGAGTCAGGCCCCACCGCGTAGGGGCGGCACCCCTTCGCCACCTGTGGTGACGAGACTTGTTGTCATGCGAACGCCCGGCCCAGATTTGGATTTCCACGACGCAGTCCTCTGGGCCACCCGGACGAAGGCGCCGTCCTCCCAACTCACCGACCTCAACTCGCATGACTTTCGTGCGTACCACCAGGTAGGCGGGTTCATATGAGGATAGACCCGCCTCGTGACCAACTGTGGCCCCCAGACTCGAGATCATGGCCTGGCGGGTCCGGCGACGAGGTAGTAGAAAGCTTCGTGTGAGTATGCAACTAAGCGAGGACTTTGACGGACGCCTTCGAAGGGCCGCTATGGAGTGGCTCGACGGTCGAACTTCTCCTGATAACCCGGTCGTCCACCGTCAAGAACTTCTCGATTTTGAGTTCGAAGGCAGCAATTTTCCGCTGGTTGACTATCAACTCGGCATCCGGAAACCAAAGGATCTGACCGCTGCTCTATCGATCTTGACCACTTACACCTCAGAAGGTCAGCGCGCTCCGTACGAGGATGTTCTCGGCACGGATGGGTTTCTTAGATACAAATACCAGGGCAACGACCCACAGTATTACACTAATAGAGGTCTGCGACAAGCCCACGCTCTCGGAGTTCCCTTGATCTGGTTCTTCGGCGTTCAGCAGGGCATCTACTTGCCATTCTATCCAGTGTGGATAATTGCGGATGAGCCCCAGCAATCTCAGGTAGCAGTCGGCCTTGATCGCTCTCAGGTAGCGCTCGCTCGAAACACAACATCTGTCAGCCCAGTAGAACGTAGGTACTCCGAGCGAATTAGCAAGCAGCGCCTTCACCAGCCCGTATTCCGTCAACGTGTAATTCACGCGTACGACAGTAGTTGCGCAATGTGTCGTCTACGACACATCTCTCTGCTTGACGCTGCACACATCATTCCTGACAGTGATGAACGCGGCGTTCCCGCCGTATCAAACGGCCTCGCACTCTGCAAGATTCACCATGCCGCTTACGATGAAAATATTCTTGGAATAAGTCCTGACCTGAAAATACGGGTGCGCACCGATATCCTACGAGAAGTCGATGGACCCATGCTAAAGTATGGCCTCCAGGAGATGAACGACGCACCACTATCCCTACCCAGAAGACGAATCGATCGGCCCAATCTGGAGGCCATCGAGCAGCGGTACGAGAGATTTCGTGCTGCAGGATAGGACTGATCGTCCTCATCGCGGAGATCTGTAACTCCCCGCTCGACATAAAGACCCGGCTACCCAAACATTGTCGTAGGTATCGCGCAAGCCACGGAAGATCTGCCGGGTCCTAGCAGCAGATCACGCAATCTTTCGCGGAGGCATTCAAGGGCCTTGGGGTCGTCAGGCAGTTAGTGTCGTGAGTCGTTAATTCGTTGGCATTATGTAGCGAGGGTTTCGAGGTTCTCGTCGGCAGGTTTGGTCCATACGAATGGCTTGCGTGGTGCCGTGCAGGACATAGTCGTGGGTCATCCCGGCCGGGGTGATCGGCAGGATGGGGGCGGTGCGGTCGATCGCCTGCATCTGGCTCTTCTCGTCCACCGCGAGCACCAGGGCGTTCTCGGGCAGGTCCAGGTACAGGCCGACCACGTCGCGGACCTTGTCGACGAACTGCGGGGCGGTCGACAGTTTCCAGGTCTGCACGGTGTGCGGCTTGAGGCCGAACGCTCGCCAGATCCGCGAGACCGCCGACTGCGACATCCGGTGACGACCCGTTCGACCTGCTCATCGGAGCTCATGGGGTCGAACGACAGGTGTCATGGCTGGACGACTCCCGCCGTCTGCACCACCGCTACGAACGCACGCCCGGGCACCGGGGAGCACCTCCGCGGCAGGACGTTACCGATTGCTTCACCGGCTCTCTTCGTAGTGGTGGATGAGGGTTTCGGTTACGTCGTGTAGGTCGACCATGGGGCGGCGGTGGCGGGTGCTGGTGGGGGTGGTGTAGCTGAGGTGGCCTGGCTCGATCCAGATGTTCGTCTCCTCGTTGCGGGTGAGGGGAATGGTGACGAGGGAGACGCCTCGGCCGTGGCGGTGGGTGACGTTTGCGATTCCGCGTGCGGTGAGCATTGTGGCCAGGTGGCGGGCCGCGAGCATGGGTGGCGCTGTCGTGCGGGCGTTGGGCCATGGGCCGGGGAGAGCGAAGGCGCACCAGACGGCTTTTCCTGGTATGCCGCGGGTGCATATCGAGCGTGTTGGGTGCGCGCCCCATGCTTCGGCGAGCTTGCCGACGATTCCGATGCCCCTGCCGTGGTCGCCCAGTAGCTCCCGAGGTGTGGTGTCCGGCCAGGACGAGCGGCAGGCGTCGAAGACCGTTAGCACCAGTTGCGGTGTTGGGATGGCTCGGGCCCACACCCATAGTTCGGGTGGGGCGGTCGGGGTTTCGGGGCCGGCGTTGAGGCCGTGGTGGAGGGCGTTGGTGGCCAGCTCGCTGGCGGCCAGGATCGCGTCGTCGGCTGTGTCACGGTCCAGGCCGAGGGTCGTCATGGCGATGCTGAGGAGGGAACGGGCGATCGAAGCGCAACTTGCGTCGGTCGGGAGGCGCCACGCGCACATACCTCCCAGTGCTATATCGGTGGCATGACCGATTGCCATATGTCCGGACTGCACTATCTGCGCCATTTTGAGACCCTCCTTGTAGGTCACAAGTTCCTTTCTTCACGTCACAGACTGGGCGCCTTGACCTAGCCTTTTCTTGTTCCCGAGAACTTCTGGAACTTCGCTGCCAGAGAGGGTGGGACGTGAACATCAACGAGTCGCCGGACCCGCGATCTTCGATGTGGGCATGGATCGCCTACTCGCTGCGGTTCCACCGCATGCAGCGCGGGCTCACGGGAGACGCCGTGGGGAAGCTGCTCAACTGTGCTCGTTCCTCAATTTCCAGACTGGAGAACGGCGAGGCCAAGCTGGACGAGAAGCAGGCCGCCATAGTGGACGAGGCCTGGCAGACCGGCGGCCACTTCTCGATCTTGGTCTGGTACGCCCGCCAAGGGCACGACCCGACCTGGTTCAAGAACTTCACTGAGTTCGAAGCGCGCGCAGAGAGGATTCACAGCTACGACGGCCAACTCATACCGGCACTCTTCCAGACTCCCGGATATGCCCGTGCGCTTCTCGAGTCTGGACGAAACCAGGATATTGAGGATGATCTTAAGAAGCGAATGGCGCGACAGAAGGTTCTCGATGGCAACAACCCGCCCGAACTTTGGGTGCTGCTCTCTGAGAGCGCGATCGATATACCGGTCGGCGGCGCAGATGTAATGAGAGGGCAGCTCGCCTATCTACTCGAGCTGTCCAGACGCTCCAACGTGTTCCTGCGCATCGTCCCAAAGAGCGCGGGCGCACATGAGGGACTAGACGGACCGTTCAAGATCATCACTGTCAAGCAAGGAGAGGTCGGCTTTGTAGAAGCACCTAACGGGGGCCGACTGGTACTCGAGGCGGCTGAGGTTCGCGGCCTGAAGCTGAGGTTCGATCGCATCGGTGCAGTGGCACTGCCCGTAGAATCTTCACGACGCCTGATCGAGCAACTGATGGAGAGCTTCACATGAATCCCCCCACATGGCGCAAGAGCAGTCGGTCAACCCAGGGAACGTCAGGCGAGTGCGTCGAGGTGGCGCGACTTGGACAGGGCATCGGAGTCCGTGACAGCAAGCGCCAAGGGCACGGGCACCTCACCCTCACGCCTGAAGCGTTCGCAACTCTCGTCCAGCGTCTCAAGGGCTAGCCCTGACGACCTGGACTGGCGCCCAGAGGACGAGCCTTCGGCTCAGGTCTTGGCCCCTACAAGTCGCTCCACAAAGGCCTGATCAAGGCGACAGCACGGATGCCGCAGCCGTGGGGTGGCCGACGGTCGTGACGACGCGGGCGGTGGCGCGGAGGGGCGGGGAACTCACGGGTCCAGCGGAGTGCTGGGGCGTGGGATGGGACTCACAGCGATGCTGGCGCGTCGAGATCGTTGGGAATTCGGCGTTGGCGGTCAGGTTGGTTGGTTGAGTGGGGGCCTGGTCCAGAGCGTGAGGTCGCTGCTGGTGGCGACGGCGAGTGTGCGGCCAGAAGGTGAGAATCCGGCGGTGCGCAACTCGGAGTAGTTGGCGTGGAAGATATGCCACCACTGGCCGCCGGGTGGACCGTTGTTGACGCCACCGTCTGCGGAGAGCAAAACGCGGTGGTCGGGCCAGTCTGGGGCGACGACGTCGAGCGCCCAACCGTCAGGTGTGGCGGTGTGGAGACCTCCGCCGAACAGTCCCGCGATGCGCACCTGCGTTCCCGTGAGGGGGCCGAGCCCGGGACAGGTGAGGTCGGGAGATGCGTCGGGAGTGCTGGTGTCCAGGTCGGGATCGTGATCGCGGGCGATCTTCTGGCCGGTCTGGGTGTCGAAGAGACCGTGGCCGTTGGTAGAGACGACCATCGCCAGGTCACGGCCGTCGGCAGGGTGAGGTGCGAATCCGATGCCCAGCAGACCACCGATAGGTGTTCGGTTGGTCAGGACGGGCTGCCAAGGCGCCGGAGCGGGCATGACGGGTGCTGCGAGGTAACGCTCGCGCAGGCGCTGCTGGTGATCCAAAATCAACGGTTCTCCGGCTCGCTTCTGTTTCGGGCGAAGTCTATGGTGCGGAGACTGCGGGCGGAGTGCGGTCTCGGGGCGTGAAGCCGAGACGGCGCCGAGGTGGAGCAGATCCGAAAGTCAGGTTCGTAGCTCTCGTCAGCGAACTTGGGGCAGGCTCTCCATATGAACCGCCGATACGACTATGTCGGGCCTGCTGAGATCCGCGACCACGTCCGGTCCGACATTGGCGGGCGACGGATCACCTCACTTGATGATCTCGCCGCTTGGCTGAACGAGCAGGGCCAGTCCGAGCGGGAGGACCCGTTCACGTTCGTCATCGACGTGAACGGGACTCTCCGCGTCGCCCCGCAGCGCAGCGAACATGTCGCCTGTGCGGGAGGTGACCCTGTGCTGAGCGCCGGCGAGATCACCTTCTCTCAAGAGGACGGCCGCTGGCTGGTCTTGGAGATCAGTAACCAATCCACGGGCTATTGTCCTGACTTCACGTCCTGGGCTGCCGTGGAGGCCGCGCTTGACGGCGCAGGCATTCACCATCCCGGCGGCTTCACCCACCCGATCGTTTTCCGCCGCTGTCTCCGATGCCGCCAACGCAACATCGTCAAAGATGATCACTATGTCTGTGCCGTCTGCGAAGCACCGCTGCCCGGCGCCTGGAACGTGGACGAGCCAGCGAGTACGAGATCTTGATCCCGTGCTTCGGTGATCAATCCTCAGGAGGTCGGAACGCGGCCCCTGCGGCGGTATGGCGTGACCTGTGTTGGCCGTGCTGCGGCGGGCTGGGGTGGCGCATCGCTCTTGGGTGGCTGATGTCGTGAGGCGGCGGGGACGTTCCAAGCGCCCGTCTCGGCTCGTCTCCAGCGGCGTTGTGTGTGAGCACTGCGCCTTACGATCAGCTCATGACCGCAGTCGATGACTTCATGGCCGAGCTGGACCATCCGCTCAAGGCCGAGGTGCAGGAGACCCGCGACATCATCAAGGGCGTGAACCCGGGCATCACCGAGCAGATCAAGTGGAACGCGCCGACCTTCAGCTTCGACGGCGGCTACCTCGTGACCTTCAACCTCCGCGCCACCGACCGCGTCCACCTCGTCTTCCACGACCCCGAGGTCGTGAACATCAACAGCGCGCTTCTGGAGGGCGATATGCCCGGCAGGCGCATGACCTACTTCGCCGACATGAGTGAAGTCACGGCCGGCCGGGCGGCGCTGGAAGACGTCATCCGCCAGTTGGTGAGCCTCCGCGCCTGAAGCCCCCCGGTCGCCCGGGGCTGGGGTCGCTAACTGGGCCTGGGGTCGGGCACTAGAAGTCACGGGGCGAGGCTGGTGGACGTTCTCGTCGCCATCGGCCGGCGCAGTTCCTGATCCTGCGCTTCGTGATCAACCTCTGGGCGAACGCGGCCCATGCGGCGGGTATGGCGTGACCGGTGTTGGCCGTCCTGCGGCGGGCAGGGGGTTGGCGCATCACTCTTGGGTGGCTGATGTCGTTGAGGCGACGGGACGGTCTAAGCGCTCGTCGTCCCCATCTTGGAGTGGGTGATGTTCGTGGTGGATGGCGCGGGTGACAGTGTTCCGAGCGAGGGTGTCCCTGATCAGGGGACGGAGGGTGAGGCGTCATGGTTGGGGCGTGGGGTTGCCTTGTTCACGCCCGTGTTCGCAGTGGCGGCCGGGTGGCTGGCCGGGGTCGTGGCGCAGCTCGTCCCCGGGGCTGACTTGGACGAGACTCAGGTGACGACGTTCATGGTGGCGGCCGCCACGGCTGCGCTTGGAGCTGGATGGAAGTGGCTTCAGGGGTGGCAGCAGCACGAGCGGTTCGTGGCGGAGGGGAAGGCCGCGCCCGTCAAGAGCAGCCAGCAGCGGACGGCTCGGGCTCGTAAGTGAGCTGAGCCTTCGGGCTCGGTCTGAGGGCCGATGGTGGCTGGTGAGGCACGCAGCTCGGCGTGGGCAACGTTCAAGGCTTGCGGGATGGGTCTTTCGCGGTGCCGTTGAAGATCGCTGGGTCGAGCTGATTCAGGCGTTGCGGGTCGGCGTAGATGTCGAGTTCGGCGATCCTTTCGTCCGCGACTGTGAAGGCCATCACGGCGATCGGCCGGCCGTTGGCCGCTACGACCAGGCCTGCGGCGCCGTTGACGAGGGCCGGGCGCGCGTACTCCGTCCGGGACGAGAACGCCAACGCCTGTTCCGCGAGCCGCTCGGCCGGAGTGAGCGTGTCCAGGACGATGAGCATGGCGAGGCCCACTGCGTCGGCGAGTAGAGCCTGCTGCTCTGGGTCGGCGCCGTCCTCCGTGACGAGGGGCTCGGGTAGGTGCTGCTCTAGCGGTTCTTCCCGGCGGGACGTTCGGGTCCGCAGCATGTCCATGCAGATGTGGGCGACGGTGGTGGTCAGCCACCCGCGCAGTTCTCGATGCGGTCGACGTCGGTCCTGGTGAGGCGCAGCCACGCGTCCTGGACGGCGTCGTGTGCCTCGGTCGGTGAGCCGAGCATTCGGTACGCGACCGTCAGGAGGCGCGGGCGGTCGGCCTCGAACCGTTCCACGAGCCGCTCGTCGTCCACCGGTCACAGTCTCCCCTCGCGGTCCGTCGTATCTATGACGAACCGCTCAGTGCGGATGTGACGGCATCGGGAGGGGACATGGCGGCCATGGTGAACAGCATCGATATCGACCGGCCGGCGGAGGAGGTGTTCGCCTACGCGACCGATCCGGCGAGGTTCCCCGAGTGGCAGAAGGACGTGGCGGATGTGCGCGTTGAGGGAAGCGACGTGGGTTCGCGATTCACCACCGTCCGGAAGATCGGCGGCGCTGAGAGAAGCATGACGCAGGAGATCACGGAGAACGCGCCGCCGCGTAGCTGGGCCGCGCGGGGCGTGGACGGGGCGATCCGTCCGAACGCGACCGTCTCCGTCGAGCCGCTCGGAGACGGTCGCTGCCGGGTCACGTTCGGCCTGGACTTCGACGGACGTGGGGTGGCCGCGGCCCTGGCGCCGATGGTCCGGCGTATGGCTGCGAAGGGTGCCCCGGCCAGCCACCAGCGACTGAAGGAACTGCTTGAGGGGAGCGTGTAGACCATTCGTTGTGGGTCGGGCGATGGTTGCGGCTGTTTGGTTTTGGCATCGTCCTGTGTTCATCTGCTGGTTGGTTTCGAGCGCTAGTCATGCCTTGTGCGGTGCATTCTGGGGGTTCTGGTCCTCGCTATTGGTCTATCGGGGTGTGCGGCCGCGGAGGCGTCCATTGCCGACGATGACGTCATCGTGGTCGGGGTCAAAGCGGATCAGCCGAGGCTCGGGTTCCGGGAGAAGGGGGTCTTCACGGGGTTCGAAGTCGATGTGGGGACGTACATCGCCCGGTATCTCGGGGCTTCCCGGGTCACATTTCGCGAGGTCAGGTCGGACAACCGGGAGCAGAAGCTGAACGATCACGCCGTCGATCTCGTGCTGGCGTCGTACTCGATCACCCCGGACCGCGCCAAGCTCGTCACCTTCGGCGGCCCCTACTACGTGGCACACCAGGACGTCATGGTGCGGCGCGGGGAGACCCGGATTCGGGGTGTGCGTGACCTGGGCGGGCAGCGGATGTGCCAGGCGAGCGGGTCGGTTTCCACCGAGCGCGTGGTGGTCGGGTTGAGCATTCCGGCGAAGCTCGTCCCGGGATCGTCCTATAGCGATTGTGTGGCGAAGCTGCGCAGTGGAGAGGTCGATGCGGTTTCGACGGGGGATCTGGTGCTGGCCGGGTTCTCGGCGCCGGATCTGGAGATTCTCAACTCGCCCTTCACCGACGAGCGTTACGGGGTCGGGATGCGGAAGGGCGACATCGACGGGTGCGAGGCGGTGAACCGGGCCGTGACGACGATGTACCAGGACGGGACGGCCGGCGAGCTGCTGCGTAAATGGTTCGGGCCGAGCGGGCTCAAGCTGGTCGGGGAAGTGCCGCAGTTCGAGGGCTGCTCATAGTGTCGGTGCCCGCGGTTATCGTCGGAGGGTGGCTGAGGACCGGGTTGCGTGGGACGAGCTCTTGGCGGCGGGCTTCCTGCATGGGGTGCGGGAGGCCCACCGTGAGGCGACGCTGGCCCTGTTCGGGGGTTTGAGCCGGGCGGCGGGTTTCAAGGAGCGGACGTACGGGGTCGGCGCGTTCGAGTTGTTGGAGACCCACCTCGACCGCGTGTTCGGCAAGGGCGACCTGGCGAAGCAGGTCGTCCGGGACGATCTGAACGGCTCACCCGGGTGGCGGTACGGGCCGTATCGCGTCCTCCTCAAGCGGCACGAGTTCGGCAACGTCGGGGGGATCCGCTGGGACAGGGACAGTCCCACCAAGCAGGCCGTAGCCCGTCAGGGCTATATCGAGGATCCGCAGCTGACCCTGCCGCTCGGGCTCGAAGCGCACGACACGCCCGGGGTCGTCACGCTGGTCCTCGCGCATAGTGCCAGCGAAGAACCGCTGGAGCTTGAGCTCTTCCTGGGGCGTCCCAGGTGGAACGCGGACGGCGGGACCGCCTGGCACTGGGTGAAGCAGCTGGACGACACCATCGGGCCCGATCCACGTCGTAAGCTCGTCGAGCGGACCATGCCGCTGTGGGACGAGAAGGAAGCCGACGTCCCGATGCGGCTTCGCGGGGAGACGAAGACGGCCTAGCAAAGGGTGGCGCAGGGTGCTGTTCGACTGCGAGCGGCTGACGCTTGCCCGGCGGCTCCGAGGGATGCGTAAGAACCAGCTCGCGCAGGCCGTGGGGACGACGCCGAAGGCGATCGGGCAGTACGAGGCGGGTGTGCAGCGGCCCGAGGAGCCGACGATGAGGCGCCTGGCCATCGCGCTCGGGGTGCCGGTCGCGTTCTTTCAGGCTGGGCGGAGCCCGGTTTCCATGGACGGTGCCCACTTCCGGTCGTTGAGGTCGACGAGTCAGATCGAACGGGACCAGGCGCTGGCGTACGGCCGCATCGCCACCGATGTCGTCGCCGTCCTCGAGGGCCTCGTCGACCTCCCGATGGTGGACCTGCCCGAGTATCCGGTCTCGCCGGACGAGATCGCCGGGAGCGGTCCCGTCGAGGCGGCGCGGCTGACGAGGAAGTCGCTGGTAGAGCAGCCCGGACCGGTGGCGCATGTCGTCCGGCTGCTGGAGGCGCACGGGGTGATCGTCCTCGTGCTGCCGGAGGCGGCGGAGCGGGTCGACGCGTTCAGTGTGGGGATTCATCCGAGGCCGATGGTCTTCTTCAATCCCGCCAAGGGCGATTATTGGCGCAACCGGTTCGATGCGGCCCATGAGCTGGGACATTTGGTGATGCACGCCGATGCCGAGCCCGGGGAGAAGGTCGTCGAGGATCAGGCGCACAGGTTCGCGGCGGAATTCCTGATGCCGGAGGCGGACATCGCCGCCGAATTGCCGGCGAAGGCCGACTGGGAGCGGCTGGCCGATCTGAAAGCGGTGTGGGGCGTCAGCATCGCGGCATTGCTCTACCGGGCACGCACACTCGGGATCATGACGGAGACCGCGTACCGCAACGCGATGAGCACGATGAGTTCGCGGGGGTGGCGGCGGCACGAGCCGGGGCCGGCGAGGCCCCTTGAGCAGCCGACGATGCTGGCGCGGGCGATCGAGATCGTGGGGCAGGCCGGGACCGACCGGGACGGGGTCGCCGAGCGGGCGCGGGTGACCAGGGCCGATCTCGATCTGCTGGTGTCGCGGCGATAACGCCGCCGCCCGGCGCCGGACTAACGGCGACGCCACATATTGGAACGGTCCGTAAAGGTCATTTAACACGATGCCGCGATTTGTACAGGCGGCCTGCAGTTACATATCTCTGTCCGAAGGTTTCCTGCGCGCCCGCCATTGCCTGTGAGACCCTCCGATGGTTGCCGTGACGTACGGAGACGCTGGAGATCTTGTGCTGGACCATCGGCAGGCCGGGCCGAGTCCGACCGCCCTGCGCATGCAGATCGGCGCGCGGCTGCGGCGGATGCGTGAGGACAAAGGAATCGGGCGGGCGGAGGCGGGAGAGGCGATTCGCGGGTCCGCCTCCAAGATGAGCCGGCTCGAACTCGGCCGGCACGGATTCAAGGTAAGGGACGTCCTCGACCTCCTCGACCTGTACGACGTCCACGACTCCGACGAGCGCGCAAGCCTCATCGAGCTCGTGCGGGAGGCGAAGAAGCCCGGATGGTGGCAGAGCTACGGCGACCTGGTGCCGAACTGGTTCGAGCAGTACCTCGGCCTGGAGCAGTCGGCGACGACGATCCGCGGTTACGAGGTGCAGTACATCCCCGGCCTGCTGCAGACCCCCGAATACGCGCGGGCCGTCATCGGCCTGGAGTACCACGACGCGGCGTACGAGGGACTCGACCGGCGCCTCACCCTGCGGATGACCAGGCAGTCGATCCTCCACCGGCCGGTCGCCCCGGTGAGGCTGTGGGCGATCATCGACGAGGCGGCGCTGCGCCGGCCGATCGGGGGGCCGGAGACGATGCGCGCCCAGATCGAGCACCTGATCACGGTGTCGGAGTCCATGCCCAACGTGCGGGTGCAGGTCCTGCCGTTCTCCGCGGGCGGTCATGTGGCGCTCGGCGGCCCGATCACGATCGTCCGCTTCGCGGAGCACGACCTCGATGACGTGGTCTACCTCGAACAGCTGACCGGCGCCCGCTACCCCGAGGGGCACGAGGCCGACCGCTACCAGAAGATCATGGACCTGCTCGCGATCCGCGCCTCCCCTCCCGCCAGCACCACCACATTCCTCAAGGACCTCCTGAAGGACTCCTGACGCCGAGCCACGCGCCCCGCCCTGCCACGCGCCCCCGCCCCGGCCACGCGCCCCCGCCCCGGCCCCGAGGCGGATCCGATCCCTCGCCGGGGTGAGGGGCTCCCCCTGGGGCGGGAGTCCGGGCCCGCGGGCCGCTCGTTAGCCTCGCCTGCGACGGTCAGCGATTCAGCAGGTGGTGGCGGCATTGGATACTTCGGCGACGGTCGTCGCGTTCGTGGTCGGGACGGCGATCAACACATGGGTCATGGCGTACGGGGCGCGGAGGCTCCTCAATGTCCGGTTCTCCCTGTTCCGGACGATCACGGCGGGCGCCGTCGGGCAGGGCGCGGCGAATCCGATCATCACCTCGCTGATCGGCGACCTGGGCGAGCGCCGGGAGGTGACGCCGATGCTCTGGTTCGTCTGCCTCGGATTCGCGTGCGCCCTCCTCGTCTCGATGACCTTGCTCGTGCTGTGGGAGGCGTTCGTCCCGACCGGTTCGGTCCCGTCGCCGCTCTCCTGGTTCGGCGGCGTCCGGTCGCGGGTGGCGCGCACGCGGCGCTACTGGCGGATCACGTTCATCTTCCTGCGCCACGGCCTCGGCCCCTACCTGCGGGGACGTACCCGTCCGCCTTCACCGGAGCAGCGGGAGAGGCTGGCGCGTGAGCTGACGCGGGCCCTCGAACAGGCGGGCGTCGCGTTCGTGAAGCTCGGTCAGGTGATGTCGACGCGGCGGGACGTCCTGCCGCCGGAGTTCGTGTCGGAACTCGGGCGGCTGCAGGACCGCGCCGCCCCCGTCCCGTGGCCGGAGATCGAGAGGGTCGTCCAGGAGGAACTGGGCGCGCTGCCCGAGGACGTCTTCGCCGCCTTCGACCGCACCCCGCTCGCCGCCGCGTCGGTGGCGCAGGTGCACACGGCCACGCTGCGCTCCGGCGAGGACGTCGTGGTGAAGATCCAGCGGCCGGGTATCCGGTCGGTGGTGGAACGTGACCTCGACATCGTCGGGCGCCTGGCACGGACGCTGCAGGGCCGTGCCGACTGGGCGAAGGCGTTCGGCGTCGTCGATCTCGCCGACGGGTTCGCGGCGGCGCTGCGCGAGGAGCTGGACTTCCGGGTCGAGGCGCGCAACATGGCGTCGGTCGCGGCGGCGCGCGGGTCGGACGTCGTCATCCCGCACCCGTACGGCGACCTGTGCACCGGGCGGGTCCTGGTGATGCAGCGCCTCGACGGCGTCGCGCTCGGCAAGGCCGGCCCGCGCATCGACGGTCAGGGGATGGACCGGACGAAGCTGGCCCACACCCTCCTCGACACGGTGCTGCGCCAGATCGTCCTGGACGGCGTGTTCCACGCGGACCCGCATCCCGGCAACATCATGCTGCTCGACGACGGCCGCCTCGGGCTGATCGACTTCGGTTCGGTCGGGCGGCTGGACACCGAACTGCGCGGCTGCCTCCAGCGCATGCTCCTCGCCATGAACCGCGGTGACGCGGTCGCGGTGACGGACGCCTTCCTCGAAGTCGTCGCCCGTCCGGACGAGCTGGACGAGCAGGGCCTCGCCCGCGCTCTCGGCGCCTTCATGACGCGGCATCTCGGGGCGGGTTCCACACCGGACATGGCGATGTTCACCGACCTGTTCCGGCTGGTCGCGCGGTACGACCTGGCGGTCCCGGCGGAGATCGCGGCGGTGTTCCGGGCGCTGGCGACGCTGGAGGGCGGCCTCAGCGAACTGGCGCCCGGCTTCGGCATCGTCAACGAGGCCCAGGAGTTCGGCGAGACGTACCTGCGGGAGCGGCTCCGTCCCGCGTCGCTCCAGGAGGCCGCGACCGACGAGCTGATGGGGCTGCTGCCGATGCTGCGCCGCCTGCCCCGCCGCCTGGACCGCATCACCGCCGCCGCCGAGGCCGGTCGCCTGTCGATCAACGTCCGGCTGTTCGCGGACGAGGGCGACCGGCGGACGGTCACCGGGCTGCTCCAGCAGGTGCTGCTCACGATCCTCGCCTCGACGGCCGGGGTGATGGCCGTCCTGCTGCTCGGCCTGAAGGGCGGCCCGGTCATGACCCCGTCGGTGACGCTGTACCAGTTCTTCGGGTACTGCGGGCTGGTGGTCTGCAGCGTCCTGTCCCTGCGCGTCCTGGCGGTGATCTTCCGCCGCTGAATGATCGAACACATGTTTGACCAGCGCGTTACAGTGGAGGCATGTTCCAAGGGTCGCTTCTGGACGACACGGACGAGCGGGGTCCGCGTCCGCTGAGTGCGGCGCGGCGGACGCGGCTCGCCCACGGCGCCTGGGTGGACGTCCTGCCCGGCTGGATCCCGGGGGCGGACGCGCTGTTCGAGCGGCTGCACACGTCCGTCCCGTGGCGTGCCGAGAGGCGCCACATGTACGACAAGGTCGTGGACGTGCCGCGTCTGCTGGCGTTCTACGACGAGGGCGAGCCGCTGCCCGATCCCGTCCTGGACGAGGCGAAGGCGGCGCTCGACGCCCACTACGCCGCCGAACTGGGGGAGCCGTTCCGCACCGCCGGGCTCTGCCTGTACCGGGACGGCCGCGACAGCGTGGCGTGGCACGGCGACAGGTTCGGGCGCGGCGCCAAGCAGGACACGATGGTCGCGATCCTGTCGGTCGGGACGCCGCGGAACCTGCTGCTGCGTCCACGCGGCGGCGGCCGGACGATCCGCCACGAACTCGGGCACGGCGACCTCATCGTGATGGGCGGAAGCTGCCAGCGCACGTGGGAGCACGCGATCCCGAAGAGCACCCGCGTGGCCGGGCCGCGGATCAGCGTCCAGTTCAGGCCGCGGGGAGTCCGCTGACCCCGCCGGAGCGGGCCTCCTCATGGCACCATAACGGTGATTTCATGAGGAGGCCCGTTTGCTTCGTCTGGTCGTGTCACAGACCTCCCCGGGGGCCTATCGGACGGTCCTGGACGCGCTGCAGGCACCGGCTCCGCCGTACGGACCTTCCGGGCGGCACATCCTGGTAGAGCCGGGGCACTACCCGAACACCGGGTTCCGCAGCTCTGGCGACTTCGTGCTGACGGCCGTCGGCGGGCCGGGTTCGGTCACGCTGGACGGCGCGACGGACGCGACGATCGAACTCACCGGCAACGTGACGCTGCAGGGACTCATCGTCCGGAACTGGAGCGCGGAGGGCGCCGCGCTGGACGTCTCCGAGGGCAGCGTGCTGGCGGAGCAGTGCGAGTTCGTGAGCCGTGCGGAGACGGTGGCGGTGCGGGGCTGGGGCGGCGCCCGCCTCGCGCTCAACGGCTGCCGGGTCCAGGACGGCGCGGTCGTCTACTCCGCCGCGTCCGGGATCATGGAGTCCACCGATGTGACGGGGACGGACGCCAACGCGGTGGCGTTGCGCAAGGGCAGTGCCGTGACGGTCCGGTCGTGCCGGATCGAGGGGGCGGGCGGCAGCGGCATCTGGGTGACGGAGGGTTCCAAGCCGCTGATCGAGCAGTGCACGATCACGGGTGCCGGGGCCGCCGCGGTGCTGGTGGACGACCGGGCGGACGCGGCGATCCGCAACTCGGCGCTGCACGGGTCGGAGCGGTGCTCGCTGGTCGTCCGGGACAACGCGACCGCCGTCGCCGAGGACTGCCTGATCACGGACGCGGCGATGGAGGCGGTGTGGGTGACCGCCGGCGGGACGCTGACCGGTCGGCGCATCCGGATGGAGTCGCCGCGCCGCAGCGGCGTCGCCGTGGAGGAAGGGGCCGGAGTCTTCGAGGACTGCGAGGTCCTCGGCCCGGGCAAGCACGGCGTCGTCGTCGGCGACAAGGGGCGGGCCACGTTCGTGCGCGGGCGGGTCGACGGTGCGAAGGAGATCGGCATCGCCGTCGCCGAGGGCGGCTCCGGGACGGTCGAAGCCACGACCGTCACCGGCAGCGCGCTGTTCGGGGTGAGCGCGGACCCTCGTGCGGAACTGTCCCTGCGCGGCTGCACGGTCGTGGAGAACGGGCGGGCGGGCGTGTTCGCGGACGTTTCCGCGCGCGTCCACATGGAAGGCGTCACAAGCGAGCGGAACGCCGCGCCCGACGTCCTCGACTTCGAGACGGAGTCCGGTGAGACCGCGCAGGTGAAGGAGCCGGTGACGGTCGTGGACGCGGGCGCCGCCGAGGCGCGGGCGACGCCGGAGCAGTCGGGCGGCGCGACGGCGGACGTCCTGCTCGCCGAACTGGACGCGATGGTCGGCCTCGCCGGGGTGAAACGCGAGATCAGGAAGCTGACGAACCTGCAGAAGGTCGCCGAGCAGCGTCGTCTCGCGGGGCTGCCGCCCGGACCGGCGATCGGCCGGCACATGGTGTTCGCGGGGCCGCCGGGGACGGGCAAGACGACCGTCGCCCGCCTGTACGGACGGATCCTCGCGGCGCTCGGCGTGGTCGACGGCGGCCAGGTCGTCGAGGTGAGCCGGTCCGAGCTGGTGTCGGAGAACGTCGGCGGGACGGCGCTGAAGACGTCCGGTGCGTTCGAGCGGGCCAAGGGCGGCGTGCTGTTCATCGACGAGGCGTACACGCTCGCCCGCAAGACCACCGGCACCGACTTCGGGCAGGAGGCCATCGACACGCTCGTCAAGCTCATGGAGGACCACCGCGACGAGGTCGTCGTCATCGCGGCCGGGTATTCGGCGGAGATGCGCGAGTTCCTCGCCGCCAACCCGGGCCTGAAGTCGCGGATCTCCCGGACGGTGGAGTTCGAGAACTACAGCCCCGCCGAACTGCTGCGGATCACCGAGACGCAGGCGGAGAAGGACGGCTACCGGCTCGCGGACGGAACGCGGGACGCGATCCTCGAACATTTCGCGTCCGTCAAGCGGGACGCGAGCTTCGGCAACGGGCGGGCGGCTCGGCGCGTGTTCGAGGCGGCGGTGGAGCGGCAGGCGCAGCGGTTCGCCGACCTGGAGGAACTGCCGTCCGGGGAGGAACTGAGCCTGCTGCTGGCCGAGGACCTCGACGTCGAGACGGGCCTCGCCGCGCGGTTCGGGAAGGCCCGCGACTCCGACCAGGTCGCGGGCGTCCTCGGCCGGCTCACCGCGATGACGGGGCTCGCGGAGGTCAAGCGGGAGATCAGCGACCTGCTCGACCTGCTGGCGTCGTCGCGCCGCCGCCGGGACGCCGGGCTGGAGGCCGAGCCGTTCACCGGGCATCTGATCTTCGCCGGGCCGCCGGGGACGGGCAAGACGACCGTGGCGCGGCTGTACGGGGAGCTGCTCGCGGCCCTCGGCGTCCTCGCACAGGGCCAGGTCGTCGAGGCCGCGCGGATGGATCTCGTCGGGCAGTACGTGGGCCACACGGCGCAGAAGACGGCGGAGGTGTTCGAGCGCGCGCGCGGCGGGGTGCTGTTCATCGACGAGGCGTACGCGCTGTCGCGGCCCGCCGGGAGCGGTCACGACTTCGGGCAGGAGGCCATCGACACCCTCGTCAAGCTCATGGAGGACCACCGCGACGAGGTCATCGTGATCGCGGCCGGGTACACGTCCGAGATGGCGGGGTTCCTGTCCGCGAACCCGGGCCTGGCCTCGCGGTTCGCCCGGACGCTGACGTTCCGTCCCTACGACGTGGACGGCCTCGTGGCGATCTTCCAGGGCAAGGCGGAAGCGGCGGACTATCTCGTCCCGGAGCCGACCCGGGAGGCCCTCACCGCGCACCTCGAAGCCGCCCGCGACCGGTACGAGGAGGGCAACGGCCGCGAGGTGGACAAGCTGTTCCGGTCGGCCGTCACCGCGCACGCGCGCCGCACCGAGCAGCTCGCGAACGACGGCGCGGAACTCACGACGGAGCAGCTCACCACACTGCTCCCCGAGGACGTCACTCCTTAGCCGTCTCGCTCTCGCAGGCCGCGCCGCCGTCCGGGAGAAGCGTGCAGAGCAGGTCACGGATCGCGCTGCGGTGGTCGCCGGCCCGCCACGCCAGAGCGAGACGGCTCGGCGACAGGCCCGTCACCGGAACCGTCACGATGCCCGGACGCCGGTAGATGGCGGCGTTCCCGGACGCCATGAGCACGACGCCGCTGCCCTCCTCGATCGCCGCGAACGTCTCATCGGCGTTCGACACCGTCGCGCCCACCCGCACGGGACGTCCCCCACGTTCATCGGTGGCGAGCCAGAAGTCGCGCAACGGGCCTGCGTCGTCCGGCAACGCGACGAACGGTTCGTCCAGCAGCTCCTCAAAGGCCACGGTGTCGCGTCCGGCGAGCGGGTGGTCGTCCCTGAAGGCGACCCAGCGCGGTTCCTCGGCGACGACCTGGACGTTGAACGTCTCCTGGCGCGGGATCGGCAGCCACACGAACGCCACATCGACGTCACCGTCGGCCAGGCCCGCCGTGGGGTCCTCCCAGTTGACCTGCCGGAACCGGATGGTCCACGTGGGGCGCCGCTCGGTGAACCGCTCCCGCACGTCCGCGAGGAGACCGCGCCCCACGCTGGTGGACATGCCGACCGTCAGGACGGACGCCTCCCTCGCCGCGGCGTCGCTCACCGCCCGCTGCGCCTCGTCCCACGCGCCGAGCATCTCGCACGCCGCCGGAAGCAGCGCCCGTCCCGCCGCGGTCAGCGACACGGTCCGCCGGTCACGGTCGAGGAGCCGCACCCGCAGCTGCTCCTCAAGCTGCTTGATCTGCTTGCTGAGCGCCGGCTGCGACACGAACAGCCGCTCCGCCGCCCGCGTGAACGACAGCTCCTCGGCGACCGCCGCGAAGTAGCGCAGATCCCGCAGATGTGCGTCCATAACCGATGGTTATCACGATCGCCATTGGACGCGCACCCGTTCCCCCGCTGATCCTTTCCTTGGTCGGCGAGGGAGGAACCTCATGACGATCGCACTGGTCACCGGCGGGAACCGGGGCATCGGCCTCGAAGTGTGCAGGCAGCTCGCCGCAGGCGGCCACGACGTGCTGCTCGGCGCCCGCTCACCCGACGCCGCAGAACGCGCCGCCAAGGACGCCGGGGCGACACCGCTCCGCCTGGACGTCACGTCCCCCGCCGACATCGACCGCGCCGCCGCCGAGATCGGGCACCTGGACGTCCTGGTCAACAACGCCGCGATCACCTACGATACGTGGCAGCGCGCGACGACCGCCGACCTCTCGGTCGTCCGGGAGGCCGCCGAGACCAACCTGTACGGGCCATGGCGGCTGACGCAGGCGCTGCTCCCGCAGCTGCGCCGCAGCCCCCACGGACGGATCGTGAACGTCTCCAGCGAAGCCGCCTCCCTGACCAACATGGGCGGCGGAACCCCCGCCTACACCGCGTCCAAGGTCGCCCTCAACGCACTGACCCGAATGCTCGCCGCCGAACTCCACGCCGACGGCGTCCTCGTCAACGCCGTCTGCCCCGGCTGGGTCGCCACCGACATGGGCGGCCCCGGCGGACGCCCCGCCGCCGACGGCGCGGCGGGCATCGTGTGGGCCGCGACCCTCCCCGACGACGGCCCGACCGGCGGGTTCTTCCGCGACGGCCGCGCACTCCCCTGGTGAAAGGACCCTTTCAATGATCTTGGTGAGCGGCTCCACCGGAAACATCGGCTCCGAACTCGTCAGCATCCTGGTCTCGTCCGGCGAACCCGTGCGCGCCCTCGTCCGCACGCCGCCCGCCGCCCCGGTGCCCGGCGTCGAACACGTCGTGGGCGACCTCGACGACCCCGCGTCCCTGGCACCCGCCCTCGACGGCGTCACCGGCGCCTTCCTCCTCCCCGGCTACGCCGACATGCCGGGCGTCTACGCCGAAGCCAGGCGCGCCGGCGTCCAGCACGTCGTCCAGCTCTCGGGCGCCTCCGCGGGCAGCGGCGACATGACCAACGCCGTCACCCGCTACATGGCCGCCACCGAACGCGCGCTCCACGAATCCGGCCTGCCCTGGACGATCCTGCGCCCGAGCGCCTTCATGTCGAACACACTGCGCTGGCTCCCCAAGCTCCGCGCGGGCGACACCCTCCGGCTGCCGTTCGCGAACCTCCGCACCGCCGCCGTCGACCCGCACGACGTCGCCGCCGTCGCCGCCACCGCCCTCCTGGACGGCGGCCACGAAGGCCGCACCTACTACCCGACCGGCCCCGAACCCCTCCTGCCCGCCGAGCAGGTCGCCGTCCTCGCCGACGTCCTCGACCGCGACCTCCGCTTCGAAGCCCAGCCCGACGACGAGGCCCGCACCGAGATGACCGGGCAGATGCCCGCCGAATACGTCGACGCCTTCTTCGACTTCTACGTGAACGGCTCCCTGGACGAATCGATCGTCCGTCCCACAGTGCAGGACGTCACCGGCACCCCGCCCCGGACCTTCCGCCGATGGGCCGAAACCCACGCCACCGCCTTCACCTGACACCCGCCCCCCTCGCCAGGGCCGTCGCCGCGACCCTCATGTGGTGGCGGGCGGGGTGGCGATGCGGTCGGTGAAGGAACCGTGGAAGCCCATGGGGATGTGGTGGCGTAGGTGCGCGACGGCCAGGGGTTCGGATTCCATGTCCCGGGCGTCCAGGACGATCAGGCGGGAGCGGTGGGCGTCCGGGTCGTAGGCGAGGACCATCAGCCACCCGTCGCCCTCCGCGGCGTCCGGCGCGCGCGGCACGAACACCGGCTCGCCGAAGCCGTGGCCTGGAGGAAGCTCGTGGACGGTGCGCCGGCCCGTCGTGTGGTCGTAGGCGTGGACGCCCGTGCTCGTCTCCGTCCGTCCCGCGAAGTAGGTGTAGCGGTGCGGGCGGCCCGCCTGGCGGACGTCGGCGTGCGGCAACTCCATCGGCAGCGCGCACACCTCCTGCCCCTCGACCTCCCCGGACGGGGTGACGCGGTAGCGCATCAGCGCGTCGCCCCACGGGAAGTCACTCGTGCGGAAGTCGCGAAACCGCGTCGCGACCTGGTCCCAGTCGGCGAAGCGGACGAACTCGATGACGGTGTCGTCGCCGTCCTCGAAGGCATTGACGAAATGGAACCCGAGCAGCGCCTCGTGCTCGATGACCCGCGCCTTGCCGCCGTCCCGGGGGACGAGCGTGAAGCACGTCGGCCGGTGCGGCTCGTAGGTGAGGCCGTCGGCGATCGATCCGCTCCCCAGCAGGATCGGCGCGGCCTTCGGGATGACCGGGTTGATGACGAAGACGAGATGTCTGCGGGTGAGCGCGAAGTCGTGATTCCACGGGGTGTACGGGAGCGAGACGCGCGGCATGTGGTGCAGCGCCCCCGCGGGGTCGACCCGGTAGCAGCGCAGGCTGCGGACCCGCGTGAAGTCCATCCCGAAGTTGAACAGCTCACCGGTCACCGGGCAGCGGGACGGGTGCGCCGAGAACGCCGACGCCATCTTCAGCCGTCCGCCGAACGAATGCTCACCGAAGGTGTCCAGGCTGTCGGGGTCGAGGCGGAACGGCCGTCCGCCCTCCCAGAGCGCCAGGAGCTGCCCGCCGTGCAGGACCACGCCGGTGTTGGCGACGTTCGCGGGCGGGCGGAACATGTTGCCGAGGCGTCCGCCCGGACGCTGGGTGCCGAGCCCGCGCAGCCCCACCCGTCCCTTGCGCTGTCCGTGCCGGTAGTGCCTGGTCCGGACGTACCGGTTGCGGTAGCGGATCCGGCCGTCGCCGGGGAACACGAACATCGACAGCATGCCGTCGCCGTCGAAGATGTGGTCGAGGAGGCTCTCGCCGACTTGCCAGCGTCCCGGTCCGTTCCGGTACAGCGTCCCCGCCAGGCCCTCGGGAAGCTTGCCGTCGATCTCCCCGACGTCGTAGTCGTGCTCGTCGTCGAGGGCCTCGTAGATCCGATGCCACGCGTCGATGTCCACGGTGACTCCTCGTCCGGTGGTCGACGATCCCGGTGACGGCAGGCTGCCACACCGGCGACCCGTAGTTCAATGCCTAACTACTACGTCCCGCCCAGCGCACCTCACACCACAAGAGTCGCCACCTGACCACAGGGTCCGGGCGAGCGCGGGGCGGCGCCACCACACGCTTGCGCCACCGGGGGCGCCGGTTCGGGAGGCTGGGGGCGGGTGGGGTGGTGCGCGTTCGGAGCGCCCCTGGCGGGCATGGCGGAGCGGTCAGGGGCGGGTTCAGCGGGGATTCAGGTTCTGCTCAGGGATTTCTGAATCCAGTTCCCATTCGCAGTCTTGTCAATAGTCGCTAGTCAATGCTTCGGAACATCGTTAGTTTCGACTATTTCTGCGATAGGCGCGATAAATGAGGCTTGTGACTCAGCGTCCGTCCAGTTGCCCGTTGTGGATGGCGTTCACCAGTGCATTCCACTGGGCGGAATCGAGCGCGAGGACACCGGTGGAGCGATCGCGCGAGTCTCGGACGAGCACGGCCGGGCCGAGCGTCGCCACCTCCACGCAGTCATCGTTGGTGCTCGCGCTGCTCTTGCGCCAGTACAGCGACGCCTCCTGTATCGACCGGTCCACCATCCAGCAACCCTCCATCCATTGCCGGCGGGTGCCGTCTCGCCAACCGATCGGACAAGAACACCCGCCCGGCGAGTACCAAGCAGGGCACGACAAACCACGACCTTGTGGATAATTTCCCGGTCACGAGTGTAAACGGTTCTGGTTATCTCGCCTACAACCGGGTCACAAGATCACGCTGCGTGTTATGAAGGCCACTCGCCTTGTGGGTGCCTGCGGCGGCTGTCACCTCCCGGCGGGAGTCGGGTTGTCGAGTTGCGGGGCTGGAGTCAGGCCATGAGGTCCTCGGCCGCCTGCCGCATCAGCGCGATCGATTCATCGGCCGACAGTGCGTGCTCGCGAAGCACCTCGAAGGTGTCGCGGTACTCCGGGATCTTGTCGTCATCGCCGGAGACCATCACGCTGGCCCCGGGCCGGCCCTCCAGGTAGAGGACGTCGTCGAGGTCGCCGTCGAATTCGAGCAGGCTGAACGGCCCGTCGAGACCGGGGTGCGCGCCCGCGCTGAACGGGATGACCCTGATGGTCAGCAGATCGTCGCGCTCGGAGGTGTCGGCGATGTGGTTGAGCTGGGCGGGCATGATCCCGGGATCGATCCTGATCCCGACATGGCGGCGTATGACCGCCTCATCGATGATGTAGTGCTGGCGCGGAGGGTTCTGCCGCTTGGCGAGCTCCTCCTGCCTCTGGATGCGCAACTTGACCGCGAGCCCTCTCGCCCGTTCGGTCGCTTTGCTGGTGGACAGCACATCGGCGTACTCGGGGGTCTGAATCAGCCCGGGGACGACCGTCCCGTGGAACTGCCGGATGTAGGCCGCACCCGCGGAGTACGCCACGTAGTTGAGGAAACCGGGGTCGAACTCCCCGCGGTAGGCGTTCCACCAGGCGGGCTCCCGCGCGCCGCGGGCCAGTGCCTGCAGCCGCTCCTGGCGTTCCTCCGAGGTGACGTCGTAGACCCCGAGCAAGGCCTGCAGGTCGGTGCGGGTGATGGCGTTCTTACCGCCTTCGACCCGGATGAGCTTCGACGGGGACCACTCGAGCTGCCGCGCCACCTGTTCCTGCGTCAGCTTCTTCGCTTTGCGCAGGCGGACGAGCTCACTGCGCAGCAAGGCGCTCTGGACGATCGGGCCCTGATCACTGGTCATCTCATTCGCTCACTCTAAGTAGTCGGTGACACCAGCCTGCATGCAATCTGGCAGCGCGCCACGTTGCGCGGTGCACCCCGTCAATGCGCCACCCGACCTGGCCACGCCAACCCACACCCCCAGGCCCAGACCCGCCATATCGCCTAAAACTCTGCCCTGAAGCTTCCAGACCGCTGCATGACCGCGAACTATGTTGTAATGTGCTAGGTAGCATATAGCAGACTTCGTCTTGCCACCAAGCGCGCTGCTACATCGGAATCGGAACGACCTCGACGCAGAGTGAGGGCTCGGACGGGACGCGCGCGTCCCCCGTCCGGGAACTCCCCACCGGCGGACACGGGCCACGTACGCCGCCGGCGAACGAAGACGGACGCGCCGAACGGGGAGGTCGCCACGGGACACCGATATTTCGGCATTGCCAGAAAAGACAAAAGAGTCGCTCACCGCTTCCCGCCGATCACCGGTTGCGAGCCAAGACGATCGATGGAAAGCGGAGAGCGACTCCCCGGGCCCGCGTGAGAACGTACTGACCGATCGTCACCGGACCCCTGCGAAAACGCAGCGAGATCCGGGGTTGACCTGCCAAAACGTTCCCTGCGGACTCACCCAGTCTAACCGCGATCACGCGGTGCGGGCTATAGGTGAAAGCGGACTTCGGATCCCCGTGACCGTCCGTGCCAGGTAATCCACAACGGCCGGATGGGCGGCATCCGAAGACGCGATTCGAGGCATGGGGTTCTCGACATGGCACGACAGAAGATCCACTCCCCGACCTTTGACATCCACCCCGCGAACACACCATTCACCGTCCGGCCGAACATCGGGCGGGTGTGCTGATGGACGAATACACCCGCCAGCACGATCCAGACCAGATCGCCCCCTCCGAGAGCGGCCCCTCCGTCCTCCCCCACCCCCCGCAAACCCACGACACGGCCGAGGCCGGGTGCCGGGACATCGAATGCCGGCGCCAACTCCCGCCCACCGGGACGGCCGCGTCCGGTCCGACGGAGCAGCCCGCCGCGCCGCCCCCGAGGCAAGGGTTCTGGGGCTCCCTCACCGAGATCGAACGGGCCGCGCTCCACGCGACCGCCGAGGAGGTCGTCTACCCGGTCGGCACGGTGCTCTGGTTCGAGGGCCAGTCCGCCGACCAGGCCATCGTGATCCGGTCGGGCTCGATCAGGGTCTCCGTGGAACGAGACGGACGCGAACGGATCATCGCCTTCCGCGGCCCCGGCGACATCATCGGCGAACGCGCCGCCCTGCTGCTGCGCCGGCGGTCGGCGACCATCGTCGCCATGGACACCGTCCACGGCCTGCGCATGACCACGCAGCAGTTCGTCACGTACCTCAGCGACCACCCCCGCGTGGTCGCCGTCATGGAACGCCAGATCTACGACCGGCTGACCGAGCAGACGGGCCCCCCGCCGCGGCCGCCGGCGTCATACGCCCACGCCGCACACCACGTACCCCAGCCGCCCTGCCTGACCGGAACGCCGCCGGGCCACACGACCACAGCCAACCCGTACGCGACCGGAACACCCCCGTACGCGATCGCAGCACCGCCCTACCCGCCTGAAACACATCCCCACGCGACCGGAACGCAGCCATACGGAACAGACACGCAGACCTACGCGACCGGAACGCAGCCATACGCGACCTCAGCGCAGACCTACGCGACCGGGCCGGCACAGCTGACCTACCCGCCGGTGGGTCACGCCCCATACCCCGCGGCCACTGGAGGATCGGCGTACATGGTGCGGTCGCCGGGCGGCGGGTCCTGGCCGGTCCACCCGGTGGCGGCCCCCCGGGCCCCGTCCCATGCGCAGGCGACGCAGCCCATGGTCATCACCCCGCCCGGACCGTCCTGGGCGGGCCAGAACTGCACGATCGTCTACACCGACATCGCCGGCTTCACCGCGTCCCACCGCAACGACGCGGACCGCCTCGACATGCGGCACGCCATGTACGCCGTCCTGCGCGAGGCGTTCGAGGAGTCGCGGGTCCCCTGGGACGCCTGCCACACCGAGGACCGGGGCGACGGCGCGTTGATCGTCGTGCCTCCCGAGGTGCCGACGGCCGCCGTCATCGACCCCATGCTCGCCGCCCTCGCCGTGCGGCTGCGCCGCCACAACCAGCGGTCGAGCGGCGCCGTCCGCATCCAGCTCAGGGTGGCGGTGGACGTCGGACCCGTGATGCCCGACCCGCCAGGCGTCACCGGCTGGGCCCTCATCCACACCGCCCGGCTCCTGGACGCGCGCCCCCTCAAGGACCGGCTCGCCGCAACCGGCGCCGACCTCGGCTTCATCGCCTCGCAGTTCGTCTACGAATCCGTCATCACCCACAGCGCCGGCCACGTGAACCCCGCCGAGTACGAGCCCATCAGCTGCCGGGTGAAGAAGCTCAAGACCGAAGGCTGGATCCACCTGCGCGGCGTGCCCGCACAGTCGGCCGTCTGACCTGCGGCACCACCGTCCGGCCCGTCCCCGCGCGGGCCCGCACACCCCTCTCGACCCCGCGTGCACGACGCACCGCGGGGTTTTCCGCGCCCCGCCTCCTTCCCCGCGCGCGTCTCGTCCTGCAGACCCGGCTCGCGCGTCGTCTCGTGTGTGTCTCGTCCGAGTCTCGGGTTGCCTCGCTCCGTGTCCTACTTGGGGTGGTCGTTGATCTTTGGGACGGAGCGGGGGATGCGCAGGACGAACCGGGCGCCTCGGTCGCTGTCCTCGATGGTGAGCGTCCCGCCGTGGAGTCTGGCGATCTCGCGGGCGATGGGGAGGCCGAGGCCGGTACCGCCGGCGTCCCGTTCCTTGCCGGCCTTAAGGCGGGCGAAGCGCTGGAAGACGAGCTCCCGGTCCTGCTCGGCGACGCCGGCGCCGTCGTCTTGGACTTCGAGGACGCCGGCGTCGCCCTCGCGGCGCACGGTGATGTCGACCCGTGTGTCGGCGTGGCGTTCGGCGTTGTCCAGCAGGTTCGTCAGCAGCCGGACGAGCCGGAGCCGGTCACCGCGCACCGTCACGCCTTCCTGGAGGTGCGGGACGATCCGCTTGGTGCGGTCGGATCTCGCGACCTCGATGGTGACGAGGGCACCGAGGTCGATCATCTCCGTTCCCTGCCATGCCCCGGCGTCCAGGCGGGCGAGCTGCAGCAGGTCGATCACGATCGCCTGCAGCCGTTCGAGGCTCTGCAGGACGGCCCGGCCGGTCTGCGGCCAGTCGACGTTGTCCGGGAACAGCAGCGCCTCCTCGATCTGGGCGCGCGCGGCGGTGATGGGGCTGCGCAGGTCGTGGGACGCGTCGGAGGTGAAGGTGCGCTGCCGCCCCAGGGCGCTGTCGAGGCGGTCGAGGGTCGCGTTCACGGCCTCGGCGAGCCATCGGATCTCGTCCTGGTTCTCCGGCACCGTCACGCGGCGGCCCGACCTGCTCGCGGTGATCTCCGCCAGTTCGGCGCGGATCGCGTCCACCCGGGCGAGGGTGCGGTCGACCGTCCCCCAGGCCCGCAGGCACACCAGCAACGTGACCAGGAGGGACGTGCTGATCAGGAACATGAGGAGGCCGGGGCTGACATACCAGGGGATGGTGGGGGTTGCCGCGTAGATGACCCAGTCTCCGCCCTGCCTGTAGACGCGGAGCGCGAGCACCCACATGCAGCGGTCGAGCCCCGCGGGCGGGCAGAGCACCCGGTCGGCGTAGATGTTCGGCTCCGCCGGGTGGAATCGGGCGATCGGCGGCCCGTCCAGCGCCCTCTCCGTACCGGCGACCACCGCGCGCCGATCGTTCAGGAGCTGCACGACGACGTCTTCCGGCGCGGTGAGCGCGCCCTGCACCCTTCGCCGATCGACCTCGTAGGCGATCCGCAGTGCCGAGGAGGCGGCCTTGTTCCGCTCGTAGTCCGTCGCGCGGCCACGGAGCCCGACGACGATCAATATGCTCAGCATCACGCAGATCAGAGCGGCGACCGTCCCGGCAATCACGGTCATCCGCACCCGTATGGACCATGTGTGCCGTCCGTTCACCCGACCTCCCGCAGGTGAGGTAATCACCGCCCAGACCGGAATCAGTCCTCTGAACAGCAGTGACGCACCCAAGAGAGGCCAAAGAAATCGTTCATCGCCCCGCGGAGCGGGCAGAAGCCTCAGCGCTGGACGAGCCCACTGTTAGCATCACTGGTTATGGAGCTGCGCCAGCTTGAGTACTTCGTGGCGGTGACGGAAGAGGCCGGCTTCACCAAGGCGGCGGCGCGGCTGCACGTCGCCCAGCCGGGCGTGAGCGCCCAGATCCGGCAACTGGAACGGGAACTGGGGCAGCCGCTGCTCGACCGGTCCGGAAGGACCGTCCGGCTGACCGAGGCGGGCGCGGTGGTCCTCCCCTACGCGCGGGCCGCGCTCGCGGCGGTCGAGGGCGCACGGCGGTCGGTGGACGAGCTGACGGGGCTGCTGCGCGGGCGCGTCACGATCGGCACGGTCGACTGGATTCAGTCCCTGGATTTGCCCGGCATGCTGTCCGGTTTCCACCGCGACCATCCGAATGTGGAGATCACGGTCATCCAGGACGACACCGCGACGCTGGCCGAGGCGCTGCGGGACGGGCGGGTCGATCTCGCGTTCCTCAGCCTCGGCGGCGAACCTCCCGAAGGCATCGCGACCCGGGTCGTCATCGAGCAGCACCTCTTCGCCGCCGTCAGCCGTGATCATCCGCTGGCGCGGAGGTCCACGGTCCCGCTGCGGGCCCTCGCCGACGAAAACCTCGTCAGCCTGCCGAAGGGCACCGGGGTGCGCGCCGTCCTGGACGAGGCGTGCAGGGACGCCGGCCTCAGCCCGCGAATCGCGTTCGAGGCCGGCGAACCGCCCGTGCTGGCGCAGCTCGCCGCGCACGGTCTAGGCGTTGCCGTCCTCCCGGAGTCCGCCGCGCGGGGCTTTCCCGGCGACCTCCACGCGATGCCGATCGTCCGGCCCCGGCTGACCGGCCGGATCGCGCTCGCCTGGCGAGCCGAGGGCCCGCGCAGCCCCGCGGCGCGCGCTCTGATCACCCGCGCCCGCGAACGCCTCCCCGCACCCCCGGACCAGCCGACCCCGGACCAGCCGGCCTCGTGATCAGCCGGCCTCGTGATCAGCCCTCGTGATCACCGCGCTCGCCGCCTGACATCAGCCGACGCGGCGATCCGGCTCTCGTTGTCGCGACGTTGATCGAACGCTGCCCCGGAGCCCGTGGGCGGCGTGGCGCTCAGGCCGCCGAGCGGGTGGCGGACTCCCGGAGGACGCGGCGGAGAACGTCCGGCTTGTTGGTGATGATCCCGTCCACACCGAGTTGGACGGCCTTTCTCATCTGCCCGCGGTCGTTCACCGTCCAGGTGAGGACGTCCATGCGGGCCGCGTGCACCTTCTTGATGTAGGACGCGGTCAGGTCGCCGTACGTGGGGTTGATCTGATCGGCGTAGGACGCCAGCTCGGGCAGGTCCTTGACCTTCGGTGTACCGAGCAGCCCCGTCGGCACCCTGGGCATCACCGAGTGGAAGCGGCGCACGGACTCCCAGTCGAACGACTGGACGGCCAGGCGGCGCTCGCTCGGGTCGTGCCGCAGCCACGACGGCGAGCGCTTCAGCGAGGCTGCGATGCGCTTCTCGATACCCGGGTAGAGCGCCGGGCTCTTGATCTCCAGGAGCATCCCGAGGCCACGGCCGCGCATGGCCCTGAGCACCTGGTCCAGCGTCGGGACTCGCTCACCCTTGTACTTCTTCGCGAACCACGAACCCGCGTCCAGCTTCTTGATCTCAGCGAGGGTGAAGTCGGAGACCTTCCAGGGCGCCCGGTCCGGGTACACCTCCTCGACGTTCGTCGTCCGGGCGAGCGTGGTGTCGTGCATGAGGACCAGCTTGTGGTCCTTGGACTCCTGGACGTCGATCTCGAACACGTCCGCCCGCTGCGTCTTGGCCAGCTTGACGGCGGCGAGCGTGTTCTCCGGCGCGTACGCGGACGCCCCGCGGTGCGCGACGTTCGTGACCTCGGCATCCGACGAGGCGTTCACACGCGGGCGCGGTTCGGGCGCACCGGGCGGCGGGGACGGGACGGGGCCGGGATCCGCGGCGGCGGACGCGGCGGGGACGACGATCGCCGTCGACGCCGTGACGGCGATGAGCGCGATACGAGTACGTCGGTGCATGGTCACCTTCCGGGAGCTGGGCGTGTCCGCCCCAAGCCTCGGGCCGTCCGGTGACACCGGAGTTACGGGCCGGTAGCAGACCGTGTACAGCCGCTGACGATACGCATCGGCTCCGCGTGACACGTGAGCGGACACGGTCCTTTGATCAGAACAGAGGGACTATTCGCCGTCGTCCTGCTTGGCGTCCTTGGCCGCCTTCGAAAGGATCAGCGCGCCGAGCAGCAGTTTCCGGCTTCGCCGCAGCCGGCGCGGGACGCGCACACGCCGGACGGCCGGCGTCCTCACCGTCACCGGCTCCCCCTGGACGGGGAGCGGCGGCACAGGCGGCCGGGGCGTGCCCAGCCTGGTCGGACGGCTCCGGCCACGCAGCGTCACCGACCTGCCGAGGTCCCACTCGTCCGACTCGGCGAGGTGGGCGAGTTCCAACACGACCGCCGACGCCAGCACACGCCCCGCCATCGTCTTCGCCATGTCGCTGAGCCGCGCCGCCTCGTTCACCGGATCACCGATCACCGTGTACTCGAACCGCTGCTCGTTGCCGATGTACCCGGCCACCACGGGACCCGCCGACACGCCGATCCCCGCGTCCAGCATCGGGACCTCGACCCGAAGCCGCAGCGCAAGCTCCCGCGCGGCACCGAGCGCCGCGCCGGCCGAATCCTCCACCTGCGTCGGCGCCCCGAAGATCGCGAGGGCGGCGTCCCCTTCGAACTTGTTGATCCACCCCCCGTGCCGGGCCACCACCGTCACCACGACACCGAAGAACCTGTTGAGCAGCCCGACCACCTCGTCCGGGCTCCGCGTGTCCGCCAGCCTGGTCGAACCGGTGAGGTCGACGAACAGGACCGCCACCTCACGGGTCTCACCACCGAGCGTGATGTCGCCACGCTCCAGCGCCAGGTCGGCGACCTCCTCCCCCACATGACGTCCGAACAGGTCACGCAACCGCTCATGTTCACGGAGCCCCGCGACCATATGGTTGAACCCGGCCTGGAGCTGCCCGACCTCACTCGCGTCGTACACGGCGACCTCGGCACTGAGATCGCCCCGCTCGACCCGCGCCATCCCCTTCCGGACGGCCTTGATCGGATCAGCGATCGCCCGGGTCGCCATATAGGTGACATAAACCCCCGCCAGCAGCGCGACCCCACCAAGCCCCAAGATCGTGATCGCGAGCTGCACAACATTGATGTCGGGCGCAGCCAACGCGGCGACAGCCACACAAATCAGCCCGAGTACCGGAATCGCCGTCCCCAGCGCCCACGCGAGCATCACCCGCGTCGTCACCCCCGGCAACCGGACCCGGCGCGGACGCTCCGCCGCCAGCACCAGCGCCGCCGCAGGCCGCAACAGCCGCTCCGACAGCAGATAAACAATCGTGCAGGTCGTGGCCGCACCCAGCAGGCAAGTCAACCCCGTCTTCACCGCCAGCCGCCCGGTGAACAGCACAAGATCGAGAACAGCCCACCCCAGCGCCCCGACAACCCACAACCCACCGACGAGCAGCGTCAACCGAAGCGGCCCGAGCAGCACGGCCCGCCTCTGCTGCCGATCGGCGGTCCCCCCGTCCCGGACGAGCCTGACAACGGGCCGCCACAGCCACAATCCCGAGATCAACGCCACGGGCGCCGCGACCACGGGATAACTGAAGAACGCCACCGCGTTCACCTGACGGGCATAGTCGCGATCGTCCAACGGCGGATCAGGCAGCACGAACGTCGCGAACAACAACACGACCAGCGCACCGACCAGATTCGCGGAGCCCACCACCACGAGCAGCACCCACCGCACACGGATTTCAAGCATGCTGGTCACGTGCGCCTCCGGAGGGAAGGAACCGCTACCAGGGATCATGCCACGCCCCAGCCACCGAACCACCACCCCCCGATGCACGTATCGGCCCGGCATCTCCCCCTGACGCCCGCGCCGGCCCCCTGGATATCGAGTTGGCGACCACCTCGGCCATCGCGTATGCTCTCGGACGTCGCCAAGCGCGGGGCAACCCGCCAAGACACACCCTCCGAAGCCACTAAGCTCGGAGCAGCAAGGTCCTGTGGAGCAGCTAGGAGTGCTCGCCACCCTGTCAAGGTGGAGGCCGCGGGTTCAAATCCCGTCAGGACCGCCAGGCGCACCACGCGTCCTGGGCAGGTAGCTCAGTCGGTACGAGCGTCCGCCTGAAAAGCGGAAGGTCGGCGGTTCGACCCCGCCCCTGCCCACCCCATACGACCAGCCAAAAGGCCCGGAACCATTATCGGTTCCGGGCCTTTTGACGACAGTCCTGACGACAACGTCCCTAGCCGAGGGCATCCCCCAGCTTCCGGAGCGCCGCGCGCTTCTCGTCGAGGGCCGCGTGTGCGTAGATCGTCATGGTCACTTCGATGTCGCTGTGTCCGACGATCTCTCGCACGATGTGCGGCGGAACGCCGAGGTCCAGGAGCAGCGAGACGCACGTGTGGCGCATGTCGTGAAGCCGCATGTCGCCGAGATCAGCCGCCGCACGGATACGGCCCCAGCTACGGCGAAGGTTGTCCGGCTCCATGGGAGTGCCGAGGCTGGACGGGAAGACGAGCCCACGATCCTGCCAGCGCGGCCAGGCGTCGGCCCGTTCGGCGTCCTGCAACACCCGGTGCTCACAGAGCGCCGTGACGCACAGGTCCGGCAGCGGGATGGTTCGCGTTGAGTCGTCGGTCTTGGGCGGGACGAACCGCAGGGGAAGGCGACGAGGCCGACCGGGGTGACGATCTCGCCGATGGTCACCGACTGGTCGCCGGGCACCGCCACGTTGAGCAACTCCACCCGCCCCATCGGGTCGGCGGCCGCCAGGCCCACCGTGAACACCGCCTGACCGTTGCGGTCCATCTTGACCTCGCCCGTCTCCTGACTGACCAGCTTGGGACGCGGCGCCGACACGCACACGAACGTGAACGTCGACACGTTCACCGGGATGTTGCGCACGAAGAACCTCCGAGGTTCGTAGTTCCACTTAGACAACATAGTCTACTTAGCTGTCTAAGTTGTCAAGGCCGCCATGGTTTTCTTGGTCGGTCGTGTGTGCTGAACTTGAGTGCAGGCCCCCGAAGGAAGGCGGACGATGGTCAAGAGGACCGGCCAGCCCGGGTATCTCCAGATAGCCGATGACCTGCGGCAACAGATCAACGACGGACGGCTAGCACCCGGCCAGTCCCTGCCGTCCACCGCCCGACTCGGCGAGGAGTACGACGTATCCGCCGGAGTGGTGAAGGCCGCCATCAGCGTGTTGCGGACCGAGGGCATGGTGATCGGCCAGCAGGGCAAGGGCGTGTTCGTCCGCGACCAGGCCGACACCGACCCGACGAGCCAGGCCGCGCCCGCCGCCGAGGCCGACGTGACAACGAAGCAGCTCACGGAAGTTCTCGCCGCTGTCCGGGACCTGGGCGAACGCGTCGCCCGGATTGAGCGGACCGTGTTCTCAGAGCGTCCTCAAGCTGATCAACCCGGCAAGTGAGGTCGTCCAACTCGGCGAGAATCAGCTCCAACAACTCCCGAGGAGTCTGCTCATGCTCGCCGTCCGCCGCCACCGGTGACCGCCTCCTGTCCTGATCCGTTCTCTCGTTCGGCACACCGGTATTTCAGTTCAGGAGGCACGCAAAGCCCATCATTAATGCTTCATCGGGTTCTTTCACGTCTGTTTATACGTCCGCTTTCACGCCCCCGAGTAGACGCCGAGCACGCACCGATATGTGTCGGTATCTACTGAAACCGGAAAGGCTGGGATTTGAGCACGACCAAGCAGCGAAGCGGTTGGCAGCCCCGCAAGCTCCGTGAACGCCGGGAGAACCACGGACTGAGTCTTGAGGCCGCAGGCGACAAGTTGCGCCAAGTCGCCCATCGGGGAGGGCTCAGAGTCGCGGCGAACTTCCAAACCCTGTGGGGCCACGAGAACGGCAACATGTACCCAGGCCCGCACTACCGCCGCGCCTACTGCCTCATGTACGAGGCCAGCGAGCCCGAACTGGGATTCCGTCTCCCACTTCCCGCCGAGGAGTCCGGAGACCTCACGCTCCCGTTGCCAGGCCCGCTCAGCCCTGCCGCCACGGACGACGCCGCGTCCGCCATCTCACAGGGCTTGGACCGCGTCTCCGACCAGACCCAGGACCGTGACCCCACCGCCGGCGACGCGCTCAAAGCCCGAGTGGTCAGCGCATGGCGAGGCCGGGCCATGAGCGGCAGCATCGCCACGACCACCCTTGTCCTGGTCGGCGGCTACGCCGGATCAGGAAAAACCGAGTTCGCGCGGTTTCTCGGCGACGTATCCGGGTGGGCATTTCTCGACAAGGACTCGCTAACACGACGCCTCACCGAACGCCTGTTGACCTCCCTGGACGGCGACCCCCACGACCGCCACACCGACCTCTACCTAAAAGAGGTCAGGCCACTGGAATACAACTGCCTCATGGACACCGCTAACGACAACATCGATTGCGGCATATCCACGATCCTCGCCGCCCCGTTCATCGCCGAACTGAAGAACGAAGCATGGTTGAGCCGCCTGACCAACCGGTGCAAGGCCAAGGGCGTGGACGTCGCCGTGATCTGGGTCCGGTGCGACGTCGACTCCATGCACGAGTACATCGAGTTCCGCGACGCCCCACGCGACGCGTGGAAGCTCGCCAACTGGGACGCCTACGCCGCCACGCTCGACACCCAGGCCAGTCCGCCCGGCGTCCACCTCACCGTCGACAACCGGCTAGGCGCCGCGATCAGCATCGCCGACCAGACACGGGAGGCGCTGCGTAGGGTCCTTCCATGACCAGTCACGGCGTGATCCTCTACGGTCCACCCACCAGCGGCAAGGACACCGTCACGGCCGAGCTGGCACGCCAGGACACCCGATACGCGCCCTTGCCCAAACTCAAAGTCGGCACCGGCCGCACCACCGGCTACCGCCACATCTCACCCGCCGACCTGGACAAGCTGCGCGCCATCGGCCGTCTGGCCGTCGAGACCCACCGCTACGGCAACGTCTACGCCGTCGACCGCGACGACGTCGCCGCCCTGGTCGAGGCCGACCGGATCCCCGTCGTGCACATGGGCAACCTCGCCGACCTGCAACGCCTACGCGCCGCCGTACCGCTCGACTGGACCGCCGTCCTCCTTTGGATCCCCCGAGCAGTCTGTGCCGACCGCTCCAAGCACCGCGGCGACGTCGACACACCCATCCGCCTCCAGGCATGGGACGAGACCCGCAGCGACCTCCACGCCACCGCCGAACCGGTCTTCAACCTGGTCATACACACCGACCAGACCGACCCCGCCCAGACAGCCCACCGCATCATCACCACCGTGACCACCGGCCCCCGGCCGCCCGTGACCGTCCCGCCCGACCTCGATTAGAAGACGGCCGCGCGACAGGGGACCACGCCCCAACGTCTCCCTCTGCCGCGCGGCCGTCACGGCCATGGCCACCCGTCTGGCCGTCTGATGGCCATGGCCAGCTCTCGAACCGTCAACGCCTCCACCAGGCGCCACCCGCCGCTACAGCGCACCAGCGCCCAATAGGTCCGGGTAGCGCGCCCCAGCCAGCACGGAACCCCGAAGCGCTCCGCAACCTCCTCCAGGGCCGCCCCGGCATCCATCAGGCCCCGCCCGTCCTCCGCGACGAGGCCGCGGCCGACACCCACGGCATCAGCAGAGCCGAGACCCCACTCACGGCCAGGTCGACCCGCGAACACGGCGCGAGCAGCTCCCCGGTACTCGACCGGTACCACCACTCACCACCGACCCCGACAACGGCGACGCTGTCCCCGATACACGACGTGCCCGGCGAGTACACCCGCAACAACGGCACCGCATAGTCGTACCGGCGTTCGGTCCTCCACCCCTCACGCCGCAGCGCCCGCCGCAGCCTGTTGAGCAGCCGCCGCGCCGTCACCGGCCGAGGCAGCGCGGCCAGTGCATCCGGGGGAACAAGCACCCGCCGCGCCACCTCAGCCTCCCCCGGAGCCGCCCCGCGCTCAGAGGCAGCCCCTTCCGGTGATGGCGGGGGAGTCCAAGCAACCATCACCACGCCCTTTTGATCACCGGGCGGCCCGCACGCTGCGCCTCCAGCACCAGCGCCTCACGCAGCGCCACCGAGTCCGCCCGGATCACCGTCGGGTCGACGCCGGCGGAGGGATCATGCAGCGTCGCGACCCAGTCACCGGGCCGCCCATCCCAGCGCCGAGCCCGCCAGATCCGATGTCCGGTGAACTCCTCCCGGAGCCGATCAAGCACCGGGTCATCAGTCTGCGCACGCGTTTCCATCGCGGGATTCCTCACGGGTGGTCGTCGAGCCGGATCGGCCCGCGCGGCATGTCGTCAACCGCCCCGCCAGCGTCCCGCCGCCCCGCGATTTACAAAGGAGCCTGACAGGGGGCCACCCGGGGGCCAGACTTGCTCACAGGAGGTAGCCGCCCATGACGACCGAGGCAAGGCGAGCATTCGGCGCATACCTGGCACGCCTACGAGGCAGCAGAAGCCAACGCGCCCTAGCCGCCCAACTCTGCGACCTCGCCGGTTCTGACACGATCACCCGACACGAGGTGTCCCGCTGGGAACGCGGCATACGCATCCCCGACGACTGGCTTCCCTACCTCGCCCGCGCGCACAACGTCGCGCTCTCCGTCCTGGAACGCATGGCCGCCCAAGCCCACGGCAACGACCCTGACCACGACGGCACCCCGTTCGACCTGTCCGCCTTCTTCCCCGGAGCCGACACCCTCAAGACCCGCCTGGCCAACGCTTGGCACGGCCGCGCCGTCGCCAACGCCGGCGGCAACCCCGTCCTGGTCCTGGTCGGCGGCTACGCCGGATCCGGCAAAACCGAGTTCGCCCGCTTCCTGTCCGACCTCTCAGGCTGGGCGTTCCTTGACAAGGACGCCCTCACCCGCCGCATGACCGAACGCCTGCTCATCTCACTCGGCGCCGACCAGCACGACCGCCACACCACCCTCTACCGCGCCGAAGTCCGCCCGCACGAGTACCGATGCCTGATGAACGCCGCCTACGGCAACATCGACTGCGGCGTATCGATCATCCTCGCCGCCCCGTTCATCACCGAACTCAACAACCCGAGCTGGCTCCCCCGCCTCACCCACCGATGTCAAGCCAAGGGCGTAGACGTGACGTCCATCTGGGTCCACAGCGACATCGACACCATGCACGAGTACATCGAGCAACGCGACGCCCCCCGCGACGGCTGGAAACTCGCCAACTGGGACGCCTATGCCAGCACCGTCAACACCGACGACCCACCCAACTCAGCACACATCACCATCGACAACCGCCTAGGCGCAGCCACCAGCCTCGCCGACCAAACCCGCAGAACCCTAACCAGACTCATGCCATAACCGCAGGTCAGCGAAGTGCGACCCGTGCCGGATGAGGACTTTCTCTACGTCTTAAAGGGCGCCCGCTACGCGGCCGCCGGCGGCCGCCCGCCCCGGCGCGCCGGGCGTGCGGCCTGTCCCGTCCGGTCCCGCCACGCCACGCCGCCCGTCCGCCAAGCAGTCCTGAAAGAAGCCTTTGTGTCCAAGAGCGGTCATGAAAAGCTGGAGCAGGGGCACGACAGCCATACGAGTACGCATGGCATCATCGAAGGGTGAGTGAACCCGTGACTCAGACACTGAACCTTGCCGTGAGCTGGAAGGATGCCGAGAAGGTCCCGATCATGGCGGTCAACCAGTTCTTGCTCCAGTTGAGCGCCCCTGCGGGACCGGGCGCAGACGAAGCGATCTTGAGCCTGGGATACCTCGCTCCACCCATTTTGGTCGGCAGCACGGAGGAGCAACGGCAAGCTGCCCAGGAACTCCACCACGTAAAGGTTCAACCCGTGGCAAGGGTCAGCCTTTCCAAAAAGCGCCTCAAGGAATTGGCGGATCTACTCAACAAGCTGCTCGAAGATGGCGGACCCGATCAGGCCGATGCAGGAGGATAGGCATGAGCGTCATGGCATTGGGTGAAGCCGTTGCCTCATCGTCAAGGGTGCAGGTTGAGGCAGAGTCAGCCACCAACAGCGCCAGCACCACCATCGCATTCCCTGTAGTCCGCAGCCGACCCACCCGCGTCAAGGTCGAACAATCCGCCAGTAAGACTGTAGAACAATCTTCTAGCGAGGTAGTCACTTTTCCGGGCGAGCCACGCAAGAGGGTACTCATCTTTATTGAGGATCTTGCTCGCCCCATATACGTCTTCGTGCAACAGAGCGATGGATTGACCTCGCTGGCCGATACTGCTACTGGCGTTTTCGGTGTCGGCGTAACTCTGCGCGAGGCGGTGGTGGACCTGCACGCAGCGCTCCGGGAGCACTTGGAGTTCCTTAGCGAACAACCCGCCCTTTCACCCGAACTTGAGTACCATCTGAGGGAACTTCGGACGTACTTCGATACCCCTTAGGTAGGACCAATGGCCCGTAGCGTAAAGGTCGAAAAGGTCGCAACCGCCCTCACCGCTAAGGGCATGGTTCCGGACGAGAATCATCATCACATGCTCCGGAAGGATGTTGATGGTGTCACCACTCTTGTTACCCGGATATCCCATAGCGCCAAAGAGATAAATGAACATCTTGCTGGCCTCATGGCTAGGCAGTGTTGTCTTCAAAAAGCGGAGTTCTGGAAACTTGTGGACTGCCCGCTTTCTGAGGCAGAGTGGGATGCGCTTGTTCAGGAGCGGTGCAGGGACGGCAAGAACCCTTTTCTACGGGCTTAGCGTGTGTGAAGCGGGGGCCTCGCGGCCCCCAGCCCCCCGCGGGCCGGAGGGCACGCCCGCGCGAATCCGTCTGTCACACCGTCTCGCCGTTCGCGCGGGCGCACCCTCCGGGGCGAGTGTGGGTGCTAACGGCAGTGCTAACAACGGGGTTGGATGAGCTTGGACGGGTGTGGACGTGCGGGAGGTCGCGGCCCTGGTCAAGGGATATGTGGGGACGCTCCTGGACATCGCTGATCTTGCTTGTAATCAGATGCTCTACGCTGGTTAGATCGGGCACTATTGATCAACGTTTTGGGCAATGCTTGATCGCATGCCTCTCCCGCGCCTCTCGGCCAGCAGCGCAAAGCTCGATTGGGGCGACGTCCCCACGTGGGTCAGCGCTCTTGTAGCCGTCCTCACGCTCGTTGGCCTGGTCCTCACAGTGATCTACGCCCATCGCATCTACAGGCTTGAATCCGAGCGTGACGAACGCGCGGCCGAGGAACGCAGGGCCCGTTATGAAGCAGAAAGCCGCAGCCAGGCAGAGAAAATTGCGGCGTGGTTCGCGCCAGCATCAAATGACGTCCCCGGAGAGAATTCGTTTGGTGCTTTTGTGCGGAATGCGTCCGATCTTCCTGTATTCGATATCTACCCGGTATTTCGGCCGGCAAGTGATGGTGAGCCGACTGACGGAGGCGATTGGTTCTTTGAAAACATCGCCGTACTTCCACCCCACGAGACTAAGTTTATTCTGCTAGAACTGACGGAAGATGAGTATGAAGAAGTTCCACACCATCTCCGCAATGAGATGTTTTTGGTAGAGATCACCTTCCGTGATGCGGCAGGGGTACGATGGATCCGCTCCGCCGACGGATCACTCATACAAGAAAATTGACATACGTCATGGGCTGGACGCTCAAATTTTTGGATGGGGCAACTCTCACAAGGGGGCAGGACATAGCCCCGTCATGGGGCTGGAAGGTACAGCACGGAAGTACCGCAACAGAGGCTTACGACTGCTGGCACCGGCGACCGGGGCGCACACTGGTCTACCTGCGGTGATGGTGGCGATCTTGGGGCGGCCGACTTTCTAGAAGGTGGATCTTCGGGGCGCCGCTCCTGACCTGGCTTGTCCTCGAAGCATGTGCGTTTCTCGCAGTGCTCTGGGCGCCCGTCCTGGGCTACCGTCGAGGCGTGGACGCGGCGGAGGCGAGCGGGCGAGTCTGGCGGGACCGTGTGCGCCGGCGAGGCACTGTCGAGCAAGACCGGGAAGCCTTGGCCCGACTCATCGAGTACGACGCCGACCCGTTCGAGGTCGAGCTGTACGAGCTGGCAGCCGACCCGCGAGCGTTGCTCATCGACCGCGCCCAGCGACGCCGAGCCGGACAGCATGAGCGGCACGTCCGGCGGTTGAAAGGCCAAGGTCGACGGGCCGGAGGGTGACGACAGCTCTGACGACAACGACGGCAACCAAGCAGCACCACGGGCGCACGTCGGGCACCGTCCAACCTCGGTAGACGCCATGGCGACAGGGTGGTTCTTTACTTCTGAAAAGCGGAAGGTCGGCGGTTCGACCCCCCCTGCCCACCTCCACACCTCTGACCAGCAGGAAAATGGTCAGGGGCGCTTCAGTTTCCGGCCCCGGAGCGGCCTCAAGCGGATGTACACCGCTCGAACACCTTCCGCCCATTGCCCTCGAAGATGATCGGTGCCCAGATCTGCTGACCGACCCACGTCCACCACGCTGGCCACACCCATGATCGGCCGACTTCGCCATGGCAGATCCCCGCGGCTCTCGAACGCTTCGCGGCTACTTGTTTCATTGCCTCAGGACCGGTGCCCGGCCAGGCTCGGTCCAGGCGCCCGGGCCGTCGCTCTCTTTGCGGCTGCCCACGCTGGTCGTGTGGCTCTCTTTTGGCCTGCGCGGTC